>NZ_JBHSBM010000014.1:0-5195 GCF_042650625.1 Planomonospora corallina
AGGTGGCGGCGGTTGTGCAGGCCGGTGAGGGCGTCGCGGACGGCTTGCTCGGCCAGATCGGCGCGCAGGGCCTCGATGGTGGCGACCTGGTCGCGTAGTTGCCGGTTGGCGTGCTGGAGGGCGCGGTGCTGGTCGTTGAGGGCGGTGACGTCGCGGCCGACGAAGGCCCAGCCGACGGTGTGGCCGCGGTTGTCGTGCAGGGCGGTGACGCGCACGTTCAGGTCGATCCGCCGGCCCTCGGGATCGGTCACCGTGTGGTCGAGCTCCATGCCGTCGCTGAGCGGCACGTGGCCGAAGATCCCGGTGCCCGCGACACCCGACAGGCTCGCGGGGAGGTCCGGGGCCAGCTGGCGGAGCAGGCGCTCGGCCGAGGGGTTGGCGTCGAGGATGCGGCCGGTGTCGTCGATCGTCATGACCATGTCGCTGAGCATGTCGAAGACGTGGGTGCGCTCCACCGGCACCAGCTCGTGCAGCGAGCGCCGTACCAGCGACCAGTGGATGATGACCGTCGTCAGGCAGAAGCCGACCGGCGTCAGGTACTCGACGTCCGCGATGCCGAACGTGCTGACGACGTTGAGCGTCAGGGGCGGCAGGGTCGCCAGCAGGATGGAACCGTACAGGCCGCGCTGGGCGCGGGGGCCGCGCAGCCACGCCTGCAGCAGGTGGGCGAGGGCGACGGCCAGCACGACGTAGCTGTAGCCGGTGTGCACCCAGAACAGCGGGCCGGCGTGGCCGTCGGCGCCGCCCTGCAGTTCGACCGTCCTCATGCTGGTGAGGAACCAGTGGTGGCGGGAGTTGGTCAGCAGGGCGAGCACGACGAGCGCGGGCTCGACCGCCAGCACCAGCACCAGGCGGCGGGTCAGCCGCCAGGTGCGGTCGACCACGGCCAGCGACAGGCCGTAGACGCCCGCGGGCATGGCGCAGACGGCGAGGAACTTGACGACCAGCACCGGGAGCAGGGGCTCGATGCGGGGGTCGAGGAGGCTGAGGCCGTCGACCGCCGACCAGGTGCCGATGGCGGCGGCGACCACCGCCAGCGCGCCGACCGCGGGCGCGACGTGCCGCCGGCGCCGGCTGACCACCGTCACGGCGAAGGACATGAGGGCCGACAGGATGAAGACCAGGGCCAGTAACGGCTCTCCCATCCCGTTGCCTCCTCTCCTGCCGTGGCCTTGCCGCTGGCTTCCCATCGGCACGGACCCGGCTCGACATGAGTGATTCACCGCCCGGTCGCTCACGGAAAGTGTGCTGAAGAGCACTCCGGGTGCTTGGCCGGACCGGCGGCCCGGTCCCGGCATCCGGCTCCTGAACGGCGCCCGACCTCCGGCCGGCGTCCGGTGCCCGGCTCCTGAACGGCGCCGCCCCGGCGGCGCCCCACCGCCGACGGGGCGGGAGCGCGCGGCCGGGGCGGCGCGGGGCGGCGGGGCCGCCGGGGGAGGTCAGACGTTGCTGATGATGTTCATCGACCAGTCGACGGCCCTCAGGTAGGCGTGCGCGAGGTCGTCCGAGCCGTCGGTGGCGGACTCGGGCAGCAGCCCGGACTCGTAGGCGCGGGCGGTGCTGACCACGTTGCCGAGCGGGCCGCTCGCGTCGACGATCGCGCCCGACACGTCGCTGCTGAGCGACAGGTGGGCGATCAGGTCCTCCGGGTGCACGCCCAGCAGGTCGGCGATGCCGCTCAGCAGTCCCACGGTGAACGCCTTGTCGCTGGGCAGGCCGAGCGACCGGGACAGCAGCTGGCAGAGCCGGGCCCGCATCAGGACGTGGGACATGCGGTCGTTGTCGACCTCCTGGCCCGCGTCGGCGCCGACCACGTCGCTGAGGAGCATCAGCGTCACCCAGTGCCGCAGCCGCCGGGTGCCCAGGATCACGACCGCGTCGTTGATCGACGAGATCTGCTGCCACAGGCCGGCCGCGGCGGAGTTCGCGGCGCGCAGGACGCGGTACGACAGGGCCGGGTCGCAGGTGATGATCTCGGTGATCTCCTGGAAGTCGGTGGCCTCGTCGGTGAGCTTGCTGATCAGCTCCAGGTGGCGGAGCCGGCTGGGCTCCAGCGTGTCGAGGGAGAGCACCCGGGGCCGGCCCAGCAGGTAGCCCTGGAAGAAGTCGAACCCGAGCCCCCGCGCCAGCGCCAGATCCTCCTCGGTCTCCAGCCGCTCGGCCACCAGGTGCACGTGCTTGTAGGCGCGGCAGGCCTTGACGCGCTCGCGCAGCAGCTCGGGGTCGATCCCGGAGACCTCGAGCTTGACGTAGGAGGCGACCTCCAGCAGGCGCTCGTGGCCGTTGCCCACGAAGTCGTCGAGCGCGATGGCGAAGCCCTGCTCCGCCAGCGCGCGCACGCCCTCGATCACCTGCTCGTCGATGGTGACGGTCTCCAGGACCTCCAGCACGACGGAGCCCGAGTCGAAGGGCAGGGGCAGCTCCCCGACGAGGAACTCCCTGGTGAGGTTGATGAAGCACAGGTGCGGCCCCGCCAGCCGCTCCAGTCCGAACTCGCTGAACGCGTTGACGATGACCTGGCTGGTCGCCTCGGCTCCGCGCGCGGTGGCACCCTTGGCCTGGGGGTGCGACCGGAACAACAGCTCGTACGCGACAAGGGCGCCCTCGCTGTCGTGGATCGGCTGGCGGCCGATGTGGATGCGGTGCCAGCCGCTCTCGACCGGCGCTTCGGCGGGATGCATACCCCATTCATCGTCCGGCCACGGCTGCATGTGAGAAATCTCCGGGGTAAATGAGAGGTGCGTCTCTCAGAGTAAGGACGGCACGCTACCCGACCGGGTCCGCTGCGGGCACGGAACCGCCCGTTCGGGCCCGGGAACCGTTACCCGTCCGGGCCCGCGGGGGAGGAGAGCGCGTGTGACAGCGCGTGCGGCGGCGGAGCCGCCCGCCGGGGCGGAGCCACCCGGGCGGGACGGCCGGCGGGTGGTGCCCCGGGCCGCCGCGCTGCGCCGTACGGCCCTGTTCTCCGTGCTGTACGCGCTGGCGGTGCTCGCCGGGCGGCTGACCCTCATCGAGGGGGTCGTGCTGAGCCTGGTGTGGCCCGCCGCGGGGGTGGCGGCCCTGTGGTTCCTGGCGCAGCGGCACGTACGGCCGCGCTGGCCGGACACGGCCGCCCTCGCGGCGGTGACGTTCGCCGTCAATCTGTGGACCGGTGCCCCGCCGGTGCTCGCCCTCACCTTCGTGGTGGGCAATCTGCTGCAGGTGTGGGCGTTCGTGCTGCTGTGCGCGTGGCTGTTCCCGGAGTGGTGGTCCTCCAGTTGGCTGGGCAGGCTCGACCGGGTGCGGCAGCTGTGGCGGCTGCTGCTGGCCGCGGGAGGGGGCGCGCTCTGCTCGGCGGCCTTCGGCCCGGTCGCGGTCTGGATGATCGGTGACCGGTGGTCGGCGCTGACCGGCGCGGTGTGGTTCACCCGCAACCTCGTGGGCACCGTGCTGGTCGCCGGGACGGGGCTCTGCCTGGCCTCCCGGTTCGGCCCGGACGCCGGCGGCGCGGCCTCCCCCTGGTCCGCCGTCTGGTCCGCCGTCTGGTCCGCCGTACGGGCCGAGCTGCGGCGCGCCTCGGGCTGGCGGGCGGTCGAGTACGCCGCCCTGCTGGCGGCCTCCGCCGCCGCGTACGTGGTGGGCTTCGGCGCGGCCCACGGCCTGCCGCTGGCGTTCCCGCTGCTCGTGGTGACGGTCTGGGCGGGCGTGCGTTTCCCGACGCCCTTCGTCGCGGTGCACAACCTGGCCGTCGGCACGGTCGCGATCCTGTACACCCTGCACGGGAACGGCCCGTTCGCCATGATCGGCCCGCCCGGCGTCCGGGCGCTGGTGGCGCAGTCCTTCGTCGCGATGGTCACCGTGGTCGGGCTGGTGCTGGCGCTCGGCCGTGACGAGCACCGGCGGCTGCTGCGGCGGGTCGCCTCCGCCGAGGAGGCGGCCTCGGCGCAGGCGCGCCTCCTGGCCACGATCGTGGACTCGATGCACGACGGGCTGGTGGTGATCGACGCGCGCGGGCGGATCGTCATGCGCAACCGCGCCGCCGGGGATCTGCTCGACGCGATGGGCGCGGCCGCCGTCCCGCCCTCGGACCTGGTCGTGACCGGGGACGGGGCGGTCCCCGAGGCGGGCATCGACCCCGAGCGCTTCGGGCTGTTCCATCCCGACGGCAGGCCCATGACGGACGAGGAGCTGCCGTACCGGCGGGCCCTGGCGGGGGAGGAGGTGACCGACATGGACATGTTCGTGCGCAACCCGATGCTGCCCGAGGGCCGGGTCTTCAGCGTCAGCGCGACCCGCCTGCCCCCCACCGCGGACGCCGGGGAGGCGGCCGTGGTGGTCTTCCACGACGTCACCGCCGAGCGCCGCGACCGCGACGAGCTGGCCGCGTTCGCCGGGGTCGTCGCCCACGACCTGCGCAACCCGCTGACGGCCGTCGAGGGCTGGACCGACGTGCTGGCCGAGACGGCCGAGGAGCTGCCCGGCGAGACCCCGGAGATGATCGCGGAGAGCGTCACCCGGATCCGTACGGCCTCCGCCCGCATGCGCAACCTGATCGGCGACCTGCTCACCCACGCCGTCGCCCGTGACGCGCCTCTGTCCCCGGCGCCCGTCGCGGTGGCGGAGGCCGTGCGGGAGGTCGTCGCGCTGCGCGGGGACGACGTGGCGGCGCGCAGGGCCGGCCGGCCCGGGCCGCGGTTCCACGTCGACGCCCCGCACCGGGTCCTGGCCGACCCCGCGCTCCTGCGCCAGCTGCTGGACAACCTGATCGGCAACGCCGTCAAGTACGTGGCGCCCGGCACCGCGCCGGACATCACCGTCACGTCCGCGCAGGCGGAGGAGGGACGGGTCCGGGTCGAGGTGGCCGACCGCGGCATCGGCATCCCCGCCGGGCAGCACGAGGCGGTCTTCGAGAACTTCCACCGCGCCCACGGCGGCGGCGGGTACGGCGGCAGCGGGCTGGGCCTGGCGATCTGCCGGCGGATCGTGGAGCGCCACGGCGGCGCCATCCACGCCGCGCCGAACCCCGGCGGCGGCACCCGCTTCCGTTTCACCCTGCCCGCCGCGCCGTGAGGGGCGCGGGGGCCGGAACGGGCCGGTGTCCTGCCGCGGGGGACCCGCCCCGGGGCAGGACACCGGCGGAGCACGCCGAGGGACCGGCACGACGCCTCCCGGTGCCGGAAACGGACCGGCCCCCGGCCGACGCGCTGCTGCGGAGG
>NZ_JBHSBM010000014.1:5219-21873 GCF_042650625.1 Planomonospora corallina
CCGGGGAACGGGGCCCCGGCCGGTGCGGGGACCGGCCGGAGGGGGCGCGGGCTCAGTCGGCGTTGGCGGACAGGCTCGGCTTGTGGTTGATCCTGCGGCGCTCGTCGTAGACGGCCACGTACGGGTGGCGGGCGGTCAGCGCGGACTCGTGCCGGCCGTAGTGGTGACCGCAGAACAGCAGGTCCTGGTTGCGGCGGAAGATGACACGCACGAACGCCTGTGCACCGCACTGGTCGCACCGGTCGCTGATCTTCAGCGGGTCGGTCTGCGGGATCATCTCGGCCGTGATCGTCATAACTGTCCCCATTGCTCTTTCTCTGCGGTCGGTACGGGCGATCCCCCATCTCATCGGCCGCCCGGGACCGTACCTGAGAGGTCGGTCCCGCCGGTGCCGTCCTCGGCCGCGGCACCGGGGGGTGAGGCCTCCGGGACGACGGGAAGGGTGAAGACGACGCGGGTCCCGCCCCCGGGGTTCTCCTCGGCGTGGATGGCGCCGCCGTGGCGCTCCACGATCCTGCGGCAGATGGCGAGCCCGAGGCCGGTGCCCGGGTAGCCCTCGCTCCCGCGGGCCCTGCCGAAGGCGGCGAAGACGCTCTCGCGCTGCTCGGGGGCGATCCCGATGCCGCGGTCGGAGACCGTGACGCGCCACGCCTCGCCCCTGCGCTCGGCGCTGACGTCGACCTGCGCGGTCGCGCCGTGCCGGACGTACTTGACGGCGTTGGCGATGAGGTGGTCCATGACCTGCCGGAGCAGGGCCGGGTCGGCGGTGACGGCCGGCAGGCGGCCGAACCCGACGTGCGGCCGGTCGTGGGCGAGGTGGGCGGTGCGCTCCATGACGACGGCGGCGACGAGCTGCTCCAGGTCGACCTCGGCCGGCTCCAGGGGGACGTCGCCGGCGGAGGAGTAGGAGAGCAGATCGTCGATGAGCCGCCGCATCCGGCCCGTGCTCTGCCGGACGCGCTGCAGCCAGCCGCGTATCCGCGGGTCCGCGCCGGGGCCCAGCTGGTCCTCCACGAGCTCGGTGTAACCGGTGATCACGGTGAGCGGGGACTTCAGGTCGTAGGCCGCGACGGAGGCGAACCTCTCCAGCTCGGCCCCCCGCTCCCGCAGGCGGGCCTCGGCCAGCCGGTGGCGCGCGAGGTCGGCCCGCAGGGCCTCGGCCGTGTGCTCCATACGGCTCAGCGCCCGCTCGCGCGAGGCGGTCAGGGCGAGCACCAGGCCGGCCGTCAGCACGCTGAGGGCCGTCCCGCCGCCCAGGAGCACCGGGTGCGGGCCGGCGCCGGAGGCGGCGGCGAAGGCGGCGGTGGGGGTGAGCTCGACCCTCCAGGCGCGGCCGGCCGCCTCCACCGTGGCCGCGCGGCGGAGCTCCGGGGAGCCGGCGAGCGGCTCCCCGTTCCGCACGGTCGCCGCCGGCCGCGCCGGGCCCGGCGCGGAGACGTCGGAGATCGTCACCTGGACCATGCCGTGGGTGAGCCGCCGCAGGGCGCCGTCGGCGAAGTCGCCGCCCCGCACGCCCATCACCAGCCAGCCGCGCAGCAGCCCGGCGTCGGGGGCCTCGCCCGCGCCGTGGACGGGCGCCACCAGCACGAACGACGTCTGGCGCCGGTCGGCGGGCAGCCCGCGGTCCCGCAGCAGCACGTAGGGTCGGCCCGCCGTGACCCGCCCGGTCCGGCGGGCGGCGCCCATCGCCTCGGAGGGCTCGGCGGCGGCCGCCAGGTCGGAGCCGAGCGCGGGCGAGGGGGGTTCCAGGCTCCGGTCCAGCACGACGAACCGGTGCTCGCCGGCGCCCGCGGGCCGCAGGCTGAGGTCCGCCGCGCCCCTGCGCCGCCAGGCCCGCTGCGCGTCCTGCACCCGGGCGTCGGCGACGGGCACCGCGTACGCCACGCCGGTGGCGCCGGGCAGCGCGCGGAAGGCGAGGCGGAAGGTGAGCGCGTCGAAGTCCCGTGCGGTCGGGTCCCGCTGCGCGCCCACCGCGGCGGCCAGGTCGCCGAGGAGCTCCACGCGCCGGTGGACCTCGCCGGAGACCGCCGCGCGCACGGTCTCCAGGTGGTGGTCCATGCGCTGGCCGGCCTGGCGCCGCTGCGCGTCCTCCATCGCCCGGGCCGTCCCGAACGACACGGCCAGCCCGAGCACCAGCAGGACGCAGGCCAGCACCGCGCCGCCGGCACGGCCCAGCCGGTACGGCGGGCGGGCAGCGGGGGAGGCCATCGGGGTCCTAACGGTGTGGGGGAGCCGGCGGCGTCCCGGCGGACCGCCGTACGGCCGCCGCCGGTCCGCGCGGTCCGGCCGGCACGTCCCGGCGGGTGTGTCCGGGCGGGTGTGTCCGGGCAGACGTCCCTCCTCTCATCGGACGCGGCGGGGGCCAGTTGAGGAACGCCCGGCGGGGGAGGACGCGGCGGGGGAGGGCGCGGAAGGGCGGCTAAACGCGCCGGATCGGGTATGAACGGCCGATCGGGGGGATTCGCGGAGCTGCCACGGAGTGATCATGGCTGAGATCCTGATCGTCGAGGACGACATGGACATCAGGGACCTGACGGTGTTCCGGCTGGAGCAGGCGGGCCACACGGTCCGCACGGCCGACGACGGCTCCGCGGCGCTGGCCGAGCTGGAGGAGAAGCTGCCCGACCTGGTGGTCCTCGACTGGATGATGCCCGGCCTGTCGGGGCCCGAGGTGTGCCGGAGGCTGCGGGCGATGCCCGGCACGGAGGGCGTGGTCGTGCTCATGCTGACGTCCAAGTCGCAGGAGGCGGACGTGGAGGAGGGGTTCCGCTCGGGGGCCGACGACTACATGATCAAGCCGTTCAGCCCGCGTGAACTGGCCGCGCGCGTCGGTGTCCTGCTGACCCGCGCCCGCCGCTGAGAGACGCTGATAGACGCTGAGCGCCGCCGGGAGACCACAGGGAGGCCGGACACAGAGACACCGGACGCCGGAGACGTCAGGGACGCCGGAGCCACAGGGACATCGGAGACGTCAGGGACGCCGGCGACGCCGGGGACACGGGGGACGGCGAACCGCCATGACATTCCGTAGGTGATCCGGTGCTCACCGTAGTCCACAACCGTCCGGCAACCGTTCCGCACCCGTTTTCGCAATAAAACCGGACGTACGGTAGCCACTGCTTTACGGAAAGCGACAGCCCGCGGACTCCCCCGCCGGCGGCACGTTACTCACGAGGAGCGACCATGGCCACCCGTCTCTATCTCAAGCTCCAGACCCTGCTCGGCGACTCCGAGCGCGGCGCCACGGCCGTGGAGTACGGCCTCATGGTGGCCCTCATCGCCGCGGTCATCGTCGGTACCGTGATCCTGCTCGGCCAGGGTCTCGACCTGAAGTTCAACGAGATCCTCGGGCAGATCGGCTGACCCCGCCCGATCCCCGCCAGAGTCCTTCCCGATCCCGGCCCGTCCCTTCCCCGCCCCGGCGGCGACGTCCGCGGCCAGGACGGAGCGGATAAGGCGGACGAGGTGGACGAGCATCATGGATCACGGACCGGACCACGGACCCAGCTCCCGGCCGGCCGCCTGCACCCGGCCGGGCGCCGTGGCCCGCCGGACTCCGGCGGGCCACGGTGGTGTGCGCACGGGCGGGCACCCGGGCGATCGGGGCGGCGACCGGGGCGCCGCCGCCGTGGAGACGGCGCTGATGCTCCCGGTGATCCTGTTCCTGGTCTTCGCGGTCATCGACTTCGGGCGGATGTTCAACACCCAGATCATCCTCACCGAGGCCGCGCGGGAGGGCGCCCGCTCGGTGGCGCTCGGCCACTCCGCCGGCCCGCGCGTGCGCTCGGCGGCCCAGAGCCTGCCGTCGGTGACCGTCACCGCCACCGCCTGCTCGCCCCTCCCCGCCCCCGACGCCGACGCCGTCGTCGAGGTCACCCACTCCTTCGAGTTCGTCACGCCCGTGGCGGGGCTCGCCGCGCTGTTCGGCGGCGGCCTGGACGGGCCGATCACCCTGTCCGGCAGAGGAGTCATGCCATGTATCGGCTGAGCCGGCGCACCCGCCGGCCGGCGCGCCCCCCGCGGCTGCGCGGCGACGACGGCGGCGTCGCCGTACTGCTGTGCGTGCTGCTGGCCGGCGGGGTGCTGCTGGGCATGGGCGCCCTCGTGCTCGACGTGGGCCGCCTGTACGCCGAACGCGAGCAGCTGCAGAGCGGCGCCGACGCCGCGGCCCTCGCCGTGGCCGAGCAGTGCGCCCGCGACGCGGGCCGGTGCGGGCCGGCCCCCGTCGCCATGGCCCGCCGCTACGCCGGCGCCAACGCCTCCGACGGCGCGACGGCCGTGGAGGTGCTGTGCGGGCGGACCGGAACCGGGCCGGGCGGCGGCCTGACCGCCTGCCCGCCCCAGGCCGCGGACCTGACCGCCTGCCTCGGTGACGCGCCCGCCACCGCGACCTACGCCGAGGTGCGCACCCTCTCGCTGACCGCCGAGGGGCAGACGCTGCTCCCGCCGATCCTCGCCCGGACCCTGCTCGGCCGCGACGGCTACGCCGGGGCCGAGGTGCGGGCCTGCGCCCGCGCCGCCTGGGGCCCGCCGCTGCGGGCCACCGGGTTCGGCCTGACCGTCTCGCTGTGCGAGTGGCGGGCGGCCACCGCGGACGGGACCGCGTTCGCGCCCGCCCCGCCCGCCGCCGCCCCCGCCACGGCCGAGCAGGTCGTCCGGCTGCACACCACCGGCGCCGGGACCTGCCCGGCAGGCCCCTCCGGAGGCGACAGCCCCGGCGGGTTCGGCTGGCTCGACGACCTCGACGACACCTGCTCGGTGACCGTGGCCGCCGGCGGCACCTACGGGGGCGACCCCGGCGTCTCGCCCTCCCAGGCGTGCCGCGCCGTCCTGGCCGAGGTCCGCGCGGACCGCACCGTCACCTACCTGCCGGTCTTCCGCGCGGTCGCCGCCAGCGGGCAGAACACCGTGTACACCGTCGAGGGGTTCGCGCCGTTCGTCATCACCGGATACGCCCTGTCCGGAGCCTCCGCGCCGTCGAACCTGACCGGCGAGCAGCACTGCACGGGCTCCGACAAGTGCGTCTACGGCTACTTCACCCGCTCCCTCATGCCGGCCCGGGGCAGCGTCGGCGGCCCCGACCTGGGGGCGTCCGTCGTGACGCTCATCGGATGAGGGGGCACCGGTGAGGTCACGACTCCTGATGCTGCTGGCCGCGCTGCTGCTGGCCGGGGCCGGCACCGCCGCGGTGCTCGCCTACGTCTCCGGCGCGGAGTCCCGCGCCCTGGAGGGCAAGCGGGCGGTCACCGTACTGGTCGCCGCCGAGCGCATCCCGGCCGGGACCACCGGCGAGAGGGTCCGCTCCGGCGGCTACACCGAGCAGGTGCGCATGCCCGCCGAGACCGTCCCGGCCGACGCGCTGGGCGCGCTCGACGCCGCCCTGGACACCCTGCAGGTCACCGCGGACGTGCAGCCGCGCCAGCTGCTGCTGCGGGGCATGTTCGCCGCGCCGAGCCCGGCGGCGGGCGGCCTGGAGATCCCCGAGGGCAAGCTGGCGGTCGCGGTGGAGCTGAGCGCCGCCGCCGACGTCGCCGGCTACGTCCGCCCCGGCACCCAGGTGGCGGTCTTCGACACCTTCAACGTGCTCAAGGGCGAGCCGGGGGTGCCCTCGGGCGACCGGCTCGCCGAGGGCCACACCACCGACCGGGCCACCCGCGTGCTGCTGCCCCGCGTCCAGGTCCTCGCCGTCGGCCCGCGCCCCGCCACGGCCGAGACCGGCGAGGCCGCCGAGGCGGAGCAGGAGGTGGAGCGGACCCTGCTGGTCACCGTGGCCGTCAACCAGGACGAGGCCGAACGGCTGGTGCACGCCGCCCAGACCGGGACCCTCTACCTGGGGCTGCTCACCGACACCACCGACGTCGGCCCCGGCGCCGGAGTCGACAACCGTTCACTGTTCCGCTGACCGGGCCCTCCGCGAGGCGGAGGCCCGCCGCAGGGCCCGCGAGCCGGGGCCGGGCCGCAGGGCCCCGCCGGCGGACGGACCCGCGAACCTGGAGGAGGCGGCGTTGACCGTCCTGTACGAGCCGTGGCCCGCCGAGGCCGCGCACCTGGCCGCGCTGCTGGCCACGCTGGGACCGGCCGTCCGGGCCGCCGGCTCGGCGGCCGAGCTGGCCGCGTGCCTGGCCGCCGACCCCGGCGAGACGCTCGTGGTCTTCGGCCCCGGCGCGCCGGCCGCCGAGGCGACGGCCTTCGCCGCCGAGCAGCGCCTGCGCGGCCCCGCCGCCGGCGTCGTGCTGCTGCGCGCCGACGCCGGCGCGGACCTGCTGCGCGAGGCGCTGCGCGCCGGAGTGCGGGAGGTCGCCGACCCCCGCGACCCGCAGGCCGTACGGCGGGCGTGCGAGCGCTCGCTGGAGCTGTCGCGGCAGCTGGCGGCCGCGCCCTGGACCGGCGCGCCCGGCGCGCAGGACGCCCCGCACCCGGGGAGCGGCCCCGCCGCCGGGCGGCCGGGGCGGATCGTCACGGTGCTGGCCACCAAGGGCGGCTGCGGCAAGACCGCGGTCGCCGTCAACCTCGCGGTGACGCTGGCCGCGGGCGGCCGCCGCCGGGTCCTCCTGGTCGACCTCGACGTGGAGTTCGGCGACGTGGCGATCGCGCTGCAGCTCACCCCCGAGCGCGGGCTCGCCGACGCCGTCGCGATGGCCGACCGGCTCGACGAGACCGGCCTGCGCTCGCTGCTGACCCCCTACCGGCCGGGCCTGGACACGCTGCTGGCGCCGCTGCGGCCCACCGACGGCGAGCAGATCGGCGGCCCCCTGGTCGGCGAGGTCCTCCGGCTGGCGCGCGGCATGTTCGACTACGTCGTCGTCGACACGCCCCCGCACTTCTCCGACCCGGCGCTGGCCGCGCTGGACCTGACCGACCACCTGCTGGTGCTGTCCGAGCCCGACGTGCTGACGCTGAAGAACACCCGCATCGCCCTGGAGACGCTCGACCTGCTCGGCCAGCCCGCCGAGCGGAGGATCGTCACCCTCAACCGGTCCGGCTCACCGGTCGGGCTGACCAGCGCGGACGTCGAGCGGGTGCTGGGCATCCCGCCCCACGCGCACGTGCCCTCCAGCGCGGACGTGCCGCTCTCGCTGAACCGGGGCGTGCCGCTGGCCGCCGACGACCCCGCCCACCCGGTCAGCCGCGCCCTGGCCGACCTCGCCGCCCGGCACCTGCACGCCGCGCCGGCGCAGCAGGACCGGCGCGGGCACGGGCGGCGCGGGTTGCTCCGCCGGGCGGGGAGGTGACGGCGGTGGGACTGACCGACCGCATCGCCCGGCGGCAGCGCGCCGGGGCCCTCGGCGGGCCGGCGGGCACGCGCGCGCCCGTGCCGGGCGGCGACGGCGCCGGGGCGCCCGGGGCGGGGGCCGGGGCTTCCGGAGAGTCCGGGGCTTCCGGAGAGTCCGGGGCGTCCAGGACCGAGACTCGGCAGGCCCAGCAGGCCCGCCCGGCGGACCCGCTGGCCCCGGTGCGCCACCGGGTCCACCGGGCGCTGCTGGAGGCGCTGGGCCCCCGCATGTACGCCGACACCGGCGACGACGACGACCTGGCCCGGACGGTGCGTCAGACCATCGCCGAGATGCTGGCCGCGGAGGAGACGCCGCTGACGGCCGCCGACCGCGCCCGCGTCGCGGCCGAGGTCGCCGACGACATCCTCGGCCACGGGCCGCTGGAGCCGCTGCTGCGCGACCCCGACATCACCGAGATCATGGTCAACGGCCCGGACCTGGTCTTCGTCGAGCGCGCGGGCCGCCTGCAGGAGACCGGCACGCGCTTCACCGACGACGCCCACCTGCGGCGCGTCATCGACCGCATCGTCTCGCGGGTCGGCCGCCACGTCGACGAGGCCAGCCCGATGGTCGACGCCCGCCTGCCCGACGGCAGCCGCGTCAACGCCGTCGTCGCCCCCATCGCGCTGGACGGCTCCCTGCTGACCATCCGCAAGTTCTCCGCCGACCCCTACACGGTCGACGACCTGGTCTCCTTCGGCACGCTGACCCGGCCGGTGGCGCAGGTGCTCGAGGCGTGCGTGCGGGGCCGCCTCGACATGGTGATCAGCGGCGGCACGGGCTCCGGCAAGACCACCACGCTCAACGTGCTGTCGGGGTTCGTGCCGTCCGGCGAGCGCATCGTCACCATCGAGGACGCCGCCGAACTGCAGCTGCGCCAGAAGCACGTGCTGCGCCTGGAGTCGCGCCCGGCCAACACCGAGGGCCGGGGCGAGGTGACCATCCGCGATCTGGTGCGCAACGCGCTGCGCATGCGCCCGGACCGGATCGTCGTCGGCGAGGTCCGCGACGGCGCGGCGCTCGACATGCTGCAGGCGATGAACACCGGCCACGACGGCTCCCTGACCACCGTGCACGCCAACACCCCGCGCGACGCCCTGGCCCGCCTGGAGACGATGGTGCTGATGGCCGGGGTGGACCTGCCGGCGCGGGCGATCCGCGAGCAGATCGCCTCCGCCGTGGACGTGATCGTGCAGGTGACCCGGATGAAGGACGGCGTGCGCCGCATCACGCACGTCACCGAGGTGACCGGCATGGAGGGCGACATCGTCACCCTGCAGGACATCTTCGCCTTCGACTACCGGGCCGGCATCGACGAGCGGGGCCGCTACCGGGGCACGCTGGCGCCCACCGGGCTGCGGCCGTCGTTCCTCGACGAGATCGCCAAGGCGGGCGTCACCCTCCCGCCGGGCCTGTTCGGGCCGTGGTGAGCGCGGTGCGCGTGGTGCGTGTGGCGCGGATCGCGCTGCTGGGCCCGCTGCTCGCGGTGCTCACCGTCCTGGCGGGCCCGCCTGCCGCCGCCGCGCACGGCCCCTCGCTGGCGGGTCCGCCTGCGGCCGTGGACGGCCCCTCGCTGGCGGGTCCGCCTGCGGCCGTGGACGGCCCCTCGCTGGCGGGTCCGCCTGCGGCCGTGGACGGCCCCTCGCTGGCGGTCAGCGCCGTGCGGGCCGTCCCCGGTGCCGCGGAGTTCTACCTGACGGCCCGGGACCTGCCCGAAGGCGTCTCCCTGGAACGGGCGCGGATCACCGTCCACGCCGGCGGCGTGCCGCTGGCCGCCACCGCCGAACCGGCCGGGACCGGGGACGCGGACGCCCCCGCCCGCGCGGTCGTGATCGTCTTCGACGCGAGCGGCTCGATGGCGGGCCGCGCCCTGACCGAGGCGCGCGGCGCCGCGCTCCGCTACGCCGCCGCCGTCCCCGCCGACGTGCGGATCGGACTGGTCCGCGTCGGCGACCGGGCCGAGACCGCGCTGGAGCCCACCACCGACCGCGACGCCTTCACCGCGGCGGTCCGCGGTCTGCGGGCGCGCGGCGAGACGGCCCTGTACGACGGGGTCACGGCGGGACGGGAACTGCTGGCCGCCTCCGGCGGCGACCGGCGGCTGCTGGTGCTGTCCGACGGGGCCGACACCTCCTCCGGGACCTCCCTGAACCTGCTCGCCCTGCGGCTGCGGCGTGACCCGGTCCCGGTCGACGTGGTGGCGTTCGGCACGCGCACCGACGACGGGGCGCTGCGGCGACTGGCCGCCTCCGGCACCGGCAGCGGCCGGGTCCGCCACGCCACCGGGGACGGCGAGCTGGCCGAGGCGTTCCTGTCGGCCGCGGCCTCGTTCTCCGCGCCGGTCCGGGTCACCGTACGGGTGCCGGATTCCCTCGCGGGCCGGACCGCCCGCCTGACCGTCGAGGTCCGGGCGGGCGGCCGGACCTCGCACGCTCCGCAAGGCGGCGGCGCTCCGCCACCGCCGGACGGCGCGTCTCCGGACGGCGCGTCCCCGGACGGCGCGTCCCCGGACGATGCTTCCCCGGACGGCGCTTCCCCGGATGGCGCTTCCCCGGACGGTGGAGAGCCGGTGGTGGCGAGCGCCACCACGACGGTGCGGTTCGCGGCCGCCCTCCCGTCCGCCTCCTCCGCCGGGCCCCCGGCCGCGGCGGCCCCCTCCGCCGGACCGCCGGCCTGGCTGTACCCGGCCGGGATCGCCGCGCTGCTGCTGGCCGTCGCCGCGGCCGCCGCGGCGCTCGCGCCGCCCCGCCGGGGCCTGTCCGCCGCCCGGCTCGCCCAGCTCGACCTCGCCGCGGGCGGCCGCACCGCCGCAGCGGGCGGCGCCGGAGCGGCGATCCTCGGCGTGCCGGAGGCCGCCCTGGCGCTCACCGACAAGGTCGTGCGCGCCCGGGGCCGGCACGAGCGCCTCACCGCCCGGCTCGAGGAGGCCGGCATGAAGCTGCTGCCCCACGAGTGGACGCTGCTGCGGATCGGGGTGGCGGCCGGCGCCGCGCTCGTGCTCGGCCTGCTGCTGTCCCCCCTGGCCGGGATCCTGCTCGGGCCCGGCCCCGCCTGGGCCGGCTGCGAGCTGTACCGGCGCAACCGCGCGAGCAGGCGGGCCCGGCTCTTCGCCGAGCACCTGCCCGACGCCCTGCAACTGGTGGTCGGCTCGCTGCGCTCCGGCTTCTCCCTCGGGCAGGCGCTGGCCGCCCTGGTCAAGGAGGCGGCCGAGCCGGTGAGCACCGAGTTCGGCCGGGCCCTGGCCGAGACCAGGCTCGGCGTCGACCTGGAGGACGCGCTGGAACGCGCCGCGGAACGCACCCGCTGCCGCGACCTGTCGTGGCTCGTCATGGCGATCCGCATCCAGCACGAGGTCGGCGGCAACCTGGCCGAGATCATGGCGACCGCGGTCGACACCATGCGCGAGCGCGCCCAGCTCCGCCGCCACGTGCGCACGCTCACCGCCGAGGGCCGCCTGTCGGCCTACGTCCTGACCGGGCTGCCGATCGGCATCGGCGCCTGGATGTTCGCCATCCGCGAGGAGTACGTGCGCCCCCTCTACACCGAGCCGCTCGGCATCACCATGCTCGTCGCCGCCGTGCTGCTGGTGGCCGCCGGCGCCTTCTGGATGAGCCGCCTGGTCAAGGTGGAGGTGTGACGCCGTGGGGGCACTGCTGCTGATGGCCGCCTTCGGGGCGCTGATCGCCGCCGCCGCCCTCGCGTGGCGGGCGCTGACCGCGGGCCGTACCGGGCGGAGGGTGGCGGCCGCGCGGCTGGCCGCCGTCGGGAACGTCTACGGCGCGGGCGCGGGCCCGTCCGGGGACGGGCCCGCGCCGTTCACCGACCGGGTGCTGCGCCCGCTCGCCGCCCGCTTCGGCGGACTCGGCCGCAGGCTCACCCCCGCCGGGCTGGTCGCCCGGCTGCACCGCTCGCTGGCGTACGCGGGGAACCCGCCGAAGTGGCCGGCCGAGCGGGTGATGCAAGCCAAGGGCCTGGGCCTGGCGGCCGGCGCGCTGCTCGGCGTCCTGTACGGCGCGGGCCTCGGCGCCGCCGGGGCGCTCGCGGGCGCGGGCCTCGGGGCCGCCGCCGGGTTCCTCCTGCCCGACCTGCTGATCTACAACCTGGGCCTGCGCCGCCAGCAGGAGATCGCCCGGACGCTCCCGGACGTGCTGGACATGCTCACCGTCAGCGTGGAGGCGGGACTGGGGTTCGACGCGGCGGTGGCGCAGGTGCGCGCCAACGCCGAGGGGCCGCTGGCGGGGGAGTTCGGCCGCGTGCTGCGCGAGATGCAGATCGGCAAGCCGCGCGCCGACGCGCTGCGGGCCATGGCCGGGCGCACCACGGTTCCGGAGCTGCGCGGCTTCGCCTCGGCGGTGGTGCAGGCCGGCGAGCTCGGCATCCCGATCGCGAACGTGCTGCGCGAGCAGTCCCGCGAGATGCGGCTGCGCCGTCGTCAGCGCGCGGAGGAGGCGGCGCAGAAGGTCCCCATCAAGATCCTCTTCCCGCTGCTGTTCTGCCTGTTCCCGGCGTTGTTCGTCATCATCATCGGCCCGGGCGCGCTGCGCATCATGGAGCTCCTCGGCGCCTGAGGGCGGAGCGCGGCCCGCGCGCGCCGGCAGGTCGCGGGGCCGCCCCCGGAGGCATCCGGCGGCGGCCCCGGCGCATGCCCGCGGAGGGCGGGCCGGGCCCGTCAGCCCGGTTGGCGGGCCCGACCCGTCAGCCCGGCCCGCCCAGCCTGACGGCCCGCTTGAGGAAGACGATGCCGTCGATCATGCCGAGCCGGGCCGGGTCCAGCGGGAAGTACGCGAAGTCGGGGGAGACGCGCGGGGCGGCCTCCGGCACGGCCCCGGCCAGGCGGCGGGCGTCGACGAGAGCGCGGTCCCACGGGAGCGTGGACAGGACGCCCTCGACGGTGTCCGGGGGCGGGGCGTCGTCGCCGGCCGTGCCGAAGGCCGAGGCCAGGAAGGCGTACCGGTCGCCCAGGTGCGTCGCGGCGAGCGCGCCCGCGCTCCACCACTCCAGCAGCCGGTCACCGAGCGGCATGAGGCTCTTGTCCCGCTGCAGGTGGAGGTTGGCGGCGAAGACCAGGGCGGGGCCGTGCCCGGCGACGGCACGCAGGTTGGCGGCCATCATCGCGTCCCGCAGGGCCGACAGCCGGGTCCACCGCTCCGGGGAGGTGTCGGCCATCCAGTGGTGGTAGCGGAGCAGGCCGACGGCGGTGCGCCCGTACAGCGCGGCCCGCTCCCCGTCCTGCGGGCTCAGCCGTGGCGCCTGCGTCTCCAGCAGCGCCACCAGGTCGTCGGCGATCAGCCGCAGCCGCCGGGCGTCGGCGGACCGGCCGATCGACCGGGACGGGTCCATGACCGTGGCCTCGTCCGACCACCGGCCGTCCGGGCCCAGCAGCGCGTCGAGGGTCTCCCTGGTGCAGGGTGGCGGGCCGTCGAGGAGGTCGTAGAGGCCGGTGAGCGCCTGGCGCGGGCTCGCCGCCCAGTACTCCAGCGGGCCGTCGAACCCGAAGAACCGGAGCTTCTCGTCGTGCTCCTCGTTGTACGCCCGCATCCAGCGCACGAGCTCGCGGTTGGCCGGGGACGCGCCGAAGCCGTGGCTGAAGCCGCGTTCCATGACGTCGTCGAGGGTGCCCGCGCCCGTCCTGACGTGGTCGTCGACCACGAGGCCCATGAGGCAGTCGCTCTCGATGGCGAACGACCGGTAGCCCTCGTGCTCGACCAGGTGCCGGAAGATCTCGTTGCGCGCCTCGCCCAGCTCTTCCACGAAGTGCCTGGCCTCGCCCAGGCCGAGCAGCAGGGGGCGGGCGGGAAGCGACCGGAGGAACGCCGAGACGCCCGCGCCGTCGAGCGGCCGGGCGGTTTCCCTGATATCCATTCCTTCAACGGTATCGTTGAACATTCGGTGTAAACTTTTCCGGCTGAATCCCCGCCGCCCTCGCGGCAGACCTTCAATCGGTGATGTATCCATGAGGCCAGTGGACCTGGCGCGCGAGCACGGCCTGTCCACCCAGGCGATCAGGAACTACGAGAACGCGGGCGTCCTGCCCGCCGCCGCACGCACCGCCCACGGCCACCGCACCTACACGCCGCTGCACGCGCAGGCCCTGCGCGCGTTCCTCGCCCTGGTGCCCGGGCACGGTCACCGGACGGCCACGTCGATCATGCAGGCGGTCAACCGGGGCGCCACCGAGGACGCCCTGCGGCTCATCGACGACAGCCACGGCCGGCTCCTCGACGACCGCCGCACCCTCCAGGCTGTCGAAGCCGCGCTCCGCGATCTGGCGCCCGTGCCGCAGGAGCGCGGCGACACGTTCATCGGCCCCCTGGCCAGGAGGCTCGGCATCCGCCCCGCCACCCTGCGCAAGTGGGAGGACGCCGGGCTGGTCCGTCCGCGCCGCGATCCGCGGACGGGCTACCGGATCTACAGCGCGGCCGACGTACGGGACGTCCGGCTGGTCCACCAGCTCAGGCGGGGCGGCCACCTGCTGGAGCAGATCGCCCCGCTGATCGCCCAGGTCCGCTCCGCCGGGGGCGTCGCCCCGCTGGAGTCGGCCCTGCGCGACTGGCAGGCCCGGCTGTCCGCCCGGGGCCGCGCCATGCTCAGGGGCGCCGCGGACCTCGACGCCTACCTTCGCATCCGCGAGCTCTGAGGCCGGGCCGAGGCCCGTGGTGTCGCCCTCCCGGAGCCGGTGGCCGTGTTGCGGCCGGTCTCTCCCCGCGCTCCTCGACGGCGCTGTCCCAGCTCTCCGCAGGCGCTGGATGGCCGGTGGACACGGGACTTTAGGGTTTCCGGGTCCCTGCAACCTGCCTGCACCTTCGCTGCACTGGGGCCGCTACGTCCGGACGGCTTACTAGGAGACGTAGGCCGCTACGGCAGGGCCTGCACCGGCCGGTTCCTTTCGGCCGGGATGTCCTGTCTCCGCCTGTGAGGATCTCGCTTTCATGACCTTCTCCACCCGTATCGCCGCCCGCGTCCTGACGACCGCCGCGACCGCGACGCTGGCCGCCGGGATCGTGGCCGGCACCGGGACCGCGTTCGCCGACACCGGTGCCGAGGGCGGGGAGCAGGTCATGCTCAAGGGCGGCACCACCGCCTCCTACTACTGGGACGACGCCTCCGGCCGGGCCGGTGACACCGGTCTTCCCGCCTCGGGTAAGCCGATGCAGAAGGGCCTGGCGGCCTCCCCCTCCTGGCCGCTGATGACCGAGGGCTACGTGGTCTACAAGGGCAGGAAGGCGCCGTTCTTCGTGGGTGACCGGGGCCCGGGCATCCCCTCCAACCGGGGGGTCATGCTGGATCTGGACGCCAAGACCTTCGCCGAGCTGACCGGTGGCGAGTTCAACGCCGACACCCTGGGTGTGGACGGCAACGGCGGCGAGGGCCACATCAAGGTCACCTATGTGATCACCAAGTGGGGCAAGGGCGTGGGCACCAAGAACCACCCCAAGCCGTTCGACACCGGCGCGTGGGCGGTCAAGGACACCAACCCCGCCAAGCCGGTCACGGTCAAGGCCGAGGCCGCGGCGCCGTCGAAGGACCTGGTCGCCACGGTGCTGGCGAGCGCGTCCCTGTGAGGACCGCTTCCCGGTGAGGCTCCGGTCCTTCGGGACCGGCCGGTCGCGGGGCCGTACCCCCGCGCACCCACATGCGCAGACAGGCAGAGACAGGCGGCGTCGAGGCCGTCATCGGACAGTGTTCCGGTGGCGGCCTCGACGTATGCCCGGGGGCGGTGTCGAGTGCCTCGGGGCGGTGTCGGGCAGGCGGGCGGGAGCCGACGAGTGTTTACCGTGTGAACACCCCGGCGTGCTCCGGTGGCGGCCTCGACGTACGTGCGGGCGACCGCTCGGCTGCCGGTGCGGGGGGTGTGCGCCGACCTCTGAGGGCGCAAGTGCGGACTCGCCGCCGGGCCGTGCCACCGGGTCCTCCTCGCACGCGGCGGTGCGCATCCGCCGAGGCCCGCCGAGGCGTGGACAGGGCCGGATCCGCATGATCGTCCGGCCGCCGTCCGTCCGGAGTCGCGTCGCGGAACACCGGAGAACGCCCACATAATCCCGAAACAGGTCAAGAAGTCACTGTCTGTGCCGAATCTATGACGATAAGACCTGGGCGCTCCTCCCCCGGAGCCGGACGGCCGCGGGCGCGGCCGCTTGCGGCGGATCACCGCCACGCCGCCCGTCGTCCCAGGTGTACGGCGGAGTCGTGGCGCTAGAGGAGGGCAGCGAAGTTGAGGGAGCCGATGATGGCCCTGCTCTTCACACTGTCGGCGGTCGTGGCCTTCGGCATGGTGGCGATCGGCTGGAGGCGGCGCCACGTGGCCCCCGCGGTCGGCGCGCTGACGGTGGTCGCCGCCGCTGTCGGCACCTGGTCCCTGGCGGACGCCTTCCTGCTCCTCGACAGCAGCCTCGAAGGCCTCCAACCGGGGTTGCTCGTCAAGTTCCTCGCCATCGGGGTCCTGCCGGCGGGCTTCCACTGCCTGACGCTGACGGTGATCGACAGGGCCTGGCGGCCGTCCCGCCGCCTGCTGCTGTGGCTGGCGGCCGAGCCCGCGCTCGTCACGCTCGCGCTGCTGACCAACCCCTGGCACCAGGGTTTCATCGTGGCCCTGGACCCGGAGAACCAGTGGGGCGAGAACGGGTGGCTGCCCGGCCCGCTGTTCTGGGCCCACACCGTCTACAGCTACGGCCTGATCGCCATGGGCATCGTCCGCATCGTGGGGGCATGGCTGCGCGGCCCCCGCGCCCAGCGCGGCCTGTACGGCTCCATCCTGCTGGCGACCCTGCCGCCCCTGGCGCTCAACGCCGCCAGCCTGCTCGGTCTCGCCTCCGTCGACTACCTGACGCCGGCCGGTTTCTGCGCGACGACGGCCATCGCCTACTGGTCGCTGGTGCGCCGCTCGCTGCACGAGCTGGTGCCGGTGGAGCGCACCCGCGTCTTCGACATGCTCAGCGACATGGTCATGACGGTCGACGCCTCCGGTCGCGTCCTCGACCTCAACCCGGCGGCCGAGCGCCTGCTCCGGCAGGTGACGCCGGCCGCGCCCGCGCGGGTGGCCGGGCTGCGGGTCGTCGAGGTCCTCGGCGGTGTCCGGTTCGCCGACCGGGCGGAGGGCGGCGCCGAGCCGCCCGGGGACGACGGCGCCGCCCGGGCCGCAGCGGCCCTTCCCCGTGGTGGGGACGGGCCCCTCATGACCCTCGCGGAGAGGAAGCGCGGCACGGACGGCACGCCGGCGCTTCCCGCGGTGGATCCGGCGTCGGGCCTTCCGGTGAACCGGGCCGAGAGCGACTACACGGTGACCGATCCCGAGGGCCGGCGGATCGATCTGAACGTGCGGGCCAGCGCCCTGCACGACAACCGCGGCCACACCGTCGGCTGGGCCTTCGTCGGCCGCGACG
>NZ_JBHSBM010000015.1:0-1300 GCF_042650625.1 Planomonospora corallina
GGTGCGGGAGGACCGGCCGGGGGACCGGCGGCTGGTCGCCTACGTCGTCCCGGAGGCCTCTGAGAAGGAGCTGGATACGGCGGGGGTGCGGGGGTTCGCGGGGGAGGTGTTGCCGGAGTTCATGGTGCCGTCGGCGGTGGTGGTTCTGGGGGCGCTGCCGGTGACGCGGAACGGGAAGCTGGATCGGGCGGCGTTGCCGGCGCCGCAGGTGGTCTCCGCTGGTGGGGGGCGGGGTGCGCGGTCGGTGGTGGAGGAGGTCCTGTGCGGGGTGGTGGCGCAGGTCCTCGATGTGGAGTCGGTCGGGGTGGAGGAGTCGTTCTTCGATCTGGGTGGGGATTCGCTGCTGGCGACGCGGTTGGTGAGCCGGGTGCGGTCGGTGCTGGGGGTGGAGGTTCCGGTGCGGGCGGTGTTCGAGGCGCCGTCGGTGGCGGGTTTGGCGTCGGTGGTGGAGCGGGCGTCGGGGGTGGTGCGTCCGCGGGTGCGGGTGGTGGAGCGTTCTGCGGGCGGGTCGGGGGTGCCGTTGTCGTTCGCGCAGCGGCGGTTGTGGTTGTTGAACCGGTTGGATCCGGGGTCGGGGGTGTACAACCTGCCGGTGGCGTTGCGGCTGTCGGGCCGGGTGGATGTGGGGGCGCTGGCGGGGGCGTTGGGGGATGTGGCGGGGCGGCATGAGAGTTTGCGGACGGTGTTCCCTGAGGTGGGTGGGGTGCCGTTCCAGCGGATCCTCGACACCGCCGAACTCTGCGACGACTCCGGGACGGGCGCGTTCCGCCTGGACGTCGAGCGGATCGGGGAGGCCGGGCTCGCCGAGGCGCTGAGCGCCTTCGCCGGGCAGGGGTTCGACCTGACGGCCGAGGCTCCGCTGCGGGCGCGGCTGTTCGTCCTCGGTCCCGAGGAGCGGGTGTTGCTGCTGGTGGTGCATCACATCGCGGCGGACGGGTGGTCGATGGCGCCGCTGGCGCGGGATGTGATCGCGGCGTACGCGGCACGGGTGGAGGGGCGGGAGCCGGGGTGGGTGCCGTTGCCGGTGCAGTACGCCGATTACGCGGCCTGGCAGCGGGAGTTGCTGGGTGAGGAGGCGGATGAGGGGAGTGTGGCGGCGCGGCAGGCGGGGTTCTGGCGGGGGGCGCTGGAGGGGCTGCCGCAGGAGCTGGAGTTGCCGGTGGATCGTGCGCGGCCGGCGGTGGCGTCGTATCGGGGCGGGACGGTGCCGGTGGTGGTCGACGCGGAGCTGCACCGGGGGCTGGTGGGGCTGGCGCGGGGGTCGGGGGCGTCGGTGTTCATGGTGGTGCAGGCGGGGTTG
>NZ_JBHSBM010000016.1:0-18420 GCF_042650625.1 Planomonospora corallina
G
Source organism: Planomonospora corallina (assembly GCF_042650625.1). Classification (NCBI taxonomy): domain Bacteria; kingdom Bacillati; phylum Actinomycetota; class Actinomycetes; order Streptosporangiales; family Streptosporangiaceae; genus Planomonospora; species Planomonospora corallina. The sequence continues at coordinate 2 of NZ_JBHSBM010000016.1, forward strand.
CTTCGACGACTCGCCGCTGATCGCCTTCACCGACCCGCCGCTGACCACCGTGCGCAAGCCGATCGGCGCGATGGCCTCGGCCGCGGTGGAGACCCTCCTGGAGGAGATCAACGGCGCGCCGGGCAAGAACCTGGAGCTGATGTTCCAGCCCGAGCTGGTCGTGCGCCGCTCCACCGGCTCCGGCCCGCTGGTCAACCGCTGAGCGTCCCGCTCACCGGCTCCGGAGCCGGGATCCCACGTTGGAGGTGACCGATGACCCATGACGTCGTCGTGCTCGGCGGGACGGGCGTCGACAGCACGGTCTACGTGCCGGCGCTGCCGCTGCCGTACGCCGACACCTACGCCGTGCCGCCGGTGCTCGACCGGATCGGCAACACCGGCAGCGGCGTCGCGCTCGGCTGCCACGCGCTCGGCCTGCGGGTGCTGATCGCCGACCTGGTCGGCGACGATCCCCAGGGGCGGCTGGTCCGGGAGCACTTCGCCGCCCGGGACATCGAGGCGGCCTGGGCCACGGCGCCGCAGGGCACCCGGCGCAGCGTCCTGCTCGTCGGTCCCGACGGGCGGCGCACCTCGCTGTTCGACGTGCGCGACGCGCCCGGCGAGCGGCTCCCGCGCGAGCTCTACCTCGACGCCGTGCGGACCGCCCGTCACGTCCACGTCTCGATCAACGACTTCTGCCGTCACGTCTACCCCGACCTGGCCGACCGGCCCGCCGCCACCATCTCCACCGACCTGCACGACTGGGACGGCGAGAACGGCCACCACTGGGACTTCGCCCTCTCCTCCGGCCTGGTCTTCCTGTCCGCCACCGCCCTCGGCGACCGGCGGGAGGAGGTCATGCGCACCATCCTCGGCGCGGGCCGGGCCGAGACGGTCGTCTGCACGGCGGGCGCGGACGGCTGCCATGTCCTCGACGCCGAGGGGCTGCGGCACGTCCCGGCGGTGACGCCGCCCGGGCCGGTGGTCGACAGCAACGGCGCGGGGGACGCCTTCGTCAGCGGCTTCCTGTACGGCAGGCTGCACGGCCGCCCGGCCACCGAGTGCGCGCGTCTCGGCGCGATCGCCGGGGCGCACGCCTGCACGGTGCCCGGCACCCACGAGGACCCGATCACCGCCGCGGCGCTGCTGGCCCGGGCGTAGCGGGAGGACGGGGCGCCGCCGCGGCCTTCCTGCGCGGGAAGGCCGCGGCGGCGCTCTCCGTGCCGGGTCCCCCTGCGCGGAGGGACCCGGCGGATCCGCGCCGCCCGCCGGGCGGGCGGCCGAGGGGCGGGCGGGGGCCCGCCGGCGGTCAGCGGCCGGACTCCAGCTCCGCCAGGATCGCGGCGGCCCGCTCCCGGTAGGCCGCGACGCCGGCCAGCTTGACCTCCTCGTAGCCGCGGATCACCTCGGGCAGCCCGGCCAGCTCGCGGACCAGGTCCTCGGTCTCCGGGCGCAGGTGCTCCAGGGCGCGGTGCACGTCGCGGGTGTACTCGGCGACGAGCTCGCGCTCGACCCTGCGCACCTCCGCCCGGCCGAACGGGTCCAGCTTCGTGCCGCGCACGGCGCGCATGCCGTACAGCAGCCGGAAGGCCGGGTCGAACCAGCCGCCCAGGCGGATCTTGCGGTTCATGCCCATCGCCCGCAGGAACGGCGGGTGCAGGTTGTAGGAGACCTTCGCGCCGGGCCCGAACTCGGCGGCGATCCTGGCCCGCTCGGCGGGGTCGAGGTGCAGGCGCGCGACCTCGTACTCGTCCTTGTAGGCCATCAGCCGGTGCAGCTGCCGGGCGTAGGCCTCGGTGACCGGGCAGCGGCCCGGCTCCTCGCGGGCCAGGACCGCGCGGACCGCCTCGGTGTAGCGGACGGCGTAGCGCAGGTTCTGGTAGGCCGCCAGGTCCGGCACCCGGACGGTGAGCAGCCGGTGCAGCTCGCTGCCTTCGGCCGCGCCGGCCGACGCGACGAGCTGCGCGAGCGCGCCCGCGGGGAGGGCGGCGGTGCCCCCGGCGGTCCCGGCGGGGGCGGCGCCGGTCGCCCGGGCCACCGCCTCCGGGTCGGCGACGACCGCGCGGCCCCAGTGGAAGGCGGCCACGGTCTTCTCCGCGGACCTGCCGCCGCCGCTCCGGATGGCCTGCTCGATCGAGCGGAGGCTGAGCGGGATGAGCCCGCGCTGCCAGGCCGCGCCGACCACGATGGTGTTGGCCGGCATGTGGTCGCCGAAGAGCGCCTGGGCCAGCTGCTCGGCGTCGAGGTAGACGTTCAGGTCGGCGCGGGTGCGGGCCTCCAGCGCGCCGATCGGCGAGCCGAGCTCGACCGGGTTCGCGGCCGGGTCGAGCACCATGGAGCCGGTCGGGACCAGGCTGGTGGAGACCACGGCGACGGTCCGGTCGCGGTCGGCGGCGGCCAGCTGCTTGGGGTCGGTGGCGCCGATCAGGTCCAGCGCCAGGTAGGCGTCGACGCTGGCCGTGCTCGCCCGCCCGGACCGCTCCCCGCCGCCCTCGCCGTCCGCGTCGTCGTAGATGACGACGTCGGAGACGACCGTGCCGCCCTTCTGGGCGAGGCCGGTCTGGTCCAGCCCCCGGGAGCGCCTGCCGTCGAGCAGGGCGGCGGTGCCGAGGATCTGCGCGACAGAGACCACCCCGGTCCCGCCGATGCCGACCAGGCGGACCGTCGTGGCGCCGGTGCGGAGCGCGGGGGAGGGCATCTCCGGCGGCGCCGGCACGGACCGCTTCGCCGCCTTCCCCTTGGCCGGGACCACGGTCAGGAAGGACGGGCAGTCGCCGTCGGCGCAGGAGAAGTCCTGGTTGCAGGACGACTGGTGGATCTCGGTCTTGCGGCCGAACTCGGTCTCCACCGGCAGCACCGACAGGCACTCGGACTTCTTCGCGCAGTCGCCGCAACCCTCGCAGACCCGCTGGTTGACCACGACCCGCTTGGCCGGGGTGGGCAGCGCGCCCTTCTTGCGGAGCCGCCGCTTCTCGGCGGCGCACTGCTGGTCGTGGACGAGCACGGTCACGCCGGGGATCGCGGCCAGCTCGCGCTGGGTCTCCTCCAGCGTGCTCCGGTCGCGGACCTCGGCGATCTTCGCCAGCTTGACGCGCCGGTAGCGCCGGGGCTCGTCGGTGGTGACGACCACCCGGCGCACGCCCTCGATCTCCAGCCAGCGGGTCAGCTCGGCCACCGCCAGGGCGGGCTGGATGGTCTGCCCGCCGGTCATCGCGACCGCGCTGTTGTAGAGGATCTTGTAGGTGATGTTGACGCCCGCGCCGACGGCGGCCCGGATCGCCAGCGAGCCGGAGTGGTGGAAGGTGCCGTCACCCAGGTTCTGGAAGATGTGCGGGGTGTCGGTGAACGGCGCCTGCCCGATCCACTGGGTGCCCTCGCCGCCCATCTGGGTCAGCCCGGTGAGCGTGCCCTTGCCGGCGGGGTTGAGCACCACCATGGTGTGGCAGCCGATGCCGGCGCTGACCGGCGCGTCGTCCGGGACGGCGGTGGAGCGGTTGTGCGGGCAGCCGGAGCAGAAGAACGGCGTGCGCCGGGGGGTGAGCAGCTTCAGCGGCTCCGGGCGGGAGATCACGGCCAGGCCCTTGGAGACCCGGTCGCCGAGGTCGGAGGAACCGGCCTGCGGCGCGACGCCCGCGCGGCGCAGGCGGAAGGCGATCGCCTTGGCCGCCAGGTCGGCGTCCACGCCGCCGGACCGCGGGATCAGCCGGGCGCCGTTCTCGTCGAGCTTGCCCAGCACGCGCGGGGCGTCCGCGGTGCCGTACAGCACGTCCTTGACGAGGGTCTCCAGGAACGGGCCCTTCTCCTCCACGACCATGATCTCTTCGAGGCCGCGGGCGAAGGCCCGGACGATCTCCGGCTCCAGCGGCCAGAGCATGCCGATCTTCAGCAGGCGCACGCCGGCCTCCTCGGGCGTGACGCCGAGCTTGCGGAAGCCCTCGCGCACGTCGTGGTAGGCGGTGCCGGAGGCGACGATGCCGAGCCGGGCGCCCGCCGGGTCGGAGGTGATCCGGTTGAGGCCGTTCTCGCGGGCGTAGGCGCGGGCCAGCTCGGTGCGCGGGCCGACCAGGGTGCGCTCCATCTCCAGCGACCACGGGGTGAGCAGCGTGCCGTTCGGCATGTGCCGGTACGGCCGGCCTTCGTATTCGACGCTGTACTCCACACCGTTGTCGTTCTTGACGCCGGGCATGACCGGGACGATCCGGTCATGCCCGACGCTCACGGTGCCGGTGCCGTCCACGACGTTGGAGACGGCCTTCACCGCGACCCACAGGCCGCTCGCACGGGAGGCCGCGATGGCGTGGCGGCCCAGGTCGAGCAGCTCCTGGACGGTGCCAGGGTGGACGATCGGCATGCCGAGGGCGGCCAGTGCGCTCTCGGTGGCGGAGGGGAGGGTGGAGGACTTGCAGGTCGGGTCGTCGCCGCAGAGGGCGATCATGCCGCCCAGCGGGTGGGCGCCGACGAAGTTGCCGTGCCGGAGGGCGTCGGCGGCCCGGTCCACGCCGGGGGCCTTGCCGTACCAGACGCCCAGCACGCCGGCCTTGCGCGGCCGGGGGAGGGTGGGCACGAGCTGGCTGCCCCAGACGGCGGTGGCGCCGAGCTCCTCGTTCTGGCCCGGGCGGTGCACGACGTCGAGCGGCTCGGCGTGCCCGCGGGCGCGGGCCAGCTCCAGGTCGAAGCCGCCGAGCGGTGAGCCCGGGTAGCCGGACACCATCGTGCCCGTGTCGAGCCCGGCGTGGCGGTCGGCGCGCATCTGGTCGAGGATCACCCGCACCAGCGCCTGCGTGCCGGTCATGAAGACCTGGCCCCCGTCGAGGAGGTATCGGTCGTCGGGAGTGATCTCGCGGGAGTCGGCGAAGATCGTCATGCTGGTGGTCCCGTCTGTCGGCCCCGCTTTGGATGGCGGCAAGGCTATGTCAGAAGGACCGAAATCCGATGGCGATTTTCGGGCCGGTTGGCGCTGTGGTTAGCATCACATGTCATGGACGCCACAGATCGTGAAATTCTCCGCCTTCTCCAGACGGATGGCCGGCTGAGCAACCAGGAGCTGGCCGAGCGGGTACGGCTGACGCCCTCCCCGTGCCTGCGCCGGGTCCGCAACCTGGAGGAGGCCGGAGTGATCACCGGTTACCGGGCCGTGGTCGACCCGGCCGCCGTGGGGCGGGCCTTCCAGGTCCTCGCCTACGTGGAGCTGGAGGGGCAGGACGCCGAGACGGTCACCGCCTTCGAGGCCGCCGTCATGGAGATCGACGACGTGGTCGAGTGCCTGCGCATGTTCGGCCGCCCCGACTACGTGCTGCGGGTCGCGGTGCCCGACATGGACGCCTACAGCCAGCTCTGCCTGGAGCGGCTCGGGCGCCTGCCCGGCCTGGACAAGCTCACCTCCCAGATCGCGATGAAGGCCCTGAAGCCGGGCGGGATCCTGCCGCTCTGACGCGCGCGGGACCCGTCTCCCGGCTCCGCGCCGGGGGACGGGTCCGGGGTCTCCGGGATCTGGGCCCGGGATCTGGGGTCCGGGCCTGGAGCCGGATCCGGACCTCCGGTGCGCCGCGAGGCCGTGCGGGTCCCGTGGTGCGCCGCGAGGCTGTGCGGGTCCCGTGGTGCGCCGTGCGGAGGTGCGGTCCGGCCGGGTCGGGCGGCTCGCTCAGATGGAGCGGCCGGGCCCGCGGGTGTCTCCCCGGCCGCGCCTGTCCGCGTCGCTCTCGATGTCCTCCTCGACGTCCAGGTGCTCCTTGCGGATGGGCTCGGAGACGTTCCGCTCCTCGGTGACCCGGTCCTTGCTCAGCCGGACCCGCTCGACCGGGACGGTGTCCTTCTCCACCACCGGCTCCTCGGCGTGCAGGGTCACCTCGTGCTCGGCCTCGCTGATCTCCGGACCGCTCAGCGCCTGGTCCAGGTTCTCGTCGGTGACCGGCTCGCGCTCCAGGCGGACCTCCTCGCGGCTGACCGGCACGGTGACCTGCTGGTCCTCGGTGACCACGTACTTGCGCAGCCGTGCCCGGCCGGTCTGGCGGCTCTCGGTGCCGACGTGGAGCCGCTCCTCCGAGCGGGTCATCGCGTCGTCCTCGCCGCGTCCGGCGGCGGGGCCCGCGCGGCCGGTCCCGGTGTCCGCCCGCAGCTCGTCGTCGGAGAGGCCCGTGCCCAGGCGCTCGCGCTCGCGCTCGCCTCCGGCGCGCGCCCAGCCGCTCTCGCCCGGCTGGTTGGCCTGCTGCCAGGAGCTGTCCCAGTCCAGGTCGTAGTAGCGGTAGAGCTCGCGCTCCTCCTCGGCGGAGAGGTGGCCGCCGGCGTCCACGTCGACGTTGGGGGCGTTCTTGATGCGGTTCTTGTCGAGGGAGACCTCGACGTGGTCGGCGACGATGTCGGCGGCCTGCGTCGGGACGAAGGTCTCCTTGGTGCCGAACAGCCCGGTCTTCACGCAGAGCCACTCCGGCCTGCCGGTGGCGTCGTCGAGGTAGACGTGCTTGACGTCGCCGATCTTGTCCCCGTTCGTGTCGTAGACGGTGTGGTCGAGCACCGAGCGAATCTGCTCCATGGTGATCATGGCACTTCTCCCCATTTGTGCCTTTTGTCCCTTTCGAGGGAAAGCCATACCACTCGTGTCCGAGGAGAAACCTGCGGGAGGATGGTCATCGCCGCCCGCTTGGATCCGCCGTCCGTCTGGATCCGCCGCCCGCCCGTACGGTCGCCTCGCCGTACGGTCGCCTCACCGTACGGCGGTGCGGCCTACCGCCCGTCGAAGCGGATGGCCCGCAGCAGGCCGGCGGCCGGCCGGTCCAGGACCGTGACGCTCGCGGCGGGAGGGAGCGCGCCGGCGCGGGCCCGGGCGACCAGCGCCCGCCAGCGCCGGCAGTGCCGGGCGAAGAGCGGGGCGGCCACGACCCGGCCGCGGGCGAGCTGCCCCGCGCGCGCCGCCTCGGGGTCGACGTCCAGCAGGACCAGGTGGAGCCCGGTGCCGGCCAGGCGGGCGACGGCGGCCAGGCCGTACAGGATGTGCGGCCAGGTGCCCCTGCTGTGGGCGATGACGGCGTGCCCGCCGAGCACGGCGCGGCAGATGCGCGCCATGTGGGTGGCGTGCACGACAAGGGTCCGCAGCGGCGCGGGGAGAGGGTCGAGGCGGGGCGCCCACCAGGAGCGCGACTGCCGGGAGTCGATCACCCGGACCCCGCCGGCGGAGACCGGCCGCGTCTCGTCGCCGCGCAGGCCGTACAGCCGGTCCAGCAGGGTGCTCTTGCCCGCCCCGGGCAGGCCGGTGAGCACCACCAGCGAGCCGGGCGGATAGGTCAGGTCCTCGAGGGACGGCGTGCAGGCCGGGGTGACGGCCATCGGGGCACCTCTTGTGGCAGGAGGGACGGGGAGACGGAGGTGGTCTCCTGCCCGGACGTGCCGTGCCGTGCCCGCCGCGGCGGGGAGAACGCCGGTGGTCCGCGCAGTGCCGCTCTTGCAGGAGTTGGGCTATGGTCACCTTAATGAGGGAACCGCGGTGGGGCACACGCAGGCCCACTGCCGGAGCGGCCGTGGTGGGCCTCGTCGTCATGGTCGTCCTCGCGGCCGTCGCCCCCTCCTCCTGGTCCTCCGGATGGCGTGCCACCGACGCCGCGGTGGCGGTCGTGGACTCCCACCCCGGGATGGCTCACCAGTCGACCGCTCCGAGGCTCCTGCCGGGCGGGACCGAGCACCTGCCGACCCCCGCCCAGCCGCGCGCCCTCTCCGCGGTCGGCGCCGCCGCCGCGCTCCTCGTCCTGCTGCCCATCGCCCTGTTCGGCGCCGGCCCGGTGACGGGCTGCCGGCGCGGAGCCCGGCGGGTCGTCACCCCGCGCAGCCCGCCGCTGCCGTAGAGGCCGTCGCCTCCGCTCCCTCTCTCACGACCTCCGCCGGTCCCGTTCCGCACGGGCGCGCGGCCGAGGTCCCCCGGCCGTGCGCCCGCGGACTCCCGCGCGCCGCGCGCCGGACCGGCTTCCACGGTGACGGGCCACCTCAGGGCCCGGGCCGTCAGCGAGTCATGCAAGGAGTGATGTCGTCATGGGTGACATCAGATGGGCAAGCAGCCTGCTGGAGGACTACCAGCGGCACACCGCGCGGCTGGAGGAGCTGCGCGCGCTTCTGCACGAGCGGCTCGCCGCCGCGCGGGCGGAGCTTTCGTCCCTCGCCGAGGACGGGCGGGCGCCGGAACGGCCGGCGGACGGCGGTCCGGTCCCGCTGGACTGGGGGCGCGCCGAGCGCGCCCGGACGGCCGTCGCGGAGATCGAGGCCGCGATCGAGCGGCTGGATTTCGGGGTCTACGGCACCTGCCGGAGGTGCGGGGTCTTCATCGCGCTCCAGCGGCTCAGGCGGGTCCCGCACACCCGGCACTGCGCCGCCTGCGCCCCCGACGGGAGGGGGTGACGTGTCCGCCGCCCACCCGGCCGGCGGCCGCCCGCCCGTGCCCGCCGTGCCCGCCGGTGACCACCACCCGGCCGGCCGCCTACCGGAGCCGGCCTCCGCGGCCGGCCCTCTGCCCGACTCTCCGCGAAAGGACCACACCACCATGACCACCGCCACCCACCTCAGCAGCGTGCAGCTCGACGCGATCCGCGAGGAGCTCCAGGAGCAGCTCTTCCGGTGGACCAAGCAGCTGGCGGAGCTGGAGGAGGCGGTGAACGACGACGCGGTGGAGGTCTCGGCGAAGACGGGTCTCCTCGCCGACCTCGCCTCCGCCGAGCGGAACGCCGCCGTGGTGCGCAGGGCTCTGGAGAGCATCGGCGCGCTGACCTACGGCCGCTGCGACGGCTGCGGCTCGCCGATCCCCTTCGAGCGGCTGAAGGCCCGGCCGCTGGCCCGGCTGTGCATGGACTGCCAGCGCCGGCACGAGGGCCGCTGAGACCCCGCCGGGCGGCGAAAGGCCATGGCCGCCCGGCGGACAGCGAATGGCTGCCGGAGGCGGCGAGGGTTCGCGGCCGCCGGAGGCGGTGAAGGCCCGGGCCGTCCGGAAGACGGCGAAGGCCCACGGCCGCCTGGTGGGCGGCCATGGGCCTTCTCCCATGAGCAGGAAGGGCCGGTTCTCGGCTGCTCATGGCAGCGCGCGGGCGGAAAGGGAGGAAATGCCCGCGTGCGTGTTCGGGAGGCGCGTCAGGCGGCGGGGCGGAGCGCCGCCGCCTCGGCGGCCAGTTTCTCGATCCGGGCGTAGTCGCCCGCGGCCAGCGCGTCGGCCGGGGTGAGCCAGGTCCCGCCCACGCAGCCGACGTTCGGCAGTGCGAGGTAGTCCGGGGCCGTGGCGGGCTTGATCCCGCCCGTCGGGCAGAAGCGCACCTCCGGCAGCGGGCCGCCCAGCGACCTCAGGTACGGCACGCCGCCCGCGGCCTCGGCGGGGAAGAACTTCATCTCCCGCACCCCCCGCTCGGCCAGCGCCATGACCTCCGAGGCGGTGGCCGTACCCGGCAGGAACGGCACGCCGCTGCCGGCCATGGCGTCCACCAGAGAGGCCGTGGAGCCCGGGCTGACCAGGAACCTCGCCCCGGCCTCCACCGCGGCGTCCACGTCCGCCGCGCTCCGCACGGTCCCGGCGCCGGTCACCGCGCCGGGGACTTCGTCCGCGATCCGCCGGATCGCCTCCAGCGCGCAGGCCGTGCGGAGGGTGACCTCGATGACCGGCAGGCCGCCCGCGACCAGGGCGCGGGCCAGGGGCACCGCGGTCTCCACGTCGTCGATGACGACGACGGGGACCACCGGGGCGATGTCGAGCAGACTCATGCGTACTCCAGACGGGATGTGCCGGACAGGCGCTGGGCCAGCCAGGCGGCGGCGCCGGTGAGGGCCGGCTGCGGCGCCGTGATCAGTGTGGTGGCGATGCCGGACAGGTAGTCGCCGAGGACCGGGCTGGTCTCGAACCGGCGGCGGAAGTCGCTGGCCAGGACGCGGTCCACGATCCGGGGCAGCACGCCGCCGCCGAGGTAGACGCCGCCGCGGGCGCCGAGGGTCAGCGCGACGTTCCCGGCGAACGTGCCGAGCAGGCCGCAGAAGACCTCCACGGTCTCCGCGCAGAGCGGGTCGTCCAGGCGGGACACGATGTCCGCGGCGGACAGCGGAGGCGCCTCCACCCCGCGCACCAGGGCCAGGGCGCGGTGGAGCCGGCCCATCCCCGGCCCGGAGAGCAGGTGCTCGGCCACCACGTGGCCGAGCCCGTCGGCGTGCAGCGCCCGGACGACCTCCCGGTCCCGCTCGTCGCACACCGGCACGGTCACGTGCCCGCCCTCGCCCGGGAGCGGCAGCCACCCCTCCGCGGCGGGCACCAGGCCCGCGACGCCGAGGCCGGTCCCCGGGCCGAGCACCGCCTTGACCCCGTGGGACGGCTCGGGACCGCCCAGGGAGACCAGGTCGTCCGCGGCCAGGTGCGGCAGGGAGGCGGCCAGGGCCTCGAAGTCGTTGAGCAGCTCGACGTGGGGGATGCCCAGGTCGCGCACCGACCCCGACCAGCCGGCGTTGGTCAGCCGGTAGCGGTCGCCCTCCACCGGCCCCGCGATCGCCAGACAGGCCGCGCCCGGCCGCACTCCGCCCGCGTGGTCCGCGAGGTAGGCGGCTACGGCTCCGGGAAGCCCGTCGTGATCCCTGCCGGCCAGTACGGCCACCGCCTCGGGCCGCCCACCGATCTCGGTGACCAGCCCGAAGCGGGCGTTCGTGCCGCCGATGTCGGCGACGAGCCAGGGGAGGCTCATGCGGCGCCCCCAGCGCCCCCAGCGCCTCCGGTGCTCCCGGCGCCCTCGATTCCGCCGGTGGCTCCGGTGCTCCCGGCGGCCTCGGCGACCGCGGCGCTCTCGGCGCGGCCGTTCAGGGCGAAGACGCCGGCCCCGCGCTCGGCCGGGCCCACCGCGGCGCGGAGGGCGGCGAACAGCTCGCGGCCGGTGCCCACCCACTGCGCGTCGGTCGGCGGAGCGCCCTGCGGGGTGCGGGCGGCCAGTTCCCCGGCCGGGACCAGCAGCTCCAGGGTGCCCGTGGTGGAGTCCAGGCGGATGGGGTCGCCGTCGCGGACCAGCGCGATGGGCCCGCCGTGCGCGGCCTCGGGGGACAGGTGGATGGCGGCCGGGACCTTGCCGGAGGCGCCGGAGAGGCGGCCGTCGGTGACGATCGCCACCCGCTGCCCCCGGTCCAGCAGGACCGCCAGCGGCGGGATGAGCTTGTGCAGCTCGGGCATGCCGTTCGCGCTCGGCCCCTGGTAGCGGATGACCGCCACGAAGTCCTGCCCGTCCAGCTCGCCCGCCTCGAAGGCGCGCAGCAGCTCCAGCTGGTCCTCGAAGACCTTGGCCGGCGCCTCGACCACCAGGTGCTCGGGCTTGACGGCCGAGACCTTGATGACCGCGCGGCCCAGGTTGCCGTCGAGCATGCAGGTGCCGCCGTCGGAGGAGAAGGGGGCGCTCACCGGGCGGAGCACGTCGAGGTCGGTGCTGCCTCCGGTGCGCTCGGTCCAGACCGGCTCGCCGTCCTTCAGCTCGGGGGCGGAGCGGTAGTGGTCCAGCCCGCGCCCGGCGACGGTGAGCACGTCGCGGTGGAGCAGCCCGGCGTCGAGCAGGTCGCCGATCAGCACCTGCATGCCGCCCGCGGCCTGGAAGTGGTTCACGTCCGCCTGGCCGTTGGGGTACATGCGGGCCAGCAGCGGCACGGCCCGCGAGAGCGCGGCCAGGTCGTCCCAGAGCAGCTCGACGCCGGCCGCCGCGGCGATGGCCACCAGGTGCATGGTGTGGTTGGTCGAGCCGCCGGTGGCCAGCAGCGCCACGCAGGCGTTGACGATCGCCTTCTCGTCGACGACCCCGCCGACCGGGGTGTACTCGTCACCGTGCGCGGTGATCTCCACCGCGCGCCGGCCCGCCGCCCGGGTCAGGGCCTCGCGCAGCTCGGTGCGCGGGTTGACGAAGGTCGCGCCCGGCAGGTGCAGGCCCATGACCTCGATCATGACCTGGTTGGAGTTGGCGGTGCCGTAGAAGGTGCAGGTGCCGGGGGAGTGGTAGGACTGCGCCTCGGCGTCCAGCAGCTCCTCCTTGCCGACCTTGCCCTCGGCGTACAGCTGCCGGGTGCGGGCCTTGACCTTGTTGGGCAGGCCGGAGGTCATCGGCCCGGCGGGCACGAACACCGCCGGCAGGTGGCCGAAGTGCAGCGCGCCGATCAGCAGGCCCGGCACGATCTTGTCGCAGACGCCCAGCATGAGCGAGGCGTCGAACATGTCGTGGGCCAGGGCGATCGCGGTGGCCATCGCGATGACCTCGCGGCTGTAGAGCGACAGCTCCATGCCCGCGCGGCCCTGCGTGATGCCGTCGCACATCGCCGGCACGCCGCCCGCGAACTGGGCGACGCCGCCCGCCGCGCGGACCGCCGCCTTGAGCACGGCCGGGTAGGTCTCGTACGGCTGGTGCGCCGAGAGCATGTCGTTGTAGCTGGAGACGATCGCCACGCCGGGCCTGACGTTCGCGCGCAGGGCGGGCTTGTCGATCCCGGCGGCGGCGAAGCCGTGCGCCAGGTTGGCGCAGCCCAGGCTCGAGCGGGCGGGTCCGCGCTCGCGGGCCGCCGCGGCCTCGGCCTCCAGCCGCGCCAGGTAGGCGCCGCGGCTGGCGCGGCTGCGCTCGATCAGGCGGTCGGTGACCTCCTGGACGACGGGGTGCATCCGGCCTCCTGTGTCGGTGTCGGTGTCGGTTCGGGTCTCGGGTCGCGGCGCGGAGCCGGGGAGCCCGGTCACGAGGGGTCCTCGTCGTGCCAGGCGCGGCCGCTCCGGCCGACGAGCTCGTGCGCCCCGGCGGGGCCCGCGGTGCCCGCCGGGTACGGCTCGGGCAGCATGCTCTGCGACTCCCACTCGGCGAGGATGGGGTCGATCCAGTGCCAGGCGGCCTCCACCTCGTCACGCCGCATGAACAGCGTGGGGTTGCCGGCCAGCACGTCCATGAGCAGCCGCTCGTAGGCGTCGGGGACCCGGCCGGTGAAGGTGTCGGCGAAGCTCAGGCTCAGCGGGACCGGCTTGAGCGCCACCTCGCCCGCGCCCGGCTCCTTGGCCATGATGTGCAGCCGGATGCCCTCGCTCGGCTGCAGCCGCAGGACCAGCCGGTTGGGCGCGCTCCCGGGGAAGATCGAGTGGGGCACGTCCTTGAACTGCACCACGATCTCCGAGCACCGGTACGGCATGCGCTTGCCGGTGCGCAGGTAGAACGGCACCCCCGCCCAGCGCCAGTTCTTCACCTCGGCGCGGATGGCCGCGAAGGTCTCGACCCGGTGGGAGGCCTCGGTGGGCGGGTTGCTGTCGGGCTCGTCCAGGTAGCCGGGGACCTGCGCGCCGCCGCTGACGCCGGCGGTGTACTGGCCGCGGACGGTGAAGCGGTCCACCTCGCTGCCGGTGATCGGCCGCAGCGCCTGCAGGACCTTGACCTTCTCGTCGCGGATGGACTCGCGGTCGTTGCGGGCGGGCGCCTCCATGGCGACCAGGCAGAGCAGCTGGAGCAGGTGGTTCTGGACCATGTCGCGCAGCGCGCCGGCGTGGTCGTAGTAGCCGCGGCGGCCCGGCGTGCCGACGGTCTCGGCGACGGTGATCTGCACGTGGTCGATCCACAGGGAGTTCCAGATCGGCTCCAGGAACGCGTTGGCGAAGCGGAGCACGAGGAGGTTCTGGACGGTCTCCTTGCCCAGGTAGTGGTCGATGCGGAAGATCTGCCGCTCGTGGAAGATCGCGCCGACCTCGTCGTTGATGGCCTGGGCGCTGGCCAGGTCGCGGCCGAGCGGCTTCTCCAGCACCACCCGGGAGGCGGGGGTGACCAGCCCGGCGCGGTGCGCCTGGCGGCAGAACGGGCCGAACGTCATGGGCGGGCTGGCCAGGTAGAAGACGCGGTCCCGCTCCTGGTGGCCGGCGAGCAGGCCGGACAGCCTCTCCCAGCCGGTGGGGTCCTCGCCGGTGACGTCGATGGTGACGTGGTGCAGGCGGGCCAGGAAGCGCTGCCAGAGCTCCCGCTCGGCGGGGCCGTCCACCGGGACCGAGGCGCGGACCTCGGCGTCGGCCTTGCCGCGGAAGTCGGCGTCGTCCAGGCCGCCGCGGGAGAGCGCGATGATCCGGGTCTCCGGGGCGAGCAGTCCGTCGCGGTCGCAGTGGTAGAGCGCCGGGAGGAGTTTCCGCATGGAGAGGTCGCCGGTGCCGCCGAAGACGATGAGGTCGGCGGGCTGGGGGTTCTCGGACATGGGGGAGCTCCGTGGTGATCTTCCGGTTTGAGGATAGATCGGACACTAGTCATGTCTTGCGCTTTACACAAGCAGAGTTTTGTCATCCGAGATGAGAAAGTCGGAACTTTTCATTTCCTAAGTGGATGTGGTTCACTTGGCCGATGTCTCGTCGTCCCGCTGCAGCGCTCGCCACGAGCGGCGAGGTGCTCCGCCTCATCCGCACGGGCGAAGCCGTCACGCGCGCGGACATCGGGCGGGTCACCGGCCTGTCCCGGCCCGCGGTCTCGCTGCGCGTCACCGAACTGCTGGACCGCCGCCTGATCGTGGAGGACAGCGAGGGTCCCTCCACCGGTGGCCGCCCGCCCACGCGCCTGGTCTTCAACGCCGCCGGCGGCGTCGTGCTGGTCGCCTCGCTGGGGGCGAGCCGCGCGCAGATCGCCGTCTGCGACCTCGCCGGGGACGAGGTGGCGGGCACCGAGCTGGCCGTCGACGTCGAGGAGGGCCCCGGCGTCGTGCTCCCCCTGGTCATGCGGACCTGGGAGGAGCTGCTCGGCGACCGCCCCGTCTCACTGGTGCGCGGGGTCGGCCTGGGGGTGCCCGCGACCGTGGAGTTCGCGGCCCGCCGTACCGAGAGCGCCCGCATCATGGCGAGCTGGACCGGCGTGGCGATCCCGCCGATCATCGCCGAGCGCTTCCCGGTGCCGGTCTTCCTCGACAACGACGTGAACGTCATCGCCATCGGCGAGCACCGCGCCGTCTACGCGGGCGAGGCCGACGACCTGCTCTTCGTCAAGGTCTCCACCCGGATCGGCTCGGGCGTCATCGCCGGCGGCGAGATCCTGCGCGGCGCGCTGGGCGCGGCGGGGGAGATCGGGCACATCCCGGTCCGCGACGGGGGCGGCGTGCTCTGTCGCTGCGGCAACACCGACTGCCTCGACTCGGTCGCCAGCGCCACCGCGATCCTGCGCGGGCTGCGCGCGCGGGGGTACGAGGTCAAGACCCTCGCCGACGTGGTGGGCCTGGTCCGGGGCGGGGACGCGGAGACGATGACGGTGATCCGCGACGCCGCCCGGATGCTGGGCGAGGTCGTCGCCAGCGCGGTCAACATCCTCAACCCCGCCGTGGTCGTCCTCGGCGGCGACGTCGCCGAGTCGTTCCCGCCCGTCGTCTCGGGGGTCCGCGAGGTCGTCTACCGCCGCTCGACCGCGCTGGCCACCCGCAACCTGCGCATCGAGCGCAGCCGCCTGGGCCCCGGGGCCGGCATCACCGGCTGCGCCCACCTGGTCCTCGACCACATCCTCTCCCCGGAGGCGGTCGACCTCTCCTCCTGACCTCTCCTCCCGGCCACGGCGCCGTGGCCGGGAGCCGTGGTCAGGAGGAGGGTCGGGCGGGCTAACCCGCCTCGCTCATCCCGTCGTGCCGCTCGCGCTCCCGGTTCTGCCTGCGGATGGCCACGGCCATGTCCACGGCCGCCACCACGGCGAGCACGGCCATCACCCCGGTCAGCAGCGGGATGCCGGCGATGATCCCGAGCACGCCGATGCCGAGGGTGGCGATCAGGACGAACGAGCCCAGCCGGATGTGCACGATGTCACGGGGTGTCGCCGGGACCATCGTCCTGCCGGTGATGCTGGACGTCTCCTCGGGGCGCTGTGGTTCGCGATTCATATCGTTCCACCCTCCTTGCGTTATCAGACCGCTCCCGTACCCAGGCGGACCCCTTGCATGCACGCCGTACACGCACGGTGCACAGGCGCGCCGTACACGCACGCCGTACACGCCCGGCCGGCATGTTCCCGGCCGGGCTGGGCAGACGGGAGGCGCAGGAGCATCCGGGAGCGGAGACGACGAAGACGAGGTGATGACACGATGCCGGCGCGCGAGGAACTGCCGTCGACACTGCGCCGTTCCGCGAAGAAGGCGCAGGAGACCTGGATCAAGGCGCACGACTCGGCGGTGGAGACCTACGGGGAGGGCGAACGGGCGCACCGCACGGCCTTCGCCGCGCTCAAGCACTCCTTCGAGAAGGTCGGCGACCACTGGGAGCCGAAGGACCACAAGGGACCCTCGGACGCCCAGGCGGCCAGGAGCACGCCCGAGGCCGGCGAGACCGCCGAGGGAGTGGACGCCTCCGCCTCCAAGGAGCACCTGTACGGCATCGCCAGGCGGCTGGACGTGCCGGGACGCTCCACGATGACCAAGCAGCAGCTCGTCGAGGCGATCAAGAAGGCCAACCGGAGGCACACGGCCGAGGCCCGCCGCTGACCCCGCCCCGCTGCCGCCCCTCTTCCGGGGCCGTCCCGGGCCCCGCATCCCCCGATGTCCCTCGGCGTCCCCCCGGCGTACCCCCGGTCCGGATACCGGCCGCCGTCACCGGGCGCCCGGTGTCCGGAGCATGGCATTTTTCTGGAGATTCTCGACGAGCGGGGCCATAACCCGGCGCCCAGCGGATAGGAGAGCCCGGAAGCCAACGCCGAGAGAGGGAAGCGTCGATCATGACGGACGTGTCGAGCATGGGACCGCAGCCGGGTGACGAGCGTCCGGTGCTGACCAACCGGCAGGGACATCCGGTATACGACAACCAGAACCAGCGCACGGTCGGCGCCCGCGGTCCGGCCACGCTGGAGAACTACCAGTTCCTGGAGAAGATCAGCCACTTCGACCGGGAGCGCATCCCCGAGCGGGTGGTGCACGCCCGCGGGGTGACGACCTACGGCTACTTCGAGGCCACCGGGTACCTCGGGGACGAGCCGATCAGCCGCTACACCCGGGCCAAGCTCTTCCAGCAGCCGGGCAAGCGCACCGACGTCGCGGTGCGGTTCTCCACCGTGATCGGCGGGCGCGACTCGTCGGAGGCCGCGCGCGACCCGCGCGGGTTCGCGGTGAAGTTCTACACCGAGGACGGCAACTGGGACCTGGTCGGCAACAACCTGGCCGTCTTCTTCATCCGGGACGCCATCAAGTTCCCGGACGTGATCCACGCGCTCAAGCCGGACCCGGTGACGTTCCGGCAGGAGCCCAACCGGATCTTCGACTTCATGTCGCAGACGCCCGAGTGCATGCACATGCTGGTCAACCTCTTCAGCCCGCGCGGCATCCCCGCCGATTATCGGCATATGCAGGGCTTCGGGGTGAATACGTACAAATGGGTCAATCAGCATGGAGAGACGCATCTGGTCAAATACCACTGGATGCCCAAGCAGGGCGTGCGGAGCATGACGGTGGCGGACGCGGCGGCCGTGCAGGCGGGCGACCTCGGGCACGCCACCCGCGACCTGCACGAGGCCATCGACCGCGGCGACTACCCCGAGTGGGAGCTGCTGGTGCAGATCATGACCGACGAGGAGCACCCCGAGCTGGACTTCGAGCCGCTGGACGACACCAAGGTCTGGCCGGAGGACCGGTTCCCGGCGCGGCCCGTCGGCCGGATGGTCCTCAACCGGAACGTCGAGAACAACTTCGCGGAGAACGAGCAGATCTCGTTCGGCACCGGCGTGCTCGTCGACGGGCTGGACTTCTCCGACGACAAGATGCTGGTCGGCCGGACCTTCTCCTACAGCGACACCCAGCGCTACCGGGTGGGCCCGAACTACCTGCAGCTCCCGGTCAACCAGGCCAAGAACGCCGACGTGCGCACCAACCAGCGCGACGGGTTCATGACCTACCACGTCGACGGCGCGGGGGAGAACCCGCACGTCAACTACGAGCCGTCCATCACCGGGGGCCTGCGCGAGGCGCAGTTCCCCACGCACGACGAGCAGGGCCCGACGATCACCGGGCGCCTCACCCGCAAGCGCATCCCGCGCACCAACGACTACAAGCAGGCCGGTCAGCGCTACCTGCTGATGGAGCAGTGGGAGCGCGACGACCTGGTGCTCAATTTCGTCACGCTGCTGTCGCAGTGCGAGCGCCCCGTCCAGGAGCGCATGGTCTGGCACCTGCTCCTGGTCGAGGACGACCTGGGCCTGCGCGTCGGCGAGGGGCTCGGCATCGGCCCCGACGACGTCTCGCACCTGGAGCCGCTGGCCAGCCAGGACCTCACCGACGAGGACCGCGAGCGCCTGGCCAAGCTGGGCAAGAACGGGCCGCGCGACGTGAACGGCCTGAAGATGACCCACTGCGTGCCGAACGAGCGGGCCGTGATGGCGCAGGCGTAGCCCTCCGGCCCGGGGGGCGGCGCGGGTCCCGCGCCGCCCCCGCGGGAGCGTTCCGGGAGGGCGGTCCAGAGGATCCGGGGAGATCCGGGAGGGCGGTCCAGAGGATCCGGGAGAACGCTCCGGGAA
>NZ_JBHSBM010000016.1:18466-53236 GCF_042650625.1 Planomonospora corallina
AGACCGTCGCCGGTCCGGGGCGGTCAGTCGGTGCTGATCGCGTCGAGCAGGTCGCCGACCGGACGGTCGGGGAGCGCCCGGGCCACGTCCGCCAGGGCCACGATCCCGACGAGCTTGTGGCCGTCGATCACCGGCAGCCTGCGCACCTTGTGCGAGGCCATGGTCCGCAGGATCTCACCGGCGTCGTCGTCGGCGCCGATCGTGACGGCCTCGCCCTGGGCCAGCTCGCCGGCCTTGCAGGACGCCGGGTCCTTGCCCCGGGCGAGCACCTTCACCACGATGTCGCGGTCGGTGAGCACGCCCTTGAGCCGGTCGTCCGTACCGCAGATCGGCAGGGAGCCCACGCCCAGGCGGGCCATCTTCCCGGCGGCGTCGAGGACCGTCTCGTCCGCGTTCACGCACTCCGCGTCCGGAGTCATGATCTCCCGTGCGGTCGTCATACTCGCTCCTCTCGCTGGTTCCTCCGATGGGTTTCCGTGAGTTCTGCGGCTTCCCCCCCGCGCCCGGATGAAACCGGCCCGGGGGCCTTCGCCCACCGCTCGCCCTCGCCCGCCCGTCGTTTGCCAGCCGTTTGCCCGCAGGAGGCGGGGGCATTCGAAGGCGATGTCTGAGATATCGCGGTTGAGGCGTTTCGTCCCCGCACAGCAGGACCTCCGGGTCCGGCTCCGGCTCTCGGTCACGGAGTTCCTGTTCACCCCGCTGCTCATGGTGCTCGGGGCCGTCGCCCTGGCGGTGGGCGCCACACTGGTGGACATGTCCTCGCCGGGCTGGCCGCCCGGGGTCCGCGACGCCTTCCTGCGGCTCTTCCCGCACGAGAACCTCCTCTCCATGCTGCGGGTGATCGCGACGGGGCTGGTCACGGTGACCACGCTCACCATCTCCGCCCTCCTGGTGGCGATCTCGCACACCGCCACGACCGTCGCCCCGGTCGTGTTCGACCAGTTCCTGCGGCGCCGCGCGAACCAGGCGTACTTCGGCTACGTCGCCGGCTGCGCGGTCTACGCCTACCTCGTCATGGCCGTCTCCCGCCCGGCGTGGGCCGGGGTGGGGGCGCTGCTGGCCGTCGTGCTGGCCGCCGCGGCGCTCGTCCTGCTGGTCTTCATGGCCTACGTCATGATCGACCAGATGCGCCCGACCTCCGTGGTGCGCTCGATCCAGGACCTGGCCTTCAGGGCGCGCCTGCGCCAGCTCCCGCTGCTGGCCCGCTCCCGTCCCCGGGCCCTCCTCGAGGGCGAGTCCCTGCCGGTGACCACCAGAGCGACCGGCTACGTGGTCGACATCAGCACCGCCCGGCTGGAGAAGCTGCTCGCCCCGGCCGGGGAGGCGGTCGAGGTCTCCTTCCAGGTGCGGATCGGCGACCTGCTCGCCTACGGCGACACCGTCGCCCGCATCCGCGGCGGGGACGAGGCGCAGCGCCGCCGGATCGCCGGCAGCGTCCTCGACTGCGTCACGATCGACCGCGTGCGCAACGCCGACATCGACCCCGACCACGCCATCGAGCAGCTCGGCAACATCGCCTGGGCGGCCACCTCCACCCGGCAGAACCCCGACGTGGCGCTGGCCTCCGTGGGGGCGCTGCGCGACCTGTCGGCCCGGTGCGCCGCGGCCGGGGTCCCGGAGGCCGGGGTGTACGGAGGGCCGCTCCCGGTGGTCTACGACGACGCCCTGCAACGGCGGATCGTGGCGGCGCTGGTGGACCTGGTGGTGGTCAGCACCTCCTCCCGGCAGCACCAGACCTGCGCCGGGGCGCTGTCCACCCTGGCCGAGATCCTGCCGCAGCTGCCGGCGCGCGACCGCGACCTGGCGGTCAAGAGCCTGCAGCGGGCGCTGCCGACCACCCTCTCCCACGTGGCCAGCGTGGAGATGGGCCGCGGCCTGGCCAGGCTGCGCGCCGCCTTCGACACGATCGGCCGGGAGGACATGGCCGACCAGGTCCGGGACATGGGACCGCGCCTGGTCCGGGAGAACGGGCTGGAGGACGACATCATCGACCACATCGACGACCACGACCTCACCGGTCCCCGGCCGTTCCGCTTCCGCTGACCGCGCGGTCCGGTCGCGGCCTTCCCGGCCCGCCGGGACCCGGCCCGCCCCGGCCCGCCCGGGTCCGCTGGGTCAGTGGTCCCCGCCGGTCTGCGGCGCCCCGGTGGGCAGGTGGACGGTGAAGACGGTGCCGCCCCCGTCGCGGGGGGAGGCGGTGATCGTGCCGCCGTGCGCCTCGACGATCGCCTTGGTGATGGGCAGCCCCAGCCCGGTGCCCTTGATGCCGGCCTCCACCGCGTTGGCGGCCCGGAAGAACCGGTCGAACAGCCGCTCGTACTGCTCGGCCGGGATGCCGATGCCGGTGTCGGCGACGGTCAGCGTGACCGCCCCGCTCCGGCACTCCCCGCCGTCGTCGACGTCGATCGTTGCGCCGCAGCCGGCGGCGACGGTGACCGAGCCGCCCTCGGGGGTGTACTTGACGGCGTTGGACAGCAGGTTGTCCAGCACCTGGCGGAGCCGTACCGGATCGCCGTGCACGGGCAGGTGGCGCTCCAGCCGCACGGTGACGGCCAGGCGCTTGGCCTCGGCGGCGGCCCGGTGGTCGTCGACGGCCTGCCGGACCAGCCGGTTCAGCGAGAGCGGGCGGGCGTCGACGCCGATCGTCCCGGTGTCCAGCCGGGCCAGGTCGAGCAGGTCGTCGACCAGGTGCTGCAGGTGGGTGCTCCTGCGGTCGATGACGTCGGCGAACATGCGCTGCTCGTCGTCCAGGCCGGGGTCGTCCAGCAGCATCTCGGCGTAGCTGCGGATCACCGCGATGGGGGAGCGGATCTCGTGGCTGACCAGGGCCACCAGCTCGTCCTTCATCCGGTCCAGGTCGCGCAGCCGGCGGACCTGCTCGCGCTCGGCGGCGAGCAGTTGCTCGCGCTCCTCGGTGATCTCGCGCCGCCCGGTGATGTCGGTGGAGATGCCGTCGACCATGGTCCGGCCGTCCTCGCGGCGGGGCGTGCCCCGGCTCCAGATCCAGCGGATGACGCCGTCCAGGCCGGTGATGCGGTACTCGGCCTCGGCGGGCCTGCCCGCGCGGAACTCGGCGATCATGCCGGCGAAGGTCTGCCGGTCGTCGGGGTGGACGTGGTCGCGGACGTAGACCGCGTCGAAGCCGCGGGGCGCCTGCCCGCCCAGCACCCCGGCGGTGTTCCCGCTCACGTACACCGGGTGCGGCTCGCCGTCGTCGGGGATCTCGAGGGTCCACACCAGGTCGTCGAGCTGGGCGACGACCTGGTCGAAGTGGCGCCGGCTGGCGGTCAGGGCCAGGGCCAGGTCCTCGGCGCGGCGGCGCTCCATGTAACGGCCGACGTGCGCGCAGACGCCGCCGAGCAGGTCGATCAGCTCCTCGTCGCGCTCCTCGACGGTGTCGGCGAAGAAGGTCAGCACGGCCAGGACCCGGTCGCCGCTGCGCACCGGGAGCCCGACGGCGGTGCGCAGGCCGGCGCCGAGCGCCTCCTCGGCGCGGAGCATGTCCTCCGCTCCGGCGCGCAGGTCGCAGATCCAGACGGGGCTGGCGGTGGCCTTCACCCGGCCGGGCAGCCCCTGCCCGCGCCGGACGGTCATCGGGTCGCCGCCGGTGAAGGCGGACAGGTCGAGGTCCGGCCGCGTCCAGGACCCGGTGCGGGTCAGGCGGGTGCCTTTCGGGTCGGCCTGCCAGTACTCGCCGCAGGCCCAGCCGAGCGTGCCGGTGATCGCACCGATCACTCCGCAGGCGGCCTGCTGGGCGGAGGCGGCGTCGGCCAGCGCCCGGACCGTGGCGTGCTGCAGGTCGCGGAGCAGCCGGACGCGGTGCTCGCCGTTGACGTCGTGGGCGACGGCCACCGCGCCGAGCCGGCGCCCGCCGGAGGAGACGATCGGGCGGCCGTTGACCAGATACCGGCGCGGGGGCGCGCCGGGCGGGCGGACCACCACCTCCTGGCCGTCGTAGCGCTCCCGCATCGCCCGGACCAGGGGAAGCTCGTCGACGTCCAGCAGACGCCGGCCCGCGGCGTCGAACAGCCGGTAGGCCCGCGCCCAGATCTCCTGGCCCACCGGCAGTTCCGGCGCCGGGAGGATCTCGCGCATCGGCTGGTTGAAGCGGACGATCCGGCCCTCGGCGTCGCAGGCCGAGACCGGGATGTCCAGGCTGTCCAGCAGCTCCGACAGGAACATCCGCTCCCGCTCCAGCTCCTCGCGGGCCGTCCGCTCGGCCGCCCGCGAGGCGATCTCCGCCTCGGCCATCGCGGCCAGCGCCTCCAGCGTCTCCAGCTCCTGCCGGGTCCAGGGGCGGGGACGGCCGTCGATCACGCACAGGGCGCCCAGCGGGGGGCCGCCGGGGGCGTGCAGCGGCGTGCCGGCGTAGGCGGTCAGCTCGCCCCGGGAGACGGCCCCGATGCCGGCCCAGCGCTCGTCGCCGCGGGCGTCGCCGACCGTCAGCGGGGCGTCGTCGCGGACCAGGTGCCGGCACATGGACTGGGACAGGGGCGTCTGCCGCGAAGGCGGCGACTCGCCGGAACCCGCGGAGCTGACGATCACCTGCCGGTCCTCGGCGATCAGCGTCACCAGGGCGGCGGGCACGTCCAGCAGCCGGACCGCCATCCGGGTCACCTGGTCCAGCAGCGGCGTCTCCGGCGCGTCCAGCAGACCGGTGGCGCGCAGCGCCTCCAGCCGCCGCGCCTCACGCTCCCCGTTCTCCCTCTCCACGGCCCCCGTCTCCCCGGACTCGCCCGCCGACCGTACACGTGGTCGTATTCAGGGTTTATGCCCGTTATCGCGCGAGGGTTTCGTGCCGGAGGCCGCCGACCGGGTGAGCCGGGCGGGCGCGGCTCACCCTTCCACGTCGGTCGCCGTGTGCGGCGCGCCGACCGGCTTGGACTCCGGTGACCCGCGCTGGCGCAGGTAGACGGAGAGCACCACCATCGACAGCACCGCGAGGAACTCCGACTGCCAGTTCTGCAGCGTACGGTCCCAGAAGTCGGCCGAGACGACGTACTCGCCCCAGGTCAGCGGGTCCTGCAGCCGGGAGAGCCGCTCGGAGTTCCAGCTCGCCAGCCCCGCCACCGACTGGGCCAGCCAGGACAGGGCGAAGACCAGCCCCATCACCGCGCCGAGGGAGTTGCCGTACAGCGTCTGCCGCAGGCCGGTCGCCTTCGCCCAGCGGGGGCTGCCGGGCTCGGCGTGCCGGCCGACCTGCTGGTCGGCGTCGCTCTCCGGGCCCTCCTTGCCGGGCTTCTTCGACTCCGGGGAGCCGCGCTGCACCCACCAGACGGTGGCCAGGATGAAGAGCAGGAACTGCAGGTACTCCGACTGCCAGTTCTCCGCGACGTCGACGGCGAAGTCCGCGGAGGTGACGTACCCGAGCCAGGAGACCCGCGCCCCGCCCTCGGCGAGCTGCCGGTCGTTGTAAGCCGCGGTCCCGGCCACCGACTGCCCGGCCAGCGCCAGCACGAACAGGACCAGGAAGAACAGGCTGAGCGCGTTGTCCCTGGCGAAGCGCCTCACGGATCCTCCCCTCCTACCGGCGCAGCAGGCCGAGGGCGAAGAAGTACGCCAGGCCGACCACGATGATCACGAGGGTCGCGACGAACATCACCCGCACGCTCATCCCTCCACCTCGCACGAGTACGGCAGCGCGCCGCGCGGACGGCAGCCGGCCGCCCGGACCAGCCAGCCCTGCGGGAAGCGGTGCAGGAAGACGGTGTCACGCGCCAGCCGCACCCGGGCCTCGTCCCCCCAGACCTCGGCCGTGCCCGGCGCGCCGCCCGGCAGGTCGAGCTCGAGCACGGCCTGCCCGCACGTCCGCCCGCCGGAGCGCACCCCCTCGGCGGCCTCGGGGGCGAGCAGCGCGCACGCCCGCTCGCCCTGCCCGGCCGCCACCGCAGCGTAGAAGTGCCCCACCGTCCGCAGGGCGGGCTCCCGCTCGGCGGAGGCGCACCCCGTCAGGGCCGCCCCCGCCGCCGTCACCACCGTCACCAGGACGACTCTCATGTTCACCGCCGCCCCCTACCCCTGTGATCACGGAAGTCACCTGGGAGGACGGGGCCACCGCGAAGGACCGTGCCCGGCCGTGCGCCGGCTGTGCGCCGGCCGTGTCCGGGTCGCGTCTCAGCCGCCGGCGACCTCGCCGATCAGGCGGTCCCAGTCGGCCAGGAAACGGTCGAGGCCGTAGCGGGCCAGCGCCGCCGCCCGGGCGTGCTTGCCGACCTGCCGGGCCAGCTCCGGCTCCCCGGCGAAGGCCTCCAGCGCGGCGACGAGGACGGGGAGGCGGGTCGAGACCACCCCCGCCTCCGGCGGGACCGCCTCCACCGCCTCCGTGGCGGCCAGCGCCACGACCGGCATGCCGATCATCATGGCCTCGATGAGGGAGAGCCCGAGGGAGGTCCACCGGTACGGGTGCAGGTAGACCCGGCGCCGGGCGAGCTCGGCGTGCATCCGCGCCTGCGGCAGGTCCTCGAAGGCCCCGACGGGCACGCCCAGATGGTCCGCCAGGCCGGTGACCCGCATGCCGAACACGTCCAGCGGCACCTCCTCGGCGAACTGCGGGAGCAGGTCGGTGCCGGCGACCCGCTCGCGCCGGACCGGCTCGTTGACGACGACGCCGGCCCGGGGCAGCTCGCCGGTGTACAGGTGGCCGGGGTCGAGCACGCCGTGCTCGATGACCCGGACCGGGGCGCGGCCGTTGTCCCAGAACAGGGCGTTGAAGTTCGTCACGTGGACGACCGGGACGTCCGCGCGGTCGGCCAGCGGGTGCCGGGTGGCCGGGGCGTCGCCCCTGGGCGTGTTGTGCTCGACGTAGACGGCCGGCACGTCCCGGCCCGGGCGCCGGCCCAGCCAGCGCCCGGCCAGCTCGAGCTCGTGCGGGCGCTGCAGGACGACCAGGTCGACCTCCTCGCCGCGGAGCAGGTCGGCGGGCACCTCCCGCACCGCGTCCGGCCAGGGGAAGGTGCGGGCCCGGCCGCGCCCGTCGGGGCACCGGTCCGGGGTGAGCGGGACCAGGTAGTCGTGGCGCCCGTGGACGAAGGACGTGGTCCACGAGCCGTGCACGTGCCAGAGCAGGATCCTCACCGCGCCACCTCCCAGTCCGGCCGCACCCCGGGCCGCGTGTCCGGTCGCAGGCCCGGCACGGTCGCGGCCGCCCGGCCGCCCGGCGGCTCCGGCCGTACCCCGGGCACGGCCCCGCCGAGCGCCAGCTCGACCGCGGCGGCCAGGTCGGGGGCGACCTCTCCGGCGGCGGCGACCTCCCCGGGCAGCGTCACGGCCGTGGGCACCAGGATGCCGCGTGCCCCGGCCGCGCGGGCGGCGTCCATGTCGCGGCCGATGTCCCCGATCACCACGCAGTCGCCGGGATCCACGCCCAGCGCCCGCGCCGCCGCCAGGATCAGCCCGGGGGCGGGCTTGCGGCAGCCGCAGCCGTCGGCGTCGTCGTGGCGGCACACCGCCCAGGCGTCGAACGGCCCGAGCAGCTCCTCGACGCGGGCGTTGACCGCCGCCAGCTCCCCTTCGGTGATCAGGCCCCGCGCGACGCCCGACTGGTTGGTGACGACGCCCAGCGGGATCCCCTCGCCGCGGAGCCGGTCCAGGACCTCCCGGGCGCCGGGCACGGGCTCGACCAGCTCGGGCCGGCGGTTGTACGGGACGTCGTTCACCAGTGTGCCGTCACGGTCGAAAAGGATGGCGGCTGGTCGTTCGTCGTGCGGCACGTCGTACCTCCCGGATGGGTCTCCTCCACGATTTCCTCTGTTGCCCGTTTACGTGGGACTTAACCGAGAAAACAACTACTCAGAGTGACAACGTGCTGGTTGCACCCCGTCTAGCTGCACTTCTACCGGGGTGTGGTGTTTGAGAAGCGCTTCTCTCGGTAGTGACGAGGTGTCTGCGAAAGGCGAGTGCATGAAATTCCTGGGACTGAACGCGATCTTTCACGACCCGGCGGCGGCGCTCGTCGTCGACGGCGAGGTGGTGGCCGCGGCAGAGGAGGAGCGCTTCAGCCGCCGCAAGCACGGCAAGCGCCCGGTGCCCTTCTCGGCCTGGGAGCTGCCCGAGCAGGCGGCTGCCTGGTGCCTGGCCCGGGCGGGGCTGAAGCCCGAGGACCTGGACGCCGTCGCCTACTCCTACGACCCCGCGCTGGTCCGGCCCGGACAGCAGGGGCTCGACGCGCGCTGGGAGGACCTGCGCACCACCTACGCCCGGCGGGCCCCGTACTTCCTGGCCACCGCGCTGCCCGGCCTGGACCCGGCGCAGGTCCGCTACGTGCCCCACCACGTCGCGCACGCCGCCTCGGCCGGGCTGGCCGCGCCGTACCGCGACTCGGCCGTCCTGGTCTGCGACGGGCGCGGCGAGGCCGTCTCCCACCTGGCCGGCCGCTACGCCGACGGCGAGCTGTCCGTGCTGGCCGCCCAGGAGCTGCCGCACTCGCTCGGCCTGATGTACGAGGAGGTCACCGAGCACCTCGGCTTCATGCGCTCCAGCGACGAGTACAAGGTCATGGCGCTGGCCTCCTACGGCGAGCCGCGCTTCCTCGGCGAGCTGCGCGAGCTGATCTACACCACCGGCGACGGCGGGTTCCGCGTCGAGCCGATCGACTGGGCCGGCTACGCCAAGCGGCTCGGCAGGGGCGACACCTGGTCGGAGGACCACGCCGACCTCGCCGCCAGCGTGCAGAAGCGGCTGGAGGAGGTCCTGCTGGAGCTCGCCGGCTGGCTCCACGAGCGCACCGGCGAGCGCCGCCTGACCATGGCCGGGGGAGTGGCGCTCAACTGCGTCGCCAACACGCGCCTGCTCGCCGAGGGCCCCTTCGACGAGCTCTGGGTCCAGCCCGCCGCCGGCGACGCCGGCACCGCGCTCGGCGGCGCGCTCCACCTCGCCCAGGCGTTCGGGGAGCCGGCCGCGCCGATGCCCGGCGCCGACCTCGGCCGGGGCTGGACCGACGAGGAGCTGGCCGCCTGGCTCGGCGCCGCGCGCGTGCCGTACGAGCGTCCCGCCGATCTGGCCGCGGCGGTCGCCGCCGAGCTGGCCGCCGACCGCATCGTCGCCTGGTTCCAGGGGCGCAGCGAGTACGGCCCGCGCGCGCTCGGCCGGCGCTCGCTGATGGCCCATCCCGGCCGGGCGGCCAACACCGAGCGGCTCAACGACGTCAAGGGGCGCGAGCAGTTCCGCCCGATCGCCCCGATGGTGCTCGCCGAGCGCGCTCACGAGATCTTCACCCGGGGGCCGGTCCCCAGCCCCTACATGCTCTTCGTCCACGACGTGCGCCCCGAGTGGCGCGACCGGATCCCCGCCGTCGTGCACGTCGACGGCACCGCCCGGATCCAGACCGTGGACCGGGCCGCCGACCCGCTGCTGGCCCGGATGCTGAGCGAGTTCGAGGCCAGGACCGGGCTGCCGGTCGTGGTCAACACCAGCCTCAACACCGCCGGCCGGCCCATGGTGGACGACCCGCGCGACGCGCTGGAGTGCTTCGGCTCCGCCCCGGTCGACCTGCTGGTGCTCGGGCCGTACCTCATCCGCCGGGGACAGGTGTTCGCCTCATGATCACCGTGGTCATCCCGACGATCGGCCGCCCCACCCTCACCGCCACCCTGGCGGCGCTGGCCCCGGAGACCGACGTCATCGTGGTCGACGACCGCCCGGACCCGATCCCGGCGGCCGGGGGCGGACCCGGAGCCCTGGAGGCCCTGGAGGCGCTGGAGACCCCCGCCTCCGCGCCCGGCGGACCGCCCTTCACCGGCCCCGCCTCGCTCGGCGCCGACGCCGACGTGCTGACCGCCGCGGTGGCGGCCGGCGACCGGGTCAGGGTCCTGCGCTCCGGCGGCCGGGGACCCGCCGCGGCCCGCAACACCGGCTGGCGGGCGGCGACCACGCCGTGGGTCGTCTTCCTCGACGACGACGTGGTCCCCGAGCCCGGCTGGGACAAGGCGGTCCGCGCCGACCTGGAGGACCTGCCCGCCGACGTGGGGGGCAGCCAGGGACGCATCGAGGTGCCGCTCCCGGCCGGCCGCAGGCCCACCGACGCCGAGCGCAACACCGCGGGCCTGGCGCACGCCGACTGGATCACCGCGGACATGGCCTACCGGCGCGAGGCGCTGGAGCGGACCGGCGGTTTCGACGAGCGTTTCCCGCGCGCCTACCGGGAGGACGCCGACCTGGCGCTGCGCGTGCAGGCCGCCGGATACCGGCTGGTCAAGGGCGAGCGCGTCACCCGGCACCCGGTCCGCGACGACGGCTTCTGGGCCAGCGTGCGCTTCCAGCGCGGGAACGCCGACGACGCGCTCATGCGGCGCGTGCACGGCCCCGGCTGGCGGAAGCTGCTCGGCGGCGCGCCCGGCAGGCTCCGCCGCCACGCCGCCGTCACCGCGTGCGGGCTGCTCGCGGCGGGGGCGGCCCTGGCCGGCCGGCGTCGGACGGCCGGCGCCGCCGCGGCGGCGTGGGCGCTGCTGACCGCCGAGTTCGCCTGGGCGCGCATCGCCCCCGGCCCGCGCACCGGCGAGGAGATCTGGCGGATGGCGGTGACCAGCGCGGTCATCCCCCCGGCGGCCTGCGCGCACCGCCTGCGCGGAGAGCTGAGGGTGCGCCGGTGACGGGCACTCCCACGGGTCCGGAGCCGGACCCGATGTCCGACCGCGCGCCGGATCCCGGGACTGGCCCCGGGATCGGCACGGTCCTGGTGGCGCGGCCCGACAACGCCGGGGACGTGCTGCTGGCCGGGCCCGCGATCCGAGCGGTCGCCGCCCGGGCGCGGGAGGTCGTGCTGCTGGCCGGCCCGTACGGCCGCGCCGCGGGCGAGCTCCTGCCGGGCGTGTCCCGGGTGCTGGAGTGGCGGACCCCGTGGATCGACCCGGGCGCGCCGCCGGTGACCTCGGAGCACGTCGCCCGGCTGGTCGACGAGGTCCGGCGGATCGCCCCGGAGCAGGCGCTGATCTTCACCTCCTTCCACCAGTCGGCGCTCCCGCTCGCGCTGCTGCTCCGGCTGGCGGGCGTGCCCCGCACCGCCGCGATCAGCAACGACTACCCCGGCTCGCTGCTCGACGTGCGGCACGTCGTCGACGAGGACGTGGACGTGCCGGAGGCCGAGCGCATGCTCGGCCTGGCCCGGGCGGCAGGGTTCGAGCTCCCGGCCGGCGACGACGGCCGGCTCGCCGTGCGGCGGCCGCTGCCCGGCGTCGCGCACCTGACCGGTCCGCCCGGCTACGTGGCCGTGCACCCGGGCGTCTCGGCGCCCGCGCGGGCGTGGCCGGCCGGGCACTGGGCCAGGCTGGTCCGGCTCCTGGCCGCGCAGGGGCACCGGGTCGTGGTCACCGGCGGCCCCGGCGAGCGCGCGCTGACGGCCGAGATCACCGGGACGGCGCCCGGCGTCGGCCCCGGCGGGCTCGGCGGGACGGCCTCCGGGGGCGCCGGTGCGGACGGGCTTCTCGGCGCGCCGGGGAGCGTCACCGACCTCGGCGGGCGGACGAGCCTGGCCGAACTCGCGGCGGTCCTGGAAGGGGCGTGCGCGGTCGTCGCGGCCAACACCGGCCCCGCGCACCTGGCGGCCGCGGTCGGCACCCCCGTGGTCAGCCTCTTCGCCCCCGTCGTCCCGGCCGCCCGCTGGGCGCCGTACGGCGTGCGGTCCGTCGTCCTCGGTGACCAGCACGCCCCCTGCCGGGCCACCAGGGCCAGGACCTGCCCGGTCCCCGGCCATCCCTGTCTGACGTCCGTCCAGGCCGAGCAGGTCGCACAGGCGGTCCGCCGCGTGGCCGTACCAAGGGAGGTAGCCGTATGAGGATCGCGCTCGTCTCAGAGCACGCGAACCCACTCGCCGCCATCGGCGGAGTCGACGCCGGAGGACAGAACGTGCACGTCGCGGCGCTCGCCGCCGCGCTGGCGGACCGCGGTCACGAGATCGTCGTCTACACCCGGCGTGACCATCCCGCCGTCCCCGCCCGGGTGCCGCTGCGCCCCGGGGTGACCGTGGAGCACGTGCCCGCCGGGCCCGCCGCGCACGTGCCCAAGGACGAGCTGCCGCCGTACATGCCGGCCTTCGCCGAGCACCTGCGGCGGCGCTGGCGCCGGTGGCGGCCCGACGTGGCGCACGCCCACTTCTGGATGAGCGGGCAGGTCGCGCTGGAGGCCGCCCGGCCGCACGGCGTGCCGGTGGTGCAGACCTTCCACGCCCTCGGCACCGTCAAGCGGCGCTGGCAGGGCACGGCCGACACCAGCCCGCCCCAGCGCGTCACCGTCGAGACCGGCATCGGCCGCACGGCCCAGATGACCGTCGCCACCTGCACCGACGAGGTGAACGAACTGGTCGCGATGGGCGTGCCCGCCGAGAAGATCACAGTCGTGCCGTGCGGGGTCGACCTCGAGCTGTTCCACCCGGACGGCCCCGCCGCCCCCCGCGGGGCACGCCC
Source organism: Planomonospora corallina (assembly GCF_042650625.1). Lineage (NCBI taxonomy): Bacteria > Bacillati > Actinomycetota > Actinomycetes > Streptosporangiales > Streptosporangiaceae > Planomonospora > Planomonospora corallina. Next base: position 30,862 of record NZ_JBHSBM010000016.1, read on the forward strand.
GCGGATCCTCAGCATCGGGCGCATGGTGCCCCGCAAGGGCGTCGGCACCGTCATCGAGGCCCTGCGCGGCCTGCCCGGGGCCGAGCTGGTCGTCGCCGGGGGCTCGCCCGACGACGAGGAGACGAAGCGGCTGCGGGACCTGGCCGCCGCGCACGGCCTGGCGGACCGGGTGCACGTGATCGGCAGCGTCGGCCGCGCCGACGTGCCCGCCCTGATGCGCTCGGCCGACGCCATGGTCAGTGTGCCCTGGTACGAGCCGTTCGGCATCGCCGTCGTGGAGGCCATGGCCTGCGGGGTCCCCGTGGTCGCCTCCGCGGTCGGCGGGCACCTGGACACCGTGGCGGGCTGCGGGATGCTGGTCCCGCCCCGCCGCCCGCGCGCCCTCGCCCGCGCCCTGCGGGACCTGCTGGACCGTCCCGACCTGCGCGCGGGACTCGCCCTGGCCGGCGAGCGCCGCGCCAGGTCCCAGTACGGCTGGCCCCGGATCGCCGAGCGCACCGAGGCCGTCTACCTCGACGTGATCACCGGTCACCCCAGCAGGGGCCGGAACCGGATCGCCGCCGCCGCGGGAGGCTGAGGAGAGCATGCACCCACACCTGTCACGCCTGAGCGCAGCACTCGCCGCGGTGGACGGCGAGACCGAGACCATATCCGTCTGGGGCCGCAAGCTCGCGGCCGTGCTCACGCAGGGAGGCCGCCTGCTCGCCTGCGGCAACGGCGGCTCCGCCGCCGAGGCCCAGCACCTGACCGCGGAGCTGGTCGGCCGATTCCGCGACGACCGCCGCCCCTACGCGGCGATCCCGCTGCACGCCGACACCTCCACCGTCTCCGCGATCGCCAACGACTTCGGCGCGGAGGAGGTGTACGCCCGCCAGGTGCGGGCGCACGGCCGCCCGGGTGACGTGCTGATGTGCCTGTCCACCAGCGGATCCAGCCCGAACGTGCTGGCCGCCGCGCGAGCCGCGCGGGAGTGCGGCATCACGACCTGGGCGCTGACCGGCCCGGCCCCCAACCCGCTCGCCGAGCTCTGCGACGACGCCCTCCCCGTCGCGGCCCCCGACACCGCGACCGTTCAGGAGGTGCACCTCGCCGTGATCCACATGCTCTGCGACGCACTCGAGGAGGCCTGCTCATGAGGCCCGGTCCGCTCGTCGTCGTCGGCGACACCCTGCTCGACGTGGACGTCGAGGGCGAGGCCGAGCGGCTCTGCCCCGACGCGCCCGTGCCCGTCGTGGCCGCCGGCCCCGGCCGCCGCCGCCCCGGCGGGGCGGGGCTCGCCGCGCTGCTCGCGGCCCGGACCGGGGCCGAGGTCGTCCTGGTCACCGCGCTCGGCGACGACGAGGCCGGGTGGTGGCTGCGGGAGTCCCTCTCCGAGGTGATGGAGGTGGTGCCGCTCCCGCTGCGGGGCGGGACCGTCACCAAGACCCGGATCCGGGCCGCCGGCCAGACCCTGCTCCGCGTCGACACCGGCGACGGCCGGGCGCACGCGGGCGGCGGGGAACGCGTGGACGGCGAACGGGCCGTGAACGGGACCCGGAACCGCCCCGGGGACCTCGGCGCCCGGCGGACCGCCGCGGCGCTGCACGGAGCGGGCGCCGTCCTGGTCTCCGACTACGGCCGCGGGACCGTGCGGGCCGTGCGGGACGCGCTGGAGCGGGTGATCGCCGCGGGCACGCCCGTGGTCTGGGATCCGCACCCGCGCGGTGACGCCCCGGTCCCCGGCTGCGCGCTCGTCACCCCCAACGAGGCCGAGGCCCGGCTGCTGTGCGCGCCGGAGCCGTACACCTCGCCCGAGCAGGCCGCCCGCCGCCTGGCCCGGACGACGGCCGCCGAGGCNNGCCGCCGTCACACTGGGCGAGCGCGGCGCCGTGGTCGTACGGCGCGGCGGCGCGGCCGTCCGCGTCCCGGCGCCCCCGGTGACGGCCCGGCCGGACACGTGCGGAGCGGGGGACCGGTTCGCCGGAGCCGCCGCGCTGGCGCTGCGCGCCGGAGCCCGTGCCGAGGACGCCGTCGCGGAGGCGGTGCGCGAGGCCGGGCGCTTCGTGGAGGGCGGGGGAGCCGCGGCCGTCCGGGCGCCCGACCCCAGGACCGCCGCCCGCCGCCCCGCGGCGCGGCTCCCCGCGCTGGGCGACCGGCCGCGCACCGCGCTGGAGGTCGCCGAGGTGGTCCGGGAGTCCGGAGGCCGGCTGGTGGCCACCGGCGGCTGCTTCGACCTGCTGCACGCCGGCCACGTCAGCCTGCTGCGCCGGGCCCGGGCGCTGGGCGACGCGCTGATCGTCTGCGTCAACTCCGACGACTCCGTCCGCCGCCTCAAGGGACCCGGCCGCCCCGTCGTGGGGGAGGAGGACCGCATCGAGGTGCTGCGCGCGCTGGGCTGCGTCGACGCGGTAGCGCTCTTCGACGAGGGCACGCCGGCCGCAGTGATCGAGCGGCTCCGGCCCGACGTGTGGGTCAAGGGCGGCGACTACACCGAGTCCGACCTGCCCGAGGCCGGGACCGTACGCCGCGCGGGCGGCGAGGTCGTCATCCTCCCGCTCGTCCCCGGGCAGTCCACGACCGGGCTGATCGCCGCCGCCCGCGCGGCGCTGTGAGACGCCCGCCGCGGGCTGCCCGGACCACCGCGGCTCCGGCGTGACCGGAGAGACCTGAGAGACCTGAGAGATCCATGAAACCTGTGAGACCTGTGAGGCGCACGACCGTGTGACCTGGGAGACCTGTGAGACCGGAGGAACCTTCAGATGCTGGGAAACATATTGATCACCGGTGGCGCGTCCGGCCTGGGCCTCGCCTGTGCCGAGGCAGTGGCCAAGGCCGGGGGCCGCCCGCTGGTGGTGGACGTCGACACCCCCGCCTACGACGTCGAGTACGCGACGGCGGACCTGTCCGACCGCCACCAGGCCGAGCGGGCCGTGACCGAGCTGGCGGAGCGGGCCGGGGGCCGGCTCGACGGCGTCGTCACCGCCGCGGGCACCGACGCCTGCGGACGCCTGGACGACGTGCCCGCCGACCGGTGGGAGCGGGTGATCCAGGTCAACCTGCTGGGCACCGCCTCGGTGGTCCGGGCCGCCCTGCCGTACCTGAAGGCCTCCCGCGGAAAGGTCGTGACCTGCGCCTCCACCCTCGGGCTGCGCGCGCTGAGCGACGCCACCGCCTACTGCGCCTCCAAGTTCGCCGTCGTCGGGTTCACCCGGGCGCTCGCGGCCGAGCTCGCCGGGCAGGTGGGCGTGACCCTGCTGATCCCCGGCGGCATGCAGACCCACTTCTTCGACGACCGGGACGAGCAGTACAAGCCGGGACCCGACGCGCGGCTCAACAAGCCGGAGGACGTGGCCGCGGCCGTGGTGTTCGCGCTCGGCCAGCCGGAGGGCTGCGAGGTCCGGGAGCTCGTCGTCTGCCCGTCCACGGAGACGTCATGGCCGTGATCCGGGACGACGGCGCCGGGAACGGGCTCGGGAACGGGTCCGGCCACGGTACCGGGGACGGCCTGCACGCCGGGCTCGGGCTCGGGAACGGGACCGGGGACGGTACCGGGGACGGTCTGCGTGCCGGGAACGGGCACGGCACGGCGGTCCGCTCCGGGAACGGGCACGGCGCGGCGTCGTTCCGCTACGGGCGGCCCACACTGCTGGCGCTGCGCGCGCTGGGCCTCGGCGACCTGCTCACCGCCGTGCCCGCGCTACGGGCGCTGCGGCGCGCCTTCCCCGGCCACCGGATCGTGCTGGCCGCCCCGGCCGCGCTGGCGGAACTGCTGCCGCTGATCGGCGCCGTCGACGAGCTGTGCGACGTGCCGGGCCCCGAACCGGCTCCGGAGCGGGTGCCCGTCGAGGCCCCCGCGATAGCGGTCAACCTGCACGGCAGGGGCCCGCAGAGCACGAGAGCGCTGCTCGGCACGGGCCCGGAGCGCCTGCTGTCCCACGCGCACCCGGACGTGCCCGGCGTGGCGGGGCCGCGCTGGCGGGCCGAGGTCCACGAGGTGCGGCGCTGGTGCGACCTGCTCGGCTGGTACGGAATCCCCGCCGATCCCGGCGACCTGTACCTGGCCGATCCCGCCGGGCCGGGCGGGGCGCACACCGGGCCGGTCGTGGTGCACCCGGGCGCGGCCCACCCGTCCCGGCGCTGGCCGCCGGAGCGCTTCGCGCACGTCGTGTCAGGCCTGCGCGAGGCGGGGCACGAGGTGGTGGTCACCGGGGGCCTGGCCGAGCACGGCCTGGCCCGGCAGGTGGCCGACCTGGCCGGCCTGCCCGCCGAGCACGTGCTCGCCGGCCGTACCGGCCTGGCGGACCTGGCCGCGCTGGTGGCCCGCGCCCGCCTGGTCGTCTGCGGCGACACCGGCGTCGCCCACCTGGCCGGCGCGTTCGCCACCCCGTCGGTGGTGCTGTTCGGACCCATCCCGCCCGCCCTGTGGGGACCGCCGCCCGGTGGACCGCACACCGCGATCTGGGCCGGGTTACGCGGAGACCCCCATGGAGAGCGGCCCGACCCCGGGCTGCTGCGGATCGAGGCCCCGCGGGTCCTCGAGGCCGCGCTCGACCGACTGGAGGTGACCGTCAGATGAGGACTCCTGTCCACCGCCGTGCGGTGGTGACCGGCGGAGCCGGCTTCCTCGGCTCATATCTGTGCGAGCGGCTGCTGGAGCGCGGGGCGGAGGTGATCTGCATGGACAACTTCCTGACCGGCTCCCCGGACAACGTCGCCCACCTGATGGGCCGGCCGGCGTTCCGGCTCGTCGAATGCGACCTCACCGAGTTCGTCCACGTCTCCGGCGACGTCGACCTGGTGCTGCACTTCGCCTCCGCGGCCTCCCCGGTGGACTACCTGCGCCACCCGATCGAGACGCTGAAGGTCGGCAGCCTCGGCACCCTGCACGCCCTCGGCCTGGCGAAGGAGAAGGGCGCCCGGTTCGTGCTCGCCTCCACCAGCGAGGTTTACGGCGACCCGCTGGAGCACCCGCAGCGCGAGGAGTACTGGGGCAACGTCAACCCGGTCGGGCCGCGCAGCGTCTACGACGAGGCCAAACGCTTCGCCGAGTCGCTGACCACCGCCTACCGCAACTCCCGCGGGGTCGACACGGCGATCGTGCGGATCTTCAACACCTACGGGCCGAGGATGCGCCCTCACGACGGCCGGGCCATTCCCACCTTCATCCGCCAGGCGCTGGCCGGTGAGCCGATCACCGTCGCGGGCGACGGCGGCCAGACCCGCTCCGTCTGCTACGTCACCGACACGGTCGAGGGCATCCTCGCCCTGGCCGGCAGCGACTTCACCGGGCCGGTCAACATCGGCAACCCGGCGGAGCTGAGCATGCTGGAGCTCGCCAAGACGATCCGCGACCTGACCGGGTCGTCCTCGCCGATCAAATTCGTCGAGCGTCCCGCTGACGACCCGGCCGTCCGCCGTCCCGACACCTCGCTGGCCGCCGAGCGGCTGGGCTGGCGGCCGACGGTCGACGTCATCGACGGGCTGCGCCGCACCATCGGATGGTTCACCGAGAAACTCCGCGAGCCCGAGCCCCTGGCCCGCCGCTGATGGCCCCGCCCCGGCGGCCCATCCCGGCGCGGGCCGCCGGTGTCACCGGCTGACGGCCGTGTCCCCACGGTAGGCCCCCAGGAACGTACGGGCGGCCGGGGCCGCTCACCGGCGCGGAAGGAGGTCCTCGGGCAGGCCGAGGTGGTCCCGCAGCGCGTCCCGGCCCGCCGGCGTGACCGCCACGGCGCGCGTGGTGCCGATCCGGGCGATCCAATCCGAGTCGAACGCGTGGCGGCACAGTGCCGCGCCGACGGCGCCCGCCAGGTGGGAGCGGCGCTCGGTCCAGTCCAGGCACGGACGCACCGCCGGCCGGCGGGTGCCCGCCGGGACGGTGACGCCGAGCCGGCCGAGCCAGGCCTCCCCGTCACCGGTGAGCCTGAGGCCGTGCTCCCAGTCCAGCAGCCCCCGCGCCGTCATCGTGTCGGTGATCGCGACCGCGACGGCCCCGGCCAGGTGGTCGTAGCAGGTGCGGGCGTGGGCGAGCGCCTTCCGCCGGCCGTCCGCCGACAACGAGCGGGGCGGTGCCGAGGAGGGGGCGGGCGCCACCGCGGCGAGCCCTTCGACCAGCTCGGCGACATGGGGGCCGGCCAGCCGTACGTAGCGGTGCCTTCCCTGCCGCTCCTCGACGAGCAGATTCCCGCGCACCAGGGCGTTCAGGTGCTCGGTCGCGGTCGAGGGGGCGACCCCCGCGTGGCGTGCCAGCTCCGTCGCGGTCCAGGCCCGGCCGTCGAGCAGGGCCAGGCAGAAGCTCGCACGGGTGCCGTCGGCGAGGAGCCTGGCCACGGAGGCCAGGCCGGGGTTGGCCCCGGGTGCACGGAGGGTGTCCATACGCCCGATTATCGTCCCCGGACGGTTCGGCACCCGCCGAACCGTCCGGGGCCCGGCTTTCTCGCCGTGGACACCGCGCCCTCTGCTGCCGTGCCCGGCGTGTGCGGATCGGCTCGACGGGCCGTACGGGCGACGGTGTGGCCCGCCGTACGTCCGGGGCGGTCACCGGGGGGAGGGACTCCGGTGTGGCGATCGGCGGGTGGGTTCGGCTGGTGTGTCAGTCCCGGAAGACGTCGGCCAGGTCGGTGGCCGTTGCCGCGCGGCTCAGCCAGGTGTTCAGGAGGTCGGGGTCGGTGCAGGAGGTGATGCGTTCGCGTTGGGCGGTGCTGGGGGTGAGGCCGCGGGATTCCAGGACGGTGACGAGCGCGCGTGCCTCGCCGCGTGCCTCGGCGCGGGCTGCGGCGAGGGCCTCCCGCCGGCGCAGGAGTCGTTCGAGGGCGCTGTCGGTCTCCGGGGTCACGGTGCTCATGATCTCCTCCAGTCGCGCGCGGATCGGCTCGGCGAGCTGTCCGCCCAGATAATCGTAGTAAACGGGGCCCCGCTCGTCGGGGAGGTCGGCCAGGGCGGTGCCCACCGTGGCCACGACGTCGAAGTCGTCGCCGTGCGCGACCGCGCTCAGTACGGCGGTCTCCGGGGAGGCCAGCACGTCGGCGGCGCTGCGGGGGACGGGCAGCTGGTCGGGGCCGACGACGACCGGGCGCAGCCGCATGCACGAGTCGTCGGGGAGGATCTGCCGGTCGTAGCGGGCGGCGACGGCCCTGTCGAGGCAGAGTACGACGAGCATCACCGCGCAGCGGTGCCGTCCCGTCAGTCCGCCGACGTAGGCGGCCCAGGACCAGACCTTGCGGCTGTCCCAGGCCCGCTGGACCTCCACGATCACGAAGCGCCGGCCGCCGTCGGGTCCTTTGGCCGAGACGACCGAATCGGCCATGTACTCGGCGGGCAGCCGCTCGTTCAGTTCCACCGACTCCAGGCGGGCGTCGGAGTAGTCCGCCATAGCGGCTTTCCCACCCAGCGCGAGCAGTTCCAGCGCGAAGGAGGGGCGGCGCCGGAGCATCTCCAGCGGCATCTCGTGTTCGTGACCGGGGGGCATGACTCTCCTTTTACTCAGGGCAACGGAGAATTTACCAACGGTGATTGCGAGTCGTCCTGGAAACCCGGCCAGCGTGTGCGGGAGCGGCCGTCGTAGGGTGGCGATCATGAACATCGACGACGTGACCGGCATCCTCCGTGAGGCGGCGCAGACGGTGATCCTGCCCAGGCACCGGGCGCTGGCGGCGGGGGAGGTGACGGAGAAGTCCCCCGGTGAACTGGTCACGGTCGCCGACCGCGAGGCAGAGGAGCTGATCACGAGGCGTCTGCGTGCCCTGCTCGACGTGCCCGTCGTCGGGGAGGAGGCGGCCGCAGCCGACCCCGGGCTCCTCGGCGCGCTCACCGGGGCGCCCGCCGCCTGGCTGGTCGACCCGCTGGACGGGACGGCCAACTTCGTCGCCGGCGGACCCGACTACGCCGTCATGGCGGCCCTCGTCCGGGAGGGGCGGACCGTGGCCTCGTGGATCCTCCGGCCCGCCGACGGCCGCGCCTACGTCGCGGAGCTGGGTGCGGGAGCCTGGTGCGACGGGGCCCGCCTCCACCGGAAACCGGCGCCGGAGGACCCGGCCGGGCTGCGCGGGGCCGTGCTCACCCGGTTCCTGGACCCCGGGGCCAGGGCGCGCGTCGAGGCCGCGGCGCCCCGGTTCGCCGAGCTGGGGCCAGGGGCGAAGTGCTCGGGCGTCGACTATCCCCGCCTGGTGGACGGCGAGCTCGACTTCGTCGTGTTCCAGCGACTGCTGCCCTGGGACCACGCCCCGGGAGCCCTCCTGCTCGCCGAGGCCGGTGGCGCCGGCCGGCACTTCGACGGGGTGCCCTACCGCCCCGCCGGAGGCAGGTCCGGCCTGCTCAACGCCGCCGACCCCGCCTGCTGGCACACCGTGCGCTCGATCTTGGACCTCTGAGGGATCGCGGGTCAGCGCGCCGCCAGGAGTTCGGCGAGGCGGGCGGCGTTGCGCTGGGCGTTGTCGCGGCAGCAGTTGTTCATCAGCACGTGGACGGTCTCCGCCTCGGCGGAGAGCTTCCGGAGGCGGGCCGCCCAGTGCTCCAGCTCCTCCTCGGAGTACAGGTACGCGAAGCGCTCCTCGATCTTCTTGCTGGTCCACCTCTCCGAGTGGCCGTGGAAGCGGACCACGGCCAGGTCGGCGGTGGCGGCCAGGACCGGCGGGACCGACGACGGGTGCCCCTGCGGCATGTCGACGCCCACATAGGGGATGCCGTGCCCGGCCAGGAAGCCCAGGGTCCGCTCCCGCTCGCCCTCCTCCATCCACGTGCGGTTGCGGAACTCCACGCACGCGCGCAGCGGGGCGCAGCGCCGTACGGACTCCAGCACGCGGCGGCGGTTGCCCTCGCCGGCCGGGAACCACGGCGGGAACTGCAGCAGGACGGCGCCCAGTTTGCCCGCCTCGTGCAGCGGCGCGAGCGCGGACAGGAACCGCGCCCACACCTCCTCGACGATCTCGGGGCCCACGTCGCGCGGGTACAGCGTGCCGTCCGGGTCGCCGAGCCGTGCCCGCAGGTCCTTGTGGAGCGAGCGGGCCGGGGTGGGGTGCCCGGTCAGCAGGGAGAAGGCCTTGACGTTGAAGGTGAAGTGCGCGGGCGTGCGGTCCCTCCATGCCTCGGCCGTCCTGAGCGCGGGCGGGTGGTAGTAGGTGGCGTCCACCTCCACCAGGGGGAAGCGTGCGGCGTAGTGGGCCAGGCGGGCGGCGGGCGTCGTCGCGCCGGCCGGGTACCAGCCCGACTCCAGCAGCGACCGGTCGGTCCACGAGGCCGTGCCGACGAGGATGTTCCCCGTGGCGGGGCCGGTCCCGCCGTCCGGGGACGAGGGACGGCCGCCGGGGCGCGGAGACCGGAGGCCCGCCGTCCGGGAGTCGGCCGTCTGTGGAGCCGCCGTCTGTGGAGCCGCCGTCCGGGAGGCCGCTGTCCGGGAGACCCGAGTCGTCATGCTGGGGCTCTGCCCGTACGGCGGGCGCCGTCACCTCCGCGCGGGCCCGTACGGCGGGCTGCCCCGTCCTCGTGCCGGGCTCCCGCGGCGGTCCGGGCCCGGTCGCGGCGGTGATCCGCGTGGCGCGGCGCGGCCATCGTGGCCCGTGTTCCACCGTGTGTGACTACATGCCCGAGTGAGGGGTAGCAGGGGGTGGCACCAGTCCCGATCACTGTGGGAGACGTCATGGACGCACCGCACACCCGCACGGCCACCCGCTCCCCGCTGCAGACCGCGGCGCGGATCACGGGGATCGTGTTCCTTCTCGTCGGCGTGCTGGGCTTCATTCCCGGCATCACCAGCAATGTCGACCAGATGACCTTCGCCGGGCACCAGTCCGACGCGATGCTGCTCGGCATCTTCGAAGTCTCGATTCTGCACAACATCGTGCACCTGCTGTTCGGTATCGCGGGTCTCGCGATGTCCCGGAGCTGGACGGGCGCCCGTAACTTCCTGGTCGGCGGCGGGATCGTCTACCTGCTGCTCTGGCTGTACGGCCTGATCGTCCCGCACGACAGCTCGGCCAACTTCGTCCCGCTCAACACCGCTGACAACTGGCTGCACCTGCTCCTCGGCCTGGGCATGGTGGGGCTGGGCACGGCCCTCGCCCGCCGGCACACCACCGGCTCCAGGTACTGAGAGCGGCCACCCTCGGGCGGCGGGAACGGCAGGAACGACGAGAACGGGCCCCGGCTTCCGGCCGGGGCCCGTTCTCGTCTGTTTCCGTCTGCTCCCGCCGTCGCGGAGCGTCACGGCGGCCGGCGCGCCGTCCGCGCCGTCCGCGCCATCAGCGTCTGCGCCGTCACGGCCGCCTGCCGAGCCCGGTGGCGAGCTCCCGCAGCCGCGCCGGCCCGCCGGTCCGCGGGGCCAGCGGCGGGGTGGCCATGCCCGAGGCGGTGCGCAGCCCCTCCAGCACCGTGAGGAGCGCGTCGACCGCCGAGTGCCGGGGGGTCCAGCCGAGTTCGGTGCGGGCCCGGGTGACATCCATGATCGGTACGGTGAACAGCATGTCGAGCAGATCCGGTGAGGCGGGCACCAGGCGCAGGTGCCAGGCGGCGGACGCGGCGCTCCGCAGCAGCCAGCCCGGGACGGGCACCCGGCGGGCGCCGAGCGCCTCGGCGAGCACCGCGGAGTCGAGCACCGGGTCGGCGGCGATGTTGAAGGCGCCCGAGACGTTCCTGACCACCGCCAGGCGGTATGCCTCGGCCATGTCCTCGGCGTGCAGCGCCTGGAACCTGAGTTCGGGAAGGTCGGGGACGAAGGGGATCGCGCCCGGCCGGACGAGCCTGTGGGGGAGGAACGGCCCGGCGAAGAGCCGCCGCTGCTCGCTCGCCGACTCCCGCTTGAAGACGAAACCGGGGCGGAGCCGTACCACCCGGATCTCCGGGTGCTCCCGCTCGAAGGAGTCGAGCGCCCGCTCCACGTAGGCCTTCTCCCGCCCGTAGGCGGCACCGGGCCAGCCGTGGGTCGGCCAGCCCTCGGTGACCGCGCGGTCCTTCGGGCCGGGGGAGTAGGCGCCCACCGACGAGGCGTAGACCAGGGCGGGCACCTTGGCCCGGGCCACCGCGTCGAAGACGCGGATGCTGCCCAGCGCGTTGTTCCGCCAGGTGGTCACCGGCCGGCGCGTCGGCTGGAACAACCAGGCCAGGTGCACGACCGCGTCGGCGCCGGCGAGGTGCGGCGCGAGGTCGCCGGAGGCGACGTCCACCGTCTGCCAGGTGGTTTTGTCCGGATGCCAGTCGGGCAGCCTGCGTGCCAGCCCGAGGATGGATGTGACGCTGCGTTCGGCGGCCAGGGCGGACACCACGCTGGTGCCCACGTTCCCGGTCGCGCCGATGACGATTACCCGCATAACCCCCAGATGCCCCGGGTACGGGGGCCAAACCGGCGGGCGGTGGAGGCCGGGAGCGGGTTCCGGCGCCCGCCGGGCGCGCGTCGCGGGACCTCACTGGGAGCCGGGGAGCACGGGAGACCCCGGGGCGGAAGGGGGAGTCAGCGCAGTTCCACCGAGGCGAGGCTCTCCGGCCGCCCCTCGGTGAGCGCGTCGTCGAGCGTGGGGTACACGTCGAAGGCGGTGTCGAGGCCGGTCAGCCGCATCAGGCGGCGGGGCATGGGGGCCAGGGAGCACAGGGCGCAGGTCCCGCCGCTCCGGTGGGCGCGGCAGGAGGCCTGGACGAGGAGGCGCAGGCCCGAGGAGTCGATGAAGGACACGGAGGACAGGTCGAACAGCAGTCGGGGGCACTCGGCCGTGAGCGCCTCGTCGATCGTCACCCGGAGGCGCGGCTCCTCCGTCTTGTCGACCTCTCCGGCGAGGCGGATGACGGTGAAGGCGTGGCGGTGCTCTCCGCTGATCTGCAATGGCATCGGACGGCTCCACGGCAGCGACATGAGGTCGGCGGTCTCCGGTGTCTCCGGCGGCCGCTCATGCGCCTGGTCCTCCCAGTGTCGCCCCTGCGGTGCAAAAGGCACAAGGAGGGATGGCCTCTCTTTCCGTTTGACCGCCCCAGCACGGGTATGGACAGAGGTCCGCGCAGCTCACCCAGTGGAGGAGGCGGTGCATGACGACGTTCGGGTACTTCCTGTCAAGTGAGGAGCACGACCCCCGGGAGCTGGTACGGCAGGCCAGACGCGCCGAGCAGGCCGGGTTCGAGGCCCTGTGGATCTCCGACCACTTCCACCCCTGGATCGACGAGCAGGGCCAGAGCCCGTTCGTCTGGTCCGTGATCGGCGCCCTGGCCGAGGCGACCTCGCTGCCGATCACCACCGCGGTCACCTGCCCCCTGGTCCGCGTCCACCCCGCGATCGTCGCCCAGGCCGCCGCCACCAGCGCGGTGCTGACCGGTGGCCGGTTCCGGCTCGGCGTCGGGACCGGTGAGGCGCTCAACGAGCACATCATCGACTCGCGCTGGCCTCCCGCCGAGGAACGGCTGGAGATGCTGGAGGACGCGATCGAGCTCATGCGGGAGCTGTGGAGCGGCAAGCTGGTCACCTACCGCGGCACCCACTACGACGTCGACACCGCCCGCCTCTACACGCTGCCCGACACGCCGCCGCCGATCTACATGTCCGGTTTCGGGGAGAAGGCGGTGGAGCTGGCCGGGCGGATCGCCGACGGCTACATCTGCACCGGGCCCTCGGCCGAGCTCGTGGAGCGCTTCCACGCCGCGGGCGGCCAGGGCAAACCCACCCAGGGCGGGCTGAAGGTCTGCTACGCCGCCGACGAGGACGCGGCCCGCAAGACCGTGCACCGGCTCTGGCCGACCCAGGGCATCCAGGGCGAGGCCGCCCAGCTGCTCCCGCTGCCCCGGCACTTCGAGCAGCTGGCGCAGACGGTCACGGTGGAGCAGGCGAGCGAGGGCACGCCGTGCGGGCCCGACCCCGAGGTCCACCTGAAGGCGATCAGGGAGTACGTCGACGCGGGCTTCGACGAGGTCTACATCAACCAGATCGGCGGGGAGCAGGACGCCTTCTTCGACTTCTACGCCGAGCAGATCCTGCCGCGGTTGCGCTGACCGCCCGGCCCGGCGGCCCGCACACGGCCTCCGGGGGACGAAAAGGAGGCAGAGCATGAAGGCCGTCACCTGGCACGGCAAGCGTGACATCCGGGTCGAGGAGGTCTCCGACCCGTTCATCAAGGAACCGACCGACGCGGTCATCAGGGTCACCACCACCGCGATCTGCGGCTCCGACCTGCACCTGTACGAGCTCATGGGCCCGTTCCTGAACGAGGGGGACATCCTGGGCCACGAGACGATGGGCGTCGTCGAGGAGGTGGGCGCGGACGTCGCCCACATCGAGCCCGGCGACCGGGTCGTCATCCCGTTCAACATCTCCTGCGGCCACTGCGACATGTGCGGGCGCGGGCTCTTCGCCCAGTGCGACACCACCCAGGTCCGCGACCGCGGCATGGGCGCCGCGCTGTTCGGCTACACCAGCCTGTACGGCGCGGTCCCCGGCGGCCAGGCGGAGTACCTGCGCGTCCCGCAGGCCCAGTTCGGGCCCATCAAGGTGCCCGACGGCCCGCCCGACGAGCGCTTCGTCTACCTGTCGGACGTGCTGCCGACCGCCTGGCAGGCGGTGCGGTACGCCGACATCCCCGACGTCGGCACGGTCGCGGTCTTCGGCCTCGGCCCCATCGGCCAGATGTGCGCCCGGATCGCCAAGCACCTGGGCCACTGGGTGGTCGGGATCGACGGGGTCCCCGAGCGGCTGGAGATGGCCCGCCGGCACGGCGTCAGGGTGGTCGACGCCTCCGAGGTCGACGACGTCCCCGGAGCGGTCCGCGAGCTGACCGGCGGCCGGGGCCCGGACTCGGTCATCGACGCCGTCGGCATGGAGGCGCACGGCTCCCCGGTCGCGAAGATCACCCAGACCATCACCGGCCTGCTCCCCGACATGATCGCCGCTCCGCTGATGACCACCGCCGGCGTCGACCGGATGGCCGCGCTGCACCAGTGCATCGACACCGTGCGGCGCGGCGGCACGATCTCGATCAGCGGCGTCTACGGCGGCATGGCCGACCCGATGCCGATGCTGCGCATGTTCGACAAGGGCGTCACCCTGCGCATGGGGCAGGCCCACGTCAGGCGGTGGACCAACGACCTGCTGCCGCTGGTGGTCGACGAGTCCGACCCGCTCGGGGTGATGGACCTGGCCACCCACAGGCTTCCCCTGGAGCAGGCGCCGCACGGCTACGAGATCTTCCAGAAGAAGCAGGACGGGGCGATCAAGGTGCTGCTCGACCCGGCGCCGCAGGCCCCGCTGACCGCCGCCCCCTGAGGGGAACCCCTCCCGTCCCACCGTGCCGCGTCCGGCGCGGCACGGCTCAGCGGTGGCAGAGCAGGCAGTGCAGGGCGCGCTCCAGGGACTCGGCGTCACCGGCGGGGGACGGCCACGGCAGCCGGATCAGGGCGGGGTCCTCGAGGCCGGAGCGCACGGTGGCGCCGAACCTGTCCAGCTCCCAGAGCCAGACGTCGTCCGCCGGCGCGGCGAGCAGGGCGCCCAGGGCGGCCGTCAGCCGGTCCCGGTGGGCGCTGTTGACGTGGTGGACCATGCGCTCGGCCACACCCGCCAGGGGGTCCGGGGCGGCGCCGAGATACTCCTCGGCGTCCAGCACCCCCGACTCCGGGCCGGTGAGATAGATCACCTGCCCGACGTCGACCCGGAGCAGCCGCGGCCCTGCCGTGCCCTCCAGCACCTCGAACAGGGCCTCGTCCGGGCAGCGGTCGGCGATCGCGACCGCGGTCGCGCGCAGCTCGTGCTCGGGTACGGCCTGCACCCAGCCCTGCACCTTGAGCAGGCCGCGCGGGAGCTCGGTCCCGCCGAGCGACCGGTTCGCGACCAGGTCCACGGTCACCGCGGGCTCCTCCCGGGCCCCGTGCAGCGGGTCGCCCGGCATGACCAGCAGCACCGGCCGGCCCGCCCGGTCCACCCCTCCCCGTGCGCGCCGGGCGGGCCGGGCCGTGCCGGCGAGGGAGACATGGGTGGGAGCGGCGGTCGCGGCGAGCGTGCGGACGCGTTCGGGGACGGGCGGCGCGGTGACGGGGTGCTGCATGGACCGGCTCTCCTTGAGATCACGCGATTACTTAGACTAAGGTAAGGCTTACCTCAGTTAGGAATACCTAAGCACAATGGAGTGACTGTGCGCTACACCGGACCCAAGGTGCGCCTCTCCCGGCGCGCCGGCGTCCCGCTGACCCGCAAGGCCGTCCGCTACTTCGAGGAGCGGCCCTACCCGCCGGGTGAGCACGGTCGCAAGACCAACCGCCGCCAGACCGGCGACTACGGCCTGCGGCTGATGGAGAAGCAGAAGCTGCGCTGGTACTACGACGTCTCCGAGCGGCAGATGCGCCGCTACTGGGACATGGCGCTGCGCAGCCCCGGCCGGTCCGGCGCCGAGCTGGTGGTGCTGCTGGAGAGCCGCCTGGCCTCCCTGGTGCTGCGCGCGGGGTTCGCCCCGTCCATCTACGCCGCCCGCCAGTACGTCACGCACGGTCACATCACCGTGGACGGCCGCAAGGTGGACATCCCCAGCTACCTGGTCAAGCCGGGCCAGGTCATCGGGGTGCGGGAGCGGTCCCGCGCCATGCAGCCCTTCGTCGCCGCGGCCGAGGGGACCTACGCCGACGAGCTGACCGCGCCCTACCTGGCCGTCGAGCACGGGGACCTGCGCTTCACGGTCGTCTCCCGGCCGGCGCGCGAGCAGATCGCGGTCCCGGTCGACGAGCAGCTGGTCGTGGAGTTCTACTCCCGCTGACCGGCTCCGCGCCCGCCGGCCGGGGACCCGGACAGGACCCCGGCCGCGGCCCCGGTCACTCCGGGCGGGGGCCGCGCCCGTCCTGCTCCCGGCTCCGTCCGTCCTGCTCCGGGGCCGCGGGCAGGATCAGGGTGAAGGTGGAGCCCTCGCCGGGCGTGCTGGCCGCGGTCAGGACGCCGCCGTGGGCCTGGGCGATCGTCTTGGCGAGGGAGAGCCCCAGGCCGATGCCCTGGATGGCGTGTTCGACGGCGTACCGGGTGCGGTAGAAACGGTCGAAGATCCGCGGCAACTCGTCGGGGTCGATGCCGGGCCCGGCGTCGGTGACCGCGATCGACACCGTCCTCTCCGCCCCCTCCCCGGCGGCGGAGGCGCGCACGGTGACCGGGGCGCCGGTGGGGGAGAACTTGACCGCGTTCGACAGCAGCGCGCTCACCGCCCGCACCGACAGGTCGACGTCGGCGTTGACGGAGTCCGCTCCGGCGTCCACATGGACCCGGAAGGTGTGGCCGCTGTCGTGGGCCTCGCCTCCGGCGGTCCGCATCGCCTCGTCCAGGATCCGGCGCACCGGCACGGGGGCCGTGTCGACGTCCAGCCGGCCGGCGTCGATCGTGTTGACCGCCAGCAGGTCCTCGACCAGGTGCTGGAGCCGGGCCGTGTTGCGGATCATCGACTGCAGCATCCGCTCCTGGTGCTCGCTGACCGGCTCGGCGTCGTCGAAGATCTCCAGATATCCGGCGATGCTGGTCAGCGGGGTGCGCAGCTCGTGGGAGACGGTGGCGATGAAGTCGCTCTTGGCCTGGTCCAGCTCCCTCAGACGGGCCACGGTGGCCTGCTCGGCCTCGTATGCCTCCCGCAGCGCCTGCTCGGCCCGGCGGCGGTCGGTGATGTCGTGCACGAACGCGTTGAACGTCCACTGCCCGTGCTCGCGGGTGGCCCAGACGACCAGCTCGATGGGGAACTCGCCGCCGTCGGCCCGGACCGCGGACAGCTCCAGGCGCCGGCCCAGCACGTTCGACTGCCCGGTGGACAGGAAGCGCTCCCGGCCGGCCCGGTCGGCGGCCCGGTAGCGGGGCGGCACGATCAGCTCGTGCAGCGGCCGGCCCAGCGCCTCCTCCCGGGAGTAGCCGAACATGCGCTCGGCCGCGCTGTTCCAGCCGGTGATGAGGCCGGTGGCGTCCATGGAGACGAAGCCCTCCATGGAGGTCTCGATCACCTGCTCCAGCCGGCTCCGGCTGCTCTCCAGCAGCTGGTGGGCCTTGCGGCGGTCGATCACCCGGCCGAGCTGGTGGCCGAGACTGGCCATCACCTTCAGCAGCGCCTCGTCCCGGGGGACCACGTGGTCGGCGAAGAACTCCATCACCGCCGCGACCCCGTCGGCGGCCACCACCGGGAACGCGAAGACCGCCCGCACCCCCAGGTTCTCCTCGTACCGGGTGCGGAGGACCAGCGGGTCGCGGTTCATGTCGGCCGACCAGACGGGCTTGCCCGTGATGATGATCTTGCCGACGGTGCCGACGCCGGGCGGGAACCGGGTGCGGGCGGTCACCTCGCGCAGCACCGGGAACCTCTCGATCGCGCCGACCCAGATCCCGGAGGAGACGAAGTCGTCGCCGATGTCGGCCGGCACGCACATGTGCCCCAGCGACCAGCCGGTCAGCTCGCACACCGCCTCCAGCGTGGTGCGCGCCGCGGGCTCCAGCTCCTCGCTGACGCTGGCCACCGCCGTGACGTCGTCGAGCAGCCGCATCAGCGCCGCTCTCCGCTCCGCCTCGTACGGCACCGGCCTGACCTCCTCCACTTTGACCACCTGTGCCCTGTCAGGAGGCGAGGCCGCCCACCCGGCCCCCAAATTCCGGCGACGAAACGGTCAGGGCGGGCTCCGGCGGGTGGCCGGGGCGCGGCCCCGGCGCACCCCCTGCGGAGGGCCGCCGTGTGGCCGGCGCCGGGCCGGGTAGGGGCCCGGCATGCCGAGACGCGCCCTCCGGCGGGGGACCGGGACCGGCGCGGCCACCCGCGCCCCGCTCCGTCCCTCGCTGCTGTCGGCCGCCCTCATCGGGATCGGCCTCATGGCCGCCGTCGACGAGCTGGTCTTCCACCAGCTCCTGGCCTGGCACCACTTCTACGACCGCGCCACCCCCCAGGTGGGGCTGTTCTCGGACGGCCTGCTGCACGCCGCCGAGCTGGTGGCGATCGTCGGCGGGTTCTTCTGGCTGTCCGACCTGCGGCGCCGCGCGGAGCTGGTCCCCGCGGCGGCCTGGGGCGGCTTCCTGCTGGGCGCCGGCGGCTTCCAGCTGTTCGACGGGCTGGTCGACCACAAGCTGCTGCGCGTGCACCAGATCCGCTACGGCGTCGACCTGGCCCCCTACGACCTGGCGTGGAACCTCGCCGGGGCCCTGCTGCTGCTCTGCGGCGCCGGGCTGGCCCTGCGCGCCCGCCGCGGGCGCACCGGCCCGGCCGGCCGGCGCCCCTGATGCGGCTCCCCGCGCAAGCCCTGCTCCACCCGGCGTCCGATCCGCCAGGCCTCCCCCCGGAAACAGCCCAGATCCACTTCGCCGTCCCTTCGGAAACGGCTCCGGTGTCCCTCGCCGTCCGCCCGGAAGCGGTCCAGGTCCACCTCGCCGCCCACCCGGACCCCGGCCATGCCGGCGCCGAGGTATGGGCGGCAGCCCTCCCGGCGCTGGTGCCGTTCCTCGTCTGCGCCGTCGCCTACCTGGTCGCGGCCCGCAGGGCGGCGGCCGCGCCGCGCGGGTGGAGCCGCCCGCGCACCGCCTCCTGGCTCGCGGGCTGCGCCGTGGCGGCCGCGGCGGTCTCCCCCCTCGCGCACGTCCTGCTGCCCGCCGGCGCCACCGGCCACATGGTCCAGCACCTGCTGCTGGGCATGTTCGCCCCCCTCGCCCTGGCGCTGGCCGCGCCGGTCACGCTGCTGCTGCGCACGGCGCCCGTGCCGTACCGCCGCCGCGCCGCCCGGCTGCTCCGCTCCCCGCTCCTGCACGCGGCCGGCCACCCGGTCACCGCCGCGGTGCTCAACGCCGGCGGCCTGCTGCTGGTGACGCTCACCCCGCTGTACGCGGCGACCCTGACCAGCCCGGTGCTCCACCACGCCGTCCACCTGCACTACCTGGTCGCCGGCTACCTGTTCGCCTGGGCGGTCGCCGGCCCCGACCCCGCCCCCCGCAGGCACGGTACGGCCGTGCGCGTCACCGCCCTCGTCGGCGCCGCCGCGGCCCACGCCTGGCTGGCCAAGCACCTGTACGCCCACGCCTCCACGCTGCCCCCCGCCCTGCCGGAGGCGGTCCGGGACGTCGCGGACCTCCGCCGGGCGGCCCAGGTCATGTACTACGGCGGCGACCTCGCCGAGCTCCTGCTCGCCACCGCCCTGTTCGCCGCGTGGTACCGCCGGCGCGGCCGGCTCGTCCCGCCCGCCGGCGCGCCCGGCCCGGTCCCGGGCCGCCTCCCGCCCGCCGGATCCCCGGCCCCGGACGGCCGGGCGGCCGGACGGGACGCTAGATGAGCCGCCGCTCCATCGCGACCGCCACGGCCGCAGCGCGGTTGTCCACCCCCAGCTTGGCGAACACGTGCGCGAGGTGGGTCTTCACCGTGGTCTCGCTGATCAGCAGGGCCCGCGCCGCCTCCCGGTTGGTCGCGCCCCTGGCGATGAGCCTGAGCACCTCCAGCTCCCTCGGGCTCGGCGTTCCCGCCGGAGCCGGACCGCCGGCCGGACCGCCGGCCGGACCGCCGGCCAGCCCGCCGACCAGCAGGGACATGACGGAGGGCGCGAGCACCCGGCCGCCCGCCGCGGCGGTGCGCACGGCCTGGTGCAGCTCCTCGCGCGGCGCGTCCTTCAGCAGGTAACCGGCGACCCCGGCGGCGAGGGCGCGCGAGACGTCGGCGTCCGTGTCGTAGGTGGTCAGCACGACCACCCGGACGTGCGGATGGTCGGCGCGCAGCCGTTCGATCGCGCCCACCCCGTCCAGGCCCGGCATCCGCAGGTCCATCAGCACCACGTCGGGCCGCTCGGCGCGGGCCAGCGCGAGCGCCTGGTGCCCGTCGCCGGCCTCCGCGACCACCGTGATGTCCGGCACCCCGTCGAACATGCCGCGCAGGCCGTCGCGGACCACCGGATGGTCGTCGACGATCATCAGGCGCAGGGGATGCTCAGGCACAGCGCCGTCCCCTCTCCCGGCGCCGACTCCACCGTCACCGTGCCCCCGGCCCGGTCGGCGCGCTCGCGCATCGCGGCCAGGCCGTACCCGCCGCTCGGGAGCGAGGGGTCGAAACCCGCGCCGTCGTCCAGCACGTCCAGCGTGACCTCGCTCTCCATGTACGACAGGGTGAGGGCCGCCCGGCGGGCGCCCGCGTGCTTGGCGATGTTGGCCAGCCCCTCCTGAGCGGCCCGCAGCAGGACCGTCTCCGCCTCGGCGCCCAGCGGGCGGGCGCCGCCGTTCACCGAGAAGACCACCGGGATGCCGGTGAGGACCTGCCAGCGCCCGGCCACGGCGGCGAGCGCGCCGTCGAGCCCGGCGTCCCGCAGCGGGCCGGGCCGCAGCGCGTCGACCGAGCGCCGCGCCTCCGCCAGGCTCTCGCGCGCCAGCCGCTTGGCCAGGGCGACGCGCTGCCGTACGGCCCGCGGATCGTCCTCGGCCTGCTCGGCCGCCTCCAGCTGGGTGATGATCCCGCTGAACCCCTGGGCGAGCGTGTCGTGGATCTCCCGCACCAGCCTGGCCCGCTCCTCCAGCACGCCGAGCTCCCGGTTCCGCTCGCCCTGCTTGACCAGGAAATCGACGAACGATCCCATCAGCAGGACCAGGAAGATGTTCCCGGCGACCGTGCCCAGCGTGCGCGGATCGTTCCACTCCTCGATCAGCGGCCCGCTCGCGGCCATGATCACGAGCACGGTCAGCACCGCCCCAAGGGAGTTCCACCCCCGCGGCAGCAGCAGGTACGGCAGGGCGAACACGCCGAAGAGCACCATCTCGTAGAGCGGCTCGCGGAGGATGAGCACGGCCAGCAGGGCGATGATCACCAGCAGGTGCAGGGCCATGGGCATGACCCGCTCCAGCAGGTCGGGACGGCGGGCGATGAAGAAGGCGTACCAGGCCGCCGTCAGCGCGGTCAGGGCGAGCGTCACGCCCCGGCCGGTCGGCCCGGCGCCCCCGCCGGCCAGCACCACGGCGGCGGGGATGCCGAGACACGCGAAGAACAGCAGGTGGAAGGCGCGGACCCACTGCGCATCCGAGCCGTCCACGAGTGCCCCTCCGCTCATTCCCACCGGAACAGCACGGCCGCGACGGCTGTGCCGATCACTGTGATACCGGCCAGGACCAGCAGGGGCAAGGCCCCGGGCGAACCGAACCAGCCGTCCCGCAGCGCGGTGACCGCGTAGGTGAGCGGCAGGTGCTCGCCCATCCTGAGCAGTTCCTCCGAGAGTCCCTCGCGGGGGATGGCCGCTCCTCCCAGGAAGATCATCGGGAACATCACCAGCAGGCCGAGCAGCTCGGCGGCCTTGGCGCGCGGTGCGAGGGCCGCGATGACGAAGCCGAGCGCGTAGAGCATCAGCGCGCACAGCAGGAAGGCGAGGAGCGAGACCGCCACGTGGTCGGGCAGGCCCGCCCCGTAGCCGAGGACGCCGACGCCGACCACGATGGCCGACCCGGCGAGCCCCATCACGATCTGCGCGCCGATCTGCGCGGCCAGCAGGGTGAGCGGCGCCACCGGGGTGGCAGCCAGCCGGCGCAGCACCTTGCGCTCGCGGTACGTCGCCACGGTGGCGGGCAGCGCGGAGAGGCCGCCGATCGCCAGGATCATCACGATGTAGCCGGGCAGGAAGATCTCGATCTCGGGGCCCTCGCCGCCGCTGTTCAGGATCAGCAGCATCAGCGGGAACGCGACCATGAAGAACAGCGACCCGGGGTCGCGGGCCAGCAGCCTGAGCTCGGCCGCCGAGAGCAGGGCGAACGCCTTCATCTCGCCTCCTCCCGTGCCGCCGTGCGGGCCTGCTCCACCAGCGCGAAGTACGCCTGCTCCAGGGAACCGCCCCCGGTGCGTTCGACGAGCTCGCCCGGGCTGCCGAGCGCGGTGATCCGGCCGGCGCCGAAGACCGCCACCCGGTCGCACAGCGCCTCGATCTCGTCCATGTGGTGGCTGACCAGCACCACCGTCGTCCCCGACGCCTTCAGGTCGCCGATCAGCGCCCAGGTCTCCCGGCGCGCGACCGGGTCCAGTCCGGTCGTCAGCTCGTCCAGGACCACCACCTCGGGTGCGCCGACCAGGGCGAGCGCGAGTTGCAGGCGCTGCTTCTGACCGCCGGACAGGTCGCCGAACGACCTGTTGCGGATCGGGTCCAGCCCCCACCGCTCCATCACCGACCGCCAGTCGGCCGGGGCGCGGTAGAGGCCCGCGTACAGCCGGAGCGCCTCGGCGACCTTCAACCGGTCCGGAAGCTCGCTCTCCTGCAGCTGCACGCCGACCCGCTGGGCCAGCTCCCGGCGGCGGCGCGCCGGGTCGAGGCCCAGCACCCGTACCGTCCCCCCGTCGGGCCTGCGCAGCCCGGCCAGGCACTCCACCGTCGTGGTCTTGCCCGCGCCGTTCCGCCCGACCATGCCGAACGTCTCACCGGCCGCCACGGTGAACGACACCCCGTCCACCGCGCGCGTCTCGCCGTACCTCTTGTGAAGGTCCTTCACCTCGATCGC
>NZ_JBHSBM010000016.1:53286-69658 GCF_042650625.1 Planomonospora corallina
CCCGGCTTCCGGCCCTCAGCCTCCGGCCGCGACGGCGTCGTGCGGCTTCTCCCCGTCGAGGTGGCGGCGGACGTTCTCGATCGCGGCCAGCGCGATCCGGACGAGCGTCTCGCGGGTGACCGCCCCGGCGTGCGGGGTGAGCACCACGTTGGGCGCGGACAGCAGCCGCATGCCGGACGGCGGCGGCTCCGGGTCGAACACGTCGATGCCCGCGGCGGCGAGGCGGCCGCCCTCCAGCGCGTCGGCGAGCGCGTCCTGGTCGATCAGCGGGCCGCGCGCGGTGTTCACCACGATGGCGGTCGGCTTGAGCAGGGCCAGCCGGCGGGCGTCCAGCAGGTTCCTGGTGCCGTCGTTGAGCGGCGCGTGCAAGGTGACGACGTCGGACAGGCGCAGGAGCTCCTCCAGCTCCGTCCAGCGCGCGCCGGTGCGTTCCTCGACGTCGGCCGGGGCGCGGCGCCGGGAGCTGTAGAGCACCGTCATGTCGAAGGCGGCGGCCTTGCGGGCGACGTCGCGGCCGATGTGGCCCAGCCCGACGATGCCGATGGTCTTGCCGGCCAGCTCCGTCAGCTCCGGGCGGAGACGGGGCAGCGCCCACTCGCCCGCGGCGAGCGCGGTGCTGGCCGGGACGATCTTCTTGGCGCAGGCGAGGATGAGCGCGAAGGTGTGCTCGGCGACGCTGTTGCCCTCGGCCCCGCTGGAGGCGATGGTGCACACCGCGACGCCGCGGGCGTGCGCGGCGGCCAGGTCGACGTGGTCGTGGCCGTGGCCGACGCACTGCACCAGCTCCAGGTCGCCGGCGGCCGCGATGTGCTCCGCGCCGACCGGGCTGAGCGCGCTGACGATCACGTGGGCCGAGGCGAGGGCGCCGGGGTCCTCGCCGGCGGACTCCACGACGGTGACGTTCGCGCGGCCGGCGAGCAGCCCGGCCAGGGCGGCTCCCGCCGCACGCCCGCCGACCTGCGGCGGGATGACGGCCAGGACGTTCTTGGGGGACACGCTCGTCTCCTGTGGTGGTGCGGGGTGCGCGGGCAGGACCGATGATCGCGGCAACGGCTCCCGGACGTCCACCCCCGGCCGCCGGGACACGGTGGAGACGGAGGTGGCGGAGGTCTCCCACGGAAGTCCGGACATCCCTCAGGTCCGTCCCCGCCGTGCCGATCGGCTTCTGTGAAGAGCCAAAAGGAGCAGACATGATGAAATGGTGGCGCTCTCGCCGGACAGCTGCGGACACCCACCCGCTGGTGCAGACGCGCGAGTCGCTGCTGGCCGCGCTGGACCACGCGCCCGTGGTGCTGTTGATGCTGGACGAGGCCGGCAACGTCGTCTACCGCAACCAGGAGGCCGACAAGCTCCTGCAGCGGACCGCGGCCGACTACGGGATGGAGGCGCTGCTGATGCTCGCCGACCTCGCCAAGAAGGAGACGCGCGGTGCCCGCTCCTTCCCGCACCACGTGGTCACCGAGATGGCCTTCAAGGGCGAGACGGTCTACGGGTCGAGCGACTACCAGCGGATCCCCGGCGGCTACATCATGACCTGGGAGGACGCGACGGAGAAGGTCGTCGCCGAGAAGGCCGTCCACGAGCTCTCGCGGGAGCTCATCGCGGCCAGCGCGGGCCTGAGCGAGGCCGGCGAGGAGCTCGTGCGGACCTCCGGGGAGAGCGCCGGGCAGGCGGAGACCGTCTCGCACAGCTCCACGGAGCTGAGCGAGAGCATCCAGGAGATCTCCCGCGGCGTCAGCAACGCGGCCGCCGGCACCACGACCGCCGCCGAGTCGGCGCGGGACGCGACCCGCAGGATGGAGCAGCTGCAGGAGTCGAGCCGGCAGATCGGCAGCATCACCAAGCTGATCACCGAGATCGCCGAGCAGACCAAGCTCCTCGCGCTGAACGCCACCATCGAGTCCGCCCGGGCCGGCGAGGCGGGCAAGGGCTTCGCGGTCGTGGCGAGCGAGGTCAAGGACCTGGCCGCCCGCACGGCGGAGGCCACCGCGCAGATCACCGAGATGATCGACGGGATCCAGGCGGAGAGCACCCAGGCGGCCGAGGGCATCGCCGGGATCGCCGGGCTCATCAACACCGTGGCCGAGCAGCAGACGCTGATCGCCACCACGGTGGAGGAGCAGAGCGCGACCAGTACGGAGATGTCCCGCGGCATGGTCGCGGTCGCCGCCTCCGGCCAGGCGGCGGCCCGCGCAGCCGAGACCGTGCTCACCGCCGCCGCGGCCCTGAAGGAACACGCCGCCCGGCTCAGCACGGTCACGGAGGCCATGGCCCGCCGCTGACCCGCCCCGGGCCTCCTCCGGTCCCCCGGCCGTCCGGCGGCCGGGGGACCGCTCGCGTTCCGCCGGTCCCTGGCGCGGGGCGTCCTGCGGTGTCCTGCCGTGTTCTCCGGTGTTCCCCGGTGTTCTGCAGCGTCCTGCGGTGTCCTGCCGTGTTCTCCGGTGTCCTGCCGTGCCCTGCTGTGTCCTGCCGTGCTCTACCGGGGCGGGCCGTACGGCTCGATGGGCGGGTCGGAGTAGGGGCCGCCGTCTCCGCGCCGGTCCATCCGGCGGGCGGCGGCCTCCGACACGCGCAGGCCGTACAGGTCCTGCCCCGGGTCGATCGCCACCAGGCCGTAGCCGGTGTCGACCTCCTCCTCCGGCAGCCCCAGCTCCTCCAGGGCCCGCTCCAGCGTCGCCCCGGCCGGCAGCCGTACCGTCACCAGTCGCATGGCACCACGCTACGCCTCGAGCCTGCGGACCAGCGCGGCGAGAACTCCGCGCGCGTCCGCGACGCCGTAGCCGTAGTCGTGGTCGAACCCCATCGTGCCGTGGTCGTCGGCGGTGCGGCGGAGCAGGGTGCGCAGCTGGGCGGGGGAGAGGCGGGAGACCGGCCACCGCGTGCGGACGGCCGCCACCAGGCCGGCGGCGACCGGGCAGGCGGCCGAGGTGCCGGAGTCCGGCTGGTCGTCGCCGAACGCCCGGGAGCCGGAGAAGTGCGTGTAGGCGCACAGGTCGGGCTTGCGCTCGTCCAGCCGGCCCGGCCCCTGCGAGGAGTAGCCGACCCGCTCGCCGCCGGTGTCGACACCGCCGACGGACAGCACCCGGGAGTGGGAGTTGGCCCCCACGATCGGGCGGTCCGGGAAGGCGCACCGGCCGTCGCGGCAGTCGCGCCCGCAGTTCCCGGCCGCGAACAGCACGTCGGCGCCCGCGTCGTCCAGGCCGGCCACGATCAGGTTGAACGGGTGCGCCGGGTTGTCCGAGTAGTTGCCCGGGTGCCCCACGGGGAAGTCCCAGCGCGGGGAGAAGGAGCCCCAGCTGTTGCTGACCACCAGGGCGCGTGTCTCCTCCGGCTGCTCCTCCAGGACCGCGCGCAGATGGGCGAAGGCCGCCACCGCGTCGGAGAGCAGCCCGTCCACGGCCGAGCCGCCCGGCCGCTGGGAGAGCAGCACGGGCACGTCGAGCAGCGTGGCCCGGGGTGCGGCGATGAGCGTGTCGAAGGCGCACATCGTGCCGTGGCCCACCTCGAACTCGCCCGGTTTGCCGGTCACGCCGGCCGGGTTCCAGCTCCGCCCGGCGTCCAGCGTGAAGTCCCTGCCGAGGTGGCGGACGACGTGCGGGGCGTTGATCCCGGTGTCCAGCACCGCGAGCGCCACGCCCGTCCCGTCCAGTCCCGCGGCCGCCAGCTCGTCGACGGCCAGCAGCCGCTCCACGTCGTGCCAGTCGCCCACCGGGGGGTCGCCGCCGCAGGTGAGGTTCGTCTCGATCACCGGGTCGGCGAAGACGCCGGTGACGTCGGCGCGGAGCGCGGGCAGCAGGGCGAGCCGGACCGACGCCTCGTCGTCGGAGATCTCCCCGCGGACCAGGACCGAGGCATCCTCCGCGGCGAAGGAGAACCGCACCGGCCGGCGCAGCGAGAGCGGGTCGCCGTCCGGAGGCGGGACCGGGCGCGGCACGGCCACCGGGGTGAAGGAGGGGTCGAGGACGACCCCCGGCAGGCCGTCGGCGACGTCGGCCGTGGTCGCGGTCATGCCGGGGTCGGCCACGGCCGCGACGACGTCGGGAGAGGGGCGGAGCTGGATCAGGACCCGCATGGTGCACCACCGAGGGTTCGACGACAGCGACCTCCCCACGTTCCTGCATCCGCCCGGCCGAGTCCAGTGGCGCCGTGCTTCCCCGCGGGGGCCGGGATCACTACGTTCAGAGGGCATGACCGCAGCGGCGCAGAGCACACCGTCCCGACCCCCCGGCACCCGGCCCGCGCACTCGCTGGCCACCCGTCCCAGGCTGGTCGTGGCCAGCGCCTTCATGCTCTTCCTGGAGCTGGCGCTGATCCGGTGGACCGGCTCGAACATCGTCCACCTGAGCTACTTCACCAACTTCGTGCTGCTCGGCTCGTTCCTCGGCATCGGGCTGGGATTCCTGCGGGTGGGACGGACGGACCGGGCGCCGTACTACTCGCCGATCACGCTGGCCGCCCTGGTCCTGGTCGTGCTGGTCTTCCCGGTCACCGTGGACCGGCAGACCGAGGGCGTGCTCTACTGGACCAGCCTGAGCGCGGGCGGGCCGCCGCCCTGGCTGATCCTGCCGGTGGTCTTCGTCGCCGCGGCCGTCGTGCTGATGGGCCCCGCCGAGCTGGTCGGGCGGTGCTTTCCGGAGCTCGACCGGCTGGAGGCCTACCGCTACGACCTGATCGGCAGCCTGACCGGGATCGGCCTGTTCACCGCGCTGTCGTTCCTCGGCGCTCCCCCGGTGGCGTGGGGCGTCGTCGCCGCGCTCGCCTACGCCGTCCTGCTCTGGCCCCGGAGCCTGCGGGGGCGGCTGGCACTGGCCGTGCCGGCGCTGCTGGTGGTCGGCGCGCTGGGCGTCGAGACGCTGACCGCGGGGGCCCTGTGGTCGCCCTACTACAAGGTGACCCACCACCGCTTCGAGCACCAGGGCGTGCCGGTGACGGACATCCAGGTCAACGGGATCCCGCACCAGCAGGCGATCCCGGCGGCCAAGCGCCTGGAGTGGGAGCGGCAGTACGCCCTGCCGTACGAGCGGGCGGCCGCGGGACGTCTGGACGACGTGCTGATCGTGGGCGCCGGAAGCGGCACCGACGTGGCGATCGCGCTGGCCAGGGGCGCCCGGCGGGTGGACGCGGTGGAGATCGACCCCCGCCTGCGCGAGCTGGGCGCCGCCCACCCGGACCGGCCCTACGACGACCCCCGCGTCACCGCGCACATCACCGACGGCCGCGCCTTCCTGGAGCGGACCGGCGCGAAGTACGACCTGATCCTGTTCGCCCTGCCCGACTCGCTCACCCTCGTCTCCGGCGCGAGCTCGCTCCGGCTGGAGAGCTATCTGTTCACCCGGGAGGCGATCGAGGCGGCCCGCGAGCGCCTCAAGCCCGGCGGCGCCTTCTCGATGTACAACTACTACCGCGAGAGCTGGCTGGTGGACCGGCTCGCCTCGACCGTGCAGGCCGCCTTCGGCCACCGGCCGTGCGTGGACGTCGTCAGCCGGGCCGGCCAGCAGGCCGTGATCACCGCGGGGCTCACCGCCGCCGACCAGTCCTGCGGTGAGCCGTGGGCGGGCGCCGCCGCCGGGACCCCGCCGCCGCCGGCGGACGACCTCCCCTTCCTCTACCTGAAGGAGCGGACGGTCCCGGGGATCTACGTCGTCACCCTGGCCCTGATCCTGGCCGTGAGCCTGCTCGCGGTCCGCGCGCTGGCCGGGCCGTACGGCCGCATGCGTCCCTACGCCGACCTGTTCCTGCTCGGGGTGGCGTTCCTGCTGCTGGAGACCAGGAGCGTGACGGGGTTCGCGCTGCTGTTCGGCACCACCTGGGTGGTCAACGCGATCGTGTTCGCCGGGGTGCTGGTCGCGGTGCTGGCCGCGGTGGAGGTCACGCGCCGCCTGCGCACCCCGTCGCTGCCCGTCATGTACGGCGTGCTGCTGGCCGGGCTGGCGCTGGCCTGGCTGGTGCCGGACTCCTGGCTGCTGAGCCTGCCGGTGCCGTTGCGGGCGGCGGCCGCGGTGGTCGTGGCGTTCCTGCCGATCTTCGCGGCCAACGTGGTGTTCGCCAAGCGCTTCGCGGACTCCGCCGACGCCACGACCGCCTTCGGCGCGAACCTGCTCGGCGCGATGGCCGGCGGCTGCCTGGAGTACCTGGCGCTGGTCATCGGCTACCGGGGGCTGCTGGTCGTGGCGGCCGTGCTGTACCTGGGGGCGTTCGCGCTGCTGCCCCGGAGCGCCCGGGCCGCCTGACGGGCGGCGCCGGAGGCCGGCCGGAGGGCCGGGAGCGCGCCGACCGGCCGGGAAAGGCGCGGGCCCGGACCCCGCGCGGGGATCCGGGCCCGGACGGCCGGCGGCCCGCCCTAGAGACCGCAGAGCTCGTCGAGGGACTGGGCGCCCTTGTTGGCGGTCGGGCTCTTGGAGGGCGTCGCCTTCGGCGGCGCGCTGAGGGTCGGGGTGGGCGAGGCGCCGGTCCCGGGCGTGGTCGTCTTGCGGGCGGCCAGCTGGGCGCGGCTGGGCTGGACCGACTGGCGCAGGGCCTTGGCGGCCGCGGTGCGGATCTTCTGCCAGTCGGGCCTGCCGCTGTAGAACTCCGGTGGCACGAACTGGAGGCTGGTGATCTTCGCGTCCTTGATCTTGAGGGCGAGTTCGGCCAGGTGCTCCAGCAGGTCGCGCGGGACGTTCGTCTGGGCCATGCGCCGGGCCACTCTCGCGATCTTGGTGAAGTTCGTGAGCACCACGGCCGGGGTGGCCTGCTTGGCGAAGGCGCCGATGACGCAGCGCTGGCGGGCCATCCGGGAGAAGTCGTCGCTGCCGACGCGCGAGCGGCCGTACCAGAGGGCCTCCTCGCCGGAGAGCGTTCGGTGGCCCGCCTTGATCGTGCCCGCGGTGCCGAACGATCCGCCGTACTTGACGTCCTGGTCCACCCGGATCTTCAGGCCGCCGATGGCGTCGACGAGGTGGGCGAAGCCGTACATGTTGATCAGGACGTAGTAGTCGATGTCGAGGTTGAGCGTGTAGCCGATGGCGTCCATGAGCGCCCGGGGCCCCTGGTGCTTGCGGCCCATGACCTCCGGGTGGTCCTCGGCGTACTGCCAGACCTCGTTGAGCAGGCCGCCGTTGGGCAGCTCGCTCATGAAGCCGTTGGGGAACTGCTTGGCCAGCGGGCTGCCGGGCGGGAAGCGCACGTGCTGCAGGTTGCGGGGGAGACTGAACATGACGGTGTTGCCGGTCTTGACGTGCACACTGGCCACGTTCATGCTGTCGGTCCGCACGCCCTCCCGGTTGCCGGCGCCGTCGCCGCCGATGAGCAGGAAGTTGACCCGGTCGCGCCCGTTCCAGGGGTCCTCGGCCTTGATGGGGATGGCCGGCGAGCCGTCCTGGGGGGTCTCCACGAAGATGTCGTTGGCCGTCTGCTTCACCTCCATGACCGCGCCGGCGGTCAGCGCGAAGGGCGCCATCACGGTCACGGCGAGCAGGCCGACGGCGGCGCCGGAGACGATCTGGCCCGTGCGGTTCAGCCGGCCGGGGCCGAGCGTGATGTAGGAGGAGAGCACCAGCAGGAACCAGGTGAGCGCGCCGGCCCCGGCCAGCACCACCGCCGTGGTGAGGACGCCGTCCCGGGTGGCGATGCCCACGTTCCCGCTGAGCACGAGGGCGGTGACGACCACGGCCGCCAGCAGTGCGCCGAAGGCGCCGAGCAGGATGTAGCCGGTGCGGCGCCGGCCCGCGCGCAGGTGCGCCGCGCCGGGCAGGAGCGCCGAGAGCGCGGTCCAGCCGATGAGCGCCCCGGTCGTCAGGGGCCGGGCGAAGCGCGGCCGCGCCGCCGGCGCGGGGGCGGGTTCGGAGGCGTTCCCGGATGTGCTCCCAGATGTGCTTCCGGACGTGTTCCCGGGCCCCGGGACGAAGTCCGGCCCGGCGGGAGAGCCGTTCCCGGTCTCGGGGGCGGGTCCGGCCTTGGACGCGGCCCCCGGTCCCGGCCCTGCTCCCGTGCCGGTCCCGGAATCCGATCCGGAATCGGCCGAGGCGGACGAGCCGGACGAGGCGGACCCGGCCCGCGGCGCGGAACCGGCGTCCGGGCCGGAGCCGGGTGGGCTGCCGGCGCCCGGGTCTGCGGGTGGGGTCCCGGCACCCGGGACGGCGCCCGGTGGAATGCCGGCGCCGGCAGCCGCCCCGTCCGAGCCCGTCCGGGACGTGCCGGAGCCCGCCGGGGCGGAGGCGACGGGCCTGTCCGGGGAGCCGGCCCGCGCAGGGCGGCCCTCGGGGACGGGGCCCGCGGCCGTGATCCGCGCGAACTGCCCGGTCTCCTCGGGACCCGTGCCCGTCACCGGTCCCGGCTGGGCGCCGGATGCCCGTACGGCCGGGGTCTCGGATGCGTCACCGGAACGTGCCGGGCGCGTGGCCCGTCGCCGAGGGCGCCGTTTCCCGCCCTGACCGGTGACATCCCCCGAGTCCTGGCCAAGGTGCATCGTCACACCGCTTCCTATGGTTCACCCGGTCCACCTGGCTGAACATGCCAAGGCTCCCCGATTGCAGAGAATTGCCCTGGATTCTAGCCCCCATATCTGGACATGGCAGACAGGTGACCAATCCGGGATGAACGGGTGTTTAATCCGCGAAATCAAGGAGGCAGGGCTCTCCGACCGCCGTGTCGGCCGTACGGCCGTGGCCATGCCGCCCAGGGCGAGGGCGGGCCGTCGGCGGGAAGGGCGGGCCGGGTCCGGGACGCGGCCGGTCCGGCTGCCCGGTGGCCGGACCGGCCGGCGGGACCCCTCGGCCTGACGTCCGCCGGATCAAGGACGTAAGCACACATGTTCATCACCCGTCACGGATGTGACAGTGCCCGGTCACAGCGTGTGTTCGGGTGGGGTGATCTCTGCGATGTCCCGGGCCGATCCGGCCGCCGTGTCCTAGCTTCGGAGCCATGAATCTGCAGCAGCTCCGCTACGTGGTCGCGACGGCGGAGCACCGCACCATGACCGACGCGGCCAGGTCGCTGTACATCGCACAACCTGCGCTCTCCCGTGCGATCAGAGACCTGGAACGAGAGCTCGGGATGACGTTGTTCGCCCGCTCCGGGCGCGGCGTGATCGTCACGGCGCAGGGGCGCCGGGTGGTCAAGCTGGCCCGGGAGGCGCTCGACGCCGTCCACGAGATCGAGGCGCTCTCCGTCCAGGGCCGGTCGCCCGCGGCGGAACTGCGCATCGCCTCGACCTCCGGCCTCGAGCCGGGGGTGGCCGGACGCATCCTCCGGGCCTACACCGCCGAACATCCCAAGGTGCGCGTGCACATCGTCCGTTGCGACGGACGGGACGGCGTGGTCAACGCCATCAGGGACCAGCGGGCCGACCTCGGCCTCACGGACCTGCCCGTCCCCGCCGATCTCGTCAGTCACCCGCTGGAGCGGCAGGAGATCGTGCTGGTCTCCCCGCCCGGCCTCGACCTGCCCGATCCGGTCCCGGTCCGCATGCTCGACGGCATGCGGCTGGTGCTGCCGCCCGGCGGCAGCGCCCGGCGCAGGGAGTTCGACGCGCTGTTCGCCCGGTACGGCGTCGCCCCCGTGGCGGCCCCCCGGACCGACGAACGCGGCAACCGGCTGGAGCAGGTCCTCGCGGGCGAGGCCTCCCTGCTCTGGTACCGCGGGACGGCCGAGCAGGCCGTCCGGGCCGGACTGGTGGTCCGGTCGCTCGATCCCCCGGTCCGCCGGGTGATCGCGCTCGTCCACGCGAGGCGGCGCCTGCCCGCCCTCGCGAGAGAGTTCCTGACCGTGGCCGAGGGTGGGTCGGCCGCCTAGGAACGCCTGGCACACCAGCCAGAGGAAGAAATCCCACGGAGGCGGCGCAGGTGGGAGCGCCGGCCTCTCCGGCACCGGTCGCTAGGATCGGTCCCGATGACTATCTTGCGCCTGCGCGGCCGTGAGTTCCGGCCCGGCGAGTTCGCGATCATGGCGGTGGTCAACCGCACCCCCGACTCGTTCTTCGACCAGGGCAGGACCTACGGGTTCGGCGCCGCCCTGGAGGCGGTGGACAGGGCCGTCGACGGCGGCGCGGACATCGTCGACATCGGCGGGGTGAAGGCCGGCCCCGGTGACGAGGTGGACCCGGCCGAGGAGATCCGCAGGGTGGCCGACCTGGTCGCGGCGGTCCGCGAGCGCCACCCCGATCTGATCATCAGTGTCGACACCTGGCGCGCGGAGGTCGGCGAGGTCGTGGCCGAGGCGGGCGCCGACCTGCTCAACGACACCTGGGGCGGGGTGGACCCCGATCTGGCGAGGGTCGCCGCCGCGCACGGCACCGGACTGGTCTGCGCGCACGCCGGGCGCGTCGCGCCGCGCACCCGCCCGCACCGCATCGGCTACGCCGACGTGGTGGCGGACGTGATCGGCTACACCGTGGACCTGGCCGAGCGGGCGGTGGCCGCCGGGGTCGCCCGCGAGTCGGTCCTCATCGACCCGGCGCACGACTTCGGCAAGAACACCTACCACTCCCTGGAGGTCAGCCGCCGCCTGGACGAGATGGTCGCCACCGGCTGGCCGGTGCTCGTCGCGGTCTCCAACAAGGACTTCGTCGGCGAGACCCTCGGAGGTCTCGCCGTCACCGAGCGGCACGCCGGCACCATGGCGACCCTCGCGGTCTCCGCCTGGCAGGGCGCCCGGGTCTTCCGCGTCCACGACGCCGCCTCCGCCCGCGCCGCCCTGGCCGCCGTCACCGCCCTCCGGTAGGGGCGCTGACCGCCACCGCCCGGCGGGGTCCGCTACGGTGGGCGTGTCCACGGGGGTGCCACGGGGTGCCACAGTGGTTCCCGGGGGTTCCGGCGGCTCCGGTGGGGCCGGCTCCGGTGCCGCCCCCGTCCGGGCACGGGGGAGTACCCGCGCCCGCCGTCGTAAGCCCAGGAGGGGACGAGCGTTGCCTGTCGCGAGGAACGATCCCGTCGTGGTGATCGGGCTCGGCCGGTTCGGCGGCTCGCTGGCGGTGGAGCTGGTGCGCCGGGGCACCGAGGTGCTCGCCATCGACAGCCGGCCGAAGGTGGTCCAGAGCATGTCGGGCAAGCTCACCCACGTCGTCGCCGCCGACTCCACCGATCTGGAGGCGCTGCGCCAGCTCGGCGTGCCCGACTTCTACCGGGCCGTGGTCGCCATCGGCACCGATCTGGAGTCCAGCATCCTGACCACCTCCCTTCTGGCGGAGCTGGAGATCGAGGACATCTGGGCCAAGGCGATCAGCCGCGACCACGGCCGCATCCTGGAGCGGGTCGGCGCCCACCACGTGATCCTGCCCGAGCACGACATGGGTGAGCGGGTGGCGCATCTGCTCAACGGCCGGATGCTCGACTACATGGAGGTGGACGCCAACTACGCCCTGGTCAAGACCCGGCCGCCGCGGGACTACATCGGCGTGCCGCTGGGGGAGACCAACCTGCGCCGCAAGTACGGCGTGACGGTGGTCTGCGTCAAGGGGCAGTACGAGGAGTTCACCTACGCCGACGCCGACACCGTCCTCGGCTACGGCGACGTGATCATCATCGCGGGGAAGATCGAGGACGTGGAGCGGTTCGCCGAGGTCCCCTGAGCGGACGGGTCGGCCCGGGCATCCGAGGAGCGGAGCCGGAGAGCCGACCGGAGGACCGAAAGGGGCCACCCGTCCAGGGGGGGACAGACGGGTGGCCCGCGGAGGCGGGGGGACGCCTCATCGATGGTGGTCCGTGCCCCGGCGCGGGATCACCCGCACGAGGGGATGTCCCCATAGTGGCCCGGCCCGTCGTTTACCGCAATGTCCTGACAGAAGTAAATGAATCTGTTATCTCCGGTGCCGTCCACGCTCCCCGTGGCGCGGAACCATTCGCCCATGGAGCAGGGCCGCTCGCCCATGGGGCCGGGGCCGAGGCCGGGGCCGGGGGCGGGGAGCGGAGCGGCGCCGCCTGCCCGGTCGGCCGGAGCGGCGGTCCGGGGCGGAGGATGAGGCCGGGCGCTCCCGGGCGCTCCCGGGCGGGCCCGGGAGCGGGTTCAGGGCGGGTCGCCGGGCAGGCAGAGGGCCTGGTGGAGCATGCTGTGCAGGTGCGCGCGGAAGCGGCGCATGGCCCGCACGTCGCGGGGGCCGCGCCGCCGTCCCGCCTGGTCGAGCACGCCGCCGCGGGCGAAGCCGTGCGTGCACCAGATGACCGTCCAGATCGTGTACTCCACGTCGGCGTGCTCGCCGGCCAGGGGGAGGAGGGCGTCGGCGACGAACGCGGCCAGCGGCTGGACGTACTGCCGCTCCAGCTCGGTGATGTCGCCGGCGTCGGAGAGCCACCGGTGCATCCAGAGGGCGGGGATCTCCGGGTTCTCGGCGCAGAAGTCGACGTAGACGTCGAGCATCCGGTGCGCGGCGGCGACCTTCTCCTCGGGCGGGGCGGCCGTCAGCTCCTTGACCGCCGGCTCCAGGACGGCCAGCTCCGCCTGGTGGGCGCGCTCCATCACCGCGAGGTAGAGCTCGCGCTTGCCGCCGACGTGGTAGTTGACGGTGGCGATGTTCAACCCCACCGCCTCGGCGATCTGCCGGGTGGAGGTGCCGTCGTAGCCGAGCGCGGCGAAGAGCCGGGTCGCGGCCCGGAGGATCGTCTCCGGCTGGCCGCCATCGGGGGAGTTCATATTGTGACGATAAGTCCCATATGTCCATTGATCGATTGATTGATGGACAAAAGACGGTCAAGTCAGGACGGCGCGCCGGGATGGTCAGGACAGCGGGAGCCGCACCACCGCGCGCAGACCGGGGCGGGCGTCCTCCAGGTGCACCGCGCCGCCGTGCGCGTTGACCGTCTCGCGGACGATCGCCAGGCCCAGCCCGGCCCCGCCCTCGTCGCGGCTGCGCGCGCTGTCCAGCCGGGTGAACCGGTCGAAGACCCGCTCCCGGTCGGCCTCCGGGATGCCCGGCCCGTCGTCGGTCACGGTCAGCACCGCGTCCGCCCCCTCGGCCCGCACCTCGACCACCACCGGCGAGGCCGTGTGCCGCAGCGCGTTGTCGACGAGGTTGACCAGGACCCGCCCCAGGTCCAGCGCGTCCCCCGGCACCACGACGGACCCGCCCTCCCCGCCGGCCGCGATCCTCACCACGACCGCCTCGCCGTACCGCTCGACGGTCTGCCAGGCCAGCTCGTCCAGGCAGACCGGCTCTCGGCGCGCGAGCGCACCGCCCCGCTCGTCGAGGCGGGCCAGCGCGAGCAGGTCCTCCGCCAGCCGGGTCAGCCGCGTGGTGTCCTCCAGCACGCCCTCGGCGGTCTCCCGCCAGTCGTCCGGACCGCCGGGATGGCCGAGCGCCACCTCCAGCTGGAGCCGGATGCTGGCCAGCGGACTGCGCAGCTCGTGCGCGGCGTCGGAGACCAGGGCGCGCTGGCGGGCGTCGGCCCGCTCCAGCCGGTCCAGCATGGCGTTGAGCGTGGTGGCCAGACTGTAGACCTCGTCGCGGGACTCCGGGACCGGCAGGCGGCGGGAGCGCGCGGTGCCGGTGATCTCCTCGGCGCCCCGGCGCAGCGCGGTGATGGGCCGCAGCGTCCTGCCGATGATCACCCAGCTGATCCCGGCGAGCAGCACCAGCAGCAGCGGCGTCCCGATCAGCAGCACCCGTCCGGCGGTGGTGATGCTGGTCTCCACCTCGCCGAAGGAACGCGCCACGATCACCGTCTGCCCCCGGTCGGCGCGGAGCACCCGCACCCGGAGCAGGTGCGGGATCCCGTACGGCTCGCCGTCCAGGAACCGCGCGCCGCCGCCGGCGGGCACGGCCGCCCGCCGGCGCGCGTTCAACAGCGGGACCAGGCGGTCGGTGCCGGTGGTGGCGTGGGTGATCCGCCCGGCGGCGTCGATCACCTGGACGAGGGTGCCGTCGGAGGAGGTCAGCTCGCCGGGGAGCCGGCCGGCGTCGGCCAGCGCGACCATCTCCCTGGCCCGCTGGTGGAGCGAGTCGTCGATCCGGTCCAGCAGGGCCCGGGACATCACCCCCACCATCACGTAGGCGGAGACGGCCAGGGCCACCGCCAGCACCGCCGAGGCGACCGCGGTCAGCCGGAAGCGCAGACTCTTCCTCCGCCACCAGCCGGCGCCGCCGCCGCGGCGCCACCGCGGACCGCGCCGGGCGGTCCCGGCGGCCGGACCCGCGGCGGACCCTGCCGCGGATCTCGTCGCGGGGCCCGCGACCGGACCCCCGGCCGGTTCAGCCGCCATCGCCGGCCAGCCGGTATCCGGCCCCGCGCACCGTCTGCAGCGCGTTGCGCGAGAACGGCACGTCGATTTTGCGGCGCAGGTAGCCGACGTAGACCTCGACCACGTTCGGGTCGGTGTCGAAGGTGTCCCAGACGTGCTCCAGGATCTCGGCCTTGGAGACCACCTCGTCGTGCCGGCGGAGCAGGTACTCCAGCAGCGCGAACTCCCGGGGCGTCAGCTCGACCGGCGTCGTCCCCCGGCAGACCTTCCGCCGGGCCGGGTCAAGCGACAGGTCCCCGGCCCGCAGCACGGCCGGCCGCCGGGCCGTGCCGCGCCGCAGCAGCGCGCGGAGCCGCGCCACGAGCACCACGTAGGAGAACGGCTTGGT
Organism: Planomonospora corallina; assembly: GCF_042650625.1. NCBI lineage: Bacteria > Bacillati > Actinomycetota > Actinomycetes > Streptosporangiales > Streptosporangiaceae > Planomonospora > Planomonospora corallina. The sequence goes on from NZ_JBHSBM010000016.1 coordinate 67,823, forward strand.
GAGGTAGTCGTCGGCGCCCAGGTCGAGCCCGTCGGCCATGTCGTACTCGCCGTCCTTGGCCGAGAGCATCAGGATCGGCACCCAGTTCTCCTCGGCCCGCAGCCGTTTGCAGACGTTGTAGCCGGAGAGCCGGGGCAGCATGATGTCCAGCACGACCACGTCGTAGTCGCCCTGCCGGGCCAGGTGGAGGCCCTCCTCGCCGTCGTACGCCAGATCGACCGCGAACCCCTCGGCCTGCAGTCCGCGCTGGAGCGCCGCAGCCATCCGCCGCTCGTCCTCCACGACGAGAACCCGCATTCCCTGCCTCCTTCGTGTCCGCCCCATCTTCGGCCAGTGCGCCTGAGAGGCCGCTGAGAACCCTGTGGACGCTCTCAGCCCGTCTCAGCTTCCGCACAGGACCCCCGGCGCAGGCTGCTGATGAAGACGCCGACGCCATACCGTAAAGGAGTGACATGTCTGAACGAACACGCCGCCGGGGGCGCACCGTGAGGTGGGGCGTGCCGGTGGCCGCGATCGCGGTGGTCGCCGGAGCGATCGGCGCGGGCCCGGTCATCGCGGCGGTCCAGGGAGACCCGGTCCTGCCCGAGCGCACCGCCGAGCAGTTGCTCGCCGACGCCGTCCAGGCGGCCCGCTCCGGTCCGGACCCCATGTCCGGCACCCTGGTGCAGACCTCCTCCCTCGGCCTGCCGGGCCTGCCGCAGGTGCCGGGCGCGGGCGGCAGCTCGCCCGCCACGCTGCTCGCGGGCTCCCACGAGCTCAAGGTCTGGTACGGCGGAGCCGACCGGGTCCGCCTGGCGCTGCCCGGCCGGATGAGCGAGACCGACCTGATCGTCAACGGCGACCAGGTGTGGCTCTGGGAGAGCGAGGCGAACACGGCCACCCGCATCACGGCCGGCCGTGAGGTCCTCGCGGAGCACCGTCCCGGCGGCGGGACGCTTCCCGGACCCGGGAGCGGCTCCGGGAACCCCGGGAACCCCGGGAACCCCGGGGATGCCGGGGACGCCGGGGACAGGGCCGCGGAGTCCCTGCCCGCGGCGGCCACGCCGCAGCAGATCGCGCGGGAGGTGCTCGAGCGGGCCGGCGCCGACACGGCGATCAGCGTGACCGACAACGAGAAGGTCGCCGGGCGCGACGCCTACCAGCTCACCCTCGCCCCCAAGGACGACGCGTCCCTGGTGCGGGAGATCAGGCTGGCGCTCGACGGCGAGACCCTGGTCCCGCTCCGGGTCCAGGTCTACGCCGACGGGTCGGCCGAGCCGGCCTTCGAGGTCGGATTCACCACGGTCACCTTCAGCGCGCCCGCTCCGGAGCACTTCGCCTTCACCCCGCCGCCCGGCGCGAAGGTCGAGGAGAAGCCGCTCGCCGACCTCGTCGGCGACATGGCCGACCGGCAGGAGAAGGAGGAGAAGCTCGCGGGCGAGGCCGAGATCGCAGGTGAGGGCTGGACGGCGGTCGCCGTGCTGCCCTTCTCCGAGCGGGAGTTGCGGGGTCTGGCCCAGGGAGGGAAGGACGGCGGCGAGGCGGCCGAGGACGGCGGCGCCGTCGCCGACGCCCTGCTGAAGTCCGCCGAGCAGGTCAGCGGGGCGTGGGGCAGCGGCAGGGTCGTCCGGACCAAGCTGGTCTCCGCGCTGCTCACCGATGACGGCCGCCTGCTCGTCGGAGCGGTCACCCCCGAACGCCTCATCGAGGTGGCCGGGCAGAAGTGAGCGTGACCCGCGGGGGCGCCCACCGGGGCGCCCCCGCCCCCGTCCAGGACATCGACGAGCGAAGGAGCGCCCGTGGTGACCGTCCGCACCGACCCCCCGGCCGGCTCCGGCTCCGGCTCCGGCTCCGGCT
>NZ_JBHSBM010000016.1:69685-70861 GCF_042650625.1 Planomonospora corallina
ACCGGAGCCGGAGCCGGAACAGGTACGGCCGGCGAGCCGTTCCCGCCCGCCCCGCCCGCGACGGGGTCCGCGACAGCGCCCGAGGAGGACCTCACCGCGGACCCCACGCCCGCCGCGGACCCCGCGGCGGAGCACGCGATCGTCACGCGAGGGCTGACCAAACGCTTCCGCGGCGGCCAGGTGGCGGTGGACCGCCTCGACCTGACCGTGCCGCGCGGGGCGGTCTTCGGCTTCCTCGGCCCGAACGGCTCGGGGAAGACCACGACCATCCGCATGCTGCTCGGCCTCGTCGAGCCGACGGCCGGCGCCTGCGCGCTGCTCGGCGCGCCGATGCCCGCGCGGGCCTCCGCCGTCCTGCCCAGGGTGGGGGCGCTGGTCGAGGGACCCGCTTTCTACCCCTACCTGTCGGGCGAGGCGAACCTCCGCCGCTACGACGCCGCCGACCCGACGGCCGACCCGCGCACCGCCGCGGACCGCATCGGGCTCGCGCTGGAGCGGGTGGGGCTGACCGCGGCGGCCCGCAAGCGCTACCGCGCCTACTCGCTGGGCATGCGCCAGCGGCTGGCCATCGCCGCGGCGCTGCTCGGCCCCAGGGAACTGCTGATCCTCGACGAGCCGACCAACGGCCTGGATCCGCAGGGCACCCGGGAGGTGCGCGCGCTCGTGGCGGAGATCGCCGCCGCCGGGACGACCGTCTTCGTCTCCTCGCATCTGCTCGCCGAGGTCGAGCAGATGTGCACCCACGTCGGGGTGATGCGCGCCGGCCGGCTGGTCGCCGCCGGTTCGCTGGCCGAGCTCCGCGCGGGGGAGCGGCCCCGGATCCGGGTGGAGACGCCGGACGCCGCCGCGGCCGCCGCCGTGCTGGAAGGGCTCGGCCTGGCCGAGGTCCGGGCCGGGGAGGGGGAGGCCGGCGCAGAGCTCGGCGTGCTGCCCCCCGAGCGCGTCACCGCGGCCCTGGTGGCCGGCGGTGTCGCGGTGCGCGGGCTGGCCGTGCACCGGCCGAGCCTGGAGGACGTGTTCGTGGAGCTGACCGGGGAGGGGTTCGATGTCGACGGTTGACACGCCGCGGGTGACACCGGCCGATCAGGGCGGTGCGGCCTCGCTTCCCGGCCCGTCCTCCGGGCCGGGAAGCGGCCCTTCCTCCGGCCCGCACCGGGGCCGGGACACGTCCCCCGG
>NZ_JBHSBM010000016.1:70870-74670 GCF_042650625.1 Planomonospora corallina
GGTCCCGCTGCCGGGCCCCGGGCGGGGACCCGCCGGGGACGCGGCGGGCGGTCCCGCCGGGCGACCGGGGGCGGTGCGGGCGTGGGGGCGGCTGTTCGCCTCGGAGACCGGCCTGATCTTCCGGCGGCCGCGTAACCTCGCCATGCTGTCCGTCCTGGCGCTCGTCCCGGTGCTGGTCGGCGTCGCGCTGCGGCTGTTCGGCGGGGCGGAGGAGACCGAGGCGGGCCCCGGCGGGGGGCCCGCGATCTTCGCCCAGGTCGCCGGGAATGGGGTGTTCCTGACCTTCGCCGCGCTGGCGCTCCTGGTGCAGCTGCTGCTGCCGGTCGCCGTCGCGGTGGTCGCGGGGGACTCCGTCGCGGGAGAGGCGGGCGGGGGCACGCTCCGCTACCTGCTCACCGCCCCGGCGGGCCGGGCCAGGCTGCTGTCCGTCAAGTACGCGGGCGCGGTGCTGTTCGCCTTCGCGGCGGTGGGCCTGGTGGCCCTCTCCGGCCTGCTCACCGGGCTGGCGCTCTTCCCCACGGGGCCGGTCACCCTGCTGTCGGGGACGACGGTCCCCTTCGCCGAGGGGGTGCTCCGGCTCGGCTTCGTCGTGCTCTACGTCACGGCCGGGATGGCCGCCCTGGCGGCCGTGGCGCTGGCCCTGTCCACGCTGACCGAGGCGGCCATCGGGGCGATCGCCGCGACCGTGGTGCTGGTCATCGTCACCCAGGTCCTCGGCGTGGTCCCGCAGCTGTCGGCGCTCCAGCCGTACCTGCTGACGTCCTGGTGGGACGGGTTCGACGGGGTGCTGCGCGACCCGGTGGCCGTGGCGGACATGGGGCGGGGCCTGCTGGTCTTCGCCGCCTACACCGCGGTCTGCGGCTCGTTCGCCTGGGCCCGCTTCACGAGCCGGGACGTCACCGCCTGAGTGGCTCCGGGGCGGGGCGGTGCCGTGCGCCCCGCCCCGGAGCGGTGAGGCGGACGGCTCCGCCGGGTGACCCCGGGCGTGCCCGGCGGGGGCTCCGGAGCCCCCGCCGGCCACGCTCTCAGTCCCGGGGACGGTCCCCCTCCGGCTCTCAGTCCTGGGGACGGTCCCCGCCCGGGCCCGCCGCGGAGGCCGTACGGCGCCCGCGGCGCAGGCCGGCCAGCCCGGCCGCGAGCCCTGCCAGGCCCGCGGCGAGTCCGGCGCCGCCGAGCAGCCGGGCGGTGCCGTCGGAGGAACCGGACACGCCGGCTCCGGCCGCGACCGGGGCGACCGACGGCGCGGCCTGCGCCGCAGGGGCGGCCGAGGCGGCGGGGGAGGAGTGCCCGCCGCCGTGCCCGTCACCGCCGGTGGCCGGGGTGAGCCTCAGGACCGGGGCGGGGCGCTCGGGTTCGGAGCCGTCGGCGGTGGGCTCGTCGTCCCACCTCACCACCTCGCCGCCGCTGTAGGTCTGCGTGGCGGGGAAGACCAGCCGGTCGGTGGTGGTGGGCAGCGCGCCCATCGAGACCTCGAACTCCTGGAACTGGCCGGGCTCGATCTTCCCGCCCGACCAGGTGATCTTCGTGACGGCCTCGGTCAGCTCGCCGTACTCGGTGGTGACCGGTTCGGGCAGTTCGCCCTCGGTCACCTCGACCTTCCAGCCGGGCACCGGCTTGACGGAGACGAACGCCAGCGGGTGGCCGGTGGGGAAGGCGACCTCGAGCTTGGTGGTCGAGGCGTCGTCCCGCTCGTTCGGTACCCGGAATGCGACCTTGGTGAAGCCGCCCTGCGGGGCGCTGCCGGGGTTGATCGTGACGTGCGCGAGGGCGGGCGCGGCCAGACCCAGAGTGAGCGCGGCGGCACCCGCGGTGACGGTCAGGGTGCGGCGCGCGACGGAAAACGACATGGGAGGCTCCACTTCGAGAAATGCCGGAAAGGGTGAGGGGCCGCCCGGGTGGCGGCCGGGTGCGGGCCGCCCGGGCGGCGATCCGTCCGGGACCTCGGCGGCGATCCGGCTCAGGTCGCCTGGGCGGCCCGGTTCAGGCGGCGGGAAGTGGAGGACCGCGCCGGTTGACGGTGTGGCGGAGCAGGCGCCGGGCGGGGGCGGGCGGGTCGTGGGGGAGCGGGGCACGCGGCGGCACGGAGGGCGCCGGGGCGGGCGCGAGCAGCCGGAACGCCGCGCCGAGGCGGCACGCGGCCGCGCGCAGCAGCGCCCACAGGGCCGTCTCGCCGCGTGCCAGCCACCAGCCGGTGATCAGCGTGGCGGTCAGGTGAGCCAGGAGCATGCCCAGGCTCTCGCCCAGTCCCCGTCCGTGGAGGTGCCCGAGGACGTAGGGGTCGACGGGGTCGCCGAGGGCGAACAGCTCGTGCAGGACCACCTGCGTCCCGGTGAGCGCGACGGTGACCGTCGCGGGGGAGCGCTCGCGTCCGGCGAGCGCGACCGCCAGGACCGCGACCGCCGAGGCCCCGGAGGCCACGGCCCACGGTTCGGGCCCCGAACCGCCGGCGGCGACGTGGCCGAGGGCGGCGAGCGTCACGCAGACGGCCGAGAAGGCGGCCGCGCGCGCGAGGCGGAGCGGGAGGCGGGCGAGCATGACGCGAGACATGGTCTCACGGCCGCGGCCGGGCTTCGAGACCTTCACGGGACGCCGGGCCTCACCCGGCGACCTCACCCGGCGGCCGTGGACCGGTCGGCGGTCCGGGAACGTGCAAGGTCTGACGCTTTGCGGCTTTTGTGGCTATGGTTGCCGCCACCAGAACAACAGTCGAGGTCGAGGTGGTGGAATGCGGCACGTCTACGGGCTGCTCGTCGGGCTGGTGACGACGGCGGTCCTGCTGCTCGGTGCGGGATGGGCGGTGGCCGAGACGGGGTTCGTGCTCCAGCCGGGCGGAGCCGCCCCGGCGCCCGCCGCGGACGCCTCGCGGACCTGGGTCGTCCTGGGGGTGATGGCCGGGATCGGCCTGCTGCTCGGACTGGTGGCCGCCGGCCGGGTCTCCCCGCTGGCGGCCTTCGTCCCCTCGGTGACCCTGCTCGCCTGGACCGTGGCCTACGCCCTCGACGCGGGCCGCGCCCTGGACTTCGTGCCCGACACGCCCTCCTTCCACGAACTGCTCCTGCAGGCGGGCCGCGGCATGCGCACCCTGCTCACCACCGGCCTCTACGCCATGCTGGGCGTCGCGCTCTTCCTCCCCGTCCTGATGCCCTCCCGCTGGGCGGGCTCCGGCCGGAGCGAGGACGACGAGTACGAGGAGGCCGACGAGGAGTCGTACTGGTCGGCGAAGGAGGACTGACCCGCCGGCCCGGCGCCGTACATCCGCCCGTGCCCTCGTCCGCCGGGAGCCGCCCCCGGGACTGTGGAGCGGGGCCGGCGCCCGGCCCACCGCCGCTGAACGGCCTCCCGCTCCGGCGGAACCGCCGCGCCGACCGCCGCCGATCACCGGGTCCTACGCGCCGTCGCCGACCGCCGCCGATCACCGGGTCCTACGCGCCGTCGCCGACCGCCGCCGATCACCGGGTCCTACGCGCCGTCGCCGACCGCCGGCGACCACCGGGTCTACGCGCCGTCGCCGGCAGGGCGGGCGCCGCCCGGGCGGCGCCGGGCGTCCCGGAGGACGGCGTGGGCCGCGCTGAGACGTTCCGCGTCGCCGCTGCCCGGAGCGCCGCCGGAGACCTCGTCGGCCCATCCGAGCAGGCGGTGCAGGTGCGGGTCGGCCGGGGCCGCGACGGTGCGGGGGCGGCCGGCGAGGACCCGCCCGCCGGTCCCGTCGACGGTGACGAGCGTGCCCTCGGGGAGGGTACGGCCACCGGCGCGCACGCAGCCGGCGGCCTCGTCGACCGTGAGGTCCGCGGCTCCCACGA
>NZ_JBHSBM010000016.1:74708-184680 GCF_042650625.1 Planomonospora corallina
GCGACGACGGCGGCGTGGCTGGCGGGCCCGCCGACGGCCGTGACGATCCCCGCGGCGGCCGCCAGGCCGTGCATGTCGAGCGGGGAGGTGTGCGGGCGCACCAGGACGACCGGGCCGTCGGCGGCCATCCGCGCCGCGCTGTCGGAGGTGGTCGCCACCCTGCCGGTCGCGACCCCCGGGCAGGCGCCCAGCCCCCGGGCGAGGACGTCGGCCGCGTCGGCCGCCTCCGTGCGGGGCGTGCGGGCGTACCGGAGATGGTGCGGGGCGACCCGGAGCAGCGCCTCGCGGCGGCCGATGACGCCCGCGTCGGCCAGGTCCACCGCGACGCGGACGGCGGCGCGCCCGGTGAGGCCGCCGGGCCGTACCTGCAGGATCCAGAGCTCACCCGCCTCGAAGGTGAACTCCACGTGGCACGCGTCGCGGTAGTGCCCCTCGACGCGGTCCAGGGCCTCCAGGAGACGGCTCCACACCTCCGGTTCCCGGCCGGCGAGCTCGGACAGGGGCCGGGTCGCCGACCTGCCGGAGACGACCTCCTCTCCCTGGCGGCCGAACAGGACCTCGCCGAACGGGACGCGCTCACCGGTGCCGGGATCACGGCTGAACGCGACGCCGCTGCCGCTGCGGTCGTCGCGGTTGCCGAACACCATGGCCTGCACGGTGACGGCCGTGCCGAGGTCGTGCGGGACGCCGTGCAGGTCGCGGTAGGTCCTGGCGCGGGGCGTGTCCCAGGACGAGAACACGGCCCTGATCGCCGGTTCCAGCTGCAGCGTCGCGTCGTCCGGGACCGGCTCGCCGGTCCGCTCGCGGATCAGGGCCTCGACGTCCCGGATCGCCTCGGTCAGGCGTGCCGCCTCCCCGTCCGCCTCCGTGCGGCGGGTCCCCTCGCCGCTCGCCTCCTCGCCGCTCGCCTCCTCGCCGCTCGCCTCCCCGGCGGCGCCGTCGGCCCGGGCGGAGGCCCCGCGCACGACGGCGTCCAGGCGCTCCGGCGGCAGGCCGAGGACCACCGAGGCGAACCCGGACAGGAACCGCAGGCGCGCGTCGAGCGCGAACCGCTGGTCGCCCGTCTCCGCCGCCAGCCCCGCCGCGGCCCCGGCGGTGAGACCGAGGTTGAGGATCGTGTCCATCATGCCGGGCATCGACACGGCGCCGCCCGAGCGGACCGCCACCGCCAGCGGCCGCTCCGGCCCGCCGAGCCGCCGGCCGGTGGCGGCCTCGAGCCCGGAGACGGCGGCGGCCAGCTCGGCGCCGAGGCCGTCGGGGAGCCGCCCGTCGCGCAGGAACGCGCGGCACGCCGCCGTGCCGATGACGAACCCGTCGGGCACGGGCAGTCCGAGACGCCGCAGGACGACGAGGCCGTGCGCCTTGCCGCCGAGGACGTCCGCGCTCTCCTCGGTCTCCGCCGAGAGCGGGTGGATCCAGGTCACCGGTATAGCCTTTCGCCGTGCCGATCTCGCCTCATTCCACCAGCCCGGATCTGCTGGTGCTCCACACGCTGCGCTGCATCGGGTTCGCCGACCTCGCGCGTGTCTCCCGGGCGGCGGGCCTGCCCGAGTCCGACGCCGAGTCCGAGCTGATCGACCTCGCGGTCGCCGGCCTCGTCACGCGCATCCCGGGTGACTTCGGCGGGTGGGGCCTCACCGAGGCCGGCCGCGCCGCGGACGCCGAGCGGATCTCCGGCGAGCTGGACACGGCCGGCGCCCGGGCCGCGGTGACCGGGGCGTACGAGGCCTTCCTCGTGCTCAACCCGGAGCTGCTCGACCTCTGCACGGCGTGGCAGCTGCGCTCCGCAGACGGCGTCGCGGTGCCGAACGACCACACCGACCCCGTCTACGACTCCCGGGTCATCGACCTGCTCACGGACCTCGACCGGCGGGCCGACGCCGTCTGCGCGGAGTTGTCGGCGGTGCTCCTGCGGTTCCGGCGGTACCGGATCCGGCTCACCGACGCGCTCACCCGCGCCCGCGCCGGCGCGGCGGACTACGTGGCGGACGGCCTCGACTCCTACCACGCCGTCTGGTTCCAGCTGCACGAGGACCTGCTCGCCACCCTGGGCATACCGCGGCACTGAACCGGCACTGAACCGGTATCGAAGCAGCGCGGATCCGGCACCGGACCGGTGCCGGATCCGCGCGGGATCGGAACTGAGGACCCCGCGCCGGGGCCGCCCACCGAGGCCGCTCACCGGGCCGCGGAGGCGTCGGGGGACGGGCCTGCGTAGAGGCGGGCGACGACGTCCTCCAGCGAGTCCTCGCCCGGGGCGGTGGCGCGCAGCTCGCCGAGGGTGCCGTCGAAGCCCAGGCGGCCGTGGTCGATGAGCATCACGCGACGGCAGAGCTTCTCGATGTCGCCGAGGTCGTGCGTGGTGAGCAGGACGGTCGTGCCGCGCTCGGCGTTGAGGCGGCGCAGGAAGTCGCGCATGGCGACCTTGCTCACCACGTCGAGCCCGATCGTGGGCTCGTCGAGGACCAGCACGGCCGGGTCGTGCAGGAGCGCGGCGGTGACGTCGCCGCGCATGCGCTGGCCCAGGCTGAGCTGGCGGACCGGCGTGTCCATGAACGCGCCGAGGTCCAGCAGCCCGGCCAGCTCGTCGAGCCGCCGTCGGAAATCAACACGATCTACTTTGTAAAGGTGCCGGATCAGTTGAAAACTGTCCTTCAGCGGCAGGTCCCACCACAGGGTCGTCCGCTGGCCGAAGACCACCCCGATCCGGCGGGCCAGCGCGGTGCGGCGGCGCGTCGGATCGAGCCCGGCCACCCGGAGCCGGCCCGACGTGGGCGCGAGGATGCCGGTGAGCATCTTGATCGTGGTGGACTTGCCCGCGCCGTTCGGCCCGAGATAGCCGACGAACTCACCGGCTCCGACGGTGAACGACAGGTCCCGTACGGCGTGCACGGTCCTCCTGGCCCGGCCCCGGCCGACGGTGAAGGAACGCCCCACCCGGTCGACTTCGATCATGCGGTTCAACTCCCCGTGGAACGGTAGCGGCGGATGCCCGCCCGCCACGCCGCCGCGGCGGCCAGGGCGAGCAGCAGGGCGGCGAGCGGCGCGGCGAAGCGCAGCCAGTACGGCAGGCCGAGCGGGTCGGGCCGGTCCAGCACGTACAGGGCGGGCTGCCAGTTGACGAACGCCAGTGGCACGATGAACGTCACCGTCCTGGCGAGCTGGTCGCCGTAGACGCTGAGGGGGTACTGGGTGAGCGTGTTGCCGCCGTAGGTGAAGGCGTTGGCCACCTCGGGCGCGTCGGTCAGCAGGAACTGCAGCGTCCCGCCGAGCGTGAAGATCGAAGCGAAGATCACCACGCCGCACACGATCATCACGGGGATCATCCACGCCCGTTCCCAGCCGGTCTCCAGCCGCGGCAGGGCGAGGCCGAGCACCACCGCCGACTGGGCGAGCCGGCCGAGGCGGTGCACGCTGAACCGGTCGGTGGCCATCTGGACGAACGCGCCGGCCGGGCGGATCAGCATGACGTCGAAGCTGCCGGCCCTGATGTGCGCGCTGAGCCGGTCGACGTTGCCGAAGAGCATGTCGGCCAGGGCGAACGCCATGTGGGAGGTGCCGTACAGGAACATGACCTCGGCCAGGCGGAACCCGGCCAGCGTCTCGGTGTGCCGGAAGATGACCCAGATGGCCGCGACGTCCAGCGCGTTCACCGCGAACGAGCCGACGATCATCATCGTCAGCGAGACCGGGTACTGGGCCGAGGCGCGCAGCCACGTCCAGGCGAGCAGCAGGTAGGTCCTAACCACGGGCCGCCTCCCGCTCCGGCCGTGCGGCGCGCTCCGGAGGCGGCGCCGGACCGCCCGCAGCGGGTGACGCGGACCGTCCCGGCGCGGGCGGCGCGGACCGTCCCGGCGCGGGCGGCGCGGGCCGTGATACGGGCCGTGGCGGTGCGGGCCGTACGGGGTCAGCCACCCTGGACCACCACCTTGCGGCGGGCGGCACGGGTGACGAGCACGCCCAGGGAGAGCAGCGCCGCCGCCCACAGGACCTGGAAGCCGAGCGCCTCCAGCGCGTCCCGCTTGCCGAGGTAGACGTCGGCGGGGACCTGGACCATCGCCGCCCAGGGCAGGGACTGGGCCAGCGTGCCGAACCAGCCCGGGAACAGGTTCAGCGGCAGGACCATGCCGCTGAGGAAGAGCGTCAGCACCAGGGAGAACGACTGCACGCCCTGGTCGTCGACGATCCAGCAGCACGCCAGCGCCATCAGGTAGCGCCAGGCGAAGCTGACGACGATGCCGAGGACGACGGAGACGGCGAAGAACGTCCAGGTCGCCGGGGAGACGGGCACGACGATGCCGAACAGCGCGGCGCCGACGAACGTCGGCGGCAGGCTCCGCAGCAGGAAGAGGTAGGCGGCGCGGCCCAGGTCGTCGGCGAGGCTCCACAGCTGCAGGGAGGCCGGGCGGAGCAGGTCGATGGCGATGTCCCCGCTGCGGATGCGCCCGGCGAGCTGGAGGCCGCCGCCGAAGACCTGCATGGGGCCGATGAACGCCTGGCTGAGGAAGCAGAAGGTGACGGCGTCGATCATGTCGTACCCGGCGAGGCCGGGCCTGGCCTGCCAGAGGGCGATCAGGACGTAGGCGCGCAGGACGCCGAAGACGGTGTTGGTGAAGGCGCCGGCGAGGGCGGCGGCCCGGTAGGCGGAGTGGCGGCGGAAGCCGTAGGCGGCGACGCGCGCGTAGAGCGGGAAGACGACCTCCTGGCTGGCTGTCGGGCGGCCCGCGGACGGGCCCGGGCGGCTCTGGGGTTCGGGCGTGGGGCTCCGGTGACAGGGGCGGGCGACGATCCCTGTGAGGGCTCGCGTCCTCCCGGGGAACGCGCGTCCCGGAGCGGACAGGTGTCCCGGGGGCCGCGGGCCCATGCCATTGTCCTCGGCGCCCCGGTTCCGGGCAACGGATTTGCGGACCGCCGGGCGCCCCGGTCCTGCGGCGGGTCGCACCGCGGGCCGCGTGACGTGCCGGACGGCGGGTCGTTGTGATGTGTGACACAGCCGTAACCATCGCGATATGCCCAAGGGATGGTAGAAGGAAGTTCTAAAGGGCATCCTTCCTGCAAAGGAGGTGCCCGAATGCACGACGGGATCAATGTGGACGTCTGCCCTGGTTACCCTGTCAGCTGGCAGGCCATGGCGCTCACCACGATCATGAGGGGCACCTTCAAGCCGATCTCCGGACTGTTGCTGAGGTCGGACGTCAGCGTGGTCGCCGCCTCCCGGATCGTCTCCCTCGCCAAGAAGGTCCCGCTCCGGCTGCCCGGGCACGTGACCGTCGAGGAGGAGTCCATCGCGGGGTGCGAGGCGGAGTGGGTCCGCGCCGGGCAGGAGCTCGACGAGGACAAGGCGCTGCTCTACTTCCACGGCGGCGCCTACTTCGTCTGCTCCCCGGCCACCCACCGGCCGATCACCTGGCGCATGTCGGCCGCCGCCCGCCGCCCGGTGCTGGCCGTCGACTACCGCCAGGGCCCGGTGCACACGCTGGCCGAGTCGCTCGAGGACGCGGTCGCCGCCTACCTCGGCCTGCTGGAGCGGGGTTACGCGCCCGAGGACGTGGTGTTCGCGGGCGACTCCGCCGGCGGCCACCTCACCCTGGCCTCCCTGCTGGCGCTGCGCGACCGGGGGCTGCCGCTCCCCGCCGCCGCCGTGTGCCTGTCACCGTGGGCCGACCTCACCGACACCCCGCGCCGGGTCAACCGGTTCGCGGACCCGCTGCTGCCGGCCGGCCGCGTCGACTGGCTCGCCCGCCGCTGGACCTCCGGTCTGGACGCCCGCGACCCGCTGGTCTCCCCGGTGCTCGGTGACTACGCGGGCCTGCCGCCGCTGATGGTCATCACCGGTTCCACGGAGATCCTGCGCGACGAGGGGCGCCGGGTCGCCGGGCGCGCCCGTGCGGCGGGTGTCCCGGTGACCTACGAGGAGTGGCGGCACATGCCGCACGTCTTCCCCCTCCTCGCCGACGTCCTGCCCGAGGCGCGCCAGGCGTTCCGGCACATCGCCCGTTTCCTGGGCGCCGCCCAGGCGCTCACCGGCCGTGGGACGCCCGTCGGCGGGCCCGTCGCGGGGGACCCCGCCGCGGACGCCGACTCCGCCGCCGCCTGACGTCCGCGGGCCGGGCCACCGGGACGGGCCCGCCAGCGGCCCGCCGGGACGTCCCTCAGGCGGCGGCCGAGATCGTGGACGCCTCGGGCGCCGGAGAGCCGGAGGCGTCCTCGGCCGGCGCGAGGACCACCCGGTTGCGGCCGGCCCGCTTGGCCGCGTACAGCGCCTCGTCGGCGGAGTGGAGGAGGTCTTCGGCCTTCTGCTCGCCGGTCAGGGCGGCCACCCCGGCGCTGAAGGTCACCGAGAGCGTGTGCCCGCCGGCCGGCAGGCGCCCGGCCGTCACCCATCTCCGGATCGTGTCGACGCGCTCGGCGGCCTGCCCGCCGGTGGCGCCGGGCAGCACGAGCACGAACTCCTCGCCGCCGTAGCGGGCCAGCACGTCGTCGACGCGTACCTGCCCGCCCACCAGCTTGGCGAAGCGCATCAGGACCTGGTCGCCGGCGCCGTGGCCGTAGCGGTCGTTGATCTGCTTGAAGTGGTCGATGTCCAAGATGGCGACGCTGAGGGGAGCGCCGGATTCGGCGGCAAGGCGCAGCTCACGCCGGAGGGCCTCCATCAGGTGGCGGCGGTTGTGCAGGCCGGTCAGCGGGTCCCGCACGGCCTGCTCGGCCAGGTCCGCGCGGAGCGCCTCGATGGTGGCGACCTGGGCGCGCAGCCGCTCGTTGGCCTCCTGCAGCTCCCGGTGCTGGTCGTTGAGGGCGGTGACGTCCCGGCCCACGAACGCCCACCCCTGCACCTCGCCGCGGCGGTCGCGCAGGGCGGAGACGCGCACGTTCAGGTCCACCGGCGAGCCCTCGGCGCCCGTCATCGTGTGGTCGAAGGCCATGCCGTCGGTGAGCGGCAGGCGGCCGAGCGCACCGGTGCTCACGGCGCCGCCCAGACGCGTGGGCAGGTCCGGGGACAGCCGGTGGAACAGGCGCTCGGCCGACGGGTTGAGGTCGAGGACCCGGCCGGCGGCGTCAACCGTCATGACCATGTCGTCGAGCATGTCGAAGAGGCGGGCGCGTTCCACCGGCACCAGGTCATACAGCGAACGCCGTACCAGCGCCCAGTGGATCGTGACCGTGGTGACGCAGAATCCGACGGGCGTCAGGTACTCGAGCTTGATGATCTCCAGCGTTCCGGCCGCGTTGAGCAGCAGGGGAGGGAGGGCCGCCAGGAGGCTGGCGCCGTACAGGCGGCGCTGGGAGTGCGGGCTGCGCATCCACGCCCGGAGCAGATGGAGGACACCGGCGGTGATCAGCAGGTAGCTGTAGGCGCTGTGGGCCCAGAACAGGGGGCCGGTGTTCTCCCCCTCGTGGACTCCGGCCGAACCCAGGCTGGTGAGGAAGAGGTGGTGCCGGTCGTTGCTCAGCAGCGCGACCATGACCAGTGCCGGCTCGACCGCCAGCCACGGGATCGCACGGCGTGGCAGCAGCCAGGCGCGGTCGGCTATGGCCCGCGACATCCACAGGAAGCCCGCCGGCAGGGCGCCGACGGCGAGGAACTTGAGGACCAGCAGTGGCTGCACGGTCTCGAGGGTCTTGTCGAGGGCGATGATCCCGTCGCTCACGGACCAGACTCCGACGGAGGCCGAGACGAGCGCCAGGGCTCGTGCCGGCGGCGCCGCGTGCCGCCGCCGCCAGGCCACCGCCGCCACGACGAGGGCGACACCCCCCGACAGCACGAAGAGCAGGGCGAGCAACGACTGCTCCATCACCGCCTCCTCCTGCTGTGGCCTGCGCGGGACGACACGAGCCCACCATCGGCGGAGGAGCGGGCCGGTTGAGGATTCACGACCCGGTGAGTCCCGTCACCCCCCGGGCGTACCACCGCGCCGGCCCCGGCCCCGGCCCCGACCCTTGCCTGAGGCCGGACCGGGGCCGGGGCCGCGGATCTCCGTCCGGCCCTCACCCGGTCCCTGTCCGGCCCCGTCCGGCCTCCGTCCGGTCCTCCGCGGGCCGCCCGTCCGCTGTGCCCGCGGGTCGCGAAGGCACATCCCGCCTCTCCGGCCTCACCGGTTACTCACCTTGAGGGATCATTCGCCTTACCCGCCATATCCCTTCTGACGGGTCGCGGGCGCGGGCTCCCGCCCTCCGGTCACAGTGTGCTTGCCGTAGCGCGCACACGAGAGGCTCGATCCGGATGGCACGTGGCGGAACCGGCCCCGAGAACGGGATGCCCCCTGGCGTCCGGCCGCTGACCGTGGGGGACCCGGTCATCATCGGCCGCCATCTCCTGCTCGGCCGCCTGGGGGCGGGCGGCATGGGCGTGGTCTACCTGGCCGAACATCCCCGGGGCGGGATGGTCGCGATCAAGACGCCGCATCCCGTGCACCTCGACGATCCCACGCTCCGTGCCCGTTTCGCGGAGGAAGTGGAATTCTCCCGGCGGGTGGTGCCGTTCTGCACCGCCGCGGTGATCGAGGACGGCACCGACCGGGAGCGTCCCTACCTGGTCTCGGAGTACGTCCCGGGGCCGTCCCTCGCCCAGGTGGTCACCGCCTGGGGCCCGCTCACCCCGGACCTCGCCTACGGTGTCGCCCTCGGCGTGGCCGCCGCGCTGGCGGCCGTGCACGAGGCGGGGCTGGTCCACCGCGACCTGAAGCCGGCCAACGTGCTGCTCTCACCGGCGGGCCCCCGGGTGATCGACTTCGGGATCGCCAGGGACGTGGACGGCCTCGCCGCGCACACCGAGGCCGGGCAGGTCATGGGGAGCCCCGGCTGGGTCGCCCCGGAGCGGCTCACCGGAGGCCGGGCGCTGCCGGCCTCGGACGTCTTCTCCTGGGGCTGCCTGGTCGCCTACGCGGCGACCGGCCACCATCCCTTCGGCGCGGGCGAACCGGACGTGCTGACCCGGCGGATCCTGGTCGAACCGCCCGGGATCTCCACGGTCCCGGCGCTGCTGCGCCCGATCGTCGAGGCCGCCCTGGAGAAGGAGCCCTCCCGCAGGCCCTCGGCGGCGGACCTGCTGGGCGCGCTGCTCGCCGCGGGCGGGGTCGGCGACCCCCGGGACCTGCGCGAGGCGGTCGACTGGGTGCTGGCGGAGACCTGGACGCCGTTTCCCCATCCGCCGCAGGACGACGACCTCCCGCAGGCGGTGCCCGGCGGGCCCGCCCCGCTCTTCCCCGCCCGGCACGACCCGCGGCCCCGCCCGGCTCTCCCCGGCCGACCGGCTCTCCCCGCCCGTCCGGAGGTCCGTCCGATGACCGGCCGGGGCGGGCCCCGCACCCCGGAGGAGACCGTGCCCCCGGTCCGCCGTCCCCGCCGGGCCGCGCCCCGCCACGGCGTCCACCTCTCCCAGGCCGGTTTCGCGGTGCTGGCCACGGTCTCCATGGCGGCGCTCGCGGTGGTCGCCGCGGGCAACGGCGGCGCCGGCGCCGACGGCGGTCCCCGGCGGTTCGAGCCCGTGCCGCTGGTGATCCCGGCCGACGACCCGGGCACGAGTACGGTCTCGGGCGTGCCCCGGCCCGCGGGCCGCGGAGTACGGCCCGCGCGCCCGTCCACCCCGTCGGAGGTCACCGTCACCGCGACGCGGACCCTGCCGGCGCCGGAGGAGAGCGGCCGTTCGGGCGGATCCGATCAGGACGGGCGGTGGGGGCCGGAGGAGCGGCCCGGCGGCCGCGGCGACGGTGACGGAGACGGGGACGGGAGCGGCGCTCCGGAGGAGCCGCGGCCCTGCGGGGCCGGGGGCGCGCGGCCCGCTCCCGGCGGGGAGTGCCCGTCGCCGACGGGCGGTGCGAAGCCCTCCTTCACCCGTATCCCGCAGACAGGCGACGGGGAGAGCCCGTCCCCGGGGCCGAGCGGCTCCGCCACGCCGACCGCCACCGCCACCGCCTCCCCGACCTCCGGGCCCTCTGTGCAGATCGGCGGCTGAGGCGGCAGGCGGGGCCGCCCCGACCGGTGGCGATTACCCGATGGGGGAGACACGCCCTAGGGTGAACGGCGCGGGATCGGAGGCGGAAGGGGAGACGGTGCCGGGTGCGGTCGAGCTGAGCGGCGTCGGGGTCAGGGTGGTCGGGCGGACGCTGCTGGCCGACGTCGACTGGCGGGTGGAGTACGGCCAGCACTGGGTCGTGCTCGGGCCCAACGGGGCGGGCAAGACGACGATGCTCTCGCTGGCGGCCGCGGTCCGGCATCCCAGCGAGGGCGCGGTCACCGTGCTCGGACAACGGCTGGGCCGGGTGGACCTGCGGGAGCTGCGCCGCCGGATCGGCCTGGTCGCGGCCAGTCAGCGGCTCGTCGACGAGGAACTGCTGGAGGCGGAGGGCGCCACCGCGCACACGGTCGTCCTCACCGGGCACACCGGGACCAGCGCCCCGCTCTGGGACCGCTACGGCCCGGCCGAGCACGAGCGGGCCCGCGGCCTCCTGGCGGACCTGGGCTGCAAGGACCTCGGGGAGCGGCCCTTCCGTGTCTGCTCGCAGGGGGAGCGGGCCCGGATCCGGGTGGCCAGGGCGCTGCTGGCCGACCCGGCGATCCTGCTGCTGGACGAGCCGTTCGCCGGGCTCGACCTGCCCGCCCGGGAGGATCTCATCACCGCGCTGGAGGAGCTCGCCGCGGCGCGGCCCGCGCTGACCACGATCACCGTCACGCACCACCTGGAGGAGGTGCCCGCCACCACGACGCACGCCCTGCTGATGCGGGACGCCCGCGTCCAGATGGCGGGACCGGTGGAGGAGGTGCTCACCGCCGGGCGCCTGTCGGAGTGCTTCGGCCGCCCGCTCCGGATCGACCGCCTGGACGGCCGCTGGTCCGCCCGCGCCGTACGGGGATAGCCCGCGCGGCCGGAGCCGGAGCCCGGGTGCGGAGTGCGGGGTGCGATCGCGGCGGGAGGCGGGGCGCGGCGGCCGGTGCGGGTCAGTCCTTCTTGCGCTGGCGGATCAGCCCCATGAACCCCGGGCTCGGCTTGAACCGGGCGGTCCAGGTCTCGGCGATCTCCAGCGGTTCTCCGGTCTGCGGATTGCGTCCCGTCCGGGCGGGCTTGTGCACGATCTCGAAGGAGCCGAAGCCGGGGATCGCGACCTTCTCCTCGCTCGCCACGGCGTGCTGGATGGTGTCCAGGATCGCGTCCAGGGCCGCGGCGGTCTGACGCCGGGTGAGACCCGCCTCCGCTGCGGCCTTCTCGATCAGCTCGCGCTTGTTCATCAATCGTCTCCAGCGTGGGAACCCCGGCCTCCGGGCCGGGGACCCCTCCTACGGATGCCTGGGAGGCCCAACACTACGGGGACCATCCGGCCTGTTCCATCCCCGGCCGGTGGGGACGGCCGGGGACGCGGCGCCGCGCGCCGCGGCTCGGGGGCTGGTGATCGGTGTCCTCCCTCGTCACGTGCTCGCTCCGCTGCGCGTGCCCTCGATCCGGACACCGGCGCTGCTCGCGGGCCGCGTGCGCTCAGTTCGGGCACCGGCGCCCCTCGCGGGACGGCCAGGATCCCGACTTTACGGATTATTGTCCCATATAGATACATGAAGGGCTCGGAGATGGGGAGGGCCGGTTACCGGGCCCTTGCCGCACCTCTTCCGCACCGAGCGCGGCCGGGGCCCGCCGCGTGCCGTACCGGCCGTGTGCAGGGCCGTATCAGGGCCGTGCCGGCAGGGCCCCGCGGTCCATGAGGCGTGCCCGCCGAGGCGGGCGTGCCGGCCGGGGCGCGTCAGCGGCGTTCCGGCGGTGGAGCGGGTGGAGGGCGGCCGGAGCCGGTGGCCAGCCGTTCCGCCTCCCACTGCAGGGCCTCGACGAGGAGGAGCTCCAGCCGGAGGTCGTCGTCGACGAGGCCGTCCGGGATCTTCACTTCCATCGGGCCTCCCTGACTACACCGACGCACCGCCACCCGCGGAAGTTCACGGTCATGCCGAATCATGCGGTGACGTGGCTGAATCTTTCCCGCTCTTCGGTGTCGGCCAGGACCAGTTGCGACAGGTCCACGTACCGGCTCACCTCCTGCACGTCCGCGCAGTCCGCCACGAGCGTGCGCCTCCCGCCCACCAGGCGGGTGACGCGTAGACACGGTCGATCGTTCACCACGAGCGCCTCGACCTCGATGCCGTTCGGTCCCAGCCAGATCCCCATAAGGCCGAGGCTAGGGAGGAACAGGTAAGAACGGGGTAACTCGTAGGGCATATAACGATGGAATCCCGATGAGCATGCAAACTCCTGTAAGAAATACGGCATAACGGTCTTCATCCGGATAGACGGACTCGTCCAGATGCCGGGGGTCCGCCCCCCGGCGTCCGGCCGGGCCCCGAGGGCGGGGACCCGGTCCGGGAACGAGGAAACCCCGCCTCCCTGGGGGGAAGGAGGCGGGGTCTTCGTCCTGGTCAAGGCGTCCGAGTCCGGGGACGGGACGGGGGAGGAGGCCCCGCCTCAGGCGGGGGTCCGGCAGGACGGGCGGGCTCTGCATGCCCTGAGAGCAGCCGCGGCCTGCGGGACGGGCGGGACCTCCATCCCGTCCTTCCTCAGATCAGTGAGCCTCGAACTGCTCCTCCTCCGTGGAGCCCTTGAGGGCCGTGGTGGAGGAGTCCGGCGCGATGGCCGTGCTGACCAGGTCGAAGTAACCGGTGCCGACCTCGCGCTGGTGGCGGGTGGCGGTGTAGCCGCGCGACTCGGCGGCGAACTCGGCCTCCTGCAGCTCGACGTAGGCGGTCATGCCCTCGTTGGCGTAGCCCTGGGCGAGGTTGAACATCGAGTAGTTCAGCGAGTGGAAGCCGGCCAGCGTGATGAACTGGAACTTGTAGCCCATGTGGCCGAGCTCGCGCTGGAACTTGGCGATGGTCGAGTCGTCCAGGTGCTTCTTCCAGTTGAAGGACGGCGAGCAGTTGTAGGCCAGCATCTGGTCCGGGTACTGCGCCTTGATGGCCTCGGCGAACTCGCGGGCCACGTCCAGGTCCGGAGTGGAGGTCTCCATCCAGAGCAGGTCGGAGTGGGGCGCGTAGGCCAGACCGCGGGCGATGCAGGCGTCCACGCCGTTGCGGACCCGGTAGAAGCCCTCGGCGGTACGGTCGCCGGTGACGAACTTCTGGTCGCGGGGGTCGACGTCACTGGTCAGCAGCGTCGCGGCCTGGGCGTCGGTCCGCGCGATGATCAGGGACGGCACACCCGCCACGTCGGCCGCGAGGCGGGCCGCGTTGAGGGTCTTGATGTGCTGGCCGGTCGGGATGAGGACCTTCCCGCCGAGGTGCCCGCACTTCTTCTCGGAGGCCAGCTGGTCCTCCCAGTGCACGCCGGCGGCACCGGCGGCGATCATGCCCTTCATCAGCTCGAAGGCGTTGAGCACGCCACCGAAGCCGGCCTCGGCGTCGGCGACGATCGGGGCGAGCCAGTGAGGCGCGTTCTCGTCGCCCTCGGACCAGGTGATCTGGTCGGCGCGGAGCAGGGCGTTGTTGATGCGGCGCACGACGGCCGGGACCGAGTTGGCCGGGTAGAGGCTCTGGTCCGGGTAGGTCTGGGCGCCGAGGTTGGCGTCGGCGGCGACCTGCCAGCCGGACAGGTAGATGGCCTTCAGGCCGGCCTTGACCTGCTGGACGGCCTGGTTGCCGGTGAGCGCGCCGAGGGCGTGGACGTAGTCCTCGGTGTGCAGCAGGTTCCACAGCCGCTCCGCGCCGAGCCTGGCGAGAGTGTGCTCTTCCTGGACCGAGCCCCGCAGCCGCACGACGTCCTCGGCGGTGTAGGTGCGCTCGGTGCCCTTCCAACGGGGGTTGGTCTCCCACTCACGCCGCAGTTCCTCTGCGGCTCCCTTGAGGCGATCGTTCATTGTTCTCACTCCTTGTCGTCCCCTGGGATGCCTTGCTCAGAGTCTGTGCCCCGACGAAACGTGCAAACAAGACACTTTTCTCAGAAAGATTGCCATTTCTTCTCAAATTAGGAATACTGGCGAGTATTCGGCAGAGAAGAACTTCAGACTTTGCGCTATGGACTAGACCAATCATCTGTGTGGTCCACCTCACTGCGGACCACCCTGCACCCCGGGCGCCCCGTGGTAGTGGCCCCCTCTCCGGTGGGCGCCGGAGGCCGGGCGGGAGAGGGGGATACCCGCCTGTGACCTGGAGATGTGCGCCTGAGTAGTGGAAGATGAGCAGAAATTTCGCTTAGGATCGTGCTATGACATCTTTGGTCGGAGAAGAACCGCTTTCTTTGACGCAGGAGCTCGACCTCATCGCCTTCGGTCAGCGCCTGCGCCACCTGCGCAAGCAGCGCGGTCTCACCCTGTCCGACCTGGGGGAGCGCGTGGGGCGGGCACCGAGCCAGCTCTCCCTGCTGGAGAACGGCAAGCGCGAGCCGAAGCTCTCGCTGCTGAAGTCCCTGGCCTCGGCGCTCAACGTCCCGGTGGAGGAGCTGCTCCGCCGGCAGGCGCCCAACCGGCGCGCCCAGCTGGAGATGGCGCTGGAGGAGGCGCAGCGCGACCCCGTCTACGCGGGTCTCGGCCTGCCCCGGCTCAAGGTCTCCGCGCGGGTGCCCAACGACGTGCTCGAGCACATCCTCGGCCTCTACGGAGAGCTGCGGGCGCGCCAGGCCAAGGGCACCGCCACCCCCGAGGACGCCCGCGTCGCCAACGCCGAGCTCCGCCGCAAGCAGCGCGAGCAGGGCAACTACTTCCCCGAGATCGAGAAGGCCGCAGCCGAGGCGCTCTCCGCCGTCGGCTACCGCTCCGGGGCCCTGTCGCAGAGCACCGTCCAGGCGCTGGTCACCCACTTCGGCTACACCGTGCAGACCGTCCCGGACCTGCCGCGGACCGTCCGCTCGATCACCGACCTGCGCAACCGGCGCATCTACGTCAAGTACGAGCAGCTCGGCATGCACACGCCGCGCACGATCCTGCTGCAGACGCTCGGCCACCTGGCGCTCGGCCACCACAAGCCGCGCGACTTCGCCGACTTCCTGCGCCAGCGGACCGAGGCCAACTACTTCGCGGCCGCCGTCCTCGTGCCCGAGGCCGCCGCCGTGCCGTACCTGAAGGAGGCCAAGCAGGACCGGGCGCTCAGCGTGGAGGACCTGCGCGACGTGTTCGCCGTCTCCTACGAGATGGCCGCGCACCGCTTCACCAACCTGGCCACGCACCACCTGGACCTGGTCTGCCACTTCGTCCGCAACGACGCCGGCGGCATCATCTACAAGGCCTACGAGAACGACGGCATCGTCTTCCCCTCCGACGAGCAGGGCGCGATCGAGGGCCAGCGCATGTGCGTGCAGTGGTCGGGCCGCCAGGTCTTCCTCTCGCCCGACCGCTTCTCGGTCTTCTACCAGTACTCCGACTCGCCCACCGGCACCTACTTCTGCGTCGCGCACGTCGACCCGAGCCGGGAGCGGGACTTCGCCATCACCCTCGGCGTGCCGTACCGCGAGTCGCGCTGGTTCCGCGGCCGGGAGACCACCGTCCGCACCAAGTCCGAGTGCCCGAACGGCGACTGCTGCCGCAGGCCGCCCACGGAGCTGGCGCAGCGCTGGGAGGGTTACGCCTGGCCCTCGGCCCGCGCCAACTCCCACATCCTCGCGGCGCTGCCGCCCGGCTCCTTCCCCGGTGTGGACGAGGCCGACGTCTACACCTTCCTGGAGCGCCACGCCGCGGGGTGATCACCGGACCGCCGTGCCGGGGCGACCGGGACGGGCACGGCCGGTGATCGGCCGTTCCCCGGCGCGGCATAGGGTGTATACCCGTGCGTTCCGGGGTGACGGGGAGGATGAGCTGTGCTGCCTGAGGTGGAGGCATGGCTGCGCAGCCGTACGTCGTCCTCGGCCGACTGGCCGCTGCCGCGCCTGCTGGAGGCCCGCGGGGACACGACGGTCAGCGTCGTGCTGCCCGCCCGCGACGAGGGCGAGACCGTCGGCGAGATCGTCACCGCGATCCGGCGCGAGCTGATGGAGGCGGTGCCGCTCGTCGACGAGCTCGTGGTCATCGACTCCCGCTCCACGGACGACACCGCGAGGCGGGCGGCCGCGGCCGGGGCCCGGGTGGTGGCGCAGGACGAGGTCCTGCCGGACCTGGAGCCGCTGGACGGCAAGGGCGAGGCGCTCTGGAAGTCCCTCGCCGTGACCTCCGGTGACCTGCTGGTGTTCATCGACGCCGATCTGCGCGAGTTCCGCACGTCGTTCGTGACCGGCCTGCTCGGCCCCCTCCTGGCCGATCCCGGCGTGGTCTACGTCAAGGGCTGCTACGACCGGCCGCTGGCCGGGACGCAGGGCGCCGGCGGGCGGGTCACCGAGCTGGTCGCGCGGCCGCTGCTCAACCTGCACTGGCCGCGGCTGGCCGGGTTCGTCCAGCCGCTGGCGGGGGAGTACGCCGGGCGGCGCTCGGTGCTGGAGCAGGTCCCGTTCGTCACCGGGTACGGGGTGGAGCTCGGCCTCCTGGTCGACCTGCTCGAGCTGTGCGGCCTCGACGCGCTGGCCCAGGTCGACCTGGGCCGCAGGATCCACTCCCACCAGTCCGTCGAGGCCCTCGGCGGGATGGCCGCGCAGATCCTGCAGACCTCCTGGTCGCGGCTGG
The DNA here is from genome assembly GCF_042650625.1 of Planomonospora corallina. Lineage (NCBI taxonomy): Bacteria > Bacillati > Actinomycetota > Actinomycetes > Streptosporangiales > Streptosporangiaceae > Planomonospora > Planomonospora corallina. The sequence goes on from NZ_JBHSBM010000016.1 coordinate 91,259, forward strand.
AGCGCCAGGGGAAGATGGTCCCCCTGCACACGCCGGCGACGGCTCTGACCCAGTTCCGCCGGGAGCCGGCCGGGCACCGGGTGACGGTCCGGGACGTGGCCGTCGCCGAGCGCCCGCCCATGATCGCCGTCTCCGGGTACGGCGCCCGCCCGCGCATCTGATCCTGCCGGCCGTCTCCTCGCACGGAGGGCGGAGCGGCTGTTTCGCCGTCCGCGGCGCGGGGACGGCGAGAGATCGACCACGGGAGAGGGAAGGGTGCTTGCGCGGACCGGCCCGCCGAACAGTAAGGTAGGGGTGTTACCGGTGGTAACCCTTTCTGGAGGGGTGGACGATGAGTGAGGCCGGATTCTGCCCGGAACTGAGCGACGACGTGCGCGAGGTGCGCGACTGGGTGCACGATTTCGCCCGCACGGTCGTCCGTCCGGCCGGCGCCGAATGGGACGAACGGGAGGAGACCCCCTGGCCGATCATCCAGGAGGCGGCCAAGATCGGTCTCTACTCGCTCGACTTCTTCGCCCAGCAGTCCTTCGAACCCACCGGCCTCGGCCTGGCGGTGGCCTTCGAGGAGCTCTTCTGGGGTGACGCCGGGATCGGCCTGTCCATCGTCGGCACCGGCCTGGCCGCCGCCGCGCTCTCGTCCGCGGGCACCCCGGAGCAGATGGGCGAGTGGCTCCCGCAGATGTTCGGCACCCCCGACGACGTCAAGCTCGGCGCCTTCTGCGCCTCCGAGCCCGACGCCGGCTCCGACGTGGGCTCCATCCGCACCCGGGCCGTCCACGACGAGGCCACCGGCGACTGGGTCCTCAACGGCGTGAAGACCTGGGCCACCAACGGCGGCATCGCCAACGTGCACGTCATCGTCGCCTCCGTCGACCCCGAGCTCGGCACCCGGGGGCAGGCCTCCTTCGTCGTCCCGCCGGGCACCCCGGGCCTGTCGATGGGCCAGAAGTTCAAGAAGCACGGCATCCGCGCCTCCCACACCGCCGAGGTCGTGCTCGACGACGTCCGCGTCCCCGGCTCCTGCCTGCTCGGCGGGAAGGAGAAGCTGGACGCCCGCCTGGCGCGGGTCCGTGAGGGCGGCCGGGCCAAGGAGCAGGCGGCCATGCGCACCTTCGAGACGACCCGGCCGTCGGTGGCCGCCCAGGCGGTCGGCATCGCCCGCGCCGCCTACGAGTACGCACGTGACTACGCCCGCGAACGGGAGCAGTTCGGCCGCAAGATCGGTGAGAACCAGGCCGTCGCCTTCCTGCTCGCCGACATGGCCACCCGGGTCGACGTGGCCCGGCTGATGACGTGGCGTGCGGCCTGGATGGCCCGCAACGGCCGCACGTTCGACCAGGCCGAAGGCTCGATGAGCAAGCTGGTGGCGGGAGAGACCGCCGTGTGGGTGACCGAGCAGGCGATCCAGATCCTGGGCGGCGCCGGCTACACCCGCGAGCACCCGGTCGAGCGCTTCCACCGCGACGCGAAGATCTACACCATCTTCGAGGGCACGTCCGAGATCCAGCGCCTGATCATCGGCCGCGCGGTCACCGGCCTGCCGGTTCGCTAGGATGTCCGATTTTCTGATCATGGTGTGAGGCCCCGGTCCCGGCCTCTGTTCCGTCGCTGTTCCGTCAGAGCGTCCGGCCACGTCTCGGGGAAGATCATCTCCTGGCGCGGCGGCCCGGTCTGATCGTCACGGAGAGTGATGTTCTCTGTCTCGCAGTGAACGGTGAATGTCGGCTTTGCGATGTATGTGACTATTGTGGCGTCAACGTGCAGGCAAGCCGATGGTGACAGGGGCCCTCTCGCCGGTCCCCGGGATGGCGACCGATGAGTGAAGGATCCGCTACGTGGGCCAACCGGGTGCGCGGCCTGGTGCTGGGCCTCGCGCTGGGCGACAGCGTCGGTCGCGGGGCGGTGCCTGCGTCCGGGCCCATCCGGGCCGGGGTCAGCACCCAGCTGGCGGCCTTCACGATCGACGGGATCATCCGCGCCTGGATCCGTGGCGAGCACAAGGGCAGCGTCCACTGGCCGGCCACGCACAGCCGCGGCTGCCATGCTCTCACCCGTTCCCTGCCGCTGGCGGCTCTGTCCCAGAAGATCACCGCGGACCAGCTGGCCGACCTCGCCCGTGACGTGGCCGCGCTGACCCACGGAGACCCGCGTGCTTACCAGACGAGCGCGGCAGCGGTGACCTTGCTCGGACAGTGTCTGGCCGCTGACGCCTTCGACGAAGCGGTGATGTCCAAACCCCACCTGCTGCGGCTGCCGGACATGGCAGAGTTCTACGGTCAGATCCGCGAGGCCTTCGACCAGGCGCAGCAGACGCCTCGGGAGAAAGCCCGGCTGGCGCAGCTCGCCCCTGACGCCACCGCCCTGTCGGCTCTTCTCGGCGGCGTGTACGTCGTCGCCTCCTACCGGCCTGTGAGGGAGTCGCCCCTGACAGCGGGAAAGGCGATGGAGGCCCTGACCTGCGCCGCCGCGGCGCCCGACGGCGACTCCGTCGCCGCCGTCACGGGCGCTCTGCTCGGAGCGCTGCACGGCGTCGAGATCTGGCCGGTCGAGCTGATCAGCAGGTTGGAACTGGTGTGGGTCATGGACACGCTCGCGCGTGACCTGGCCCTGCAGATCACCGAGAGTCCCGCCGGAAATGGGTACGGGCCTCCGAAGGATCCGTTGTGGTGGGAGCGCTACCCCGGGTGGTGATCGCTCTCGAGCGGCGTGGATGGTGAGAAGCCATAGAAACCGATCAGTGTTCCTGTGCGGGCCGGCAGATATGACCTGCACGGCAGTCATGTGCCTGAATTTCGGAAACGAACCGACCGGGGATACGTCATCTCCTCGCATCAGTCGGAAAGCGATCAGGCCGTGCCCGATCCGCATGGCGGCCCTGATCCTGCGATCATGGACGGCGTGAACGACGACGACCGTGCAGTCTGCCTGACCGGCTCGGGAGAAACGCTCTATGGGCGGGTCGCCTACCGGCGAGCCGAGATGCTCGTCATGCCCGGGGGCGTGACCATGTCCGAGATCGACGCCGACGTCCGGGTCCACCGGGCGGCCGTCCTGGCCGCCGCGCCGGCCTGCCGGAAGGCCCGCCCGTGACGCTGGTGCTGGTCCACGGCGGACTGTGGGAGGACGGCATGGACGCGGAGCGGTTCTGGACCGAGCCCGGCGTGACCGACGCGCTGCGTGAGCGCGGTCTGGCAGTGTACACTCCCGACCGGCTGCCGCGCCCGCCCGGCTGGCAGGCGGAGGTCGCCCACCTGGAGCGGCTGTTGCCCGGCGGGTCGTTCACGCTGCTGGCCGGTTCCAACGGCTGCTCGGCCGCGGTACGGCTGGCGCTGGTGCACCCCGGCCGGGTTGCGAAACTGATCCTGGCCTGGCCTGCCACCTGCGGCGATGCGGACGTCGACCGGCGCACCTGCACCGCGCTGACCGCCCAGGGAGCATCCGAGGCCACCATCGAGGCCCTGCTGGCCGGGCAGACGCTGCGCGGTGTCACCGACGCCGAGCTGGCCGGTCTGCGCCTGCCGGTGGCGGTGGCCCCGTCCATTCCCAACCCGTTCCACCAGCGCCGCACCGCCGAGGCCCTGCTCGCCCTCATCCCCGGCGTGGTCGAGCTCGCCCCTCCGACGCCCGAGCCGCCCCGGCCGGAGTTCCCCGCCCATCTGGAGGCGTTCGTCTCCGCCGTGCTCGCCTTCGCCTGAGACCGCAGCAGTGGCGGGCCACCACGGTCACGGCCGACGGCGCCTTCGTCATGTTCGTCGTCGCCGGTGGCGTGCTGGTCATGGGACACGAGACCGTCCAGACCCGGCACGCACTCAAGGAGATCCTGCCCCGCCTCGTCCCGGCCTTCCTGACGGCCAACGCCGGCCTCCTGCTGACCAGCAAGGCCACCGAGATCAGTAACGCCCTCGCCCAGGCGGTGCTCGGCCAGGGGTTCGACGCATGCCGGGCCGCGAACGCGATCCGCTTCCTGATCCTCCAGCCCGGCGACACGGAGATCTTCTACATCCTGCTCGCCCTGGTGGCCGTGGTGCTGCTCGTCCTGCTGCTCATCACGTTCATGCTCCGGGTGGCCCTGACCACGTTGCTGGTGGTCGCCGCGCCGCTGGCCCTGTGCTGCCACGCCCTGCCGCAGACCGACGGCCTGGCGCGGGCTCGGCGTGGTCCGGATCGTCAAGTACGCCTTGGCTTACAAGCTGACCAACCCGCTGCTGAACGTCCTGCCCCTGCGCAAGGGCTCCGGCCGCGGAAGCGGTACGGCCAAGCGTGCCGCGGTCGGCGCACTGGCCGGAAAGGCCATGCCCGCCCTTGCCGCGGGTCCCGCCGATCCCCTGCCGCCCGGTCCGGCCGATCGTCCCGCCGAACGCCCCGATCCCCGGCTCGGCGGACTGGCCGGAGAACCCCGCGCGCCACCGTGCACCCCCACCGCCGCCGCCCGCGTTCGGAGCGCTGGCCCTGCCGGTCGGTCGTCACCCGGGACGCCGCCGACGCCTTCCACCTGTCCGACGGCGAACGGCAGCTGCTGCTGTCGGCCGAACGCGGCACCGGCCTGCTCACCGCGGGAGCGGGAGCCCGGCGGGTCCCACTCCAGGTGATCGCCAGCCGCCGCGAACACGACCTGGTCACCAGCGACCCTCAGGAACTGGCCGACCTCGACTACGAAGAGGACGACCTGTGATCCTCGTCCAGCAGCGGGGCCAGCACCCCGAGCAGATCGTCCGGCTCCCGGTAGACGACACCGGTCATGCCCAGCTCGACCGCGGCGTCCACGTTCGCGGCCCGGTCGTCGACGAACAGGCAACGGGGGGCGGCGGCTCCCGCGGCCTGCGCGGCGGCCTCGTAGATCCGCCGGTTCGGCTTGGCCACCCCCACCTGCGCGCTGGTGACCACCGCGTCGAAGGACCCGCCCAGTCCGGCCGTCTCCAGGACGGCGTTGAGCTGGAGCGTCGAGTTGGACACCAGCACGACCGGCACCCGGGCCCGGACCTGCCGCAGCAGGCCGACGACCTCCGCGTCGATCCGGCACCCGGCCTCGATGAATCCCCGGCTCAGCTCCGCGGCGTCCTGCGGGCCGGCGAGCCTGGCGAGCCCGGCGGCGATCGCCTCCGTCCACTGGCCGACCGTGATCCGTCCGAGGGCCGCCGGTACGGCCAGCTCCGGAGCGAAGGCGATCTTCTCCGTGGTGCCCGGGACCAGTCCGCAGGCGCGTTCACGCCGTTCGTGCTCGGTCAGGTCGACGTAGCCGATCACGTCGTAGAAGTCGCACAGCACCGCGTCGAAGGGCATCGGTTCTCCTGTTCATCCGCGCAGCCGCTCCCGCCAGGGATGCGTGCCGTACTCGACTCCCAGCGCCCCGTCCAGCCAGGCCCGCTGCTGTGCGGTCAGCAGCGGCAGCACCTGGTCGAAGTCCAGCTCGGTCTTGGGGCGCGAGTCCTTGGCCTTGAACAGCAGCTGGATCTCCGGGGCGAGGCGGAGGAAGCCGCCGGCGTCGGCGGTGACCGTGGCCAGCGGGCGGCGGATGCGCGCGTCGCGCCGGTAGACCCAGGTGTCGCCGTCGGCCTCGTCGAGCATCAGCTGGAAGCGCCACGGCCCGCCGGGGTGCTCGCGCACCCAGATGTCGTGCGCCCGATCGGGCAGCGTCTCGTCCACCGGCCAGGGCCGCAGCGTGCCCGGCGGGTCGGCGACGTGGTAGTCCCAGCCGGCCAGCAGGCGGCGCACCGCGCGCTGGTCGCGGCGGAGCACGGAGACGTCCACGTCGCCGTGCTCGCGGTAGGCGCGGCCGACGGCCAGCTCGACGGCGTACCCGCCGCTGACCCACCAGGGCGCGTCCAGGCCCTGGAACAGGGCGACCACCTGATCCAGCGGTGCGGGCTCCCACGGGCCCCACGGTGTCTGCTCGGTGTGCGGCATCCCGCCATCCTCCCCGATCACCGCTGGGGCGGTGAAGCGCGATGATCCACGATCTGCTCGCCGATCCCGGTGCCGTCCTGGACGGGCTGATCGCCTGGTTGTCGGTGCATGCCGGGCAGCTGATCGGCCGGCCGGTGGCCGCTGAGGCCGCCGCGCTGCTCGGGTGGTCCGTGACCGTACGGCTCCGCCACCGGCGGCTCGCCCGCGGTGCCCGCTGCGTGGAGATCCTCGCTCCGCCCGTCGCCGACATGCCGGGTGCCGAGGCGCTGTGGGGCAACCTCATCGGGCTGCTCCGGCCGGCCTGGAAACGGATCCTGTTCGGACAGCCCCCTGGCCTTCGAGTACGTCTTCAGCGCCGCCGGGGTGCGTCTCCGGCACCGCGATGTCCACGCGCCTCGCACCGGTTCGGTCGTCAAGGTGGATCCGATCCGGCGACGCGGGTTCATGGGCGCGGTCCGGCCACGCTGAGATCTCCGGCCGGCGGTTGAGTGCGTCCTTGGCCGGCCGTAGTGTCGGATACGCCTGTCGTCGATCACCGGAGGCGGCCATGATGTTCGGCTACAGCGACGACTGGACCGTGATCATCTACGCCCTGATGCTGTTCTGGTTGCCCTTCGGGCCGGTCGTCATGGCCGTTCTCGGCGTGGTCTGCGCACGTGCCGGGGGTCGTGCCCGCAGGGTGGGCTTCCTGTGCTCCGCGGTCGTCCCGGGGGTGGCGGTCGGGGTGCCGGCCGTGGCGATGTTCAAGCCCGACGACGTTCCAGCGGAGAGCGGTGACGTGCTCAGCTTCGTGGGCGTCTACGTCCTGCTGCTGACGGTGCTGCCGTGGGCCGGCGCGTACGGCGTCGCCCGCTGGAGAGCGACGCGCGCGGCGCGAAAAGCCGGTACGGACGGTCGACAGCGACAGCCGTAGTCTCCAGCGGACGTGATCTTTCGGTGAGGCGTGGGCTGGCCGGTGACCGCTCTCACCGTTTTCTTGGTCGATTGCGATGAGTGGGTCAGGGGGCCGGTTCGTTCGCGAGCCGGCCCCTCTCGTCAGCGCTCCGTCACGCGTTCGGCTCGTCCGCCAGGTAGGCCTGGAGCAGGGCGAAGCCGGGCATGCCCTCGTGCGGCCGGATGCCCACGGTGAACACCTCGGGGTCCTCGAAGACGGGTTCACCGCTGGGGCGTCGGGCGTAGGCGACCCGGCCGTAGTCCACGCCGTCGCCGCGGTCGCAGCTCATCCAGGTGATCGCTTCCTGCTCGCCCTCGCGCAGGGGATGGTTCGACACCGCCCGCACGGAGACCGTGCTGGGCGGGGTGAACACCCACACCTGCGGTACGGCCAGCACCCAGCGTGTGGCTGCGATCTCGTGCGCCTTGGCGGCGGCCCGCGCCTCGAACGCGGCAGCGGTCGGCTCGTCGCGCAGGTAGTCGTAGTCGCTGAGCACGAGCCTGCGCTCACCGTCCAGGGCCACGATGGCCGGGCGGTCACGGGCGACGATGCTCTTCTCCAGCCGGCCGACCACGTCGAACAGGAGGGCTGTCGTCTCGTCGTTCATGCCGCTCCCTCCGCTCCCGGACATCCGCTGCCGACATCGAACCATCATCCGGCGGGATATGTGACGAGGGCATGAGATCCCGGTTCGCCGCCGCCCGCCTGTCCACGGATGCCGTTCGGACGCGGCGGTCCCGCGCTTTCCCACTCCGTGCCCCGTTCCGTGCCCCGTTCCGTGCCCCGTTCCGTGCTCCGGGAGCCGCCGGGCGCGTGGTGATCTGGTCGCTCGCGCTGGCGTTGCCGGTGGCCGGGTGCGGCGGCTGTCCCATGTCGCAGGGAGAGTTCGAGGACCGTGCCCGCGAGGTGGCCGGGCGCTGGCAGGGCTCGGCGGCCGACCGCACGTGGCGCGGGGGCTTCGTGCCGCTGGAGCACCCGGAGGCGGCCTCGGACTGGAAACGGCTGCCCGCCTGGGCGAACCGCAGCGACCACAACGGCGCCTGGAGTCTGGACGTCGACCTGCCCGCGGAGACCCCGCCCGCCCGGCGGTTGCGATGGCCGGACGGCTCTGCCCTGACCGTTCCGCTGGTCACGGCGGCGCAGGCGTACGCGGAGGTCAGCGAGCCGGCCGACCTCATCGAGGACGACTGCCCGCCCGCCGGGTGCCGGAAGCTGCACGTGACCGGCGTGAAGCTCGTTGATGTGCCGGTGCGCACCAACCGGGGGACGGTCCAGGTGCCCGCCTGGCGCTTCACGCTGAAGGGCCTGGAGGCGCGCTTCGTGCGCATCGCCGTCCACCCGTCGGCGATCACCCCGCGCCCGGCGGCGCGGGACGGCGAGTACCAGGAGGTGACGGCGTTCGACCCCGTCCCCGGCAGGGAGCGGGAGCTGCTGCTGCGCTACCTGCACGGCGCCTGCGACCGCACGCACGGCGCCCGCGCCTACGAGACCCGGGACCTGGTGGTGGTCGACGTGGACGTCGAGCCCACCGGCGACGGGGCATGCCCCGACATAGGCAAGATCGACCAGGTCACCGTGACGCTCGACGCGCCCCTCGGGGACCGGCTCCTGCTCGACGCCGGGAGCGGGCTGCCGGTGCTGCCCGGCGCGCCGGCATCGCGCTGAGGGCCTCGCCGTACCGGTGGCGTGGAAGACCGAGTGGCATGAGGAGGCAGTGACTTCCCGCCGTGGGGCTCGCGGCGGCGGAGCCGGGAGCCCCACGGCGTGGTCTCATGCCGCGGGGACCGGCACCGGCCGGTCGAGGACCTGCTCCAGCAGGCGGAGGGTCTCGCGGTCCAGGTCGTCGAAGCCGCCGGTCACCGCCCGCAGCAGGTTCCGCTCGGCCCGGCGGGCGCCGCGGACCGTCTGCCCGTGGTGGGTGTAGGTGTTCACCGCCTGCATAAGGCTGTTCCGTCGCGTCGTTCCGGATGCGGAGAGCGGAACGGGGACTCTCCGCCGACGGTCGCCCCGCGGTGCCGAAGACACCGCGGGAGCCGGGCGGGCACCGCGCGGACGCGCGTTTCTCGCCCTCACTTGAATACGGGAAGGCAGGCAGTCCAAGTGCCCGCGCATTTCAAGATTCTTTCCGGGCGGTTGTCCCGGCAGATGGCGAAGCGCCCCAGAACCGGGCGGCTCTGGGGCGCTCTGTGAAGCTCTGTCACCCGGTCCCGGTGCTCAGGGTGCCTCCGTAGACCATCGCGTCTCTCACTTCGTGAAGACGCTCGGAGAAGCTCCCGCCACTCGGCATGCGCGGCGTCACGGGTACGGATGACGGCCCGGCGTTCCGGTGGGCCACACGGCAGGGGTGCTGCACCGTCCGGCTCGCGCCGGGTGATCCACCGACGCACTGCACAGCATGATGCTCGATCACCTGCCCCGGCGAATTCTCTTCACAAGAAACCGAGCAAACCTCCTAAAGGGTATGAATCCGGTACATGGGGAGGGGAGATGGACATGGTCGATCCGATCCGGGACACACGCCGGGTACGGGCGCTGCACGCCACCGGCCTGCTGGAGGCGGAACAGGTGCCGCTGCTGGACCGGGTGACCCGCCTGACGGTCCGCTGCCTGCGGGTGCCGGTCGCGATGGTGTCGCTGATCGACGCCGACCGGCAGGTCATCGTCAGCGCGGCCGGGTCCGCCGCTCCCGCGCCGCGCCGGCAGATGCCCTTGTCGCAGTCGTTGTGCCGGCACATCGTCGCCACCGGTGCGCCGCTGACCATAGCCGACACCCGCGACGAGGTGCGTTGGCAGGAGGTCGAGGCCGTCTCCTGCGGGGATCTGGCCGCCTACGCCGGGACGCCGCTGCGTGCCCCGGCCGGTCAGGTGCTGGGCACGTTGTGCGTCATCGACGACTCCCCCCGCCAGTGGGACACCGAGCAGCTGAGCATGCTGGAGGACCTGGCCGCGCTGGCCGAGGCCGAGATCGCGGCGAGGTCGCCCCGGCACGGACGGCCCGAGCCGCTTGAGCGGCCGGGCCGTGCACAGGTGGCGCTCGACCACGTGCCGCAGGCGCTCGCCTGTCTGGACAGCTCTGGAGCGGTGACGGCGTGGAACGCCGCGGCGGTGCGCCTGTTCGGCTGGTCGGAGGCCGAAGCGACCGGTCGGCTGCTCGGCGACCTGATCAGCCCCGAGCGGGCGCGGGATGAGTGCGAGCGGCTCCTGCACCAGGCGTGCGCCGACGAGACCGGCAGCGACAGCGGCGGTGCCGGCGACGATGAGGCCCGCGCCCGGGACAGGTGCCGGCTGGAGCTGAGCTGCGCCGACCGGTCGGGACGGGAGTTCCCGGCCGAGCTGATCGCCCAGGCCCGTCCCGGGCCGGACGGGCCGCTGTGCCTGGTCGTGCTGCACGATGTCAGCAACCACCACGAGGTCCGGCGGCAGCTGGACGACGAGCGCGTGTTCCTGCGCACGCTCCTCGACAGCCTGGACGTGGGGGTGGACGCCTGCGACCGCGACGGCCGGGTGATCCTGACCAACCGGCTGCTGCGGGAGATCCGCCCGGGCGGCCCCCACCGCCACGTCATGGAGATAGGCGAGGTCTTCCAGATCTTCGCCGCCGACGGGCGCACCCCGCTGCGCGGCGCGCAGGTGCCCCTGCCACGGGCCCTGGCCGGCGAACGCATCGACGGCGAGGAGATAGTCGCCCGCCCGCCGGGCGTCGAACCGCGCCGCTTCTCCGTCACCGGCCGGCCGATCGACGGCGACGGTAGCGGCTCCAACCTGGGCGCGGTGGTGATCCTGCGCGACGTCACCGCCGCCCACCGGGCCGAGACGCTGCGCTCGGCCCAGCACGCCGTGGCCCAGGTTCTGGCCGGCGCCGCCTCCAGCCAGGAGGCCGCCACCGGCGTGGCCGCCGCGGTCACCGAAGCGCTGGGGTGGACCTACGGCGAGTACTGGCAGGTCGACGAGGATGAGGCCTCCATCACCCGGATCGGCTGCTGGAGCCGGCCTGGCCGGGATCTGTCGGCCTTCACCGCCGGCCATCCGACCGTGTTCGCCCGGGGAGAGGAGCTGCCCGGCCTGGTCTGGGAGCGCGGCGAGCCGATCTGGATCGCCGACAACGCCACCGCACGCGACTTCCCCATCTCGCAGGCCGCGCTGCGGGCCGGGCTGCGCTCTGCCATGGCCCTGCCGGTGCGCAGCGGCGACCAGGTGCTGGGCGTGCTCGTCTTCGTCACCGACCACCCCCAGGAGCCCGACGACGACCTGGTCGACCTGCTGGACGGCGTCTGCGCCCACGTCGGCCGGTACATGGAGCGCCGCCGCGCCGAGGAGCTCACCGTCGCCCTGGCCGCCAGCCGCCGCCAGCTCGACCAGATCGTCAACCAGCTCACCGACAAGATCTGGACCGCCGAGGTCGCACCCGACGGCACCGCCCGCCCCGTCTACGTCAACACCGCGCACACCACCGTCTTCGGCGGTCATCTGCATCTTTCCCCCGACGACGACTTCATCGCCGTCATGCTCCGCATGATCCACCCCGACGACCAGGACGCCTTCCGCGCCTACTGCGCCGAGCTGACCTCCGGCCGCCGCGCCGAGTTGGAGTACCGGCTCATCGGCTTGGACGGCGTCACCCGCTGGATCTGGAGCCGCGGCGTGCCCCGCCGCGAGGGGGAGCGGCTGCTGGTCGACGGCATCTCCACCGACGTCACCGAACACCACCGGCTCGCCGAGGAGCGCGAGCACCTGCTCGCCCAGCGGCAGCAGCAGGTCGACCGGCTGCGGGAGCTGGACGCGATGAAGGACGGCCTGATGGCGATGGCCAGCCACGAGCTGCGCAGCCCCATCAGCGTCATCCGCAGCTACGCCGAGATGCTGCGCGAGGCCCCCGAGCTGCCCGAGGAGTACCGGACCTTCATCGAGGTCATCGACCGGAAAAGCGACCACCTGCAGAACCTGGTCGACGACCTGCTGGACCTGGCCCGCCTGGAGTCCGGCCGGGTGAGCGTCGACGCGCGCACGGTGTGGCTGACCCGCCTGGTCCGCCAGGCCGTCGACGAGCACCGGGCGACCGCCCAGGCCAAGCGGATCGACCTGACCGCCGACCTCTCCCACCACCTGCACGTGCACGCCGACCCGGTACGGCTCCGCCAGGTGATGGACAACCTGCTGTCGAATGCGATCAAGTACACGCCCGACGGTGGCACCGTCACCGTCACCGCCGCCTGCGACCCCGGCACCGAATCCGGCCGCGGGAACGGATGTGACCAGGGCGGGACGGTCACGGTGACCGTCGCCGACACCGGCATCGGCATCCCGGCCGACCAGTACGAGCAGCTGTTCTCCCGCTTCTTCCGCGCCTCCACCGCCCGGCAGGCCGGCATCAAGGGCACCGGCCTCGGCCTGGCCATCACCAGGGCGATCGTCGAGGCGCACGGCGGCACCGTCACCGCCGCGCCACGCGAGGGCGGCGGCACCGCCTTCACCGTGCGGCTGCCGGCCGACCCGTCGGCACCGGACTGAGGCCGGCCGTGGCCGGCGTGCACCTGACGGCGATCTCGCCGGTGTCCCCGAACGGTGAGCGTTCCTGATTCGGTGGCCGGTTCCTTCCCCCTTCTTGGCCGGGCGCGGTGATGCCGGCATGGCTGCGGCGGGTAGATGTCCGTTCGGGCGCGGCCGGGCTCACGGGGGGAGACCCGCCAGCGCCACGGGCAGGAGCAGCACGCACCGGTGACCTGTCACCCGGGCAGGGCCGCTCCTGCCCTACTCGCACGCCGAGACGGCCACCGCCAGCCCACCGGCGCGGGGATGACCCCGCCGGGAACAGGCACACGGCGCCCCCTGCGGGCCACCGGTAGGCGTCCGGCTCAAGAGACGGTGCCTTTCGGCTGAGAGCGCCGCTGTACCGCGGATGTCCCATCCAAGACGTGTGCGCTCGCACAGGGACCCGCCAGGCACAGGACCTGCCGCAGCCACGCCTCGATGACCGCCGGCCGATCCGGCGGCGCTCCCAGCATCATCCCTCTGTACGCCGCAGGATCAAACGGTGAACCGGCCGACGATACCGTGCAGTTCGGCGGCGACCTCGTCGAGCCGGCCGGCGGTGCGGCGGGCCTCGGCCACCCCCGCGGTCGTGGTCTGCGCGGCGCCGGCGACCTCGGTGATGCCCGCGGCGATGTCGCCGGCGCCCACGGAGGCCTGGGAGATGTTGCGGCTCATCTCCTCGGAGGTGGCGCTCTGCTCCTCGACCGCGGCCGCGATGGTGGTGGAGTGCTCACTGACGGCCGTGATGACCTCGCTGATACCGGCGATGGCCGCGACGGCCGCGCCGGTGTCGGCCTGGATCGCCTCGATGCGGCGGGCGATGTCCTCGGTGGCCTTGGCCGTCTCCTGCGCCAGGTCCTTGACCTCGCCGGCCACGACCGCGAAGCCCTTGCCCTGCTCGCCGGCGCGGGCGGCCTCGATCGTGGCGTTGAGCGCCAGCAGGTTGGTCTGCTCGGCGATGGAGGTGATGGTCTTGATCACGGTGCCGATCTCGGCCGAGGAGACGCCCAGCTTGGCCACGGTGTCACTCGCCTCGCGCACGGTCTGCACGCCGCCGTCGGCGACGCGCGCGGCCTGGCTCACGCTGCCGGCGATCTCCGCGATGGAGCTGGTCATCTCCTCGCTGGCCGCGGCGATGGTCTGCACATTGGCCGAGATCTGCTCGGCGGCGGCGGCGACCTGGTCCGAGCGGGCCGAGGTGCCGGCGGCGGCGCTGTCCATCGCGGCCGAGACCGTGCCCAGCTCGCGCGAGGCGCCGGTCAGCGTCGCGCTGTGGCGGCCGATCGCGGCGAAGGCGTCGCGCAGCACGCCCACGGTCTGGGCCAGGGCGCGGGCCATGTCGCCGAGTTCGTCGCGGCGGGAGACGTCGATGCGCGCGGTCAGGTCCTTGGCGGCGATGGTGCGCAAGGTGGCCACGGTGGCGGCCAGCGGCCGGGTGATGCTCCGGGTGACCGTCACGGCCAGCACGGCGGCCAGCAGCAGGCACAGCGCTCCCGCGCCCAGCATCAGGCGCATCGACGATTCGCTGGCGGCGCGGGCGTCGGCGGCGGCCGCCGCCGCGTTGGCGCTGGCCTCGCCGGCCAGCTCGTCGACGGCGGTGGCGGCCTTCGCGAAGTGTTCCAGCGCCTGGCCGGAGACCAGGTCGTTGGCCTGCTTGATCGCAGCAGGCGTGCCCTGGCGGTAGGCGGCGACGGCCTGCTCGTCGGCCCGCATGAAGTCCTCGAACGCGGTCTGGGCGTGCTGCAGGTCCTCGCGCTGGGTGGCGGTCAGCTCCAGGCCGTCCAGCGTCCGCAGGTCCTGGCGGAAGGCGTCGGTGGAGGCCAGGAAGTTCTTGCGCTGGCCGGTGGCGTCGTCGGTGGCGCCCGGCACGCCGCGGATGGTGTCGAAGGCGTACCCGGTCTGCCAGCCGGCGAAGTCGGCGGTGCGGAACTTGGCGGTCAGCGCCGCGGCGCGGACCGACGTGCCGGCCTCCAGCCGGTCGGTCGCCTCCCGGGCCGAGGACATTCCCGCCATGCCGACGCCGACGGCCGCGCACAGCAGCACGCTCACGGCGGTGAACGCACCGCCCAGGCGTGCGCCGACCTTCAAATCGTTGATCTTTCTCATGTCCGGTTCCCTGTGATGCCGTGTGTGGTGAGCGCCACATGCGCTCGCGGTCGACTTATCGGCCATGCCAGGGCGCAGTTGAGGGACGATGTCTTTCGGGTGGACGCCGGTCCAAGGCTGACCTCCTCCCCGGACGCCGGATCGCACGAGCTGCGGTCAGGGGAAGGCGGACCTCCTCCCCGGACGCCGGATCGCACGAGCTGCGGTCAGGGGAAGGCGGACCTCCTCCCCGGACGCCGGATCGCACGAGCTGCGGTCAGGGGGAAGTCTGGGGATCGACCGGCAGGCACACGGTGAAGACGGTGCCGCCGCCCTCGCGCGGTGCGGCGGTGATGGCGCCGCCGTGCGCGTCCACGATCGCCTTGGTGATGGTCAGGCCGAGCCCGGTGCCCTTGATGCCGGCCTCCTTGGCGGTGGAGGCCCGGAAGAACCGGGAGAACAGCTGCTCGTACTCCCCGGCCGGGATGCCGATACCGGTGTCGGCCACGGTGACGGCCGCATGGTGGCCCGGGTGATCGTCGCTGTCGCCAGGTGAGCCGGCGGTGACGGTGACGGTCCCGCCGGGAGGCGTGTACTTGATCGCATTCGACAACAGGTTGTCGAGTACCTGGCGCAGCCGCATCGGGTCGGCGTGTGCGTGCAGGTAGTGGGCCAGCTCGGTGGTCAGCGTGATGTTCTTGGCGGTCGCGACCGCCCGGTGGTCGTCGACGGCCTGGTGGATCAGCCGGGACAGCCACACCGTGCGCGCGTCGAGGGCCACGCGGCCGGTCTCCAGGCGGGCCAGGTCCAACAGGTCGTCGACCAGGCGCTGCAGGTGGTCGCTCTTGCGGTCGATCACCTCGATGAAGGTCCGGTGCTCCTCGTCCAGGCCCGGGGCCACACCCAGCGGGTGACGCCGTCCACGCCGATGATCCGGTACTCGGCCTGCGCGGATTTCCCGGCGTTGAGCGCGGCGATGAACTCCGTCAGAACCGCCTGATCATCAGGGTGGACGTGGCGGGCGGTGACGGCGGCCATGTCGGCGTCCGGGGGCAGCTCGTCACCGATGATTGCGGCGACGTTGGGGCTGCGGTAGACCGAGCGCATCCGGCCGTCGACGGTGATCTCGTTGGTCCAGATGTAGTCGTCGATCTGGGCGATGACCTGGTCGAACTGGCGTCGGCTGGCGGCCAGGGCCAGCTCCAGCTCCTCGGCGCGGCGCCGCTCCATGTACCGGCCCGCGTGCGCGCCCATCCCTCCGAGCAGATCGACCAGGTCGGGATCGGCCTCCTGGACGGTGTCGGAGAAGAAAGTCAGCACGCCCAGGATCTGGCGGCCGCTGCGCACCGGCAGTCCCATGGCGGCGCGCAGGCCGCACCGCAGCATGGTCTGCTTGCGGGTGAAGTCACGGGGGTCGGCGGCCAGGTCCGGGATCCACATCTCACGGTCGGTGGCCCAGACCGTGCCGGCCAGTCCTTGTCCGGGTGGGAAGACGTCCGGCTCGTCGCGGGTGAGCGCCGACAGGTCACGGCCGGGGCGGGTCCACAGGCCCAGCCGGGAGATGGTCTCGCCGCCGGGGTCGACCTGCCAGTACTCGCCGCAGGTCCAGCCCAGCGCGTCGGCGACGGCGGCGACCACGCCGGAGGCGGCCTGGTCGCTGGAGGGGGCCTCGGCCAGGGCCTGGGCCACGGCGTGCTGGGCGGTGCGCAACTGTTCGATCCGGTGCCGTTCGGTGATGTCCTGGCCGACGGCCACCGCGCCCAGGCGGCGCCCGTCGGCGGTGGTGATCGGCCGTCCGTTGAACTGGAAGCGGCGCGGACCGGTCCCGGGCACCCGGATCACGATCTGCTGACCGTCCAAGCGCTCACCGGCCAGCGCCCGTACCAGCGGCAGCTCCTCCGTCCGCAGCAGCGTCGTCCCGTCAGGGGTGTACAGCTGGTAGACCTCGGCCCAGTCCTTCATCTCCACCGGCCGTTCGGCGGAGCAGATGCTCTCCCGCAGCACCTGGTTGAAGATCAGGTGTCCTTCGCTGTCGCAGGCTCCCACCGCGACGTCCAGGCTGTCGAACAGCGCCGCCAGGAAGGTACGTTCCCGCTCCAGCTCGCTCTCGGTCCGCCGCCGCCCGCTGACGTCGTGCAGCACCGCGGGCCAGGCGCTTCGGTGGTCGACGTCGCGGGTCTGCACGATCATCTCGGCGGGGAACTCCCGTCCGGACCCGTCGGCGCAGGTCAGCTCCACCCGCTGCCCGGCCGGGGCGTCACCGTGCTGTGCCCGGTGCAGCCGGTGCGCGCAGTCGCGTCGTGACCGCTTCGGACTGATCAGCTCGTCCACCGGCCGCCCGATGGCCTGTTCGGCGGACAGGCCGAACAGGCGTGTCGCGGCGGTGTTCCACACCGTGGTGGTCCCGTCGGCGTCCAGGCACAGGCACGGCTCGGGGATGTCGTCGAGCACGTGCTGCAGGTGGGCCGCCGAGGCGCGCGCCAGGCGCAGGGCGATCTCCGTCTCCGCCATGGCGGTCAGGTCCTCCAGCAGGCCGAGCTGCGCGGTGCTCCACTGCCGGGGCTCGGCGTCGATCACGCACAACGCGCCCAGCACCTGACCGGCCGGTGCACGCATCGGCATCCCGGCGCAGGCCACCGGCTGCCCGTCGTGCACGGCATCGACGTCGCGCCATCGTCCATCGGCGCGGGCGTCGGTCACCAGCAGTGGGATGCCGGCGGCCACGACCTGCCGGCACAGCGACTGCGACAGAGCACTCCGCCGTTCTGGGGTGCCGGTCCCCGCCGCGCTGACCACGACCTGCCGGTCGGAGTCGGCCAGTGACACCGTGGCGGCCCGTACGCCCAGCAGGCGCACCGCCATGGCGGTCACCCGGTCCAGCAGCGGTGCCTCGGCCGCCTCCAGC
This sequence comes from Planomonospora corallina, assembly GCF_042650625.1. Lineage (NCBI taxonomy): Bacteria > Bacillati > Actinomycetota > Actinomycetes > Streptosporangiales > Streptosporangiaceae > Planomonospora > Planomonospora corallina. Next base: position 108,616 of record NZ_JBHSBM010000016.1, read on the forward strand.
AGGCCGGTGGCGTGCAGCGTCCGCACCCGGTCCGGCTCCTGGACGTGATCGTCTGCGTTCATGCCCTCACCCCCAGAGGAAGCCCATACCCTTTATGGGGTTTTGTCTGCTTCTTCTGGGCGGACCTCCTCGCCGCCAGGAAGCGCGGTTCGGCGCCGACCGGGTTGGCCGGCTACTCCCGCGTGATCACCCGCACGCTCGGCTGGGCCTGCGGCGAGTACTGGCAGGCCGGCCCGAAAGGCACCTGCCTGACCCGCACCGCGTCCTGGGCGCGGCCGGACCTCGACCTGTCCGCCTTCACCGGCGGCGATCCGATGACCGTCCGGCGCGGGCAGGGGCTGCCCGGCCGGGTGAAGGCCACCGCCCGCCCAGTCTGGATCCGCGACCACGTCCACCCCGACGACCGGCAGACCTTCACCGGCATGATCGCCGAATTCCGCGCGGGCAGGCCCGCCGAGGCCGAGTACCGCATCACCGGCCTGGACGGCGTCACCCGCTGGATCTGGAGCCGGGGCACGCCCCGCCGCGAGGACGGCCGGACCATGGTCGACGGCATCTCCACCGACACCACCGGGCGGCGCGAACGGCACCGAAGACCAGACGCGGTCTCCCCTGCTTCCGGCCGGCGGATCTGCTCTCGACCCCATGCTCGATCCCGGAGTGGAGCCGGCGCGGCCACCGGGCGGGGAATCTCCGAACGGCTGCGAAAAGTGATGGATGAAGTACGTATCGTGCTCGCCTACTCTGCAGGAGCGCACCGTAGGTGGGCCTTTCCGACGGTCATGCCAAGCGCGTCAGCAAGAGCCACCACCGTGCCCCCGGGGGTAGACCCCGTTCCCGTCCACCGTTTCCCGTGATCACAAGGGTGTGGTCCCATGAACCCGCTTCCCCCGCTGAGAAGCGCTCTGTACGTCTGCGTCGACGACGACACCGCACACCGCTCCCGCCTGGAGGCGACCCTCAACGGCGAACTCGTCATCGCCGCGCCCGCCGAAGCCAAGAACCTGGTGGCCGCCGAGACGGGCAGCCACCTGACGGTGTCCTGGATCGACGAGGGCGGCCGCGTGGTACTGCCGGTCCTGCTCGAGCGCATCACCCCCGGCCCGCGCGAGCGCTGGCACCTGCGCCCGCTGGGCGAACCGCGCCGAACCGGCCGCCGCCAGCATGAGCGCGGCGGCGGCGGGGAGAAAATGCGCATCTCCACCCTGGCCGCCCAGCCCGCCGTCACCTTCGACAGCACCCTGCTGGACCTGAGCGAAAAGGCGCTGCGCTGCTGGGCGCCGGCCTCCGACATCGCCGTCGGCGAAGAGCTGCACGTCCAGGTGGTCCTCAGCACCGGGATCCTGAGCCACATCGGGAAGGTCACCATCGTGCGCGAGACCCCCGACGGCATCGGCCAGCACATCGTGGTGAGCTTCCACTCCCTGTCCGCGCCCACGGTGCAGATCATCCGCCGCTACCTGTTCGCCTGGGAGAACCGCCGCGCCCAGCGGCCCGAACCTGCGACGGTCGCCGACGCCGCAGTGGTCACGCTCCCCGCCTCTTCCGGCGCCGCTCGGCCCGTCAGGTCCGCGGTGCCCCCGCCGTCGCCGGCATCGCGTACCTCGGTGCCGACGACCAGCCCGGTGCGTTGACCCAGGCGAACAGCCGGTCGGCCGGGCATCGACCGCACAGGCGCCGCAATCCGAACACCGACGTCCCCCGGAACAGAACCCCTGCGCAGGCCATGCCACCACCGCTTCCAGCGATGACCACGGCCTCCGAGTCGCAGGTTACGTCTGCTGCGCCTGCCGAGCCCGCCCCTGCAGGCGCCCGGCGCCCGTCACCAGAAACACGAAAGAACGCCCGGCCTGTCGCGTGCGGCTTTCACCGCGTGCCGTCGTCCGGCCCTTCGCGTCGCAGCACGGCCACGGCCTCCTCGATGGTCTCGCGGACCTCGAAGCGGTGCACCAGCCCGGTCACCTCGAACAGCCGCCGCGGGAACCCATGGAAGGCAAGGACCAGCACCAGACGTCCCTCCCGGCCGGCGACCTGCGCGCGCAGGTTCATCATGAGGGTGATCCCCATCGTGGCCATGAACGTCAGCGGTGTGCGATCGACGATCAGCCGAAGGGCTCCGCCACCGGAGATCACCTCGTCCAGTTTCCTCTGGGCGGCGGGCGCGGTGTAGGCGTCCAGCTCACCGACCAGACGCAGCGCCCGTATGGCGCCCAGGCACCGGCTCTGCACTTCCAGTACGGTCTCAGGATCAGAGGTCACGGTGAGTTTTCTGGTGAGGGCCCGGCAGCCGATCCCGGATGATCCAGCCCTTACCGAACAGCGATCATCTTAGGGTCACGACCTCCGGCGGGACGTAGCCCTCCTGGGCTCGGGCGGCATCGACCGGTGCCCTGTCGCGCTCCGGCCGCACCGCTTTCGGACGGCCCCACCCGCAATGCCGCCCGGCCTTTCCCGGCCAGACGCTCGGGCTCAAGCGGTGGAGCGCGATCAGTGAACCGTCCGAACCGGTCAGGCCGGATTCAGATCAGCATGTGCAACCGGATCATCGTGCGGCCGCGCCGGCTGTGCACACGCACGAGGTCGCACAGCTGGTTGACGACCATCAGCCCGTGGCCGCGTGCTCCCGCAGGCCGCACGCGACCGACGAGCGGATCGGCCATGTGGCCGTGGTCATCGACCTGGCACACCAGCATCCGCTGCTCGCTCCACATGCTGAGCCGGCCGCCGGCGCTGGTGTGCTCCATGGTGTTGGTGGCCAGTTCGTTGACGGCCAAGACCAGTTCTTGCACCCGGTCGGGACGGAGGCCGATCGCGGCGGCCTGCTCGGCGGTGAAACGCCGCACCTCGGCCAGGCAGGCGTCGTCGTGGTAGGTGATGGCGGCCGCGTGGGCGGGTGCCGGAGTCAGCGGCAGGTTGAGCTCGTCGATCATGGTCAGTGGGTCGTCGTAGCGAGGGTTGGGCAAGCGTGATCCTTCTCGCATCATGACCGGGTGAGTGCGCTGCGCCCCGGTCAGCGCAGGGGCGCCGAGACGGACGTCATACGGGCAGACGATGAGCGCATCCCTTCCGGCGAAGACCATGTTGACCATGGCTTCATGCAGGACGCAGGCGGAGTGTTCGGGGCGGCTGCGCCCCGGCCAGACCGACTCGCCGATCACGGTGACGCGCCGGCCGGGGTGGGCGTCGGCGAAGGCCAGCAGCACGCCGGGCAGGATGCGCCCGGGGTTGCGCCCGGCGAGGGTCATGTCCACGTAGTGCACGCCCGGGACGGCTGCCAGCACGGTGCGAAGGGGACCGAGATTGGCATGCGGGACGGCGACCAGCACCGGCCGGCCGGCGGCCAGGGCGTCGTACACGAACGGCAAGACGCCGGCCAGGTAATCTTCGGCGCCGTCGTAGAGCAGGCCCACATGCTCGAACGCGCCGACGCGGGCGCCGCTGATCGCGGGGTCGTCGGTCAGAGCGCTCATCGACGGCCCGCCGCGGCAGCCGGGGTCGCGTCATCGGCCGGTAGGACCGTCAGCTAGGGCGCGTCAGCCCCGATCATCTCGAGGAGCCTGTGCAGCGCGGCCGAGGCGCCCACGATCCGCATGCCGTACGGCAGGGCACCTGCGGTGCGCGCCAGCGCCGCCGCGCAGCCGACGTCGGCGAAGGCCAGCCGGCTCACGTCCACGGTCACCGGACCACCGGTCGGCAGGTCCTCGGCCAATCCGGCCAGCACCGCCTCCAGGGCGTCGCGGCAGGAACGGTCGGCCTCGCCGATCAGACACAGTCCTGCCGGGTCCGCGGTGCGCACCAGCCGCAACTGCGGGTGCCAGTCGTCCGCGGTGCGGGGGGAGACGGCCGCCGGGTGGGCGGCGGCGATGTCGCGCAGCCGATCGCCGGGGAACAGCCGCTGATCGTACATGCACACCACGGTGGCGTAGGCGTCGGCGAAGATCCGGCTGGCCCGGGCTTCGTACCAGGCCAGCCTCTCGGCGCCGTCCACCTGAGGGCGACGCGCCGCCCACGTCATGTCCGCGATCACCCGCAGGCCCGTGTACCCCTCCTGACGGGCCTCGGCGAGCTGCCGGTGCCAGCCGTCCAGCACCGCCTCGGCGTCGAAGCGCCCGGTGGCCAGATAGGAGGCGTCGGCGGTGTGGAACCGCGCCTGCCCGCGAGCGCCGGCCGCCTCGATGTCGACCCCGAGGTCCGCGAGCGCCGACCGCAGTGTCCGCGGTGCGATCTCCTCGGTGAAGCACAGCACCTTCTCACCCGCACCCAGGCCGGCGCCGACGAACTCCAGCATCGTCGTCAGACGCTCGTCGTCGGTGCGGAAGGTCCAGCAGATGTGGTCACCCGGCGCGAGCCGGTCCACCGCGGTCGTCATCACCTTCACCATGCTTCTGTCGGTCGGTAGGTCGCGTCCCGAGGCCACTACACCTCACGTGCCCGTCCGGTGCTACAGCCGTTCCTGCGAATCCATTATCCGGGTCGGTACGGAATTCGGCCGCCGCGCCCACGGCGGCGTTGCAGCCGCCGAAGACCGTTGACGGGCCGGTCCGCTCTCACCGGTGCCTCTGGGCCGCAGCCGCGCGGACCGCGGCCGAGGAGATCGTCGCCAGTTCGGGCCGAGCCGGCATGAGTATGGCCGTGATGCCCAGCGTCTCGTTCATGGTTGCCGACGGGCCGGGGAGCCTTCGGCCCCGTCGTGCCGGTGATCCGGCGGACCCGTTCGGCATGGCGGTCGCAGGCGCGGGCGACCTCGTCCCGTTCGGCCGGGGTGAGGTCGTCCATGACCTCGGCGTGGATGTCCGGCCGGCGCGACAGGCCACGGTGCAGGGCGTAGGCGACGACGCCGGCCAGCTCGTCCTCACTCATCCGGGCTCGGCCGGGGCCCGGCGTGGAGGATGCGAGCCCTGCTACGGGAGCCGACGGGGCCATGCCGGGATGGATGTTCCGATCGCGGCGGACGGGTCATCAAGGGGAAATCGTGGCCCGCTGTCAGACTCACTCTGATCAGCGCCGACGCGTACCGGGCGTCCCGTAGGCACCGCCGATATGCGTTGAATCGGTGCGGCACGGTCGTGACCGGCCACAACAGGCGCCTCGGTGAACACGGGGCCGTCGTCTCCCGGGCAGAAGACCCGACGGCGCCGTGCGGCCCCGATCACGACGGGACCCGGCACCGGCGACCGCCCCAGGCGCGGCCCGACCCGGTCAGCTGAGACGCCGCCCCGCGGGGTCCCGGAGACGCTCTACGGCGATCTGCTCGTCGCAGAGCCGGTCGAGCAGCGTCGGCTCGTGACTGATGACGACCATGCCGAGGCCGCGTTCGCGGACGATCCGGATGAGCGCGTGCCAGATCTGCGCCTGCGTGATCGCGTCGAACATGGCGGTCATCTCGTCGGCGACGAGATACCTGGTGGCGGGATGGAGCGCCCGGGCGATGCAGAAGCGTTGCAGTTCGCCCCCGGAGAGCTCGCCCGGCCAGCGGTCGAGCCACTCGCTCCTGACGCCGAGCAGATCGAGCGTCTCCTGGGGCACCGCATGGGATTCCCGCAGCACCGAGCGCATCCGCCACTTGTGGTTGACGGCCCGTCCGGGATGCTGGTGGATCAGCTGCACCGGCCGGAACCCGCGTCCGGGCAGCGGGGCGCCGTCGACCGTGATCTCACCGGACCGCGCCCGGAGGTCGCCGGCCAGGAGTGCGCCGAGCGTCGACTTACCGCTGCCGCTCGGCCCGGTGATGCCCACCACGGTGCCGGCCTCCACTCGGAAGGAGGCGTCGCGATACAACGTCCTCCCGCCCGGGTAGCCGTAGCTGAGACCGTTGACTACCAGTGCCAATCCGCACCTCCGGCGGAGAATCGGTTCTGCGGCAGCGCGCGCCACAGCTCGCGCGCGAAGGGGTGGCCGAGCCCGTCGCCTTCCCCGGTGAAGGCGGAGGCGGACTCTACGGTGACGAGGCGCCCGCCGTTCATCACCGCCACCCGCTCGGCCACGGTGACCGCCGAGAGGATGTCGTGGGTGATGAGCAGCACGGCGACACCGCCGGCGGCGAGTTCACGCAGGTGCCCCAGCACCTCCGCGACGGCCTCGGCGTGCAGGCCCGGGGTCGGCTCGTCGGCGATGATCAGCCGGACGGTGTCCCGGACGCTGGTGGCGAAGAGCACCCGCCTGAGCATGCCCCCGGACAGTTCGAACGGATACAGCCTCGCCGCCTCGCTCTCCAGGCCGTAGCGGGTGAACAGCCGGCGTTGCTCCTGCTGCGCCGTCTTCGGATCGAGACCGATGCGCACCTGCTTGCCGACGGGCATCAGCGGGTCGAGGTTCGTCACCGACTGAGGGATGTAGGAGATCTCCCGGCCGAGCGTGCGCCGCCGCCTGGTGGCGGTCAGCCGCTCGCCCCGGTACCGGATCTCGCCGGTGACGTGCGCGTTGTGCGGCAGGATGCCGAGGATCGCCTGGGCGAGCAGGGTCTTGCCGGATCCGCTCGCGCCGATGACCGCCAGGACCTCTCCTTCGTGGACCTCGAGGTCCAGCCCGGTGAGGCCGGTGACCGTCCGGGTGCGCAGCCCGCTCGCGTACCGGGTGAAGCCGACGCCGAGATCGGAGATCGTCAGGACCGGTGTGTTCATCGGATCCCTCATCCGTTCGACGTCGCCGGGTCGAGCACCGTGCGCACCCGGTCGCCGAGTCGCGCGAAGCCGAGCACGAGCAGCAGGAGCGCGAGGCCGGGAAACACCGCCAGCCACCACATCCCGCTGGAGATGTGCGGCATTCCTTCCGACAGGAGGATGCCGACCGCCGGCGTCTGGGGGGAGAAGCCGAAGCCGAGGAAGGTGAGCGCGGCCTCGTGCAGGATCACGTGCGGGAACATGAGGACGAATCCGACCAGGAGCTGGGGCAGGACGAGCGGCAGGACGTGCCTGCACGCGATGAACAGCGGTGATCTGCCGAGCCCGCGCGCCACGAGGATGAACTCCGCGCTGCGGATCTGCTTCACATCGGCTCTGACCAGCAGTGCCAGTGACATCCAGTGGGTGAACGCGATGCCCAGGACGATGCCCGGGATCCCGCCTCCGACGGTGAAGGCGAGCAGGATCATGAAGATCAGGTGCGGGATGCCGATGGACAGGTCGATGAGCCAAGAGACCAGGCCGTCGACCCGTTTGCCCAGGAGTGCGGCGCAGACGCCGAGCACCGCGGAGATCACCGTGCTGATCGCCGCCGTGAGCACGCCGATTCCCAGAGAGAGCGCCAGTCCCTTCACCACTCTTGTGAAGAGGTCCCGGCCCAGGTGGTCGGTCCCGAACGGGTGATCGAAACTCGGCGGCGACAGCCGCAGCGCGGAGTTCGGCCGCAACGAGGCGTCGTTCAGGAACAGGTGGCCCGCGATCAGGCAGGTGGTGATGAGCACCACGACGCAGAGCGAGACGACGACGTCCCGGCGTCCGCGCAGGCGTGGGCGGTGAGCGGTCGGCGCGCTCATGCCCCGCTCCGGATCCGCGGGTCGATCGCGGCGTTGACGACGTCGGCGATCAGGTTCCCTGTGAAGACGAACACCGCGCTGACCAGCACGATGCCCAGCAGCAGCGGGACGTCGCCGCCGAGTGCGGCCTCGGTCAGGGTGGAGCCGAGACCCGGATAGGAGAAGACCGTCTCGGCGAGCACCGAGCCTCCGAAGAGTTCTGCGAAGTAGGCGAATTGGAGGGTCACCGCCGGGACCACGGAGTTCCGGAACCCGTGGTTCATGAAGATCTGCAGGTCGGTCTCGCCCCTGGCGCGGGCGAAGGCCACATAGTCGCTGTTCAGGACGTCCGTCATCTTCTCGCGGGTGTGCATGGCGATGTTCGCCACGCCGATCGCGGACAGGGTGATCGCCGGCAGGACGAAATGGTGGAGCCGCTGGGTGAGCGTGACGTCGGCCGCCGGGACGCCATGCGGTCCCGCGAGCCCCACGGGGAACCAGCCGAGCCATACGGAGAACACGACGAGGAAGACGATGCCGAGCCAGAAGGTGGGCGTGGCCGACAGGGTGTAGCTGTACCAGGAGATGATCCGGTCCGCGAGCCGTCCCCGGTGCATCGCCGCGACGGCCCCGAGCAGGTAGCCGAGCACCCCGGACAGGGTCCAGGCGACCCCCATCAGCGCGAGTGACGCGCCGAAGCGGGTTCCCATGACATCGACCACGGGAGCCTTGTACAGCGTCGATACACCGAAGTCGCCCTGGAGCAGGGTGCCGGCCCAGGCGAGGTACTGCTCGACCGGCGAGCGGTCCAGCCCCCACTGCTCGCGAAGCTTCGCCAGCTGCTCGTCGGTGAGGTCCACATCAGCGCCGATGTAGGCCTGGATCGGGTCGATCGGTGAGTTGTGGACCAGGGTGAAGGCGAGCACCGACACCCCGGCGAGCAGGGTCGCCAGGCGCAGGACGCGCAGCAGGATCAATCTCGGCATGACGGGCACCGCCCCGGCCTTCCGGCGGGTGTTCACCGCTCCCAGCGCCACTGGGCGAGGGTGTTGAACAGTGCCCACTCGTGTCCGTGGCCGTGGATCGGCTGGTCGCCGAGGTGCAGCCCGTCGCGGACGAGGTAGAGGTGGTCGATGCGGACGAGCCAGATGATCGGCGCGTCGCCGTTCTCCCCGGCGAAGCCGGCCTTGCCGTCCCACTGCGCCCGCTTCCAGTGCGTGTTCGCCTCGTCCTGGGTGGCGGCGGACAGCGCGCGGTCGAGGTGGCCGTCGACCGTCGGGTCGGAGTACTGCGGCATGTTGTTGTAGCCGGTGTCGAGGACCTTCGACGAGTACATCGAGTACAGCTGGTGGGCGTGGTGGCGTCCGCCGCCCCAGGTGACGGCGTTGGCCTTGCCGTCGAGGTAGATGCCGTCCCAGGTGCTGCCCTTGGTGGTGATCTCGATGCCGAGCGCACGCGCCTGCTCCGCCACCACCAGCGCGAGGTCGCTGCGGAGCTTGTCATCGGAGGGGTACATCAGCGTGAACCCGGCCTTCTTCCCCCCCTTCTCCACGATTCCGTCGCCGTCGGAGTCGCGCCAGCCGGCCTCGGCGAGGATGCGCTTGGCGTCGTCGGCCCGGCCGTCCTCGAACGCCGCCTCCTGGTTGAACCACGGCAGACCGTCGACGAGGGTGTAGGCCGGGCGGCCGTGGCCCTGCAGCACGATCTCGGTGATCTCCTCGCGGTCGAGGCCGATGTTCAGCGCCTTGCGGATCGCCGGGTCCGCGGTCACGTCGTCGCCGACCGCGACGTCCTTGCCCTGGATCTCGCCCCTGCCGCCGGCCGGCCGCGTCGGCAGGGACAGACCGCGGGAATCGATGCTCTCGAAGCTCCGCAGCGTCATGCCGGGGACACGCTGGTCGGCGAAGGCCGGAGGGACGTAGGCGATGTCGACGGTCCCGGCCCTGGCGGCGGCGAGCGCCGCGTCCTCGCCCAGGAACAGGAAGGTGAGCTTGGTGAACTCCGGCCGCTGCCCGTACCAGTGCGGGTTCGCCTTGAGGATGAGCTGCTGCCCCTGCTGGTAGTCGGCGACGGTGTACGGGCCGGACCCGATCGGGTTCTTCGAGTAGTCCGGGCCGTAGTGCGCGGCGGGCAGGATCGGGATCTCCGAGAGCTGGCTGACGAAGGTCGAGCGCGGTTCCTCCAGGTGGAACTCGACATGGGACTCGTCGGTGGCGGTGATCCGGTCGACGAACGTCAGGTCGAATCGCGTGCCGTCCTTCTTCAGTGTCTCGTAGGTGAAGACGACGTCCCGGGCGGTGACCGGCTCGCCGTTCGACCAGCGGGCGTTGTCGCGGAGCGTGAAGCTCCAGGTCTTCGCGTCGTCGCTCACGGAGTACTCCGAGGCCAGGTCGCCGACGAAGTCGACGTCGGCGTCGATGGTGAGCAGCGAGCTGTGGATCGGCCGGATCTGCGCCGGTCTGGAACCCCAGCCCTTCAGCGGGTCGAACTCGCCGCCGGCGATGTCCCCGACGGCGACGACGAGCTCGGTGCCGCGGTGCCGCGGTTCACTCGAGGGCGACGCGCCCTCGTCTGCCCGGCCCCACCGTGTGGTGACACCGGCGGTCACCCCTACGACCACGATGAGCGCCGACGCCGCGGCGATCCATGCGCGTCTGGCCTTGCGGGGCGGAAGTTCTTCGTCTTGGGACAAGGGGGCGACCTCGGTTTCGAACGGTTGTCATGGAGGGGCGCCGCCGGTGATCGGGCGACGGCGGATCACTGTACTGATAATCATTATCATTACTCAAATCGGGGCTGATCTTCTGTACGGGTGCGGAATCGGTGCCGGGGTATCCGTCCCGCTCTGGAATCCGTCCCGTGTGGACCGCACTGCGCGTTCTTCGCGCCGGCCGTGCGACTCGGCGGTACCCGTCGAGCAGTCCGTGGAGCACCTTCCGGCGCTCGGCCCGCTCTTCCTGCGGCACGGCGGCCTGCCTGTCATGGCCGGGTGATCACCGCGAGCGGGACCGGTGCGGCCGATGACCGTAGTGAGCCGACCTGGTCGTCGAGACCCGTGAGGAATCGTGGATCTGCTGGGCTGTCCGGTGCGGGCGGGCGTCGCGGTCGCAACCAGGATGCGCGGCATGCCAGGTCGCCGCCTCGGTAACGGCCGGCAGCCCTTGCGCCCGGGTGCGCAGGGACGTCCGCCGGGAGATGCCGGTGGTTCCGGGCGCCGGCCGGACCACCGGCCCTGCAGGGTCCGCCGCGATCAGGTCCACAGGCGCGGGGCAGGCCGGGCCGAATCCGGCGCGGCGCAGCAGCTCTGCGTGGCCGGAGGCCGACACGCGGTGCTCGCCTCCGGCCAGGGCCGGGAGCAGTGGATCGTCGTCGACCCCGACGACCTGCGCCGACGGCAGCCGTCCGGCCATCCGTGCCGCCCGGATGTCCGATCTCGTCACCGGGTCCGGGCGGGTCTCATCAGGGAGTGATCAGGCCGCGCCGGTAGGCGCGGACCAGCCGGCGGGGGACCAGCAGGTCCCGCCCGTCCACGGTGATCGGCACCAGATCGGGAGCCGTCGCCTTCCACTGGGAGCGGCGGTGGCGGGTGTTGCCGCGCGACATCTTGCGCTTGGGGACGGCCACGGCTCACCAGCTCGCCTTCGTCACGCCGGGCAACTCGCCGCGGTGGGCCATCTCGCGGAAGCGGATGCGCGACAGGCCGAACTTGCTCAGGTGGCCGCGGGGGCGGCCGTCGACGGAGTCGCGGTTGCGGATGCGGGTGGCGCTGGCGTCGCGGGGCTGGCGGGCCAGTGCCCGTACGGCCGCCGCCCGCTCCTCGGCGGTGCCGGTGCGGACGATCTCCTTGAGCGCGGCTCGGCGCTCGGCGTGGCGGGCCACCACGGCCCTGCGGCGCTCGTTGGCGGTGATCTTGCTCTTCTTGGCCATCAGACCTTTCCTCCCCGGGCGCGGATGCGGGCCACGGCGGCCTCGACGCCGATCGCATCGACGGTCTTGATCGCTCTGGCGCTGAGAGTGAGCCGGACGAACCGGTTCTCGCCGGGCAGCCAGTAGCGGCGGTGCTGGATGTTGGGGTTCCAGCGGCGGCGGGTGCGCCGGTGGGAGTGGGAGACGCGGTTGCCGAAGACCGGCGCGGCGCCGGTCAGCATGCAGTGGGCCGACATCAGGCCCTCCCGTAGCGCCGGTTGAAGCGCTCGACGCGGCCGGCCGTGTCCAGCACCCGGGTGCGGCCGGTGTAGAAGGGGTGGCTGGCCGAGGAGACGTCGACGTCGACGACCGGGTAGGTGTTGCCATCCTCCCATTCGATCGTCTTGTCGCTGGTGATCGTCGATCGGGTCAGGAATGCGAAGTCCGCGCCCGGGTCGCGGAACACGACGGGGCGGTAGTCGGGGTGGACGCCCTTCTTCACGGGGTCATCGCTCCTCTCGGAACAGCACGTGCTTGCGGATGGTCGGGTCGTATTTGCGCAGGGTGAGCCGGTCGGGGTCGTTACGCCGGTTCTTGCGGGTGACGTAGGTGTAGCCGGTGCCCGCGCTGGATCTGAGTTTGATCACGGGGCGGAGTTCGTTCCGGGCCATGGGGTTCCTTCCGTGTGGCCGACCTGTGTAATGATAATGGGAACGGTTTTCATTCCGTCAACCTGTGCCCGACCGCGCCGCCGGGCGCGTCACCGCGCCCGCGCCCGCAAAGGAGAACCCCGTGTCCACCCCTGTCGTCCTCGTCGCAGGTCTGCACGCCCAGGCCCGCACCGCCGCCGTCGACCGGCTACTGCACGAGCACCCCGGCGCCGTCGCGATCCACCACGACCTGCGCGAGGTGACCCGCGGCCGGGTCGAGCGGGTCGTCCGCGACCGCTCCGGCGTGCTCGACCTGGCCGAGGTGCGGCTCGCGCACGGCTGCGTCACCTGCACCGTGCGCGAAGACCTGCTGCCCGAGCTGATACGGTGCGCCGCCACCGCCTCCCTGCTGGTCGTGGACCTGTGGGACTCGGTAGAGCCCCGCTCGGTGGCCGAGGCGGTCGACTGCGAGGAGGCCCGCGGCACGTTGCGCCTGACCTCGGTGCTGACCGCGCTGCACGCCGCGCACATGCCGATCGACATCACCCGGGGCGACCGCCTGGCCGAGACGGGTCAGGTCGCGGCGGCAGGCGACCAGCGGTACCTGGCCGAGGTGCTGGTCCGGCAGATCGAGTACGCCACCGGTTTGGTGCTGCACGGCGGCGACGCTGAGGATGCCGAGCTGGCCCGCGCCGTGCTCGCGCACCTGGCCCCGCTCACCCCCGTCCACCGGGCCATCGAGCTGCCCGAGGTCCGCGGCGGCGCGGTGTGCACGGCCGAGCTGGCCGAGCGCGTCGACCCGGCCACCGCCCGGCTGCCCGTCGAGGCCCGCACCGACGAGATCACCACGGTGGTCTGGCACCGGCTGCGCCCGCTGCACCCGGCGCGCCTGTTCGAGGCCGTCGACGAGCTGGCCACCACCTCGGTCCGCTCCCGCGGCCGTTTCTGGCTGGCCACCCGGCACGAGCGCATGCTCGCCTGGGACGCGGTCGCAGGCATCCTCTCGGTGGAGGACGCCGGCCCGTGGCTCGCCGCGCTGCCGCAGGCCGCCTGGGAGATGGTCTCCCCGGCCCGCCGTACGGCCGCCGCCCTCGACTGGAACGAGGTCACCGGCGACCGGGTGCAGCACCTGGTCTTCAGCGGCCCCGACCTCGACCCCGACCGCATCACCGCGCTGCTCGACTCCTGCCTGCTCACGCAGGAGGAGACGCTGGCCGGCTCCGACGCCTGGGCCGGCTACGACAACCCGTTCACCGGCGTCCTCGACCTGAAGGAGACCGCATGAAGCCCCGCCGTACGCCCCGCAAGAAGAGCAACCCCCTGCACGGGGTGGACCACATCGACTACAAGGACACCGACCTGCTGCGCCGGTTCATCTCCGACCGCGGCAAGATCCGCAGCCGACGGGTCACCGGCGTCACCGGCAGGCAGCAGCGGCAGCTGACCCGGGCGATCAAGAACTCCCGGGAGATGGCCCTGCTGCCCTACGCCTCCCGCCCCCGCGGCTGACGCCGCCCCCTCGTCCCCGCCGCCGTCCGCACAGGGGTGATCGATGGACCACCGGGACGCCCGCGACCTCCGGTCGCGGGGGATGACCGCGACCGGCAGCCGGTTGCTGGTGCTGCGCTGCCTGCGCGCGCGGCGGGAGCCCTGGAGCGCCGGGGAGATCCACGCCCACCTGCACTCCCGCGGCGACCGCGTCGGCCTGACAACCGTCTACCGCACGCTCGCCGCCCTGGCCCGGGCCGGCCTCGTGCACGCCTTCGAGCGCAACGGCGAGACCGCCTACCGGATCTGCGGCGAGGACGAGCACTGCCATGTGGTGTGCCGTGCCTGCGGAGCGGTCACCGAGGTCGCGGCGTCCGCTCTGCAGACCGCCCTGGCGGACGGTTTCCGGATCGAGGAGATCCACGGGACCTGTCCGGACTGCCTGGAGAGGTGAGCCGTCGGTCCGGGTGCTGCGCGTCCGGCGTGCCGGGCCGGCGGCCCGGCAGGGCGGCGCCTCCTCGCCGGGGACCGCCCTTGATGCTGCGCTCGAAGCACATCGAAAATAGAAACCATTATCAAACTCAATCAGGAGGGGCGAGTGACTGATCCATACGAAAGGTCGGCCGAGTTCGTCGACGTCATGATGGCTCCGCACCGGGACGCCCTCGGTCCTGCGCTGGCGAAGGCGCTGCGGGCGTTCGGACCCGGCCCGGTCGTCGATCTCGGTGCGGGCGGCGGGCTGGGCACCCTGGTGATCGCCGACACGCTGCCGGATGCCGAGATCATCGCCATCGAGCCGTCTTCCGTGCTCCGGTCGGTGCTGACGGCCCGCATGTTCGAACGCCCCGGGCTGCGCGACCGGGTGACCGTGCTGCCCGATGGCCTGCTGCAGGCCGCGCTCCCGCCCAGGGCCGGGGGAGTGGTCGCGATGAACGTCCTCGGGCATCTCACCCCCGCGGAGCGGCACCGGCTGTGGGACCTGCCGGCGTCCGGGAGCCGGGTGGTGGTGAACCTGCAGCCTCCCGCCGAGCCGGCCGAGCTGCCGATGGCCCGCTTCGCCGACCTGCGGCTGGGCCGGCACCGGTACGAGGGGTGGGGCAGGGCCGAGCCTGCGGGCCCTGACAGCGTCACCTGGCACATGGCCTACCGGGTCTACGAGGGGGAGCGGCTCGTCCGCGAGGTCGAGACGGACTACGCCTGGCGGGTGCTCGGCGAGCGGGCGCTGCGTGAGGAACTCGGCGAGCGCGGCCTGGGGCTGACCCCCGTCGGCCCGGGAGATCTCGGAATGTACATGGTCGAAGAGGACACGCATGTATGAGGTGGTCGTGGCCGGCGGCGGCCCCACCGGATTGAACGCGGCTCTGCTGCTCGGGCGGCAGCGCCGCAGGGCCCTGGCGGCCGACGCCGGCCGTCCGCGCAACGCGTCGGCCGCGGAGATGCACATGTACCTGGGGCGCGACGGCGGCTCACCGGTCCGGCGCCTTCACCTGAGGGTGTCGGCACAGCTCATGTCGGTGCCGGTGGATCAACGGGCAGGCACAGGGTGAAGACGGTGCCGCCGCCAGCACGGCGAGACTGCCGAGGGTTTCCAGCTCTGCCTTCTCCCATATGTGGGGGCGGTCGCCGATCACGCACAGGACGCCCAGCGGCTGGCCGCCGGGGGCGTGCAGCGGCGTGCCGGCGTAGGCGGCCAGCTCTCCGCGGGAGACGGCACCGATGTCGTGCCACCGCTCGTCGCCTCGCGTGTCGTCCACCGCCAGCGGGGCGTCATCGACGAGCAGGTGGCGGCACATCGACTGCGACAGGGGCGTCTGCCGCGCGGGCCCGTCTGTTCCGGCGTGGCGGAGGATGATCTACCGGTCCTCGGCGATCAGCGTCACCAGCGAGGCCCGTACGGGCAGCAGCCGGACCGCCATCCGGGTCACCTCGTCCAGGATCGGCACGCGGGGAGCGTCCAGAAGGCCTGTGGTGCGCAGCGCCTCGAGCCGTTCCGGATCGCGGACGCGGTCTTCCGTCCTCACGCTCCCACCTCGTGGATCGCTCGTCAGGAGAGCTCAATCGCCCGTCAGGAGAGCTCATAGGTGTAACGCTTCTGTGCCCGCTATCGGAGCGCATGCTCCCTCCGCCGCCCGCGGTCAGGACCCGTGGCCGTTCTCCATGCGAAAGCACCGCCTGCTCGTCCTCTCCGTCGCCGCCGGCCTGGCGCTGCAGCACAGCCCGGATCGCAGCGCGGCGGTCAGCGTCCGCATGCTCTCGCGCCAGTTCAAAGGGGGATCTCGAAGTGGACTGTCTGGAAACGGGACGGATCGCCGTCACGGGCGTCGTGGACCGGGACGGCGACCGACCTCCAGAACGCCTCGGCGCCCTCGATTCGGGTGTCGGTGTGCAGGTAGAGGCGGCTGTAGCCGGGAGTGGAGGCGACATGGGCGCATGCTCGCCTCACCAGTTCCCGGGCGAGACCGCGACGGCGGTGCGCGGGCCGTACGTAGACCCGGAACAGCTGGGCGGTGCTGCCGCAGGGGTACCGCTCGGCGAGCCACGCCGGGTGCGGAGGGCTCTTCGGTCCCGTGGCCCGCACACAGGTCGTGCCCACCACCTCGTCGTCGTGGACGGCGACGAACAGCGCGTGCCGGGGCGCCCGGAGGTAGACGCCCTCCAGGTCGATCACGTCCCGGTGCCATTCGGGATGGTAGCCGTGGCCGAACTCCCGGTAGAAGGTGTCGAGCATGAGGCTGCGGGCGCCGTCCAGGTCCTGACGGCGGGCAGGGCGGATGTCATACGGCATGGGAGGACTCCTCGGTCAGGCCGGTGAGGGCACGGGTGACGGGATGAGCGGGGTGGCGGAGCACCCGGTCGGCCGGGCCGTGCTCGACCAGGCGCCCTCCGTGGAGGACCGCGACCCGGTCGGCGATACGCGCGGCGATGGGCAGATCATGGCTGATGACGACCAGGGTCAGGTCGAGGCCGGTGAGCAGGTCGAGGACGTCCGCCTGGGTGACGGGATCCAGCCCGGAGGTGATCTCGTCGCAGATCAGCATGTCGGGCCGGGCGAGCAGGGCGCGGGCCAGGGCGGCGCGCTGGAGCTCGCCTCCGGACAGCCCGTCCGGGCGGCGTCGCGCGGTCTCGCGGTCCAGCCCGAGGGAGGCCAGAGTCGCGAAGGCGTTCTCGCGTGCGGCAGGTGCGGGTGTGCCTCGGAGTCGTACCGCGGTCCTGGCGGCCTGCTCCACGACGGCGCGCCGGGGATCGAACGAGGCCCGGGCGTCCTGGAAGACGTACTGCACGCGGGCCAGGTCGGCGCGGCCGCGCCTGCGGGGGGACCGGGGCAGCGGCCGGCCGGCCAGCCGTACGGTCCCGGACGTCCAGGGGCGCAGGCCGGCGATGCAGCGGGCGAGGGTCGTCTTCCCGCTGCCCGAGCGGCCGACGACGGCCAGCCGCTCACCGGGGAAGACGTCGAGGTCCACCTCGTGCAGCACTTCCGTGCCGAGACCCGCGACCTGGAGGAGCGGCAGCGGTTCCGGGCTGGGTTCCACGCGGTCGGCCGCCGCGCGAGGGCGTGCGGTGACCAGCGCCCTGGCGTAGTCGCTGCGCGGCGCGTTCAGTACCGCGGGCCCGGACTCCACGACCCGCCCGCCTCTGAGCACGACGACCTGGTCGGCCAGCTCCCGCACCAGGTCGAGGTCATGGCTGAGCAGGACGACGGCGACGCCGAGCCCGGACAGCTCGGCGGCGATCTCGGCCCGGGTGACGGCGTCCTGGCCGGTGGTGGGTTCGTCGGCGACGACCACGGACGGGCCGGTCAGCAGCGCGTGCGCCAGGACGAGCCGCTGCTGCTGCCCGCCGGACAGCTGGTGGGGGAAACGCCGCAGGAAGGCACGGTCGCCGGGGAGCCGCGCCCGGTGCAGCGCGTCGCGGACGTCTCCGCCGTGCCGCGCTGCGATCTGGCGGAGCACGGTCCCGATGCGCAGCACCGGGTTGAGCACGGCGGAGGGATGCTGCGGGATGAAGGCGACGGTTCCGGGCGGTGGAGGTTGCGCGGGGGTGACCTCGTGCCCGGCCACGGTGACGCGTCCGGTGACGCGGGCGCCGGGCGGGTGCTCGCCGAGCAGCGCGAGCGCGGTGGTCGTCTTGCCGCTGCCCGAGGCGCCGACCAGGGCCAGAGTCCTCGCGGCGGGCAGGGTGAGGCTGACCCCGTCCACCAGGGTCCGGCCGGGGACGGCGACCGTCAGCCCGTCGACGTCGATCACGATGCCGCCTTTCTCAGTGCGCGGTCGGCGGTGAGGTTCAGCCCGACGGCGAGCATGACGATCAGCAGCGCGGGGGCCAGGACCGCCCACGGGTTGAGGAAGAGGCCGCCCCGGTTGCGGTCGACCATCACCGCCCAGTCGGCGGCGTCCGGCGGCACGCCGACGCCGAGGAAGCTCGCGGCGGCGACGAGGTACAGCGATCCGGTCAGCCGGGTGCCGGCGTCGGTGGCGAGCACACGGGCCATGGAGGGCAGGACGAACCCGGTGGTGATCCGCCACCGGCTCTCGCCCTGCAGCCGCATGGCCTCCACGGCGGGCCGGGTGCCGATCTCCAGCGCGCAGGCACGGACCAGGCGGGCGACGTCGGGCAGATGGACCAGCATGACGATCCAGGCGAGCGCGCCGCCGGGGGTCAGGGCCGCCACCACCAGGATCAGCAGCAGGGAGGGCACCGCCATGAGCACGTCGAGCGGCCGCATCAGCGCCTCGTCGGCCATCCGCGGCGCACCCGCCGCGGCCAGGCCCCAGACGGTGCCCAGCAGATAGGCCCCGGCGGTGGCGAGCACGGCCGTCAGCACCAGGGACCGCCCGCCCAGCAGCACCTGCTGCCACACGTCGCGTCCGGCGAAGTCGGTGCCGAGCAGGCCCGCCGCGGTGTAGGAGACGCCATGGGCCGTTTCGCCGGGGGCGAACCACGGCCCGGCCAGGGCGACGGCCAGGGGGACGGCGAGCAGGAGGAGTCTCATGCGCGGGGAGCCAGTCGGAAGGCCGCGACGTCGGCGAGGAGGTTCACCAGGACGGTCGTGGCGGCGAACAGCAGCGCGAGCCCCTGCAGGATGGGAAGATCGCGCTGGCCGACCGCGTCGGCCAGGGTACTGCCCAGCCCGGGGACGATGAAGACGGCCTCCACCACGATGACCCCGCCGAGCAGCCAGTCGACGGTGCGGGCCAGGTGCTGCACGGCGGGCGCGAGCGCGCCCGGTAGCGCGTGCGCGAGCCGGTTCAGGCCCAGGCGCCGTGCGTGCCGTACGTACGGCGCGGCCAGTACGTCGATCATCGTGGAGCGGATCAGCCGTCCGGTGGAGCAGACGGGCCGCACCAGCAGCACCGTCACCGGCAGCACCAGAGCGGCGGCGGTGAGCCCGCCCAGCCCGGTCGGCGGCAGCCATGCCAGCGCCACGCCGAAGACCGCCACCAGCACGATGGCCAGCGCGAACTCCGGAACCGCGTAGAGCGCGGCGCCGGCGGCGGTCAGCGCCCGGTCGAGCCTGCCGCCCTCGCGCAGCGCGGCGGCCACTCCGAGCAGGACCGAGAGCGGGATCAGCAGCAGCAGGGTGAGTCCGGCCAGCACGGCGGTGGGAGCCAGCGCGTCCAGCATGATCTCGGCGACCGGGCGGCCGGAGACGAGTGACGCGCCGAAGTCGCCCCGTACCATCCCGGAGGCCCACGCGGTGAAGCGTTCGGCGAGGGGACGGTCCAGCCCGAGCCCGGCGCGGATCTGTGCGATCCGCGCCGGGTCCGGCTGGTCGCCCGCCAGCACCACCGCGGCGTCGCCCGGCAGCGCCTCCGTCATCAGGAACACCAGGCAGGCGACCGCGGCGACCTGAACGGCGCCCACGGCCAGCCGCCGCGCGGCGTAGCGGGTCAGATTCACCCCAGTCTCACCTTGTCGAACCGGGCCCAGTCCAGGGTGTTGGCGGGTGCCGCCTGCACGCCGCTCACCTTCGGCGAGGTCGCGACGATCCAGTCGGCGAAGCCCCACACCAGCAGTCCGCCCTCGGCGTGCAGCATCTGCTGCATCTTCAGGTAGGCGGCTTCCCGGTCGGTGGCGTCGCGCGCCGAGACGGCCGTCTCGTAGAGCGCGTCGAACTCCGGACGCGCCCATTTGGTGGCGTTGGTCGTGGAGGCCGACAGCAGCCGCTGCGCGATGTGGGTCTCGATCGGCATGGCCCCGGAGCGGAAGCTGGCGATGGAGCCCTTGGTGAGGATGTCGGCCCAGTAGGTGTCCTTGCTGCCGCTCGTGACGGTGGCCTTCAGCCCGGCGGCGCGCAGCTGGCCGGCGAAGACCGTGGCCGCCTCGACGAAACCGGCGGCGGCGGTGGAGGTGGTCAGCTCGATGGTGAGGCCGTTCGCTCCGGCCTTCCTGATCAGCGCCTTCGCCTTGTCCAGGTCGGGCGTGCGCTGGGGGATGCTCTCGGCGTAGTGCAGGTAGCCCTTGCCGAACAGGTCGTTGCCGATCTGCCCGGCACCGGGCATGACGGCGTCGACCAGCTGCTGCCGGTCGGTGAGCAGGAATAGCGCCTGGCGCAGGTCCCGGTCGTCGAAGGGGGCGCGGTCGGTCTTCATCGCGAACGCCTGCATCGCGCTGTTGGGGGCGCGGACGACCGTGACGCGTCCCTCGTACTGGCGGGCGGAGGCCGGGCTGAGGTCGTGCGCGTACTCGACCTGCCCGCCCAGCAGCGCGTTGATCCGCGCGGACTCCTCGTTGGCGATGAGGAACTCCAGCTCCTCGATGTACGGGGCGCCGTCCCAGTAGTCCGGGTTGCGCTTGAGCAGCACGGAGCTGCCCGGCTTCCACGACACGAAGGAGAACGGGCCCGAGCCGACCGGCTTGCTGAAGTCCGTGGTCCCCTCGGGAACGATGTAGGCGCCGAACGCGGCCAGCACGTTGGGGAACTCCGCGAAGGGCCGCTTGAGCCGGAACTCGACCGTGCGGTCGCCGACGGCCCGGCTGCCGGGCAGGTCGATGAGCGTGAGGCTGGACTTGGCGCGGAAGGTCTTGCCCGGGTCGGTGATGCGGGCGTAGCTGGCCAGCACGTCCTGGGCGCGTACCGGCCGCCCGTCGTGGAAGCGCGCCTGCCGCAGGGTGACCCGCCAGACGGTGAAGTCGGCGTTCGCCTCCCACCTCTCGGCCAGGCGGGGTTGCGGGGAGACGTCCGCTCCGAGGTCGGCGAGCTTGTCGTAGAGGGCTTTGGCGCGGGCGGCCTCGTTGAACAGGTTGGCCAGGTGCGGGTCCAGCACCTCGGTGGCGCCGCCGCCGGCGAACACGGCACACAGGCGCCCGCCGGAGCCGCCTCCGGAGGAGGAGGAGGAGGAGGAGGAGGCGGTGCCGGTGCCGCATCCGGCGAGCAGGGCGGCTCCGGCGGTCAGGCCGAGGAAGCCGCGGCGGCTGAGACGGTCATGCATGGTGGGGGTCCTTCACGAGTCGGGCGACGAGGTGGAGTCGGTCGGCGGACAGGGGCGGGCCGTCGTGCGGCTCGGCCCGGGGCCCGGGCTGGTCGAACAGGTCGAGGACTTCGAACCCGGCGACGGCCAGGAAGTAGGTGAGCTCCTGAGGGAAGAGCAGCCGCCAGGCGGAGTGCTGCTCCAGCGGTCCGCCGCCGGGCCAGCTCCACCTGCGGCGGCGCCGCAGCAACTGGGCGGCGTGGTCCAGCCGCAGTTCGGTGCGGGAGGTGTAGGTGACGCCCGCGTGGGTGACCTTGCGGGTGAAGGGCGCCGGAACCGGGTGGGTGAGGAAGTGGGCGCCGTTGCGCATCTCGGCGACCAGCAGGCCGCCGGGGCGCAGGTGCTCGCGGCAGCGGTCCAGGAACGCGGCCAGGTCGGCGTTGGTGTGGCAGTACAGCATCGCGCTGTCCAGGCACGTCACCACGTCGAAGCGGCGGCCGAGGGCGAAGTCGCGCATGTCGCCGCAGGCGAACGTCACCTCCGGGTGGCGCTGGCGCGCGTAGGCCAGCATCGCCTCGGACACGTCGACTCCGGCGGCGTCGTAGCCGAGGCCGGCGAGGTGGCCCGCGTCGCGGCCCGTGCCGCAGCCGACGTCGAGGAGGTCTCGTCCACCGTCGAAGCGCCGCACCTGGTCGTCCACGAAACGGGCGGCCCTGTGCTCCGGGTCGGGGAACTGCGCCTCGTACAGGGCGGGGTTGTCGGTCAGGAAGTTCACGCCGTCACCGCCGCACGCCGTTCCTGGACCAGCACGGCCGCCGCGCAGACCAGCCCGACCGCCGCGCACACGGCCGCACCGGCCGCGCCCGCCCAGCCGATCAGCGCGGTGCTGGCGGCGGCGACCACCCCGGAGACCAGGTAGAACACGCCGAAGTAGGTTCCGGCCAGCGACTCGCCGCCGAAGTGGCCGATCCGCTCGTACACGAACGGCTGCGCCATCATCACGCCGACGGCCAGGGCCAGCGCCGCGACCAGCACCGGGGCGATGCCCGGCAGCAGGGCGGGGGCGAGGAACCCGGCCCCCATCACGGCCAGGCCCAGGGCCATCGCGCGGTCCCGGCTCGTCGCCGCCTCCAGCCACCGGGTGATCCGCATCTGGAAGAGCAGGCTCGCCACGGTGGACACCAGGAACAGCAGCGCCACCGAGCCCGCCGTACCCGTCGCCTGCTCCGCGGCCAGCGGCAGCACCAGGTAGAGCTGGTTCTGCAGGGCGAACATGCCGCTGAGGGCGAGGGTGAAGGCGAGGAAACGCCGGTCGGCCAGGCAGCGCCGCCAGTCGCCCAGCACCGAGGAGCCGCTGGGCGGCACCGCGCGCGCGGGCAGGACGAGCGCCTGTGCGACGGTCAGCACCATGAAGATCGCCGCTGCGGTGATCGCGGCGGCCCGGAAGTCCACCAGCAGCAGCACGCCGCCCAGCAGCGGCCCGCACAGGGCTCCCGCCTGGGCGAACACGTTGAACAGCGCGAACGCCCTGGCCTTGTCGGGGGCCTCCACGGCGACGTACGCGCGGACGGCCGGGTTGAACAGGGCGCCGGCCAGCCCGCTGAGCACGGCGGCCGCCAGCAGCAGCGGCACCGTGGTGCCGAACGCGAACAGGGCGAACCCGGCGGTGCGCAGCGCGCAGCCCGTGATGATCACACCTCGGGCGCCGAGACGGTCGGCGGCGGAGCCGCCGATGAGGAACAGGCCCTGCTGGCTGAGGTTGCGCACCCCCAGGATGACGCCGGTCACCGCGGCGGACAGGCCGAGGTCGCCGGTGAGGTGGCCGGCGAGATAGGGGACCAGCAGGTAGAAGCCGGTGTTGACGCCGAACTGGTTGACCAGCAGCAGACGCACGGCCCAGGAGAGCTCTCTCACGCGGCCCGCACCCCCAGCCCGGGCTCCCCGCTCAGCCGCAGCACGCCGTCGTGCCCGCCGATGCCGGTCCACGGGTCCTCGGCGAGCAGCAGGTGACCGTCCAGATCGGCCCAGCGGGCCGCCGGCGCCAGATGCACGGCGGGTGCGATGCCCAGGCTGCTGGCCACCTGGCAGCCGAGCATGACGTGCAGGCCGTGGCGGCGGGCGCACTCGATGATCCGCCGGGCGGCCGTCAGGCCGCCGCACTCGGCGAGCTTGACGTTGACGCCGTGGGCGGCGCCCGGCAGGTTCTCCACGTCCTGCAAGGTCCGTGCGTCCTCGTCGGCGACCACCGGGATCGCCGAGCGCGCCGTCACCCAGGCGAGGTCGTCCAGGGTTCCGGGGGCGACCGGCTGCTCGACGGCCTCGATCCCCAGCGGCGCGACCTCGTCGAGGATCCGCACCGCCTGCTCGGCCGTCCACGCGCCGTTGGGGTCCAGGATCAGCCGGGCGCCGGGGGCGGCGCGGCGGATCACGCGGACGCGCGCGACGTCGTCCCCGCCGCCCAGCTTGATTTTGATCAGCTGGAGACCCCGGTCGAGGACCGGGGCGGGGTCCTGGCCGATGCCCAGGGTGAAGGCGGTCGCGGTGTCGGACCACCGCCGCCCGAACAGGGCGTGGACCGGCAGGCCGCGCCGCTTGCCGACCAGGTCGTGCAGGGCCGCGTCCACGGCGGTGAGCACGCCGGGAACAGCGGGCAGGAGATCGGGGACGGCCGCCAGGGCCTCCTCCGGGCCGGGGAGTTCCTCCAGCGCGGGGCGCAGCCGCCGCAGCAGAGTGGTGATCCGCCCGACGTCGAGCCGGTGGTGGACGCTGGTCACCGCCTCCCCGTGGCCGCGCAGCCCTTCGTGCGCCACGGTGATCTGGACGGCGTCCCGGCGGGTCATCACCGATCGGGAGATCCGCAGCGGCTCGCGCAGCACCAGTGACGTCACGGTCCAGGTGAGTCTCACGCGGGCACCTCCGCGAGCAGGGGGTCGATCACCAGGCGGCAGCGGGCCCAGCCGGACACCTCGACGGCGCGCGGATGCGCGATCTCCACAGGCTGGTCCTCGGGCCGCTCCAGCAGGCCGTGGGCCCGGCAGTAGTCGTCGTCGAAGATCGAGCCCAGGTAGCGGTCCGGCCCGTCCGGGAAGACCGCGACCACGGTGGCGCCGGCCTCCCGGCGCGCCGTCCACGCGGCGACCCGGGCCACCGCGCCGGTGCTCCATCCGCCGGTGACGAAGGATCCCCGTGCCAGCCTGCGGCAGGCGTCGACGGCTTCGACGGGGCCCAGCCAGTGGACCTCGTCGAACAGCTCGTAGGCCACGTTGCGCGGGTGGATGCTGCTGCCCAGGCCGCGCATGACCCGGGGACGCGCGGGCTGGCCGAAGACGGTGGAGCCCACCGTGTCCACCCCGACCAGGCGCAGGCCCGGCCAGTAGCGGCGCAGGCCGCGGAAGACCCCGGCGCTGTGACCGCCGGTGCCCACGCTGCACACCAGCACGTCGGCGCGGCCGAGCCGCTCGGCCAGTTCCCGCGCCAGCGAGGCGTACCCGTCGGGGTTGTCAGGGTTGTTGTACTGGTCGGGCCAGTACGCGTCGGGAAGCCGTTCCAGCACCTCGTGCAGCCGGTCCAGCCGGGCCTGCTGCCAGCCGCCCCTCGGATTCGGCCGGCTCACGACCTCCAGGCGCACGCCGTACGCGCGCAGGAGGGCGCGCATGCCCGGCTCGAGTTCGTCGTCGACCACCAGCACCACGGGATGCCCGAGGCACTGACCGGCGAAGGCCAGTCCGATCCCGAGCGTCCCGCTGGTGGACTCCACGACGGGGGCGCCGGGGCGGAGCTCGCCGCGGGCCCGGGCGGCGGTGAGCATGGAGACGGCGGAGCGGGCCTTCATGCCGCCGACGCCGAAACCTTCCAGCTTCGCCCAGAATCCGCCGTGCGGGTGGGGCAGCGGGGCGGTGATCCGGGCCAGGGGCGTCCGGCCGACCAGGGACAACAGGTCGTTCATGCCCGCTCCCGGTAGCGGAACAGGACGGTGTCGCCGCCGTCGAGCCAGAAGAAGGGGTACGGCTCCGCCGACACCGCGGTGACCCCCGCACCGAGGAAGCACGGCAGGATCGCACTGCCCGTCTGGGCGAACATCACCAGCGGCTTGCCGTGCGCGCGGGCATGCTCCAGGAGGAGCCCGAAGCCTCCGTTGCCCAGGGTCATCCCGGAGGCGAGTACGGCGTCGCAGCCGTCGAGGGCGGTGGCGGCGTCGGCGGTCACCGGCTCGCCCCACTCGGTGGAGCCGCCTTTCAGGTCGCACGGGACGTAGCGCACGCCCCGCTCACGCAGGTGGTGCAGCAACGAGTTGACCACACCGACCACGAGCACCCGTTCCGCGCCGCCGGGCAGCAGGTCGACCACGGCCGCCGCCCGGGCCAGGGACTTCTCCAGGGACGTCCCGGCCGGTACGGTGACCGGCTCGCCCCGGTGAGGGCGGGCCGACATCAGGTAGGCGTCGAGCGCGGCCACACGGACCGCCGGCACCGGATGGGCCAGCAGGCCGGCGACGGCGACGCCGACGCACTCCTCGACGATCGAGTCCGCGACCTCGTCGGGCTCCACCGCGCAGGACCCCACGGCACGGCCGACCCGCAGGCTGATCACATGGTTGCGGTAGACGCGGCCGCGGGAGTCGTGCCGTACTCCCTGCCGCGTGGTGAAGGCGGTGCTGACCCGCATCCGCGCGGGGTCGGGGCCCAGCTCTCCGGCGAGAGCCCGTTCGGTGAGCGTCGTCAGGTTCACCGCTCGTACTCGACCTTCAGCGCCGCGACCAGCTCCTGCGCCCGTGCCCCGGCACCGCTGCCGGAGGTGTCGGTCACCATGACGTGGCCGAGGTAGTGGTTGTTGCTCGTGGGTTCGCCCGCCTGGTGGCCGGCGGATCTGACCGACCAGTCGACGACGTCCGCGGCGGCGGTGAGCCCGTCGGTGCCGTGCACGGCGGTGATCCGGCCTGCGTGTTCGGGCAGCAGGAAGGCGATGGCCGCGCTGCGCACCCCGGTGTCGACGGGGGCCAGATCCGGCTGCTGGCCGGCGGCGAGCCGGGCGTGGACCATCGGCAGGTCGATGCCGGTGACCCGGCGGACCAGTTCGGTGATCTGGTTGCCCGCGGGGCGCGGGTTGACCTCGATCAGCGCCGGGCCGTCCGGGGTGAGCCGCAGCTCGGTGTGGGCCACCCCCCGGTCCAGGCCCAGCGCCTCCACGGCGGCCACCGCCGTCTCCGCCGCCTGCCCGGCCAGGCCGGCGTCCAGCGCGGCGGGAAACACGTGGCCGCTCTCGACGAACCACGGCTCGCCGGCCAGGCTCTTGCCGGTCACCCCGACCACGCGGACGTCACCGTCCGCGCTGACCGTCTCGACACTGACCTCCGGCCCGGTGAGCAGTTCCTCCAGCAGCACGATCGGCATCCGCCGCTGGCCGCGCGCGTTGACGGGGAACCCCTCCAGGGCGAGGAAGGCCGCCCGCAGCTCGGCCTCGTCGCGCACCTTCCGCACATGCATCCCGGCGCACAGGTCGACCGGCTTGACGACCAGGGGATAGCCCAGGCCGGTCGCGGCTTCCACGGCCTGCTCCCAGGAGGAGGCCGTGGCGAATCGCGGGCCCGGCACCCCCGCGTCCTGGAGGACGGCGCGGGTGAGGTCCTTGCGGCAGGCCCGCCGCACGGCCTCCGGGGAAGGGCCGGGCAGGCCCAGGCGCGCCGCGACCTCGGCCACGGCGGGCAGGTAGTAGTCGCACGAAGACAGGGCGCCGTCGAAGCCGAGCACGTCGTGCAACCGCTCCACCTGCGGCAGCAGCGACGGCAGGTCGTTGGTCTCCGCGGTCAGCACGTTGTCGGCGGCCAGCAGCGGATGCGGGTGGGCGCCGGGCACGGCTCGCAGGTAGTGGTGCAGGTCGCGGGTGAGAAAAGTGAACCGGTGCCCCGCATCGCGGATGGCGCGGGGCAGCAGTGTGCTCATCGCCCCCACCCAGCTCTCGATCAACAACAGATGTGCCATGCCGTCTCCTCTCGCCATCTGTGATGACAATGGTTATCGTTATCCATGTCATTACGCAACCCGCCGACCGGCGGGGCGGGTGGTGCCCGGCCGGTCGGCGGGCCGGCCTGCATGCCATCCGTGCCGAGAGATCAGGCGAAGAAGATTCGGCGGCCGATGTCGGTCTTCAGCCGGAACCGGTCCCGGTCGGCGCCGAATTTCAGTCACGGTGAGTAGTGGCTCTTGGTCGGCCTTGCGGTGGACGCAACCGGGCGCCTGTTCCGTCGCTGTTCCGTCAGAGGATGAAAGACGCCGCGTACCCATGAGTGAGAGGTGCGGGCATGACCGCTGCTCAGGGAACTGATCGGCGTGTTGTCGCAGGTGGGTGTGGTGCGGGTCGATGAACTACACCATCTTCGAGGGCACGTCCGAGCTCCAGCGCCTGATCATCGGCCGCGCGGTCACCGGCCTGCCCGTTCGCTGAAAATGTCGGATTCCGCGGACCGGCTCTGACGGGCGTTTCGGATCTCTGGTCCGTCACCGGTCCGTGAGAGCCGGAAGAGCGGTGCTGACGGCCGCGCCGGAGCGGCCGCCGATTGTTCACGGAGAGTAGTCATGTATGCCGACGGCATGCAGCTGCTTCCTGGGGGCCCACCTCTCCTCCGGGCAACGGTCCGGCCGGCGCTGGGGTTTACCCGAGGGCACCCGGGCACACCGATACCGATACCGGCACCTGTCGGCGTCCTACCTCGGGCGGACACGCGCGGGAACAAGGAGAGACGTCATGATCGGATTCATCGTCGCAGGGCTCGTCATCGGTGCGCTGGCCCGCCTGCTCAAGCCGGGCAAGCAGCACCTCGGCCTGCTGGCCACCCTGCTGCTCGGGCTGGCCGGTTCGGTGATCGGCGGTACGGTCGCCAGCCTGCTGGGCACCGGCGACATCTTCGAGCTGAACGTGCTGGGCTTCGTCGTCGCCGTCATCGCCGCGGTGGCATTGATCGGTGTCGCTGAGGCCGTCGCCGGGCGGCGTGAGCGCCATCCGGTCCGTTGACGGCCGTGGCTCCGCTGTCCGCCGTCGCGTCCCGCGGCCTGATGGGGACTCTCCCGTTCTCGAAGGCGGAAGGGGATCTCCGCAGGTACGCGGTGGCGTGACCGGTCATCCGCCACCGTCACGCCATGACGCGGCCGAAGGGCACACCGGTGACCGTCACCACCGTGTACCGGTGGAGGCGTTCCCGGGCCGGGGGAGAGCAGGGGCGCCGCGACGGAACCCCGCCCTGCTCCGGGGCGGCCCACGGACCTGGTCCGGACGCTGGCCGGCATCGGCGTCGCCGAGCCGGGCGGCGCCACGTCGTGGCGCCTTCCGAATGCCAGGTCGTGATCGCGGGGTACGGCGGTCCCGCGAGCCGGAGCAGACCGCATGACCCGGAGTCCGGCCCGGCTTCCGGAAGCCGGTGACGGAACACGGGGAGCAGGAGGGCTGATCAGTGCATCTGGTGGGACTGACATGGGCGGATGCCCTCGCGGTCATCGTGTCCGCTGCCGGTGTCTACGTCGCCTTTCTGCTCCTTGTCCGGCTCGTCGGGCAGCGGGCGCTGGCGGCCATGTCGAGTTTCGACTTCGCCGCGGTGATCGCGCTCGGGGCGGTCATGGGCCGGGCCGTCCTGGGCTACAGGCCGACCCTGGCGGCCGGTCTGCTCGGCATGGGAACGCTTTTCGTGCTGCAGGCGCTGTTCGGGCGCCTGCGCCGAAACAGACGCCTCGACCGCGCCATGAGCAACCTTCCGCTGCTGCTCATGGCCAACGGGGAGATCCTCCACGACAACCTGCGCAAGGCGCAGATCGTCGAGGACGAGCTGCGCCAGAAGTTACGGCTCTCGGCCGTTCACCGCTACGACGACGTCGCGGCCGTGATCCTCGAGCGGACCGGTGCCATCAGCGTGCTGCGCCGGGGCGAGACCATCGACTCCGATCTGCTCTCCGACGTACGGGGACGGGAGCTCCTGGCCCCCGAGCACATCCGGCGTTGATCCGTGCTGCCGCGGAGAAACGCGCTGGAACCGCATGCTCCGTCCCGTCCGTCGGTGAGGACGCGTGGGCCCTTCTTCTCCGCACGGGTCCCGGTGGGAACCGGCGGCCGGTACCGGCGTGCCGCTGACTCGTTACACGGGGCCCGGAAGGATTTGCTCTACGGTTACCGGCGGAGAGAAACGGGCAACCGGTACATAGCCGGTGGATGGAGTCACGCGTGAAGTCTGAGCGGGTCCTTCGGTCGCTGCCGTTCGTCGTCATGGCGGCGGTGGCCCTGATCGACCTGCTGGCCGGTCCGCGTCTGGGCTTCCTGCCGCTCCTCACCCTGGGGCCGACCTTCG
Source organism: Planomonospora corallina (assembly GCF_042650625.1). Classification (NCBI taxonomy): domain Bacteria; kingdom Bacillati; phylum Actinomycetota; class Actinomycetes; order Streptosporangiales; family Streptosporangiaceae; genus Planomonospora; species Planomonospora corallina. The sequence continues at coordinate 137,851 of NZ_JBHSBM010000016.1, forward strand.
CCTCGGTCTCAGGCAGCATCCGCCGTACCGCGCTGGTGGGCGTGATCGCGCTGGCGCTGTGCATTCCGCTGGCCTCCTACAACCGGCTCCTGCTCACCCCGCAGAACAACCTCACCATCGCGACCATCATCGCCATCACCGCGGCCAGCATGCTGGCCGGCCATCTGCGCATCCGGCGCGAGCGGGAGCTCGCCAACGTCCGGCTGGTCGCCGAGGCCGCCCAGCGGGTGCTGCTCCGTCCCGTCCCGCGCAAGGCGGGCGATCTGCGGATCGCGCTGTCCTACACCTCGGCCGCGGCCGAGGCGCGGATCGGCGGCGACCTCTACGAGGTCGTCACGACACCGTACGGCGTGCGCCTGCTCATCGGCGACGTGCAGGGCAAGGGACTGGAGGCGGTGGAGACCGCGGCCTGGGTGCTGGGCGCCTTCCGTGAGGCCGCCTACGACGAGGCCGATCTGCCCGGGGTGGCCGAGCGGCTGGAGACCAGCCTGGATCGGCACCTGGGCGGGGAGAGGTTCGTCACCGCGATCATCGCCGAGGTCGCCGACGGTGAGATCTCCCTGCTCAACTGCGGCCACCCGCCGCCCCTGCTGATCGGCCGCGACGGCCGGGCCCGCCTGGTGGAACCCGAGGAGGAAGGGGTGCCGCTCGGTCTGGCGTCGCTGGGCCCGCCCCTGCCCAAGCCGCATCGGGTCCCGTTCGGCGAGGGAGACCGGATCCTCTTCTACACCGACGGCGTCATCGAGGCCCGCGATGAGGCCGGGACCTTCTATCCGCTGATGGAGCGCGCCCACCTGCTGGAGGTGGCCGATCCGCAGGGTGCACTGGACGAGCTGCGCTCGGACCTGCTGGACCACATCGGAGGGCCGCTGCTCGACGACGCCGCGATGCTGCTGGTGCGCAGGCAGTCCACCTGACCCCCCGGATCACCCTGATTTGCCCTATGTAATGATTGATTGCCATATGTCCCGGACGGGGTCCAGAGGGGTTCCGTTCGGAGTGTCCGCCCGGGCCCGTCGAACGCGCCGCTTCTGCGGCGGGGCCCGGAAATCCGGCGACGAAAGGCAATCACACGCGTGGCATGGGCCAACCCCTCTGGATCCGGAACCCTCTCCGTGCTCACCGGCCTGCGCGGCGCCGTCGTCATCGTGCGGCCCACCGGTGAGCTCACCATGTCCACCGCCCCGTACTTCCGCGCCCGGCTCGAACAGGCCGCGGCGTTCAACACCCCGCCACTCGTCGTGGTGGACACCGAGGAGATCACCTTCTGCGACTCGGCCGGCCTCGGTGTCCTGACGGCCGCGCTGCACGAGATCGAAAACGGTGGGGGCGACTCGTGCTGAGCGGTCGCAACGACCGGCTGCGGCACATACTGAAGATCACTCGGCTGGACGGGAGGTTGCAGACCCACGCCACGACCGAGGACGCCGTTTTCCGTCTCGCCGCATTCGAGTGAGCAGGGGACAGCGGGCAGGTATCGCCCCCCCCCACAGGCCGCAGGGCCTTCTCCGCTGCCGGAGGCCTGCTGTTACCGTAGAACGCGGTGCGCCGGGAAGTCTGGTCGGCAACGACGGTTTTCATGCCGACTGTGACGGAGGCGCCGATGAGGCGGCATTCGATGGATCGCCCGGCTGACGGGTTCCGTCCGCGCGGAGCGGGCCGCTGATGGGCACGCTGCTGCTTGCTTTCGCCGGTGTGCTGCTGCTGGCGGTCCTGCTGTCCAGCCTGGCCCACCGCACGATCCTGTCCACGGCGGCGCTGTTTCTGGCCGCCGGGTTCGTGCTCGGCGACGGCGTCCTGGGCGTGGTGTCCATCACCGCCGAGGACGAGGTCGTCGGCACGCTGGCGGAGCTGGCGCTGTTCGCGGTGCTGTTCACCGACGGCATGCGGGTCGGCTGGGCCGACCTGCGCGGCGCCTGGCGGCTGCCCGGCCGCGCGCTCGGCTGGGGCCTGCCGCTCACCCTGGTGATCACCGCGCTGCTCGCGCACTACCTGATCGGGTTGGGCTGGATCGAGTCCCTGCTGATCGGTGCGGTCCTGGCCCCCACCGACCCGGTCTTCGCCGCGGCCCTGGTCGGCAATGAGAAGGTACCGCCCCGGCTGCGTCAGCTGCTCAACGTCGAATCCGGCGTCAACGACGGTCTGGCGCTGCCGTTCGTGATGGTCTTCCTGGCCCTGGCCGCCGGCTCGCGCAATCTGCACCTGGGCGAGCTGGGCCTGGAGCTCGCTGTGGGCCTGCTCATCGGAGTGGCCGTGCCGTGGCTGGCGATCAAACTGGAGCAGACCCGCTGGTTCTCCGCCTCCACCGCCTACGAGCCGCTCAACGCGCTGGCGATCGGCCTGCTCGTGCTGGCGCTGGGCAAGGCCACCCACGGCAACCTGTTCCTGGCCGCCTTCGCCGCGGGCATCACGGTCGCCACCTTCGGACAGCGGCAGCGCGAGGCGTTCGAGCACTTCGGCGAGCTGATCGCGGAGCTGTTCAAGCTGGCCGCCCTGCTGGTGTTCGGCGCGCTCATCACCCCGGCCCTGCTGGGTGCGGTCGGCTGGACCGGCTGGCTGTTCGCCGTCCTGGCGCTGGTGGCCGCCCGGCCGATCGCCATCTGGATCTCCTTCCTGGGCTCCGGTCTGTCGGTGCGGGAGCAGGCCGCGGTGGCGTGGTTCGGGCCCAAGGGGTTCGCCTCGGTGGTCTACGGCCTGATCGTGCTGTCCTCCGGCATCGCCGTGGCCAGCCAGGAGTTCCAGTTGATCGCGGTCACCATCGTGCTGTCGATCCTGCTGCATTCGTCGACCGACATCGTCGTGGCGCGCTGGTTCGACGACGAGCGCGACGTGCCCGCCTGGTACGGCGCTGCCCGCCGCCTGCGCGACCGGGTGCGTCAGGAGCCCGGCTCATGAACACGGACGCGCTGGACGCGCGCCGCGCCGGAGCCGCGCCCGCCGTCCGCACCACCGCGGTGAGCAAACGCTACGGTGACGTCGTCGCGGTCGACGAGGTGAGCCTGAGCGTCGAGCCCGGGCAGATCTACGCGCTGCTCGGCCTCAACGGCGCGGGCAAGACCACGCTGATCCGCATGCTGCTGGGCATGATCGCGCCCACGGGCGGCTCGGCCGAGGTGCTGGGCGCGCACGTCAGCGGGGGAGACCGTTCGGCGTGGCCGCGGGTCGGCTATCTGGTGGAGGCCCCGGTCGCCTACCCGGAGCTGACCGTGCGGGAGAACCTGGAGGTGGTCGCCCGGCTGCGCCGGCTGCCCTCCGGTACGGTCGGCGAGGTCATCGACCGCCTGGCGCTGACGCCGTACGCCGACCGCCGCGCCCGCGCCCTGTCCATGGGCAACCTGCAGCGCCTGGCTCTCGCCAAGGCCCTCGTCCACACCCCCGAGCTGCTGGTCCTGGACGAGCCGGTCAACGGCCTCGACCCGGCGGGCGTGGTGGAGATCCGCACCCTGCTGGCCGGCCTGGCCCGTGAGCACGGCGTCACCGTGTTCCTCTCCAGCCACCTGCTGGCCGAGGTCGCCCGCCTGGCCACCCGCATCGGCATCATCCACCGGGGCCGGCTGCTGCAGGAGGTCGACGCCGCCGGGCTGGAGGCGCACCTGCGGCGGCTGAGCGTGTCCACCCGCGACGACACCGCCGCCCGCGCGGTGCTGGCCGCGGCCGGGTTCGCCCCGCAGGGCGAGGGGCCGATCACCCTCACCGGGACCCGCGCGATCGAGCGTCCCGACGAGGTAGCCGCCCTGCTGGCGGAGGCCGGATGCCCGCCGGTCCGGCTCCTGGTCGAGGAAGAAGACCTGGAGGCCTATTTCCTGCGCGTGGTGGGAGACGGTGATGCGTGAGGCCCTGTGGGCGGAACTGCTCAAGGTGCGGCGCAGCCGCCTGCCCGCGTTGACCGCCGCGGCCTTCGCCCTCGCTACGGGCGTGTGCGGGATGTTCATGTTCATCCTGACCGACCCCGGCCGCGCCCGCGCGCTGGGCCTGCTGGGCGGCAAGGCGCAGCTCAGCGGGGCGGTCGCCGACTGGAGCGGTTACCTGGCGCTGCTGGCGCAGGCGGTGGCCGTGGGCGGCCTGCTGATCTACGGGGTGATCGCGATCTGGCTGTTCGGCCGGGAGTTCAGCGACCGTACCGCCAAGGACCTGCTGGCCCTGCCCACCTCCCGTACCGCCGTGGTGGCCGCGAAGTTCGCCGCCCTGGCCGGTTGGTCGCTGCTGCTGGCCGTGCAGACGGTGCTGCTCGGCCTGCTGGTCGGGGTGCTGCTGGGGCTGCCCGGCGCCTCGGTGCCGGTGCTGGCAGCCGGAACCGGCCGCGTCCTGCTGGTCGCGGCGCTGACGGGCGCGCTGACCACGCCGCTGGCGCTGGCCGCCAGTGCCGGGCGCGGATATCTGGCCGCGGTCGGGGCGCTGTTCGCCGCGCTGTTCTGCGCGCAGGTGATCGCCGCTCTCGGTTACGGCGCCTACTTCCCCTGGTCGGTCCCGGGGCTGCTGGCCGGTGTCGCCGGTCCGGGCCAGGAGCCGCCCGGACCGGCCGGCTACCTGCTGGTGGCGGTCGCAGGGGCCGGCGGGGCGCTGGCCACGGCCGTCTGGTGGCAGCGGGCCGACCACACCCGTTGAACGTCTCCGCCGTGGTCAGGAGCGATCCCGGTGGCCGGAGAGAGGACGGCCCGCGGCCCGGGCCGGGCCGCGGCTGCGCGACACGGGCGGGGAACGGGCCCACCGCCGGGGAACGCCGGGCGCGCCTATCGGGATGATGGGCGCATGGACGTCAACGAGGTGCTCCTGCCCGGGGTCGGGCTGCGGTACGAGTTCACCAACCACGAGGGACACCTGATCGGCGTCGTCGCACGCCGTACGGGCGACTTCGAGGTGGTCGTCTACGGTGACGACGACCGCGACGAGGCCTGGCCGGTGTTCCGGCTGAACGAGGATGAGGCCGAGACCCTGGCGCAGATCCTGGGAGCGCCGCGCATCGCCGAGCGGTTCGCCGACCTGACCAGGGAGGTGCCCGGGCTGGAGTCGGGCCGGGTGGAGATTCCGGACGGCTCGCCTTACCTCGACCGGCCGCTGGGGCACACCAGGGCCCGCACCCGTACCGGCGCGTCGGTGGTGGCGATCGTCCGCGGCGAGGAGGTCATCGCCTCGCCGGGTCCGCAGGAGGCGCTGCGGTCCGGTGACGTCCTGGTGGTGATCGGGACCGACCGGGGCATCGCCGACGTGGCCCGCCTCCTGCGGGGCTGAGCGGGTGCACGTCTCGGCCGCCCTGCTGCTGGAGCTGGGCCTCATCCTGGTCGCGCTCGGCGTCCTCGGCGCGATGGCGCGCCGCCTGACCCTGTCGCCGGTGCCGCTCTACCTGCTGACGGGCCTGGTGCTGGGGGAGGGAAGCGCGCTGCCCGTGCCCGCCGCCGGGGAGTTCCTGCGCGTTGGGGCCTCCATCGGGATCGTGCTGCTGCTCCTGGCACTCGGCCTGGAGTTCTCCATCGGCGAGTTCACCGCGAGCATGCGCCACCACGTGCCCTCCGCCGCGGTCGACCTGGTGCTGAACGCCGCGCCCGGCGCGGTGGCCGGATGGCTGCTCGGCCTGGACGGCGTGAGCGTCCTGGCGCTGGCCGGCGCCACCTACATCTCCTCCTCGGGGATCATCGCCCGGCTCCTGGGCGACCTGCGCCGGCTGGCCAACCGGGAGACCCCGGCCGTGCTGTCGGTGCTGGTCCTGGAGGACTTCACGATGGCCGCCTACCTGCCGGTGCTGGCGGTGCTGGTCTCCGGTGGCACCTGGTGGCAGGCCGCGCTCGGGATGCTGGTCGCGGTCGGCGCGGTGCTGGCCGCCTTCGCCACCTCCTACCGGTGGGGCCACCACGTCGGCCGGCTGGTGGCGCATCCGGACGACGAGCAGCTCATGCTCAGGCTGCTGGGCATCACCCTGGTCGTGGCCGCGCTGGCGGAGTACATCCACGCCTCGGCCGCGGTGGGCGCCTTCCTGGTCGGGCTCACCGTCACCGGGGAGACGGCCGGGCGCGCCGGCGCCGTCATCGCCTCGCTGCGCGATCTGTTCGCCGCGGTGTTCTTCGTGGCCATCGGCCTGTCGGTGGACATCGGCGAACTGCCGCCGGTGCTGCCGGCCGCCGTGCTGCTGGCGGTGGTCACCGGTGCGACCAAGGTCGTCACCGGCCGCTACGCCGCCTCCCGCGACGGGGTCGGAGCGCGCGGCCGGGCCCGCGCGGGGGCCGCGCTGATCGCCCGGGGCGAGTTCTCCATCGTCATCATCGGCCTGGCCGCGGTCCGGCATCCCGTGCTGGCGCCCCTGGTCGCCGCCTACGTCTTCGTGCTGGCGGTCGCGGGGCCGCTGATCACCCGCTTCACCGGCGCCCGTCCCGTACGGGTGCGGTGACGGCGCCGGTGTGTGCCGCGGCGCGCGCCTCATGCCGGCTGGTGCCGGCACACGGCGGGGTGATGCCGGGCGGTCACCGCTCGGTCCTGGTCTCCGGACCGGTGCTTCTCTCCTCGTCCCACCGGTCGAGGAGCCTGGGGAACTCCCGGGCCATGAAGGCGTACATGTCACGCATGTGCTCCAGCCGGGCCCGGGCGGCGGGATGGTCGCCCACCGCGGAGAGTCCCTGCTCGGCCAGGGCGGCGAAGGCGGCGAACTCGGCCATCTTCGCCCGGAACGCGCGCCCGAAGACGTCGTCGGTCAGCCGGTAGCGGTCCCGCCGGACCCGCGGGGGGCGGTAGCGTTCGACGAGCCCGCCGCGCTCCAGCTGCTGCAGGGCCACGCTCATGCTGCTCTTGGCCACCCCGAGCCGCTCGCACAGGCCGGGGGCGTCGGCGGCCTCGCCGGTCTCGGCGAGCAGGCATCCCATCACCCGGCCGGCGGTACGGCTCAGCCCCAGCCGCTCGAAGTACAGCCCGGCGCTCTCCACGAACTCCTCGACATCCGCCATGCACACATCCTATTTTGTTCGGAATGTTCCGAACGAATAGGATACTCGTATGGCCTACCCCGATCCCCTCACCATCGCCGTCACCGGCGCCAACTCCGGCATCGGCCTGCGCGCCGCGCAGCGACTGGCTGCAGACGGTCACCGGATTCTGGCCCTGTGCCGGGATCCGCACCGGGGCCGCGCCGCCCTGGAGGCGATCAACGCCCGCGCCGCCCACCCCGCCCCCGGGTGATCAACGTCGCGAGCAAGGGACTGCTCACCATGCCGCGCATCGCGATCCGCTTCGGCCAACTGGACGACGCCTCCTGGTACAGCCCCACCCGGGCCTACTACCACGCCAAACTCGCCCAGATCATGACCGCCTACACGCTGGCCCTGCGGGCCCGCGGCGCGCTGGACGTCGCCTGCGTCCGGGTGCCCGCCGTACGGCTGGACGCCGACCGCGTCGCCGCCCTGCCGTGGGTCCTGCGCACGCTGTACGCGCCCAAGAACCGGCTCGCCATCCCCGCCGAGCGTCTGGGCGAGACGTACGCGGCCCTGGCCACCCGCACCGGTACCTGGCAGGAGCACGCCGATCCCGCCGCCGCGGGCCGGTCCGCCCTGCGCGGCATCTATCTGGACGAGGACCTCCGGCCGGTCGACGCCCCCGCCTCCGCCTACGACGCCGCGGCCCGTGAGCGCCTGTGGGCCGTCTCCCAGCAGGCCGTCGGCGACCCGTCCTGGGCCTGGTGATCGACCGGCTCCCGCGTGCGCGACCGGGCCGGTGGTGAACCGGAGCGGGGCGACGTCCGATCGTGATGCCCGCTGACTATGCGGCTATCCGTCCTTACCGCCGCCACCAGGCATGGCAGACCGGCGGACCATACCGGCTCCGGGTGCACACGGCTGAGGTGGGAACCGCGAGAGGAGAGGCGTGGCTGGCTGGTTCCGCTATCCGGAACAGGACTGATCATGATTTCCCCGTGTGGTCCGTTCCACACGTTCTGGCACCGCAGAGGGCTGATCGTCCGCCGGGGTCCGTCGGGTCGCGCTCCGGGCGGCTTCACCGCCTTTCTCCGCGGGAAACCCGTGCCGCCGATGGCGGAGGACCTCCGCGCGAGGGCAGGAGAGCCGCATCTGAGGCGTGATGACGGGTAGCGGAGGAGAGTGGGCGGTGGGAGAGAACCCTGGATGAGGATCGTGGCCGTGGCCGTGCTGGCGGCCGGCGTGCTCTCTGGTTGCGTGGCCACCACCCGGACACCCGGCGCCCCCATCGGTGGAGGAATCCGGCCGGCGGACCGGCGCGGACGGTTACCGCTTCCTGCACACGCGGGACGACGGCGAGCCTGTGCGGTGGAGCACCTGCGAACCCATCGGGTACGTCGTGCGGCCGGAGGGGCGGCCGGAAGGGGCCGAGCGGCTGCTGCGGGAGAGCGTCGGCCGCATCTCCGAAGTGACAGGACTCCGGTTCTCCTATCAGGGGAGCATCGGTGAGGCACCCGGCGACGGCAGGAAGGCCTACCAGCCGGACCGGTACGGCGAGCGGTGGGCGCCGGTGCTGATCGCCTACTCCGCCCCGGACGAGTACCCGCGCCTGCGTGGGCAGGCGGCCGGATACGGAGGCCCTGTCTACGTCCGGGCCGGAAACGGCACCCCGCGGTATGTGAGCGGGATGGTGGTCTTCGACGCCGGGCAGATGGCGTCGATGGGCGGCGACGACGCCATGCGGGCCGTGATGCTGCACGAGTTGGCGCACCTGGTCGGCCTGGGGCACGTGGACGACCCCGGCCAGCTGATGAACCCGGTCCAGTACGGCCGGCGGGTGACCACGCTCCAGGGAGGAGACCTCGCCGGCCTCAAGGCCGTCGGTGACGGGCAGTGCTACGAGCCGGTGGAGCCGCGCAGTATCGGGCAGTAGAACGATGAGCGGAGTCGGGCGCCCACCGCAGGGGGCGTTCCCTACGGACGACGGGACGCCTCGTACGTCCAGCGCCCGGTCAGGGCCGCCTGTACCGCCAGAGCCAGGTCCTCCATCCGGGCCCGCTCGCTGTGATCGTAGTCCTGGCGGTCCACGGTGGCGCGCAGTCGCAGGAGCTGATCGTGTATCGCCGCGCGGTGCTCGGATCGGCGGGCGGACCACGCGACCTCGCCCAGCAGCATGAACAGCCGCCCGATCACCTCCGGCTCGGCGGCGCCGTAGCGGCGGGGCTGGGACAGGGCCAGGTCGAGCAGCGCGGGGAAGCCCGGACGCGGCACGACCGTGCGGACCCTTCCTGAGCCGTCGTGCAGCAGGAGAGGTCCGAGGTCTTCGCCGGCCGCCTCGCACAGCAGCGCGGCGGCATGGCCCAGCGCGTGCAGCGCGGTGGTCGGGTCGTTGATCCCGGGGGACAACGCCTTAGTCGCGACATCGACGATCTGGCGTAGCCCGAACGCGATGTCCTGCTCCGAGGTCCGCTCGAATCCGGTTCGGACTGCGCCCGCCAGGTGGTGCGACAGGGCGTCGACGTCCTGACGGTCCAGGCCGGAGGTTCCTCCGGCGAGCGGCCAGGCGACGGCGATCGGGGTACCGACGACCACCCAGTCGCCCGGGAGCCGGTCGAGGACCACCACGGTGCCGGTGTCCACTGCGGCGCGCAGCAGCGCCTCCTCGTCGACCGAGGTGAGAAAGCCCGACGAGACGGCGCACAGGGGCACGGTCCCGGTCTCCGGAATCGCCGGAGCGAGGGCGGTGCCGGTCCTGTCGTCCGCGCAGCGCCGCATCGTCTGCGCCGCTTCGGTGCGGACGCTGTCCAGCAGTGACTCCACCCGGATCTGCCGTGCCAGATGCGCGAGGAACACCACCAGGGCGACCACGCTCACCAGCGCCAGCAGGTAGGCCACCGTCACCGACAGCTGCGGCACGAAGGCGGACTGGTCCTCCAGCGAGGCGCGTACCGCGCGCAGCACGGTCAGGGCGTACGTGAACGTGGTCAGCAGCAGTGCCAGCGTGACGTGGACGAACCGGTCCCGGGCGAAGGTCCGCAGCAGGCGGGGGGAGTACTGGCTGCTGGCCAGCTGCAGCGTCACCACCGTCAGGGAGAACGTCAGCGACGTCACGGTGATCAGTGAACCCGCGATCGCCGACAGCACCGTACGCGCCGCCTGCGGCCCGCCGCTGAACAGGTAGGCGGTCACCCGGGCGGGCAGAGCGCCGATCACGTTGGCGTCGACGAGTGGCAGCCCGATTCCGAGCAGGCACGCGGTAATCACTCCCGCGGTCGGGAGGGGCCACAGCCGGGTCCGCCAGGTGTCACCGGAAACGCTCGGCCGCTGCGGCGATCTCCGTGCCGTCACCGAAGGGTCTCCGGCCGTCGGGCCGTGCCGCCGGTCACGCGTCCGGCACGATCGTTCACCGACGTCCGGGTGCGGCTCGCCGGTGAACCGGGGCGGGTGCGTGCGGTGACAGGGCGGCTCTGGCCGGTCGGGCCTGTTGCGTTCCGGGCAGCCGCGTCCGGCCGCTGTCCGGATGATCCGGGCCAGGGCCGGGTGCCGCTTCCGCCTTCCGCCTCATCGGCCGGACAGAGCGCCTCCGGCGGCAGGGCGACCGGTGTCTCGCGTTCTGCTCTGGAGCGCATCGCAACCGCTTCCGAAGGAGATCTCTGTCAGCAGCCCGTACCTTCCGATGTCCCGCACCTGTGTGATCGAGGTGCTCCCAGAGGCACGGCGACCGGCGGACGCCGGGTCAGGCGATCTTGGTCAGCAGGGACTGGCACGCCTGCTCGCATCGGCGGCAGGCATCGGCGCAGATGCGGCAGTGCTCGTGCATGCCGGCGTGCTGGGAGCACTCGTCGGCGCAGGACCGGCACGCCTGGATGCAGGCCTGCAGCTGGGCGCGGGTGATGTTGGCGTCGTAGCCGGTGTGGCGCGACAGGATGCGGGCGGTGGCCGAGCAGATGTCGGCGCAGTCCAGATCGGTGCGGATGCACTTGCGCAGTTGGTCGACGTGCTGCTCGCTCATGCAGGCGTCGGCGCAGGCGGTGCAGGCCTGGGCGCAGTCGATCAGGGCCTGGACGGCGTCGGCGATCAGGTCGCGGTCGAGGTTGATGTCGGCGGGGTAGGTGTCGATCATTTCGCGGACCGGCATGCTGCGTCCTTTCCTGGGTCGGACTCTTTGCGGAAGACCGATACCCCGCGATCGGTCGGGTTACCGCCCGCCGGATGGATCGACTCGGGCAAGGGGAGGTACCCGCATGTCAGGAGCGGGCGGTGTCACCTGAGCGCTCGCCGCCCGGGTGTTCGCCGTCGTGTGGAGTGGAGGGGTGGTGGCTGAGGAAGTAGGCGCCCATCGCGGCGGCGACGGAGGCGAAGACGACCACGGAGTAGACGGCCAGGAGCACCTCGACGACGGCGGCCAGAGCCGTGGTCCTGACGGTGAGCGGTTCACCGGTGACGGTGGCCAGGGCGGCGTCGTGCAGGGCCAGGGCGTAGTCGTCGTAGCCGGCGAACTCGTGCAGAACCTGGCTGGAGGCCAGCACGATGATGGCGCTGAGCGCGGCCAGCCAGGTCAGCCGGCCCGACAGCAGGCGCCCGGCCGAGCGGCTGCCGCGCACGGCCGAGCCGAGCACGCCGCCGGCCCGTGCCAGCCGGACCAGCCGCAGCAGCCGCAGGAAGCGCAGGAACGGCACGAGCAGGAAGATCAGCTGCCACCAGGTGCGGCGCAGGAACCGCAACCGTGCCGGGGCCACGTACAGCCTCAGGGCGTACTCGGCGGCGAACGCGGCCCACAGCAGCCAGCCCGCCGCGAAGAAGACGTCGGCCAGCACGGGATGGCTCGCGAGGTTTTGACCGAGTACGACCAGGAGGAACAGCAGGCCCAGGACGCTCATGGGGGCGTCGAGGCGGTCGATCAGCCGCTCGGCCCGGGTCTGGCGGACGGCGGCCGTCTCGTGGATACGGGGGCTCATGCCGGTGCGGTGCCCACATCGGTGCGAAGTAATGACGTGGCCGGAGCAGAGGTCATCGGTGTGGCCGGTGTCCGGAACCTGCGGAACCATCCGTACCGGTGAATCCGGCCAGGTCGGTCAGGGCACTGCCCGAGCCGAGCTTCTGGCGGGGGACGACGCTGAAGCCGCCGTCGGTCTCCAGGACGACGGCGGCGACGTCCTCCAGCGCTCCGGAGCCGCTGGAGCGGACCGCCTGGCGGACTTCGGAGGCGGTGACGCGCTGCCGGCGCATCGCGTCTTCCAGCAGTCGCCCATCGCGCAGCACCACGGTCGGCTCGGATTTGATCACCCGCCGCACCCGCACCGAGCGGGTCGCCAGCCAGGCGACGGCGAACTGCAGCGCCACCAGCAGGGCCAGCGCGAGCCCGCCCTCGGCGAGCGCGACGTCGGACGAGAGCACCACGGTGGCCAGCGTGGAGCCCAGCGCGACGGTGACCACCAGGTCGAAGGCGTTCATCTTCGACAGGGTGCGTTTGCCCGACAGCCGCAGCACCGCTACCAGCACGGCGTAGGCCACCACGGCGGCGACGACGATCCGGATGATTCCGCTCCAGGAGTCGAATACCACCATCGTCTCCTTTCCCAGCTGTGACATCGCCGCCGGAGGTACCCATGATGCGCTGCCTCTACCTGACTTCCCGCCGACCGGTCACCACCGGGACCGTTCAGCCGGGGGGACGGCCGGATCGGCGCGTCGTGGACGCGATCCGCACGATGTCGCCGACCGGCTTCGGACGGCTGGGGGACACATATCGGCGGTCCCGGGCGATCACGCGGCCACGCTCGATGTGCCGCTCTCCGTGGTAGGTGCCCTGGCTCTCATCGTGGCGCTGCTCTCCGGGTGCGTCCGCGGTCTCGTGCGCTGCCGGCGGTCCCGGCCCTGGCGGCGGCCCTGCGCTAGCCGACGCGGGAGGTACGGCCATGCGTGAAGCCGGTGGTCATCCCGCTCACCGCGGCCATGACCGGGATGGCGCTGATCACCACGGTGGCGGCGGCGGGCGGCCGGGAAGCGCTTGCGCAGGGCCTTTAGGTGGGATCGCCGCCGAGATCCACCTGCTGAAGCGCCTGCGGGGACAGCCCGTCCGGCAGGCCCGCGACCGAGGCGAGACGGATCACCGCCTGATGCAGGCGCAGATGCAGCGCCAGGGCCGCCCTGCCGGAGCCGTCGGCCGGCTCGGAGACCGGCAGCGGACTGCCGGCCACTTCATGCCACACGCCGTCGTCGGTCGATTGCACCCGCATCCGCAGCCGGCCGGCGACCAGCTGGGTGGTGGCCGTCAGCGGGCCGTGGAGAAGACCGGCGTCGGCCGTCAGCACCCCGCCCTGCCCGGCCACGATCACACTGATCTGGCAAGCGGGACCGCCGGCGCCGGCGGCGGGATCGGTCATGGCTGCATCCCCGGCGGGGCGTCGAGGACCCGCACGCCTCCACTGGAGGCCGTCCGAAGACGGCGCCCACGAGCCCGACCGGAAGACGACTGCCACATCCGTCGTTCCTGTCTCACACCTCTGCGCCTACCCGCAGACGAGATCAACACACGGCGGGCCGGCCGGCCCGGGGCCCGGGTCCCGCACCCGCTACGTGATCCGCGAGCGACGGGCCTCCGCCGCGGGCCGCCGGGCGCCGGCGGCCGGGATCCGGTACGGGACGGTAGGTCGATAGGCTGCGGCGGGTACGGCTGCCGAGTGCGATCTGAGCGGTGAGGTGCGGATGATTCGGGTGCTCATCGCTGAGGACATGCGGATCCTGCGTGAGGCGCTGTGCGGCCTGCTGGGGCTGGAGAGCGACATGGTGGTCGTGGCCGCGGTCGGGTCCGGTGACCGCATCGTCCCCGCCGCGCTGGAGCACCGGCCGGACGTCGCCGTGATCGACATCGAGCTGCCCGGGATGGACGGTCTCCAGGCGGCGGCGGAGCTGCGCGACAGGCTCCCGGACTGCAGGACGTTGATCCTGACCGCGGTGGGACAGCCGGGGAACCTGCGCCGGGGGATCGCCGCGCAGGTGGCGGGCTTCATGGTGAAGGACTCCCGGCCGCAGGATCTGACCGACGCGATCCGTACCGTGGCCGCGGGCGGGCGGGTGATCGACCCGCAGCTCGCCTACGCGGCGCTGGACGTGGCGGGCAGCCCGCTGACCGCTCGGGAGGCCGACGTGCTGCGCCTGACCGCGTCCGGCGCGACACCGCGCGAGGTGTCCGCGCAGCTCCACCTGAGCTATGGCACCGTACGGAACTATCTCGCCTCGGCAGTGACCAAGCTGGGAGCGCGCAACCGGGTGGACGCGATCCGCATCGCTACTGCGGCAGGCTGGCTGTGAGCGTGAACGTGTCGTCGCGCTGACCGGCGTCCAGCCGCCCGCCCGCCCGGGTGATGCGCTCGGTGAGGCCGGCCAGCCCGGTCCCCCGGCGTTCCTGCGCGGTCATCGGCCCGGTCCCCGGGCGTTCCGGTACGGCCGGTGCGAGGCCGTCGTTGGTGACGCGCAGCCGTACCCTGCCGGGGACCGAGACCACGGAGATGCGGCAGGTGCGCGCGGCGGAGTGGCGGATGACGTTGGTCACCGCCTCGCGGAGGGCGACGGCCAGGAGCGGGGCGTCAGGGGGCGGTCCGGACGTCGAGACGGTGACGTGCAGGCCCGCCGCCTCCAGGATCGAGCGGGCGGCCGCGATCTCCTCCGGCAGGAAGAGCTCGGTGGTGAGGGAGCGGACCTCGTCGCGGGCGCGTTCGGCCAGGACGAGCAGTTCGGAGAGCTCACGCCGGGCGCGATCGGGGTCCGTCGGCAGCAGGCGGGCGGCGAGTTCGGCCTTGAGGCTGATCCCCGACAGGCTCATGCCGAGCAGATCGTGGAGGTCGCGGGCCAGGCGCAGGCGTTCGGTGACGGCCGCGACACGGGCCACGTCGCCGCTGGTCTCCTCGAGCTCGCGGGTCACTTCGGGGATGCGGCACAGGGCGTACACCTGGATGGTGATGACGATGACGCCCGTGCTCCAGTAGACGTAGTCGCCGGCACCGGTCCAGTGCCGGCCGGAGACGAGGGCCAGCATGAGGGCGAAGAGCGGGGGGATCGCCCATGCCCAGAGGCGGCGCAGCCGGACGACGGCGGCGCCGGCCACGGGGAGGAGCGGGGCCAGGATGGACTGCGGCGGCCAGAACGGGATCGCCGTGGCGATGACCACGACGAGTCCGTGCAGGGTGAGGGTCCACGGCCAGGCCCGCGGCTCGGAGCCGGGCGCGCGGGGAGCCCCGTGATACAGCTGCAGCCCCACCGAGACCGCCGTCAACAAGCCGGCCAGCGCCCAGACGCCCGCCTCCGTCCGGGGCCCCAGGGCGAGGCTGAGCACGGTGATGGCCGAGTGGTCGGCCAGCATGAGGACCAGGAACCACCAGGCGAGGCGGGGCCGGATCCGCGCCGTCCGGTCGGCGTCCGGCGCCGGCGGCACGGCCGGCACCACCACGCGCTGGGCGTCGGCGATCGTGCGTGCGGCGGCCAGCGCCGTACGGCCGAGGTCGGCCACGCGGGCCAGCCGCTCCGTGGTCGGCGCGGTCAGGCCGTCGCGGATCAGCTGGATGATCGTGGAGAGTCCGGTTCCGAGCGTGCCGCGCAGCCGGGCCGCGCTCTCCAGCCGCTCCCGCTCGGCGGCGAGCGCGGCGAGTCGTTCGCGTTGCCCGGTCGCCTGGTCGAGCCGTCTGGCCAGGTGGGTGACGGCGAACACGCCGAGACCGGTGTTGAGGACGACGATCGCGATGCCCGCCGCGGAGAGCGGATCGGAGCCGTGGTAGGCGCCGATGGCGGTGTCGGTGGCCGTGGTGAGCGCGAACAGCGGCCAGGACAGCGGGGCGGGCAGGGTCAGCAGGACCGCCGCGCCCAGGAATCCGGAGAGGGGGCCCCACGCTCTCCCGAGCGCGAGGTACGGCGCGAAGACCAGGAACGCCTGGGCCGCCAGCAGGAGGTGCGGCCGCCACGGCCGCATGACGATCACCACGTGGAGGGCCGCGACCGCCGCGATGGCGGCGACACCGAGCGCGGTGTCCCGGGCGGGGAGGGGTTCGCGCAGGAAGTCCCCCACGCGGGTGACGGCGAGGGCGCCCACCATGGCGAGGACGAGTGTCCAGCCGAACCTGCTCATCCAGTCCCCGATCATCTGCGGAACTCATGATTATGTGCATTTTGCACGTGGGTGTCATGCGATGGGCAGATGGACCGGTGCACCAGGCACTGCCGTCACGCCTGCCCGAAGCTGGATCGTGGAGGCATGGCAGAGGACATCAGGCCGTTCCGGATCGCGATCCCGGAAGTCGCCGTCAACGATCTGCGCGACCGCCTGGCCCGCACCCGCTGGACCGATGAACCGCCGCCCGCGGAGCCGGCCGGCCGGCCGACGTCCGGCCCCGTGCGGCAGGACCGGTGGTACGGCGTGCCGTCGGCGTACGTGCGGGACCTCGCCGAGCGCTGGCGCGACTCCTTCGACTGGCGGGCGCAGGAGGCGAGACTGAACTCCTATCCGCAGTTCACGACCGTCATCGACGGCCAGACCGTCCACTTCGTGCACGTGCGCTCGGCCGACCCCGCGGCGACGCCGCTCATCCTCACGCACGGCTGGCCCAGCACCTTCGTGGAGTACCTGGACCTGGTCGAGCCCCTGTCACGCGATTTCCACCTGGTGATCCCGTCCATCCCCGGGTTCGGCTTCTCCGGGCGCACCCGGGGGAAGGGCTGGGACGCCGTGCGCGTCGCCCGGGCCTGGGCCGAGCTGATGCGGCGGCTCGGCTACGACCGGTACGGCGCGCACGGGAACGACGCGGGTTCGATCATCTCGCCGGTGCTCGGCCGGATCGACCCCGAACACGTGATCGCCGTGCACGTCAACCAGATATTCCCCTCCGGCGACCCCGCCGAGCGGCAGGGTCCTCCTCCGGAGGGCATGGGATACCTGAACCTCCCGCACCCCTTCGTCGGCCCTGCCGGCCACGACGGGGCCCGGCAGGAGCGACCGCAGGTCCTTCGCCACGGGCCGGCCGGCTCACCGGCCGGTCAGCTCGCCTGGATCTGCCGGTCGCTGGCCGGTGTGGACGTGGACGTGGTGCTGACCAACGCCTCGATCTACTGGTTCACCGGCACCGCGGCGTCCGCAGCCCGTTTCCACCACGAGAACGGCCGCGCCTCGGCGTATCCGAACCCGACCACGTTCCCGATCGGCCTGGCGAGCTTCGCCCACGACTTCCGCCCGATCCGGAGACTCGCCGAGCAGGACCACCGGTACATCGTGTCCTGGCGCGAGTTCGACCGCGGCGGCCACTGGGCCGCGCACGACGCCCCGGACCTGCTCGTCGAGGACATCCGACGCTTCTTCACCTGCCTGTCCGGCTGAGGAAGCGGCGGGTGACCGGGCGACCGCTCCTGGTCGAGGTCTTCGGCGAGGCGCCGGGCCGCTTCGGTCCCGATCGGACCGTGCGGCTCGCCGTCCTCCCCGGACGGCCGGGCGGCCATCCGCCGAGGTGCTGCTCTCGCGGACTTGGCCGTGTGCGGAGCCGGAACGGCGTCCGCGATCTGATGGCCCTGTTTCCGGTGATCGGGATGCAGGAGCGGTTCGGCCGGTTCCCGGACGCGGGCGCGGGTGATGCCGGTCCGCTGCCTGTCTCCTCCGCCCCGAGCGGGGGAAAACCAATGGACGAGATCACCCGCACGGTGGAATAGTCCCGCCGTGACCGCAGCCTCCCCCGTCCTGCCCGTACCACTCGCAGGAGGCCTCGTCCTGAGACAGGCGCAGCCCGCAGACCTCGACCAGATCGGAACGCTCCTGGCCGAACGCGGTGAACCCGCCGACGCCCTCGACCACCGGCTGGTCGTCACGGACCCCGACGCCGGCTGGTCGGCCTGCGCGGTGGTCGTCGACGGCGACCGGGTCGTCTCCACCGCGACGCTCCTCGACGAAGAAGTGCGCATCGCCGACATCCGCCTCCCTTCCGGTCAGGTCGAGCTGGTGGCCACCGACCGCGAATACGAAGGACGCGGACTCGTAAGGGCACTCATGCGATGGGCCCACGACCGCTCCGCAGCCCGCGGCCATGTCATCCAGGCGATGATCGGCATCCCGTACTTCTACCGGCTGTTCGGCTACGAGTACGCCGTCGACATACCGCCCGCACTGGCCGTGCACACCCCGCCCCCCGGCGAGGGAACCCCCCGGCTCCGCCCCGCCCGCCCCTCCGACATCCCGGCCATGGCGGCCCTGCAGGAGACGGCCCAGAGCCGGTTCGACGTGGCCATGCCGCACTCACCCGCATGCTGGCGCTGGCTGCTGGCCCACGAGGCGAGCACCCTGTGGGTCCTCGAGCACGCGGACACCGTCATCGCCACCGGGCGCACCACACCCCCCGAAGACGACGAGCTGCTCCTGGCCGAGGCCGCGGCCCTCGACGAGGCCGCGGCGCGGGAACTGCTCCGCGGTGTCGCCGCACTGGTGCCCGGCGGGCAGGTACGGGTCGTCCATCGAGCCGACACCGTGACCGCCGCCGCCTGGCACGACTTCCTCACCCACGAACCACGCCGGCAGGCGGAGCAGTACTACATCCGCATCCCGGACGTCACGGCGCTGCTGGATCGGCTGCGGCCACTGCTCTGGCGCCGTCTCACCGCCGCCGGGACGGACCACGCGGGCCGGGACATCGTCATCTCCACCTTCGGTGCCCACTACCGGATCCCGGTCCACGCCGACGGCCTCGGCGCGGTCACCGCCGGCGGTGCGATGCAGAGCCCCGCAGCGGTGGGCGGCGCCGGAGTGGCCCCCGACCACCTGCCCGCCCTGCTGTTCGGCCCGCACGGCATCGAAGGCCTGACCCGGATCCGGCCCGACGTCTACACCGCGCAGGAGGAGCTGTTCCAGGTACTCTTCCCGCCGCTCACCGCCGATGTGCTCAGCTACTACCTGCCGTATTAGACGAGTGGGTCCTGAAGCTCGGAAACGAAGCGATCCGGGCCTGGTGGAGGTGATGTCCTCCGGATTCCGCTTCTCGGGCCGCCCCTTCGGGACGTGCAGACGTCAGGCGGCCTGCGCGGCGGGCGCCGGGGCGGCGGCCTCCTGGGTCTTGCGGGCCTTACCGGTCTCCCGGAGGATCAGCAGGCCGGTGGCCACGATCAGTGCCGAGGTCAGGCCGTGGACGCCGAACGCGGCGGCCGTGGAGCCGCGGTGGGCCAGGACGGTGATCATGTCGCCGAGCGGGGCGACGGCCTCCATCAGCAGCACCCAGCCCAGGGCCCGGCGGTGGCCCGTCACCAGCAGGACGCCGATGACCAGGCCCATCGCGATTTCGCGGATGCCCTTCACGGTGAGGAAGCCGCCGCCGTCGCCAGAGGGCCAGTCGGGCAGGCCGAAGCCCGGAGCGGACGTCTCGGGGGTCAGGACGAAGGACACCCCGAGGTAGAGGACGAACAGGACTGCGGTGGTGACCAGGACGGTGTTGACGTTCTTCAGCGACATGGTTCTTCTCCCTTGATGTTCGGACTGGGCAGGGTTCGGCCGCGGCCGCGGCGGGCGCAGTGGGGCGGGGCCTGTGCCGCGCCGGCGCCGTCACCGTTCGTGGTCGGCGGCGAAGCGGTCGTCGTGGGCTTCGTGGAGCCGGCGAGGACTTCGACGGTCGGTCCTCCGGCGCCCGGCCGGATGGTTCGTGTCTGCCGGGCTCGCTCGGGTCGCCGGGAGAACCAGGCGATCGGCTCCGTGTCGGTCATGACCCGAGTCTCGGAGCTCCACCACTCCGCTCGCGCTCACTTCGGCGGTGGCCTAACAATAGGGGAGTGATCCGCTACCGATTGGGGGCCGGTGCTGCGAGCGTGCGATGGGCCATGTCGCCGATCCACGAAGTGGTCAGTCTCGCCCAGCTCCTGACCGAACCGCGGCGTCACCCGATGTTCCATCCGTGGCTTCGCCGTCGCCACCGTCGTCTCTCGGACCTGGACCTGAGCGCGCTCACGGTCTTCATGGCCGAGGGCGCGTATCGGCCCGACTTCCTCGACCCGTCGCCGATGTCCAGTGAGCCGACGTTCGAGGAAGGCGTGGACGCCCTCCTCGCCGCGCCGGCGGACCAGACGTACGCCGAGCTGGTCGACGCCACGACGGGGCGTGGGGCGGAGATCGGCCGCCGACTGCTCGATGACCCCGACCGAGTCAGATCCGAGGCCGCCGATGCGCTGCGCCGCCTCTGGAAGGCGGTCGTGGAACCGGAATGGCCGTCCATGCGGCAGGCGCTGCGTGCCGAGATGCTGGATCGGGCCATCCAGGTCAACCGGGAGGGGCTGCGCGCGACCCTTCCGCGCCTCCACCACTCCGCCGCGTGTGAAGGCGACACCATCACTGTCGAGAAAACCGTCGACATCGACGTCGACTGCCCCGAGGGACTCATTCTCGTTCCGTCGCTGTTCATCACCGACCGGATGCAGTGCACCACCTCGGACCACTGGACTCCGGCGATCTATTACCCGGCGTCCGGGCGGTACCTCTGGGTGGCGCCTCCCACTCCGAGATCCCTCGACCGGCTTCTGGGAGCGACTCGATCGAGGATCCTGGCCGCGCTCACCACTCCGCTGCAGACGACCGTCGTGGCCAGACTGGTGAACGTCACCGCCCCGACGGCCAGTGAACACCTGGCGATCCTGCGGGACGCCGGGTTGATCGACAGCAGCCGGGCCGGCCGCACGACCACGCACGAACTCACCGGGGCCGGACGTGCTCTCCTGGACGCGGCCTCGCCGCGACCATGATCGGTCCGGGAGCCGCCGCTCCTCCCTGCCGGGCCGGTGCGTCGGTGGACCGATGCCCGGACGACCTCCCCAGCCGCACCCCCGCGGGCAGACCCGTCCCCCGAGGCCCGTCGACCGTCGCGTGGCAGGAAGTCCTCTCACTGGTCAGCGCGGGCAAAGGCGTCTGCCCCACCTCCGCCCCCGCCGCCTCAGGCAGCCGCGCGCAGCACCGCGGCGATGAGCCGGTGGTTCTCCTGAGCCCCGCCGCCTCCGCCGGCGGCGAAGCGGTTGCGCGTGTAGCCGTAGGCGATTCCGCTTCCCGGGTCGGCGAACGACTGCGCGCCCACGGCGCCGCTGTGCCCGAACGCGTGGGCACCGAGCGGGGAGTAGCGCACCCCCTGGGCCTCGAAGCCCAGGGGGAAGTGGTCGAGCTCACCGGTGACCAGGTCGGTGCCGGTCGCGTGCGGCTCGGTGAACTCGGCCAGGGTCGCGGGGAACAGCAACGGCGGCCACCCGTCGACCTCGGAGATGGCCGCGGCGTACAGCGTGGCCAGGTCGCGGGCGTTGCCCACGCTCCCCGAGGAGGTGGGACCCAGCGCGCGTACGGCCCGCGTGTTGGCGAACCTCGCCAGGTCGGTCGGCGGGGTGGCGTTGAGGTTGGAGGCGATCCCGGTCAGGCTGTCCGGCTCCGCCGCGCTGAACCCGCCGTCCACGCCGATCAGCCCCGCACGGTGCGCGAGCAGCTCGCGGCCGAAGTCGGTCGGGGAGGCCCCGAGGATGGCGACCGGCTTGCGGAGCAGCGGCAGGCCCTCGGCTCCCGTCCAGTCGGTGCTGATCCAGTCGATGGCGTTCTTCAGGACGCCGGGGATGGAGTAGTTGTACTCCGGTGACGCGCTCGCGCAGCTCCCGCACGGCCCGGGGGCGGTCGTGCGGGGTGTCGAGATCCAGGTCATAGGGCGGGATGTCGCGCAACCCGTCGTAGATCTCGACGGAGACGCCGCCGGGAGCGTGTTTCCGGGCGGCACGGAAGCGGGCCGCCATCCTCCGCGCGGCCCGCGAGGTGTTCCTGGCCAGTGGTTTCGGCGCCGGGATCGACCAGATCGCCGCCGAGTCGCGCCGGTTCCCCGAGCTGGGCCGCGCCTGGCGCGAACGAGGGCCGGACCGCTTCGCCGGACCGCTCGCGGAGGCGCTGAGCCGGCAGAACGGCCTGCGCATACCCAACATGGACCTGGCGCTCGTCCAGTTCTACGCCCCGGTGCTCTACCCCCACATCGTGCACAGCGCCTATGGCGACACCCTCGACAAGGATTTCACCGACGAACTGATCACGACGGGCGTGGACATGTTCCTGGGCTACTACCGCGTCTAGTGCCGCATCAGGCGACGTCCGCCCTGGTCGTCACCGATCTTGCGAGCACCCGCTCGTTCCGGCGCCGGCGCGGTTTCGCCACCGGGTGCCGGAGGCGTTCACCGCGCAGGTGTGCCCACCCGTAGCCGGTTGCCGTCGGGATCACGCAGCTCGATCTCGCGCGCCCACGGAGCGTCCTCCACCCGGACGCCGAACTCGTCCGCGACGGCGTCGACATCACGGACGCGCAGGTAGACCAACGTATCCGGGCGGGCGTCGCCTCTGTGCTCCGACAAGAACAATCTCACCCGTCCACGGGCCACCTCGGCGAACACGGGAAATCCCGGTTCGAAGCGATGCTCCCACTGCCGGGTGAAGCCGAGACGGCCGTACCACGCGATCGCCGCAGCGGCATCCTTGACGTGAAGGATCGGGATGACTTCCTCGTCCATGCGGCCATCATCCCAGGGCGCCGGACGGGGCGAACGTCGCCTGATGCGGCACCACTTCCCGGACCGGCCGCTGCCGGCGCCGCCGCCGCCGATGGGTTCGGACGTGCCGGCCGAGGTCCGGCTGCAGCCGATCCACCGAGGCGCGGTCGGACGCGCTGGAAACGGACCGCGGGAGTCCTCCGCAGGTTCCGACCTGCCGTGTGGTCCGACGGCTGACGGCATCTCGTTTAGCAATCGACACTTATATACCTTTATGGGGGTTATCGGCCGTTTTTGTGCGGGCAGTCGGAGAGACATGACCGGCAAGCGTGAAAAGGACGAGCTCTCCGTGGGCGACGAGGTCACCTGGAAGAGCCACGGCTCGTCGGCCTCGGGGAAGGTCGAGAAGAAGATCACGAAACGGACCGAGGAGGCAGGGCGCACCGTGGACGCCTCGGCCGGCGATCCGCAGTACCGCGTGCGCAGCGACAAGAGCGGCCGGACCGCCGTGCACAAGCCGTCGGCGCTGCGCAGGAAGGACCGCGATGACTGACGACGGGCAGATCGCCGCGGACTTCGACCAGGCGGTCAACATGACGGCCGCGGAGCTGGAGCGCTGGCTCGGCACGCAGGAGTCCAGGAGCGTGGGGGACAAGGCGGGCGGCGGTGAGTCGACGGGCCACGCCTCCGGCCGCAGGATCGTGGAGATCCTGCGGAAGAAGAAGGGCGACCTGACGGAGGACGACCACGCCCACATGCGGAAGGTGACCGGGTACGTCCACCGCCACCTGGCCCAGCGCCCGTCCGGGGACGTCCGGGAGACCGCCTGGCGGTACTCCCTCATGAACTGGGGGCACGATCCGCTCAAGTGAGCGCCGAGCCGCCCGTCCGGGTGCGCCCGGGCAGGTACGGGCACGGCCGCCCGCCGGGGACGATCGACCGGCCGTGGCCGCCGGCTGACGCGGCCGCCCGTACGCCAGGGACCTCTCCTCCGCGGCCCGCGTCCCGCCGCCCCGGACGACGGCCCCGACGGCCCCGGTCCTGGTTCGAGCCCCGGCGGGTGCTGGTGACCGGGACCGGGCCGATCGAGCTGCCGGCCGCGCTGCTCGGCGTGCAGCGCGGGCTGGAGGTCCACGTCCTCGACCTGGCCACCGGCGGGCCGAAGCCCGAGGCGGTCAGGGCGCTGTCTCCCACGAGCAGGCCAGGAAGTTCGCCCAGGCGTTCCTCAAGGGCCAGCCGCACAAGGCCGCCATCGCTGACATCGATGCCCGCGCCGCCGACAGTGCCAGGGGCCGCTGTTCCCCGGTCTAGCGCGCCGACGCCGTACACCGCGACGGTCCGCCTTTCAGCGCGTGCCAGTGTCCGGGCTCTCTCGTCCGCCGCCCCCACCCCGAGGGCGTACCGCGTCATGCCACCCCGGCGGGAGGCCGGCGGGGCCCGGTGAGGCCCGCCGGGATCTCAGGCGTCCGCGGCGGACGCCTGGGGCCGTAGCGGGCCGCCGCCCGCTGCGGCCCGGGTCTCCACCCCGAAGAAGACGACCGCGACGACGGCCAGGACCAGCGGGATCGCGCCGAGGAGCGCGGTGGCGCCGATGGAGGGGACCGCGAGCCCGGCCACCAGGACGGCGGTGACGGCGACGCCGCCGAATTTGCCGACGCCCGCCGACAGGCCCGATCCCCGGGAGCGGACCCGGGTCGGGTAGATCTCCGAGCTGTAGGCCGCCAGCACGGCCGAGATCGTGGCGGTGCCGACGATCGGCCCGGCCAGCAGCACGTACAGCCACGTGTCGTCGCGCACCAGGGACTCGCCGGCGAAGGAGAAGGCCAGCAGGGCGGCGGCCACCAGGGCGGTCAGCGCGAGGATGGTCTTCTTCGCGCTCCACAGCCCGTACATCGCGGCGGCGACGAAGACCAGCGGGAGCCCCAGCAGCGCCGAGTCGCGCAGTGCCCGGTCGGCCGTCTGCTGGTCGAGGCCGAGCCTCTGCAGGTTGGAGGGGATCCACAGCTGGAAGCCGTAGGTGACCAGGCCGATGCTCAGCCCCAGGATCACCACCGCTACGGTCAGACCGGCGAACGGCCTGCGGAACAGCGGGCCGTAGCCGCCCCTGTCGTCGGCCGCCCGGGCCTCGGAGGCCGTCTCGATCTCGATCCCCGCCTCGGCCGCGTACTTCGACATGATCGCCCGTGCCTCGGTCTCGCGGCCGTGGGCCAGAAGGAAGCGCGGTGACTCGGGGATCCAGCGGTTCAGAAGGATGAGCAGCACCCCGGTGGGCATGCCCAGCAGCCACAGCGCCCGCCACGAGTAGGCGGGGATGAGCTCCGACGACAGCCAGCTCGTCAGCACGTAGGCCAGGGCGAGGTTGCCGCCGATGAGCACCATCACCCACCCGCGGTGCCGGCCCGGGATGGTCTCGGCCAGCAGGGAGAAGGTGATGGGCAGCATGCCGCCGGCGGCGAGACCCATCATCAGGCACATCACCAGGTTCCAGGCGAAGGACGGCATCGCCCCGCAGACCGCGGTGGTCACGAACATCACCCCGGCCAGCAGGATGGCGGCCCGGCGTCCGATGCGGTCGCCGAGCCAGCCCCACAGGAACGATCCGAGGACCGTGCCGGTGAGCCTGAACAGGGGCAGGAGCGCGACGGGAAGGTCGCCGTCGGGGTTGAGGGCCGACTTGAGTCCGTACTCCGCGCCCATTCCGGGCGCGACGAACGCCAGCGTGATCGGCTTCATCGCGTCGATGGTCACCGCGGCCGTCATCACGGCGATCAGTCCCAGGTGCGCGGGACGGAGCCGGCCGTCGCCGGTGGCGCGGACGCGGACCTCCCCGGCCCGCCGCGCCTCCTTCAGGCCGCGCGGGACCAGGCCGTAGGCGGTCACCGCCAGCCCGGCGACGATCAGGCCCATGCCGATCATCATCGGGGCGTCCATGGGCATGCCCGCCATGCGGTAGCCCATGTGGGAGGCGTGGGCGTACATCGGCAGGTGCAGGACCACTCCCGCCACGCAGGCGGCGAAGCCGGTCCAGAAGGCCAGCGGGTGGGCGAAGTCGATGCCGCCCACGGCACGTGTTCTCATCGGTGTCCCTTGAAGACGTCGATCGGTCGGATGGTGAGGAGGCGTTTCGCGCGCCTTCAGAACAGGCGGCCGCCGCGCAGCCGCCACTGGACGGAGAGCACCCGCATCGGGCCGTTCGCGAACAACCACTGGCCGGCCCAGACGACGGCGAACATGGTGGCGAACGTGGAGAAGGCCACGCCGTCGATTCCGGGGACCAGCCCCGCCTCGAGCAGCACCCACATGAGCAGGCCCTCCGGGATGATCGTGAGCAGGCCGAAGAGCGTCGGCCAGTCCTTGTCCCAGCGGAACTGCATCAGCAGGTGGTAGAGCAGTTCCCAGCCCAGGCCCACGACGGCGACCGCGAGCAGGATCAGGTATGCGGTCAGGTATGTCTCCGCCAGGGAGCCGGAGGTGCCCGGCAGCGCCGGCACGACCAGCGCCGTCAGGACCACGCCGACGGTGGCGAGCAGGAAGATCCGGGTCTGCAGGCGACCGGCGAGGGTGGGGATCACGGCGGGCGGCTCCTTTCGGGACGGGGCGTGGTGGACGGAGCGGATGGCCGGTCGGCGGTGCGGGACGGCAGGCCGGTCCGGAGGGAGCCGTCGGCCGCTCCGCTCGTGGTGCGGGCGCAGCGCGGTGCGGACGGAGAGGAGACGGGGTCAGGCCGGGGGACGGCCGGTGGCCCAGCGCAGCCACTGGCCGACCGACCTGGCGGAGGTGAGCCGGGCGCAGAACCCCCGCCGGGCCAGGTCCGCGGCGATGTCGAGCGCGGCGGTCTGCATGCCCAGGAAGCTGTCCACCGCCGGGAAGTGGTTGCCGGCCGTGGCCGCGCCCGAGGCGTACAGCACGCCGTCGCCGTTCTCCGTGCCGGTCACCTCGAAGCTCTCCCCGACCGCCAGGCGGCCCGCGCCGTTGCGCCGGGCGCCGCCGTGCTCCAGCAGGTCGGCCAGGACCCGGTGCTCGGGCATGTCGGCCTCCAGGCCGGTGCAGTCGATGATGAAGTCCGAGACGTAGTGGCCGGACATCCCGTTCGCGCTGCTCGTGAAGCTGGCCAGGCGGCCGTCCGGGGTGGGCTCCACCTTGTGGACCGTCGCCTGGAGAGGGTGGTACCAGCCGCCCGCCCGGCCCTGGCGCATCTGCTCCTGCCAGCGGCGCAGCTTCGGCGTGGTGGTGCCGCCGACGGCCTTGTACAGGGACGCGCGTTCCTCTCCCTGCACCCGGCGGAACTGCGCCTTCAACTGGCCGCCGAAGGCGGACTTGGGGAAGGTGAAGGCCTGGTAGGCCCAGCCGTCGCCGCCCTCGCGCCGCATCCACGGGCTCGGGCCGTGCGGTCCGGTCACGAACGTGCGGAACAGGTGCACGATCTGCGTCTGCAGGCCGTACCGCTCCCGGTCGTCCATGAGGCGCTGCAGCACACGGGAGGCGACGATCCCGGCGCCCCGGACCACCACAGTGCCCGGCCGTGACTTGAGGGACTCGTAGACGTGCTCGTGCGGCTCGTAGGCGTTGACGACGCGGTGGTAGTCGTCGTACTTCTCCCGGAAGCACTGCAGGTCCTCCAGGAACTTCAGGCCCGGATACCCCACCGCCAGGTGGACGTACCGGGAGCGGAACGCCACCCGCCGGGCCGGCCCCGTGCCGGCGGGCGGGGTGAGGAGCGTGAGGTAGCCGCCGCCGGCCCGGCGGCGGACCATCCGAACCTGGCCCCTGACCAGCATGTCCCAGTACGCGATGCGATCGGCCTCGCGCTTGACCGTGGCGAAGACCGTCGCGGCCCGGGGGCTGAAGAAGTCGGTGAGGAGCGGCTCCGCCAGGACCTGCCAGAGCAGCTTCGGCGACTTGTCCCGCCAGGCCTCGTGCAGGGCGTAGGAGGGGGAGCCCCAGATGTTGTCGGGGCGGGCTCCCGCGTCGGAGCGGATGCGCTCGTGCGGCGGGAGCTGCGATACGCGGGTGAGGTACTCCCAGGTCTGCCAGGGGGTGTCGCTGTTCGACAGCACCCGGACCGACGAGGTCGGCGCCCCGCAGATCCGCAGCACGTCGACCAGGGTGAAGGAGCCGAGCCCGCCGCCCACCGAGACCAGCGGCGTGTCGAAGACCGGGATGCCCGCCTCGTGGAGCATCCGGTCGTGCCAGACGGACGATCCGATGAGGTGGGGGGTGAGGGGGTCGTGATGCTGAGCGGCTGGCACGGAGAGGATCCTTGCGGCGCGGTTCTGGGGTTGCGCGACGCCGGGCAGGCCCGGCGTCCGCTCTTCATCATCACGATCATGGCTTGCCTTCCGCTTGCAGATCATTGCAGCCGCCCGGCCGGGTTTTCTGCGGGGTCTGGCCACCTGGAGCCTGCCGGGGGCGAGGGGATCCGCCGCCGGCACCGAGCTGACATCGCGTCCGCGCGGTGCCGGCGGCAACCCGCGCGCACGGCGACAAGAGAGACCGTCCGGCTATGTACAAGATTTCCTGAATTCAGGTTTCTGTGTATTGTGAGGGCGTGTTGACGATCGCCCCAGAGAGCGGAGTCCTCGCGCGGTCCGGCCGTGCGCTTGCCGGCCCGGTCCGCCGCCGCATCCCGCCGGCCTCGCGCCAGGCCCCCGCCTCCGGTCCGGCCGCGCCCGGCGGGCGCGGCGACGGCCGCCGCAGCACCGAAACCGTCGGCACCACCGGCACCACCGACAGGAAGTGATCATGGCTGTTACCGCGCTCATGCTGTATCTGACCGCCCTTGCTCTGGCGTTCGGCTGGCGCACGTTCGTGCACTGGCGCCGCACCGGCGACACCGGTCTGCGCCTGGACGCCGGTCCGGCCGGCTCGGTCGCCTGGTGGGCCAAGCTGACGTTCGTGGCCGCGATCATGCTGGGTCTGGCCGGGCCGGTCGCCGCCGTGGCCGGCCTGGCGCCGCTGCCCGCCCTCGACCACCCGCTGGCCGCGGGGGCCGGGCTGGTGATCGCCCTTTCCGGCGCCGCGGCCACGCTGGCCGCTCAGCTGTCCATGGGCGCCTCCTGGCGGATCGGCGTGGACGCCGGTGAGCGCACCGAGCTGGTCACCGGCGGCCCGTTCGCGCTGGCCCGCAACCCGATCTTCACCGCGATGATCACCACCAGTGCCGGACTGACGCTGATGGTGCCCAACGTGGTCGCCGTGCTCGCTCTGGCCGTCCTGGTGACCGCCATCGAGCTGCAGGTACGCGCGGTGGAGGAGCCCTATCTGCTGGCCGTCCACGGCCGCGCCTACCAGGGGTACGCCGCGCGGGTGGGCCGGTTCGTGCCAGGCCTGGGCCGCCTGCCGGACCCGGCCGTGTGAGCGGGTCAGTGCGGGGCCGTGCCGCCCGTGAGGGTACGGCGGTAGCCGGCGATGCGGTCCTCCGTGCTGTCCAGGCAGCAGCTGGCGCACTTGTCGCCGTGGACGGCGGTGTAGAACAGGCAGCACGTCCGGCGCAGGTAGAACAGTCCTTCGGCGCCGTCTTCGGCGAGCCGGACCATCTCCCCGAGAGCGGCCAGCTCCGGCGGGCAGGCCGCGAGGAACCTGTCGTAGGCGCGCTGCAGCAGGTCGACGTCGGCTCCGGGCCGCCGGCTCGCGGCGCCGAAGGCCGCGGCGCATCCGTGGGCGATGCCTCCGTGCAGCTGCCGCCGGCCGGCGCGGCTGCGCGCCCGCAGCGCCTCGGCGACCGGGAACAGGTGCTCGTGGAGGACCTGGCCCACGAGCAGTTCCAGCCGTTCGGCCGGGGTCGTGCGGGAGACGTCGGCAAGGCGCGGCCGGCGCAGCGCGACGGCCGCGAAGCCGTGGTGGTCGTCGAGCCGCAGCAGCACGTTGGGCGGTCGCACGTCCAGCACCTGGTCGTGCAGCGCCCACGCCAGCAGGGCGGGAGCGGTGACCGTGCCGGCGTAGACGGCCATCACGGTCAGCGCCGTGGCGTGCGCCGACACCTGCCCGCTGGCCGTCCGCTCGGCCTCCAGCACCCGGGTCAGCTCCTCGGAGGCGGGATCGGCCAGCCGGTCGGCGGCGATCCAGTCGCCGCCTCCCTCGGGGGCGGTCTCGAGCCGGTAGCGCTCGCCGTACCCGGCCAGGGTCGTGAGCACGGTGGCCGGATCGGCGGGCGGATGAGGCACGGGGGAGGGCTCCTTGCGTGACGGGCGGGACTGCCGGTGAACCATTGTGCGGCATCGGCGCGGCAGGTCGGCGCGTCCTCACCGGGCGCGCTCCACGGCCCTTCCGGCCGTCGCGGACACGTCCTCTGCGCGCGGTGATCAGGCTCCGGACGTCTTCAGTCCCTCCTGCGGCGGGAGAAACCGCGGCTGCCGGGGATCAGGGCCGCCGCCGCGGGAGCCGCGAAGCACACGATCGCACAGCCTCCCAGCACCGGTTGCCGGCCGAAGGCGTCGATGGCGGGGGCGAGGAAGGCCAGGCCGACGGGGGCCAGGCCGTAGGAGACGAGGAAGTCCAGCGAGGACACCCGGGCCAGCAGCCGCGGGTCCACCTCGCGCTGCATGGCGGTGAACCAGGGCACGTTGAACAGCTCGATGCCCAGCCCGGCGATCGCGTAGGCGGCGAACACCGCCGCCGGGTGCACCGGCAGCAGCAGGCTGAGCGGGGCGAAGCCGTACAGGGCCAGCCCCGTCAGCGCGGCCCGGCCCTGCGCCCGAGGCCGCCAACGGGCCATGAGCACGGCTCCGGCCAGCGCGCCGGCGGTGTAGGCGGTGAGTGCTCCGGCGAGCACCGCCTCGGTGCCGTAGCGGTCCCGGCTCACCAGCGGGAGCGCCACTCCGGTGGCGGAGTAGCCGGTGAAGATGACGGCCGCCAGGGCGGCCAGGCCCGCCAGGAACCACGGGTGGCGCCGCGCCTCGCGCACGCCGTCGCCGAACTCCTTGACGAACGCCGTCCCGCCCGTTGCCGGTCCGGGGACGTCCCGTCCCCGAGGGGGCAGGGCGGCGGCGATCAGCCAGAGCACGCCGGTGCCGACGACCAGGGCCCAGGTGCTCAGCACGGTCGCCAGCAGCGCGGTCGCCGCCGGTGCTGCCAGAGTGGTGACACGGACGGCCAGCGTGATGGCGGCGTTGGCCTGCTGACGGCGCTCACCGTCGACGATTTCGGCGGTGAGCGCCTGGAAGGCGGGCCGGCATGCGCCCTGGCCCGCGCCGACGACGGCCGCCGCGGCGCCCATGAGCAGCACGGACCGCTCCAGGCCGAGAGCGATGAACGGCGTGGCGACCGCGGCGGCCAGCCCGGACCACCAGACGACCGCCCGGCGCGAGTACCGGTCCGCCAGAACGCCGCTGATCGGTACGGCGAGCAGGAACCCTGCCGTCCTGGCCGCCAGGACGAGGCCGAGGCCTGCGGCGGTGAGCGAGCGGTCCAGCATCGCGAGTCCGAGGATGAACGGCAGCGCCCAGGTGGCCAGGCCTGACGCG
Organism: Planomonospora corallina; assembly: GCF_042650625.1. NCBI lineage: Bacteria > Bacillati > Actinomycetota > Actinomycetes > Streptosporangiales > Streptosporangiaceae > Planomonospora > Planomonospora corallina. Next base: position 168,713 of record NZ_JBHSBM010000016.1, read on the forward strand.
GTGGTGCCGGACCACAGCCGCAGGAAGGGCGCCTCGCGCAGGGGCGACCGCGGGCCGGGGCGGGGCGTGTCCGGAGCGGTCGGTGCGGGTGCTGTCACAGGGGGACTCCTCTGCCGCCCGGCCGCCCCATGTCGGTCGCATCGGGGCCGGGCTCGTATCAATTGATAATGAAAGCCATTATCATTCCATGTCCATGAGAACCCTTTACCGGCCGGTCCGGTCCGCTGCCGCCGTGGCCGTGGTGACGCTCGGCCTCGCGGCGGCCGGCTGCGGCGCCACCTCGACCTCCCCCTCCGCCGCGCGGGCGGAACGTCCTGCCGCGGCGGTGACGGTCAGCAGCTGCGGCCGGACGCTGTCGTTCGAGCGGCCTCCCCGGCGTGTGATGACGCTGGACCAGTCCTCCACCGAGACGCTGCTCGCCCTCGGCCTGCAGACCGGCATGGCGGGGACCTCCAACCTGAAGACGAAGGTGGCCCCGCGGTACAGGGCGGCCTACGACAGCGTCCCCGTGCTGAGCCCGAAGATCCTCACCGCCGAGCAGCTCCGGGCCGCCACCCCCGACCTGGTGGTCTCCTCGTTCACCGCGCTGTACACCAAGGACCGGGTCGGCACCCGCGAGGAGCTGGACCGGCTCGGTCTGCCCTCCTACGTCAGCGCGGTCGACTGCCCGGAGGCCGCCGAGCACGGTCTGACCCCGTTCGACCTGCTGGCACGTGACTACGAGAACCTGGGAAAGATCTTCGGTGTCGAGGACCGGGCGGCGGAACTCGTCGCCGCCCAGCGCGCGGCCCTCGACCGGGCGGCCCGGACCGGCGAGGACGTGGCCGGCGAGCCCACGGTGGTCTGGCTGTACTCGGTCTACGCGGGGCTGCCCTACGTGGCGGGCAAGGGCGGCATGCCGAGCGCGATGAGCGAGCTGACCGGTGTGCGCAACGCCTTCGACGACGTCGCCGAGGACTGGCCGGAGGCGTCCTGGGAGGAGATCGCCAGGCGGGACCCGGACATCATCGTCGTCGGGGACCTGTCCGAGCGGGGCGCGCCCGGCGACAGCGCGGCCGACAAACTGGCCATGATGCGCAAGGACCCGGCGACGTCGCAGCTGACGGCGCTGAAGGAGAACCGGATCATCCAGGTGCCCGGCATCGAGATGGACCCCTCGGTGCGCACGGTGAACACGCTCGCCCTGTTCGCCGCCGGTCTGAAGGACCTCGGGTATGTCCGCTAGCGGCATCGGCCGGCCGATCCCGTATCCCGGCGCACGCGTGTCCGGCGCCGCATCCGGCGATGCCCCGCCGCGCCGCTCCGGCGGGTACGCGCCGGTTCCGGTGCTGCTGGCCGCCGGCGTCGGACTGCTGATCTGCTCGGTGGCGGTGTCGGTGCGGGTCGGCGCCTCCGACGTCGGGTACGCCGAGCTCGCCCGCGCCGTCGGGACGCGGCTGGGGCTCGACGTCGAACCGCTGCCCCGCCTGCTCGACTCGCTCATCTGGGACCTGCGCGTGCCCCGCGTCCTCATGGCCGCCCTCGCCGGCGCCTCGCTGGCGGTCTGCGGCGCGGTCCTGCAGGCGGTGACCCGCAACGCCCTCGCCGACCCCTACCTGCTGGGCGTCTCCTCCGGCGCGTCCACCGGTGCGGTGGCGGTGGTCGTCCTGGGAGTCGGCGCGGGGTCATTGGGCGTGGCCGGGGGCGCGTTCGCGGGCGCGCTGCTCTCGTTCGGCGTGCTGGTGCTGCTGCTGCGGCGCAGCGGCCTGGACTCGTCCAGGATCGTGCTGACCGGCGTGATCGTCGCCCAGCTGTTCTCGGCGATCACGTCGCTGGTGCTGATGGCCTCCGGCGACGCCGACACCACGCGTGCGATCACCCACTGGCTGCTCGGCTCGATGTCCTCCACCCGCTGGGACACGGTGATCATCAGCGCCGTCGCGGGCGCCGGGGGAACGGGCGCCGTCTGGCTGTACGCGAACGCGCTGGACGGGTTCTCCTTCGGCTCCGACACCGCCTCCTCGCTGGGCATCGACGTGCGGAGGACACGCGTCGTACTGCTCGCCGTCACCGCGCTGCTGACCGCGGTGACCGTGGCCTCGGTGGGGGCGATCGGGTTCGTCGGCCTGATCGTGCCGCACGGCGTCCGCTTCCTGGCCGGGCCGACGCACCGGGCGCTGCTGCCGTTCACGGCCCTGGCCGGCGCGGTCTTCCTGATGTGGACCGACGCGCTGGCACGCGTGGTCTTCGCTCCGCAGGAGGTGCCCGTGGGCGTGTTCACCGCCCTGCTCGGAGTTCCGCTGTTCCTGCTCATCCTGCGCAGACGAGGTGAACTGTGAGAATCGAGGCAGAGGGCCTCACCTGGGCCGTCGCGGGCAGGATCATCGTCCGTGACGTCGGCCTGCGCGTGGAGAGCGGGGAGACGGTCGGGCTCATCGGTCCCAACGGCTCCGGCAAGTCATCGCTGCTGCGCTGCCTGGCCGGGCTCCGCACGCCCGCCGCGGGCGTCGTCCGCTACGACGGCCAGGACATCCGCGGATGGAGTGCCCGCAGGATCGCCACGAGCGTCGCGTTCGTCCAGCAGGCCGCCGAGGCCGACAACGATCTGCGTGTCGCCGACGTCGTCTCGCTGGGCCGGACCCCCCACCGAGGGCCGTGGCGCGGTCTCGGCCGGACCGATCGGCTGATCGTCGAGGCCGCGCTGGAACGCCTGGGACTGACCGGACTGAGGTCCGGCCGATGGCGGACGCTCTCGGGCGGAGAACGCCAGAGGACCCACATCGCCCGGGCCCTGGCCCAGCAGCCGCGCTGCATCCTGCTGGACGAGCCCACCAACCACCTCGACGTCCGCCACCAGCTGGAGCTGATGGACCTGCTGGCCGGCACCGACCAGACCGTTCTGGTCGCACTCCACGACCTGTCCCTGGCGGCCCGGTACTGCGACCGGCTCGTCCTGGTGCACCACGGCCGCCTGATCGCCGGCGGAACCCCGCAGGAGGTGCTCACCACGGAGCGGCTGCGGGACGTCTTCGGCGTCGACGCCCACCTCGACCACGACGCACTCGGCAACACGTCCATCACCTACCGCGGTGTCGCCGCACGGGAGGGGGGTCCCGTCCGCCAACGCTGAGCCGGAGATCTCCCGCACCGTCAGGGCTCACCGGCAGAGCCGCGTCATCGCCGGACGGACCCTGGTGATCGTTCAGGGGCCGGTGGTGCTACCGTCGCGGCTCGTGCTTCTGCGTACGGCCGTCGCCCAGATCCCGGTCACCTGGGACGTCGAGAAGAACCTGGCCGAGATCACCCGGGTGGCCGAGTCCTGCGCCGGGGACGACCTGGTCGTCCTGCCCGAGGGAGCGCTGTCCGGTTACGGCGCGGACCTGTCGCCGCTGGAGCGGCTCGACCCCGCGAAGCTGGACGCGGCCGCGGGCGAACTGGCCGCCCTGGCCCGGCGGACGGGTGTCCATCTGATCTGCGGCTCGCTGCTGCACGACGGCGGCCGCTGGTGGAACGGGGCGCTGGTGGTCACCCCCGGCGGGGCGCGCAGGCCGTACCGGAAGGTGAACCTGGCGGTCAGCGAGCGCGGTGTGCTGGGTGCCGGGTCGGATCTCCCCGTCCACCGGCTCGCCTGCGCCGGCGGCGCCGTCGACGTGGGCGTGCAGATCTGCCGGGAGATCCGCTTCCCCGAGCAGTGGCGGCACCTGGCCGGTTCCGGTGCGCAGGTGTTCGCCTACCTCACCCACGCGGCCAACCCTGATGAACCCCCTGGCGTGTGGCGGGCTCATCTGGTCAGCCGGGCGGCGGAGAACCAGCGCTGGCTGCTGGCCGCCAACGCCGCCGAGGCGGCCTCGCACTGCCCGACGATGATCGTCTCGCCGCGGGGCGAGATCGTCGCAGAGACGACCGGTGGCCAGCGGGCGGTGCTGCGCGCGACCGTCGACCTGGCGGCCGTCTCCGACTGGTACCTCGGCCAGCGGCGCGGCGACGTGCTGGAGTCGCGCTACCACGGCGGACCGGACGGACCGGGCGATCGCGAGGACGGACGCCGCCGATCGGGCCGGTAGCCCCCGGCAGGGACGGCCGCGCCGGGGGAATCACGGTCCCCTTTGTGTCCCTGTGCGTGTCCCTGTGCGCCGGGAGCGCCCTGCTCAGTGGTGGTAGGCGTGGACGACGGCGTGGCCCCCGCCCCGGCTGATGATCCATTTGTTGACCGGGGTGGTGACGAGGAAGGCGGCGAACAGGGCGAAGGCGAGGGCGCCCCAGAACAGGGGAGTGGTCAGGCCGGCGTCCATGGCGCCGGGGATCGCCAGCATGACGCCGTTGTCGATGACCTCCATGACGATGATGGAGACGGTGTCGGCGGCCAGGGCGAGCTTGACCGCGGTGCCCCAGCCCACGCCGGCCCGGCGCAGCGGGAGCAGGGTGAGCAGATAGCCGAAGAAGAAGGCCAGGGCGACGGCGAGCACGATGGTGGGCGCGGTGGACCAGCCCAGGACGGTGCCGATCACCAGACCGAGGACCTCGCCGATGGCGCAGCCGGTGAGGCAGTGCAGGGTGGCCGAGGCGGCCGTCCGCCAGCTCGCCGGCGGCCGGTGGCCGGCCTGATGGCCGTGCCCGTGGTGGCCCTCGTGATGTCCGTGGTCGCGGCGGCTGCGATGCCCCTCGTGATCCCCGTGGCTGGCGTGGTGAACCGGCTCGGACATGGCGGTCTCCTCGTCCTTCGCTCGTGGACTGCCGTGCCCGACTCTATACCCCATGGGGGTATATGGCAAAAGCGGTTTCCGGGAAGGGGCGTTCGGAGGAGGCGCTGCTGCCGGGCCGGAGGCGTCGCGGACGCGAGGCGGGGGTCCGACCGCGGCACGTTGTGCGGAGACGGTGATGGCCGCGTTCGTGGGACCGCCGGAGTAGGGGAGGCATTCAACGGATCACGGTCAGGGCCGTGGCGTGCGCGGGCACCTGCCCGCTGGCCGTCCGTTCGGCTTACGTGACGGGCGGGACTACAGGCGCGCGAGGATCTTGTTCATCTGCTCGATCTCGGCCTGCTGCGCGGTCTCGATGGTCCTGGCCAGCCGTACCGCCTCGGGGTTGAGGCCCTGCGCCTGCTCGGTACGGGCCATCTCGACCGCCCCCTTGTGATGGGAGATCATCATCTGCGAGAACATCCGGTCGAACTCCGCCCCCTCGGCCTCCTCGAGCATGGCCAGGTCCCCCTCGGTCATCATGCCGGGCATGCCGTGCCCGGCGTGGCCGCCCTGGGGAACGGTGGCCTCGCCCCAAGCCCTCAGCCACCCGGTCATGGTGGTGATCTCCGGGTCCTGGGCGCCCTGGATCTTCTGTGCGAGCTCCTTGACCTCCGGATCCGCGGCCCGGGTCGCGGCGAGTTCGGACATCTCCACGGCCTGCTCGTGGTGCGGGATCATCATCTGGGCGAACATCACGTCGGCGTCGTTGAAGGTCGCGCTCGGCTGCGGGGCCGCGGCCGTGGCAGCGGGGGCCGGCGTGCCGCCCGTCATGCCGTGGGCACCGGTCATCGGGCCGCTGTCGCCACCGCAGGCGGTCAGCACCGTCATGGCGCCGGCCGCCGTCACGGCGGTCAGGGCGAGCCTGCGGACGGCGGATCGGGTGATGGACATCGTGGTCGTCTCTTTCCGGTGTCGGCTTCGGGTGCGGCCCGGACGGCCGCCCGTGGCTCAGGCCCGCTCGCCTTCATCCGCCACGATCGATCGTGTCCGAGACAGAGCCGCCGGCCGTACGGTTCCAGAGCGTCAGGCGAGGCGGAGCGTGGTCAGGCAGGTCGGCGCGTCGTCACCGGTAGTGATCTCCGCTTCGCCGGTCCTGCCGTCGTAGGTGACCGTCAGGGTGCCCTCGATGCCACGGGGCAGCCAGAACCCGGTGAACCCGTTGGCGAAGGTGGTGCGCGTCTCGTCGACCAGCACCCTGCCGTCGGTCTCGTCCACGATCTTCACCTGGACGTCCTGGGCGGCCAGCTCGCCCTTGCAGGTGGTCAGCGAGTGGTGGAAGCACTCGTGGGTCCGATCCACGTACGGGGCCACCGACAGGTAGAAGCGGTCACCGGGGATGGGGAGGCTGAACTCCTGGGCGCCGCCGGAGACCACGAGTTCGCCGGGGCGGACCGATGCCCTCAGGCCGGTCGGGCGCTCCGGGAGGCTCAACCGGTCGAGGTGGTCGATGACCTCCTCGGCGCTCCTGCCGTCCAGTCCGTAGGCGGCCAGCAGCGGTCCGGCTCCGGCGGGTGCCGACGGCGCCGCGCCCGGCGCGGTGACGGCCGGGGCGGCGGTCGTGTCGTCGTTCGAGGCCGCGCAGCCGGTCAGCAGCAGGGCGGAGGCCGTGACCGCGATGACGAGTCGTTTCATCCTCATATCCTTCGTTTCCTCTGGTTTTTACCGTGTCGCGGGCGGGCGCGTCGGCCGCCTGCCCGTGAGACGCCGACGTGTCGCCCTCCGGCGCGGACCACCGTGAGCGGTGGGCGGTGAGCCGGTGCCCGACGTCCCGTCGTGGTGTTCGGGGGCGCTCACATGTTCATGCCGGTGTGGCCCGGGGTGTGGTAGCCGAACAACGTCGGGTCGAGCATCCCGAAGATCATGGCGATGTGCGCGACGACGAGGAACAGTCCCACGAAGGCGGCGTGCCACTTCAGCCGGGTGGTGTCGGTGAGGCCGCGGCCGAGGACGCGCAGCTCCAGCAGGGCGATGCCGAACAGCGGGACGGCACCGGACAGATAGCCGCCGACGGCGATGACGTCGACCGGTCCACGCCAGCCGCCGCCCGTGGTCAGGGGGATGGCGGCGTTGACCAGCAGATAGCCGAAGACGACGAGGAAGTACAGGCCGCCGATGATGCCGGCCCAGCGGCTGAGGGCCTTGACCCACGGTTCGGCGTCGCGTCTGAACAGGATGGCCAGTTCGGTGATCGCGACGGTCTCGGCCAGGACGACCGGCACGGCCATGAACATCAGCAGGTTCCACGGCTGGTTGGTGGCCAGCAGCTCCATGTAGTGGGTCATGGCCACGGAGGTGCCGCCGGTGGGCAGGTCCGGCAGCGCGAACGCGCCGCCGGCGGCGGCCGTCACCGCGGCGCCGGTCACGGCGGCGCCCAACGCCCATCCGGGCCGGTGCGCCGCCGGCGCGGTGAGGGTGGGGCGGGTCTGGATGGCGGACATGTCGTTCCTCCGGCGTGGTCGTCGCTGACCTCCCCAGCATCGGCCGGTTCCCCGAAGGTCACCCCGCAGGTTCGATGAAGATTCGATGAAGCCGCCCGGCGGGTTCGCCGAGGTCCGGCGGCGTCACCGCTCGCGGCGCGGCGCGGCGGGGACGCGGACGGTGAAGACCGCTCCCCGGCCGCGTCCGGCGCTGTGTGCGCGGATGCTCCCGCCGTGCGCCCTGACCAGGGCCCTGGTGATGGTCAGGCCGATGCCGCTGCCGCCCTGGGCGCGGCTCCGGGCGGGGTCCGCACGGTAGAAGCGGTCGAAGACGTGCGCGAGGTGATCCGGATCGATGCCCTCCCCGGTGTCGCGCACCTCGAACTCGGTCCAGTCACCGGCCGCGCGGCAGCCGACCGTGACGGTCCCTCCCGGCGGCGTGTGCCGCAGCGCGTTGTCCAGCAGGTTGCCCAGCACCTGCCCCATGCGCGCGGCGTCGGCGAGGACGGGCCGGCCCGCCGAGGGCTGCGAGCGCAGGGCGACGCCCTTGTCGCGGTAGCGCTCACCGGCGGCCCGCACGGCGTCGGCGACCAGCAGTGCGGGGTCCACCGGGTGCGGGTCGACCTCCAGGCGGCCCTCCTCCGCCCGTGAGACGGCGCTGACGTCCTGCGCCAGACGTCCCAGCCGTCCGGTGCTCGACCGCAGCACCGCGAAGGTGTCCTCATCGAGCGTGCGCACGCCGTCCTCCAGCGCCTCGATGTGGGCCTCCAGCGTCGCCAGCGGGGTGCGCATCTCGTGGGCGAGGTCGGCGAGCATGCGGCGGCGGGTGCTCTCCACGGCCTCCAGCTGCTCGGCGAGCGCGTTGAAGGTCGCCGCCAGCCGGTCGAACTCACCGCCGAGGCCCAGGAGGGGGAGGCGTGAGCCGTAGTCGCCGGCCGCGACCTCGGCCGCCGCGCCGGCCACCCGCGCGACGGACCGCTGCAGGCGGCGGCTGAGGTACCACGTCACCGCGAGCGCGAACACGACCGCGGCCAGCAGCGCCACCGGCAGGGACAGCAGCATCGCGGAGGTGAAGGCCTGGTCGACGTGCTCGGCCTCGGCCGCGGTGTGCGCGGTCCCGGCGCGCCGGAGGTGGTCGTGGAAGATCCCCGGGCCGACCGCGGAGGCCACCAGCCAGGTGGTCAGCGCCATGGCGACCAGCACGATCCCCTGGGCCGCCAGCAGGCGGGCCGCGAACCCCGATCGCCGCACCGGGCCCGCGGGGGCCGCGGGGACGGCCGGCCCGGAGCTCACTCGCCGGTTCCCATCCGGTACCCGATGCCGCGCACGGTCCTGATGAACCGTCCCCGGGCCGCGTCGTCGCCCAGTTTGCGCCGCAGGTGCCCGATGTGCACGTCGACCAGGTGCTCGTCGCCGACCCAGTCCGGTCCCCACACCGCGTCGACGAGTTGCCGCCTGCTGAAGGCCATGCGCGGCCGCTGCGACAGGACGGCCAGCAGGTCGAACTCGGTGCGGGTCAGCGGGACCGGCTCGCCGTCCAGCCAGACGTCGCGGCCGGCCGGGTCGACCGTCAACGGGCCGAAGGCACGGCTGTCCGGGTCCGCTCCGGCGCGGTCCGCCCGCGGCCTCGGACGGCGCAGCATCGCCTGGACGCGGGCGATCAGCTCGCGCGGGCTGAACGGCTTGGTCATGTAGTCGTCCGCGCCGGCCGACAGGCCGATGAGCGTGTCGACCTCCTCGCTGCGCGCGGTCAGCATGACGACGTAGGCGTCGGAGAAGGCGCGCACCCGCCGGCAGACCTCGACGCCGTCCAGCCCCGGCAGGCCGAGGTCCAGCACGACGACGTCCGGGTCGGCCCGGCGCACGGTGTCCACGGCCTGCCGCCCGTCATGGACCAAGGAGACCTCGAAGCCGTTCTTCTCCAGGTAGCTGCCCAGGACCGCGGCGAGCGGCTCCTCGTCCTCGACGACCACCGCCCGAGGAACCGTGGAAGCACGGTCAGGCGGCCCGCCCGCCGCGCCGTCGAGGGCGCCGCCGGACCGCTCACCAGGGATCTGCCGCATACCCCCATGATGTCAGCCCGCCGGAGTCGCAGGTCGTGACCGTGTTTCCGGGCAGGTGCCGGGTCCGGGGCTCCCCGCGGGACGAGGAACGGGGACTGCACGGCCGGCGCGCCGGACCGGGCGCTCAGGCCGTCAGGAGGGCGTTACGCCGGAGACATGACCGGCGGCGACCGTACCCCGGCGGCCTGTCCGGCGCCCGCCGGCTACTCGGTGGGTCCGGCCGCGGCCTCGGTGAATCGGCGGGCCAGGTGCGCGAAGGCCTGCGTGAGTTCGCGGGGCCCGACGACCTCGATGCCGCCGTCGGGACCTTTGACGGCGGTGATGGGGTGGCCGAGCTCGCGGAGCCGGTCGACGTCGCGTCGCACGGTGCGCAGGCTGAGGCCGAGGCGGTCGGCCAGCACCGTGCCGGGCCAGTCGCGGCGGGTCTGCAGCAGCGACAGCAGAGCCAATGGCCTACGACGTGCGCGGGAACCAGACCTGCGACGCCGGGGACCGGGCGTTCTTCGTCTCCGTCCGCGGCGGGGACGCCGACGAGATCACCACCTACTGGAAGGGCCTGTGCGACGGCGCCACCGTCATCGAGGACCTCGGCCCGGCCGGTCGGACCCCGCTCTACGGCATGCTCAGGGACCGTTTCGGCGTCACCTGGGTCCTCGACGTCGCCGTCGAGCACAACGCCGGCTGACCCGCTTGACAGGTTTCCCGGGGAGGGGTGGGGCTTCGGAGTCAAGCCCCGCCCCTGCCCGTCGGAGCCCGCACCATGGTGCTCTGCGTGATCTCCCTGGCCGCCGCCACGGCGGTCAAGGGCCCAAGGGTGCCGATCCGGGGTCTGACCCGGCAGCCGGTCCTGCGGGAGCGGCGGAGGAAGCCGCGCAGGCCTGCTGCCGGGCGGTAGCAGGCCGTTTCCGCTCCGTCCGCCGGAAGGCGGCAGGTGCTACAGCATGCCCAGCAGGACGGGACCAGCGTTGATCGCGCCGTGGACGGTGAGGATGGGCCACATCAGCCGGTACCGGCTCCACAGGTAGCCGAGGAACAGGCCCTGCACCCCCTGGTGGACGAGGACCGAGGCGAGATCGGTGAGCAGGTGGCCGGTGCCGTGGATGCCGACGTGCCAGGCCGCGAAGGGCAGGCTCGCCAGCACGATGGCGGGCCAGCGGCCGATGACGTGCTCCCACCGGGTCTGGAGCCACCGCCGGTAGAAGACCTCTTCGAGCAGGGCGTTGACGGCGAATACCACGATCATGGCGATCAGCAGCGCGGCGGGGCCGAGGCCCGCCGCCCACTCGCCGCCGGACGGCCGGGCGAACGGGCCGGCGTGGTAGAGGACGACCCAGGCCGCCACCGGCACCGCCGGCCCGTAGCGGTGCCATGCCTCGGCCCGCTCGCGCACCGCCTCCGGATGGGCGGCGCCGTGGCGCGACAGCCGGAACAGCAGCGCCGGTACGGCCAGCAGCAGGACGAGCTTCAAGACGGTGTGCGCGGGCTCGGCGCCACGGCCGCTGTCCGTCACCAGCCGCAGCGCCACCGCGAACAGCACGGCCGAGGCCAGGAGGACGCCTGCTTGCAGGTGGAGCCGCCGCGTCGCCGGTGCGCCGTCCACGGGGGCCGCCCGGGGCGGCGACGGCATCAGCCGGGTGAGCACCAGGCCGACGAGGGCGGGGATCCAGACGTGCCACATGGGCCTGGTGTCGGCGTGGTCGGCCGTGTAGCGGATCTCGCCGCCGGCGGTCAGCGCCAGCCACAGCGCTGATCCGGAGAGCGCGGCCAGGCCGGCGATCAGCACGCCCAGGCTCGGCATCCGGGGGTACGGCGTCCGCTGCGACGTCTTATTCAGCACAGTTGTACTTTATAGGAAACCATACAAGCGTGCGATAATAAGGGCATGCCGAAGATCGTCGATCATGCACGGCGACGTGACGAGCTCGTCCGCGCCGTATGGGAGGTCATCAGCCGGGAAGGCATCGAGGGCGCCACGGTCCGCAAGGTCGCCGAGGCGGCGGGCGTCTCGGTCGGCGGGCTGCGCCACTACTTCGACAACCAGCGCGGCCTGCTCGCCTTCGCCGCGCACGCGATCGGCAGGAACGTCGCCGCGCGCATCGCCGGGCATCTGCACGCGGACCTGCCGGGGCTGGAGCGCGCCCAGCTCATGCTCGAGGAGCTCCTCCCGCTGGACGACGACCGCCGCGTCGAAGTCGACGTGTGGCTGGCGTGCCTGGTGCGCTCACGCGTCGACGAGTCCCTGGCGGAGCTGCACGGCACCGGCTGGACGGGTGAACGCCACATCTGCCGCCTCGCGGTCGCCTCCTGCCACGCCGCGCCGCCGCCCGAGCTCGGGCAGGAGCTCGCCGACGCCGGCCTGGAACGGCAGGCCGTGCGGCTCCACGTGTTCATGGACGGCCTGACGCTGCAGACGGCGACCTACCCGCACGACTTCACCCCGCAGGGCATCCGCGCGATCGTCCGTGACGAGCTGCGCCTGCTGACCGGGGCGCGGCGCCCTTCCGCCGGGGAGGATCCCCCCGGCCCGGAATCCCGCGAGGGAATCCGCTGATGCTCCTCACGGGCCGGTACGGGGCGGCCCGGCCGGTGCGCGCGTCCGCCCGTTCCCGGCCGGCCGCGCCACGACGGTGCGCTACCGTCACGGCCATGACGACGCAGGACTCGCCCGCGGCACCGCTCGATCCGTACGCCGCATCGCTGGGACGCAAGTGGATGGCCGCCGGCGCGCTGATACGCGACGCGGCGGGCGCGGTGCTGCTGGTCGACCCGGTCTACAAACCGCAGTGGGACGTGCCCGGCGGCGTCGTCGAACCCGGCGAGTCCCCCACCTCGGCGTGCCGCCGTGAGCTGGCCGAGGAGCTCGGCCTGGACCTGCCGGCCGGGCGCCTGCTGGCGGCGGACTGGATCCCGCCGCGGCCCGGCTGGCCGGACGGGATGATCCTCGTCTACGACGGCGGCGTCCTGACCGCCGAGGAGATCGCCGCGATCCGGCTGCCCGCCGACGAGCTGGCCGGTTGGATGTTCGCCGACCCGGACCGGATACCGTCGCTGGTGCCCGCCCCGCTGGCCCGGCGCGTCGCCGCGGCCCTGCGGGCGGCGGCCGACGGCGCGGTGGCGTGTCTGGACGACGGCTACCCGGCAAGCTGACCGGCCGGGGCAGGCGGCGGGACGGAGGTGCCGCGCCGTCCTCCGAGGACTCTCAGCGCGAGACGAAGCGCACGATCTCGCGGCCGAGGCGCTCGCCGGCGTCCTCCTGCAGGAAGTGGCCCGCGCCCTCCAGCACCGGATGGTCGATCCCGTGCGCGCCCGGCACGAGACTCCGGAACAGCCCGGCCATGGGGCCGGTGATCGGGTCGCGGTCGCTGAAGGCGACGAGGAAGGGTTTGCTCCAGGTGCGCAGGACGTCCCAGGCGTCGCGGTTCGGCTGGGCCTCGACGTCGTCCGGCTCGGCGGGCACCAGGCCCGGCATGGCCCGCGGGCCCGCCTTGTGCGCGGCGTCGGGGAAGGGTGCGTCGTAGGCGGCCAGGACCTCGGGCGGCAGCGTGCTCGTGCAGCCCGACTGGATGCCGCGCGGCACGTCGAAGTCCGCTCCCGCGCCGCGTACGGCCTCCCGGAAGCGCAGCCAGGTCTCCGGCATCGGGAAGTCGCCGGTCGGCAGGCCGGTGTTGGCGGCCACGATCCGCGCGTAGCGGCCGGGGTCGGCGACGGCCAGGCGCAGGCCGATGAGGCCGCCCCAGTCCTGGCCGACGAGCGTGACGTCCTTCAGGCCGAGGGCGTCGACGAACGCGGCGGTCCAGGCGATGTGGCGGGCGTAGGTGTGGTCGGCGACCGCGGCCGGCTTGTCGGAGCGGCCGAAGCCGATCAGGTCGGGGGCCACGGCGCGGCAGCCGCCGTCCACGAGCACTCGGATGACGTGCCGGTACAGGAAGGACCACGACGGCTCGCCGTGCAGGAGCAGGACGACGGGGCCCTCGCCCTCGTCGACGTAGGCCATGCGGAGACCGTCGGGCAGGTCGACGTGGCGGGGTGGGTAGGGGAAGTCGGGCAGGTCGGCGAAACGCTCGTCGGGAGTCCTTAGCACATCCATGAGCGCATGCGTACCAGAATATTCGTCTATGAGCCACCCTCGGGTGTCTTCTCCCAGGCGTGGTCCCGGCCCCGAAGCGAGGGCGGACGCGGCAGGCGCCGGAGGAGCGCGCCCGCGGGGCGTTGACTTTGTCGCAAGTCATGACGCACCGTATTGATACAAAGCTTGCGACAAAGGAGGCGCCATGGCCCGCGGACCGTCACCGGCCACCGGCCCGCCGGCACGTGAGGCCGATCTGCGACCGGCACGCGAGTGGCTGGCCGCGCACGGCCTGGCCGTTCCCGAGCCCACCGTGCGGCAGCTGGCCGTCGTCGTGCTGATCGGCCTGACCGGTGCGACGGCCGTCACCGCCCTGCAGCTGCGTCACCTGCTCAGGCACCCGGTCGTGGCGGAGGACGAGGAGTCGCTGACCGCCGACGTCATCATGCGCGTCGAGGACGCCCGCGAGCTCACCACGCCGGGCGTGCAGTGGTCGCTGCCGGTGGTGCTGTTCGGCACCGCGCCCGGCTGGTGGGGTGTCGCCGCGGCCGCCTACCTGGTCCTGAGCCTGGCCGCGTGCGTCGCGCTCCGTGCCAGGACGCCGTCGTGCGCGGCGGTGGCCCGGCGGGCCGTGAGCGCCCGATGATCGTCATCGACGCGGCCTCGCCGGTGCCGCCGTTCGAGCAGCTGCGGGCCCAGCTCGCCCGGCAGATCCAGGACCGCACGCTGGCCGTGGGCGCCCGGCTGCCGACCATCCGCCGCCTCGCGGCCGACCTCGGCCTGGCCGTCAACACGGTCGGCCGGGCCTACCGGGAGCTGGAGGAGGCGGGGCTGATCGAGACGCGCGGGCGGGCGGGCTCGTTCGTGTCGGCCTCCGGCGAGGAGGGCCGGGAGCGGGCCCGGCAGGCCGCCGCCGACTACGCGGCCGTGATCGCCAGCGTCGGCATCGACGCGGCCGAGGCGATCCGCATCGTGCAGGCGGCCCTGGCGTCCGGCCCGGCGGCACCGGCCTCGTCATGACCGCGACCCGGTGAAACGGCGAGAACACCCGCGGGCGAGACTCGTACCCGTCACCGCCGACCCCCGCCCACGAGACGGAGACCCTCCGTGAACCGATCCGACCGCCGGGTGCGGCGCACCCGGCAAGCCGTACAGGACGCCCTGGTCGACGCGATCGTGGAGAAGGGCTACGACGCCGTCACCGTCACGGACCTGATCGAACGCGCCGACATCGGCCGCTCGACCTTCTACTCCCACTTCACCGGCAAGCAGGACGTCCTGTTCGGCGCGATCGACGAGCTCGTCGACCGCCTGGGGACCCGCCAGGCGACGCCTGAGAGGACCCCGCGGACGCCGTTCGCCTTCAGCCGCCCGTTGCTGGAGCACATCGACGAGCAGCGTCACCTGGTCCGCGCCCTCCTGGGGCCGCGCGGCGGAGCGGCCGTGCACGCCCGCATCCGGCACGTCCTGTCGTCGGTCGTCCGCGCCGAGCTGCTGGCCGCCCTGCCGCCGGCCGCCCGGCCTCCCGCCGACCTGGACCTCGCCGTCACCTGCGCCGCCGGCGCGTTCATGGCCCTGCTCACCCGCTGGGTGGAGGACGGCATGACCGAGACGCCCGAGCGGATGGACACCGTCTTCCGCACGGTACTGACCCAGGGCGTCACGGCGGCGCTGGAAGGCGTTCACACGACGGGCCGGCGGGTCCCGGGCGGTGCCGGGCCGATCCCGGACAGGCGGCCGTGACGTGTGCGGTTCCGGACATCCGCACCCCGTCTGACGGTTGCCGGGCGGTCCTGACCGGCGGTACTCCTTCTCGGACATCCCCGTCCGGCCCGCAGCCCCCTCACGCCAGGAGCAGCCCGTGCGCCTGCACGTCCCGCCCCAGCCGCCGCCCGTCACCGTCGGGCGGCGCACCGTCGTCCCGCTGATCGACGCGGCCGGGCACGTCCTGCCGCCCGAGCGCCTCTTCCCCGGCCTGCCGCCCGCCGACCTGGAACGGCTGCTCGCGATGGACGGCATGCGCGAGCCGATGGTCGTCACCGGCTTCGCCGTCCTGGGCGCCGGGACCACGATCCTGGTCGACACCTGCCTCGGCGGGCACAAGGGGGGAAGGCGAGGCCCCTTCCCCGGCTTCACCTCCCGCTGGATGGCCACCCTCGCCGAGGCCGGCGTCGAACCCGGGTCCGTGGACGTCGTGGTGACCACCCACCTCCACCACGACCACGTCGGCTGGCACACCACCGACGACCTGAGGCCGGCCTTCCCCCGCGCTCGCCACCTGCTGGCCGAGGCGGAGTACGAGCACTTCGCGGCCGGCCGTGCCCGGCACTCCGAACGGATCGGCGAGTGCCTCCTGCCCGTGCGGGAGGCCGGGCTGCTGGACCTGGTCACCGGAGTCCACCGGATCGACGACGGCGTACGGCTGCTGCCCGCCCCCGGTCACAGCCCCGGCCACCTCGTGGTGGAGATCACCGACAGCGGCCGGACCGCGACGATCGCGGGAGACCTGGTCCACCACCCGCTGCAACTGCTCCGCCCGGACGTCTCCTCGTCCCTCTGCGACGATCCCGTCCTCGCCGCGGAGACCCGCCGCCGCGTGCTCGACGACCTCGCCGACCGCTCCGGCGTCCTCCTCGCCACCCACCTGGCCCGCTCCGGGACCGTCCGCAGGGAAGGCTCCGGCTTCGTCCTCGACGATCCG
>NZ_JBHSBM010000016.1:184698-226251 GCF_042650625.1 Planomonospora corallina
CCCGCGGCCCCGCCCGGCGTGTCCTCGCCGGTGCTCACCCGCCCGGCATGTGCCGCCGGAGGAAGGCGCGCGCCGCGGCCTGCGCCGGATCGGCTCCCGGGCCGGGCCGGAAGCCCAGGTGATCGTCGTTCTCCATCCGGTGCCGTTCCGCGCCGGGGATCCGCGCCGGCGCCGGGGCGTCAACGGTCACCGGACGAGCCCTCGTCCGGGGCGGTCCCCGGGACGGTGAAGGCGCACGGCAGGCGTTTGCAGCCGTTGACGAAGCTGGACAGCAGCCGGTCGGGCTCCCCGGCGGTGATGTCGGGCAGGCGGGTGAAAAGCTCGCGGAACATCACGGTGATCTCCCGGCGGGCCAGGTGCGCGCCCAGGCAGAAGTGCGGTCCCGGCCCGCCGAAACCGACGTGCGGGTTGGGGGAGCGGGTGATGTCGAAGGCGTCGGGGTCGGTGAAGACGGCCTCGTCGCGGTTGGCGGAGGCGTAGAACAGCATCACCTTGTCCCCGGCCCGGTAGCGGTGGCCGTTGATCTCGATGTCGCGGGTGAGGTTGCGGCGCATGAAGATGACGGGGCTGCTGTGGCGCACGATCTCCTCCACGGCGCCGGGGATGCGGCCCTCGAAGTCGGCCAGCAGCAGGCGCCGCTGGCCGGGGTGGTCGGTGAACAGCTTCAGGCCGTGGGCGATCGCGGTGCGGGTGGTCTCGTTGCCGGCCACCACCAGCAGCAGGAAGAACGCGGCGAACTCGCGCGGGCTCAGCCGTTCCCCGTCGATGTTGGCGTTGACCAGCGCGGAGGTCAGGTCGCCGGTCGGCGCGTTCCGGCGCCGGCGGCCGAGCCGGGCGGCCAGCCGGTGCAGCCGCCACCCGGCCAGCGCCACCGTGGTCAGCGCGCGGATCGTGCGCAGTGGCGAGACCCTCACCTCGCCGCCGGTGTAATCCGCTGTCGCGCCGACGTACTCGGGATCGGTGTAGCCGACCACGATGTTGGTCAGCTTCACCACCCGCGCGCGGTGGCGGGGCGGGATGCCGAGCATGTCGCAGATCACCTCGACCGGCAGTCGCGTCGCCACCTGGGCCACGAAGTCGCCGGGACCCGCCGCGATCAGCTCGTCGACGATCCGCGCGGCCCGCCGTGCGATGTCCTCCTCCGCTCCGGCCAGCATCCTGGGGGTGAACGCCCGGGAGACGACCCGGCGGATCTTGGCGTGCCGGGGGTCGTCCATGTCGATCATCGAGGTGAAGTATCCGCGCATCCAGCCGGGCATGTCGGTGGGGCTGGTGGCGCTGGGCTCGCTGCTGAAGACCTCGGGGCGGCGGCCGGCCTCCACCACGTCGGCGTGCCGGACCAGTGCCCAGTAGCCGGGATCACGCCGCAGGAAGGGAACCTTCGGCAACCGGAAGTACAGCGGGTGCGGCTGGGCGCGCAGCAGGGCGAAGGCCCGGGCGCGCTCGGCCGGTGGCCGGGCCCAGAACCTCAGGTCGCTCAGGTCGATGGCGTCCAGCGTGAGAAGGGACGGGAGAGGGGAGGAGGGCGCCGGCTCTTGCGTGGTCACGGGTGACCGCCTTTCCCTGCGCGGGCGGAGGACCATGCTTCTGGTGATAGACGACACCAGAAATTCTGGTGTCAAACATCACCAAATTCTGTGGAAGTGTCAAGGGCTACGGCACAATCGGATGCCGTGACCTCCTCGACCCCCTCCGCGCGCCCCTACCGCGGGATGCCGGCCGAACAACGCCGGGCTCGGCGCCGCGCCGCGCTGCTGGAGGCCGGCCTGGAAGTGCTGGGCCGCCACGGCTGGGCCACCGCGACCGTGCGAGGCGTGTGCAGGCAGGCCGGTCTGAACGACCGCTACTTCTACGAGAGCTTCACCGACCTGGACGCCCTGCTGCTGGCCGTCGTCGACGACCAGGCCGCCCAGGGCACCGCGGCGATCCTCGCCGCGGCCGCGGCCGCCCCCCCGCGCCTGCGCGCCCGCGCCCGCGCGGTGGTGGAGGCCATCGTGGACTTCCTGTCCGCCGACCCGCGCCGGGGCCGCATTCTGGCCCACGAGTTCTCGGCCCATCCGCTGCTGCAGCGCCGCCGCCACCTCGTCCAGAGTCTGGCGGCCATCTTCACCGCCCAGGTCCACGAACTGCTGGACGAGGTCCCCCTGTCCGCCACCGATCTCCACCTGACCGCCCTGACCGTCACCGCCGGCCTGTGGGACCTGCTGACCAGCTGGTTCCGCGGCGACCTGGAGATCGGGCGCGACCATCTCGTCGACTACGTCGTCGCCTTCCTGCTGACCACCACCGAACTGGCTCCGGCCCTGCGACACCGGCTGCGATGACCCCTGCCGCCGGTGAGCAGCCTGAACTCTGTCCGTAACATGAAGTCACCGGAGGCCGGTCACCTCCCGAGGTGCGTGGCGGTCAGGAGGCGGGGGCGACCGTGCCGGACCGGGGACGGGAAGCACCGCTGCCGGCGCTGCCGGACGGTGCCATGACCCACACCGCCACGCGGCTGCAGCGGCTGGTCGAGGACCTGCCGGCGGTCACCACCGGTGGCGAGCTGAGCATCACCCCCGCCCCGGTGGCGGTGGGCGAGATCGTCACCCAGGCGGTGCGGACGATGTCCGCCCGGACGCGCTCCGGGTGGGGGCTCGACCTTCCCCCTCACCCTTCCCCGCCCGCGGCCGGGTCCCTGAGAAGGCATCGACCACCGCGGCCGGCGCCGACGAGCTGGAACCGTACCGGCGCCGGTGGGAGGTCCGCGGTGCGGCCCGGCCGGAGCGGGTGCGGCCCTCACGGGGCCGCGGGGACGTGGCGGAGGTCCGCCTCGATCCGGGAGGCCGTTCCGGTGAGGGCGGGGAGGACGTCGCGGACCAGGTCGCCGGGGGTGGCGCGGCCGGCGTGGGTGGCGACGCCGAGGGCCGCGACGGTGCGGCCGGTGCGGTCGCGGACGGGCACGGCGATGGAGCGCACACCCTCCTCCAACTCCTGGTCGACCAGGGCGTAGCCGTCGCGGGCCGCCTGCCGTACGGCGTCGGCCGGCGCGGCCGGTTCGGCCGGGGAGGCGGCCGCGCGGCGGGCCGGCGGCCGGGGGGTGATCTCCGCCAGGCGCTCCTCGGGCAGGCCGGCCAGCAGGACGCGGCCCGTGGAGGTGGCGTGGGCGGGGAAGCGGGTGCCGACGGTGATGTCGACGCTCATGATGCCTGCCGTGGGCACGCGCACCACGTGGACGACGTCGCCGCCGGAGAGCACGGCGACCGAGGCCGACTCGCGGACCCTGGCCACCAGGTCCGCCAGATGCGGCTGGACGATCTGCTGGAAGGTCAGCCCCGACAGGTGGGCGTAGCCGAGCTCCAGCACCCGGGGGAGCAGGACGAACCGGGTGCCCTCGGCCGCCGCGTATCCCTGCTGCTCCAGCGATCGGACCGCGCGCCGTACGGTGGCGCGGGGCAGGCCGGTGGCCCGGGCGGCGTCGGCGAGGGTGAGCCCGCCGGGCGCCGAGCCGAGCGCGACCAGTACGGCCAGGCCACGGGCCAGCGACTGGAGGTACTCCGCGCCCAGTTCCGCCTTCACGGTCCGTGAGGGGTCCACGGCCCGTGAGGGGTCCACGGCCCGTGAGGGGTCCACGGCCCGTGAGGAGCCGACGGTCCGTGAGGGGGTCGCGGCTCCGGTGGAGCGGGGAGCGGGCGGGCCCTGCCGCAGGGTCGCCTCCATCGCCGCGACCGTCGCGCGCAGCCGGGGCAGCGCGTGCTCGCGCAGGCCCGCGATGTCGTGCCTGCTGGTGTGGCTGACCACACTGGCCGCGCAGACGGCTCTGCCGTCCGGGGCGTGCACCGGCAGGGCGACCGCGACCAGGCCCGGCTCGACGAGCTGGTCGTCCTCGGCGCACGGCGCCGCGGGGTCGCGCAGGGCCAGCCCGGCGGCGCAGCGGTCGGCGGGGAGCGTGTCCCCGACCCGGAAGGTGATCGACAGGGTGCGCCGCCGGGGGAACTGGGCGATGAACCGGACGTCCTCCCCGTCCGGCACGGCCAGCGAGACCGACTCGTCCAGCTCGTCGGCGAGCCGCCGGGCGTGCGGATCGAGCGCCCGGGGCAGCCCGGTGCAGGCCAGGTAGGCCGCGCCGAGCTCCGCCAGGGGAGGGGCGGGCAGCAGGTCGCGGCCCTCGGCCCGCAGGTAGCCCAGGCGCAGGAGGGTGGCCACGACGCGGTCGACCACTGATCGGGCCAGACCGGTGGCGCGGACCAGGTCGGTGGCGCGCATCCGCCGGGGCCCGGCGGACAGCGCGCGCAGCACGGCCAGGCCGCGCTCCAGGGTTCCGGCCGCTTCCATCGGTGCTCCTCGCTCAGCGGAGACCAGCGAAAGATCTTTGACAGGAGCGTCCCCGCTACGGATACTCGTCTCCACGTTAGCGAACGGAAGTTCACCAGGCGAACAGCTTGCCCGGTGGGCGCGGCGGATCGGCCGGTACGGCGGGGCGCTCGCGGGCATGCCCCCCGCGGCCCGGCCGTCATCCTCGAAAGGTAACCGCTCCATGTCCCTCACCCAGGCCGACATCGACCGGGAGATCGCCGAACGGCACGCCGCTGCCGCACCCGGCGACCACCCCGCGCGCGACTACGCCCCCTACCGCAGCACCCTGCTGCGCCACCCGGAGCAGCCTCTGGTCGCGGTGACCGACCCCGAGGCCGCCGAGCTGACCGGGCCGGTCTTCGGCGTCACCGACGTGACCGCCCTGGACAACGACCTGACCCGCCAGCACCCCGGCGAGCCGCTGGGCGAGCGCATCACCGTGCGCGGCCGGGTCACCGACCGCCACGGCCGCCCGGTCCGCGGGCAGCTCGTGGAGATCTGGCAGGCCAACGCCTCCGGCCGCTACCTCCACCAGCGCGACGACCACCCCGCGCCGCTGGACCCGAACTTCACCGGGGTCGGCCGCTGCCTGACCGGCGACGACGGCGAGTACACCTTCACCACGATCAAGCCGGGCGCCTACCCCTGGCGCAACCACGTCAACGCGTGGCGGCCCGCGCACATCCACTTCTCGCTGTTCGGCACGGCCTTCACCCAGCGCCTGGTCACCCAGATGTACTTCCCGGGCGACCCGCTCTTCCCCTACGACCCGATCCTGCAGTCGGTCACCGACGACCGGGCCCGGCAGCGGCTGGTCGCCGCCTACGCGCACGACCTGTCGGTGCCGGAGTGGTCGCTCGGCTACCGCTGGGACATCGTGCTGGACGGCCCCGCCGCGACCTGGACGGAGGAGGGCCGATGACATCCTCCGCGTCGGCGTCGAACCGTGACCGGTTCGCTGAGGGCCGCGGCACCGGTCCCACCCCCTCGCAGACCGTCGGGCCGTTCTACGGTTACGCGCTGCCCTTCCCCGGCGGCGGCGACCTCGCCCCGGCCGGCGACCCGGCCGCGATCACCGTGCACGGCCGCGTGCACGACGGCGCGGGCGACGCGGTGCCCGACGCGCTGCTGGAGTTCTGGCAGGCCGACCCCGCCGGGAGGCTCGTGGGTGCGCCGGGCAGCCTGCGCCGCGACCCGGTGACCGGCGAGGTCATCGGCAGGAACGGGGTCGACTTCACCGGCTTCGGCCGGGTCGCCACCGACGCCGACGGCCGCTGGGTACTGCGCACGCTCCCTCCGGGAAACGGCTACCTCAGCGTCTGCGTCTTCGCCCGCGGCCTGCTGCACCACCTGTTCACCCGGATCTACCTGGCGCACGACCCCTTCCTCGACACGTTGCCCGCCGGTCGCGGGCGCACGCTCCTGGCCGAGCGGGAGCGCGAGGGCGTGTACCGGTTCGACGTCCACCTGCAGGGTGAGAAGGAGACGGTCTTCCTTGACTTCGGATGACCCCGGCGTCGCGGGATCGGCGGGTCCGGGCGCCGCCCTGGCCGGCAGGGCGCTCGAGGAGGAGGGATGACGGCGCTGCACCACCGGATCGACGGCCCCGAGCAGGGCGAGCCGCTCGTCCTCGGGCCCTCGCTCGGCACCTCGCTGCGGGTCTGGGAACCGCAGCTGCCCGCCCTGGCCCGCCGCTTCCGCGTCGTCCGCTTCGACCTGCCCGGCCACGGCGGATCCGCTCCGGGCGCCTGCGGCGTGCGGACGATGGAGGACCTCGCCGGCCTCGTGCTGGAGACTGCCGACGCCTGCGGCCTCACCTCCTTCCACTACGCGGGGATCTCCATCGGCGGTGCGCTCGGCGCGACCCTGGCCGTATGGCATCCCGGGCGGGTGCGCTCCCTGGCGATGGTCTGCTCCTCCGCCCGCTTCGGCGAGCCGCGGGCGTGGCGGGAGCGGGCCGGGGCGGTCCGCGCCGCGGGGACGGGGCCGCTGGTGGAGGCCGCCGCCCGGCGGTGGTTCGCCGGTCCCGTACGGCAGCCGCTCCTCGACGACCTCGCCGCCGCCGACCCGGCCGGGTACGCCGCCTGCTGCGACGCCCTGGCCGGCTACGACCTGCGCGGCTCCCTCGCGCGGATCGCCGTCCCGACGCTGGTCCTGGCCGGGCGCGAGGACGCCGCGACGCCGCCCGCGCACGCCCGGCTGCTCGCCGACGGCATCCCCGGGGCCACCCTGGTGGAGGTCCCCGGAGCCGCCCACCTGGCGGGCGTCGACCGGCCGGAGCCGGTCACCGCCGCCCTGCTCGCGCACCTGCCCGCGCCGGAGGGGACGGCCGTCCGGCGCGAGGTGCTCGGCGACGACCACGTGGACCGGGCGATCGCCCGGACCACGGCCTTCACCCGCGACTTCCAGGACCTGATCACCCGCTACGCGTGGGGTGAGATCTGGACCCGGCCGGGCCTGGACCGCCGGACGCGCAGCTGTGTCACGCTGACCGCGCTGGTGGCCCGCGGCCATCTGGAGGAGCTGGCCATGCACGTGCGCGCGGCGCTGCGCAACGGCCTGTCGCCCGACGAGATCGGCGAGGTGCTGCTGCAGACCGCGGTCTACTGCGGGGTACCCGCCGCCAACGCGGCCTTCGCCGTCGCCCAGCGCGTGCTGGACGAGACCGCCCCCGGCGCCGCGGGGGAATGACCGCGGCGCCGCGCCCGGCGCCGGAAGGCCACCGGACGCGTTCAGGGAGCCGGCCGAGCCTCGTTCCTCAGTAGCGGAAGCCGGCCACCAGCCGGTGCAGCCGGTCCGACAGCTCGGCCAGGTCGGCCGCGGCCCGCCGGCTCTCGGTGACGCCCTCGGCCGTCACCTGCGCGGCGTCGGCCAGCACCGCGATGTTGGCCGCGATGCCGGAGCTGCCCCGCGCGGCCTCGCCGACGTTGCGGTTCATCTCGTTGGTGGTGGCGGACTGCTCCTCCACCGCGCTGGCGATGGTCAGCTGGTAGTCGTTGATCTTCCCGATGATCTCGGAGATCTCGGCGATCGCCGCGACCGCGCTCTCGGTGTCGAGCTGGATGGCCTCGACCCGCTTGGAGATGTCCTCGGTCGCCTTGGCGGTCTCCTGCGCCAGGTCCTTGACCTCCCCGGCGACGACCGCGAAGCCCTTGCCCGCGTCCCCGGCCCGCGCCGCCTCGATGGTGGCGTTGAGGGCCAGCAGGTTGGTCTGCTCGGCGATCGAGGTGATGGTCTTGATGACCGAGCCGATCTCCGCGCTGGAGGCGCCGAGCTTGGCGACGGTGTCGTTGGTGGAGGCGGCGACCGCCACCGCCTGGGAGGCGACCTTGGCCCCCTCGTTGGCGTTGTGCGCGATCTCCCGGATGGAGGCGCCCATCTCCTCGCTGCCCGCGGCGACCGTCTGCACGTTCTGCGAGACCTGGCTCGCAGCGGCGGCGACGTTCTCGGCCTGCGCGGAGGCCTCGTCGGCGCTGGAGGCGATGCGATCGCTGACGGCGGTCAGCTCGCCGGAGCTGACCGTCAGCGTGTCGGCGCTGGTGGCCAGCACCTCGATGGCCTGCCGGATCGAGCCGCCGGCCCGGTTGACCGCCACGGCCATCTGGCCGTTCTCGTCGCGGGAGGTCACCTCGGCGGTCTGCGTCAGATCGCCCTCGGCCATCCTGCCCAGCACACGCAGGACCGGGCGCAGCGAGCGCGTCATCTGGCTGGTCATCAGCAGGGAGAGGCTCGTCGAGAGCACCAGGCCGACGCCGAGCAGCACCAGGACCGTGGTGCGGGCGCCGTCGTAGCCGGTGGCGCCGGCGGCGGCCGTCTCCTCGGCGTGGTCCTGCTCCGGCTTCTTGAGGGCGGCCATGGAGGCGTTGATCTGGCCGGACAGCTCGGGGAAGCGGCTCATGTCGGCGGGGCTGTAGCCGGCCGGAAGCGCCTCACCGAACAGCCCGAAGCTCCGCAGGACCTGGAACTCCTGTCAGGCCGCCTCGAAGGAGGCGATGTTGTCCTGCACGTCGGTGACGTCGGCCGGCGCGACGGCCTTGTACGCCTCGAACGCCTCGGACACCTGCGCGGTGAGCCGCCTCACCTGCGAGGGGAGCTCCTTCTTCTCCTCGGGGTCGCCATCCACGGCCGTCGCGGTGGACAGCTCGTGCATGGTGGCCATGGCGCTCCAGACGTCGCCGATCCGGGCGACTTTGTCGTTGCTCTGTGCCATGCTGCCCATGTCGTCGTTCATCGCCGCCATGCGGGCCAGCCCGGACACGCCGATCGTGCCCGCCATGGCGGTCATCAGGAACATGATGATCGACACCTTGGTGGCCATGCGGCGGTCGGCGAACCAGCCCAGCAGGCGGTCGCGGCGCACGGTCACCACGGGCCGTGCGATGTCGGCGGGGGGGGTACGGTCACGATCAGATCCTTTCCAGTCCGAGACCGGTGAGCTGCGGGAGCAGCGGAAGCACACGGGGCTGTGCCCGCTCCATCGGCACCCGGGACCGGGATATGAGCCGATGGGCGACCTGCTGCGGACGGGGCAGGCCTGTCACGACGCGCGACGGCCTCCGCTAGTGTCCTGAGTCGTCCACCGGCGGAGCGGGATCGCTCTCCCGGCGTGACCGTCACATCAGAGGTGTCCGTCGAAGCGGAACAAGCTCAAGGAGAGCCTCGCCCATGGGCGCCAACCATTCCCACGGCTCGCACGGCCCCGCCCCGGCCGCCTCTCGGGCGACGGTGTGGGCGATCCTGGCGGTGATCGTCCCGCTGGCGGTCGCCACCGCGGCGGCGCTGGTCTGGCTGTGGCCGGCCGAGGAGGTCTCCACCGCGCAGCAGCCGTCACTGCAGCGGGTGAACGGGACCATCACCGCCGTCACCCTCACCCCCTGCCCCGAGGAGCCGCCGCTCGAAGGGCAGACGCAGCCGGCTCCGCCACCGGACCCGGCCACCTGCGGGGACGCCCGCGTCCAGCTGACCAGCGGCCCGCAGGCCGGTCAGAGCGTCACCTCCCCGCTGCCCAGCGGCCCGGGCGCGCAGCGCTTCGCCGCCGGTGACGACGTGGTGCTCATCCACACCCCCGACAGCGAGCTGGAGGTGCCGCCGTACCAGATCTCCGACCACGACCGCTCCTCGCCGCTGGCGCTGGCCGGCGCCGCCTTCGCGCTGGCGGTGGTCGCGTTCGGCCGCTGGCGCGGGGTGATGGCCCTGATCGGCCTGGGCGTCACCTTCGTGCTGCTGCTGGCCTTCGTCATCCCGGCGATCCTGGCCGGCAAGCCGCCGCTGCTGGTGGCCGTCGTCGGCGCGGCGGCGATCATGCTGGCCGTGCTGTACCTCACCCACGGTTTCACCGTCACCACCTCGGTGGCGATCGTGGGCACCGTGGCCAGCCTGACCCTGACCGGCGTGCTGGCCTACGCCGCCATCGGCCTGGTGCAGCTGAACGGCATCACCGACGAGAGCTCGTTCTATCTGGACACCAGCCACCGGATCAACACTCAAGGGCTGCTGCTGGCCAGCGTCATCATCGGATCCCTGGGCGTGCTGGACGACGTCACGGTCACCCAGGCCGCCACCGTCGCCGAACTGGCCCGCGCCAACCCGGGGTACGGGTTCGCGCGGCTGTACCGGGCCGCGGCCCGGGTCGGCCGCTCCCACATCGCCTCGGTGATCAACACGATCGTGCTGGCCTACGCGGGCGCGTCACTGCCGCTGCTGCTGCTGATCAGCGTCGGCGAGCAGCCGTTGGGCGAGGTGCTGACCAACCCGGTGCTCGCCCAGGAGATCGTCCGCAGTGTGGTGGGCACCCTGGGGCTGATCGCGGCCGTGCCGGTCACGACCGCGCTGGCCGCGCTGGCCTGCGCCCGCCGTACCGGTCCCGACCACGACCATGAGCACGACCGCGATCATGACCGCGACCACGGGCACGACCACGGGCACGAGCACGGCCGTGACCGCGGCGACCCGCCGCGCCGGGCCCGGCACCGGCGACCGCCCCAGGCGCTGCCCGACCCGGCCGGCTGACACCCGACCCGTCACCGGGCGTCGCGTATCCCGAGGATGTACGCCGCGGTGAGCGCGACGGCGCGGTCCTCGTCATGGGAGAGCTCCGCGAGGGCCCGTGACGCCGTGGCTCCCGGGATCTCCGCGAGCGCCTGCGTCAGCCGCAGGCGTGCGGACGGTCCGACGGCGCCGTGGGCGAGGCGGTCGACGAGCCCGGCGGCGATCCGGTCCGCCAGCGCGGGGCGGCTCGCCAGCACGCCCAGGGCGTCGGCGGCATCGACGTCGTTCGTCCCCTCGGCGACGATGTCGATGAGCGTCGGGACCGTGTCGGCCACCCCACGTGCCCCGAGCGCCAGAGCCGCGTACCTGCGGACCACGACGTCGGGATTGGCGAGGGCGTCCCGCAGCACTGCGGTCGCCTCGCCGCCCGGAATCTCGGCGATGGACCGGACGGCACGTTCGCGCACCTCGGCCACCGGCGAGCCGAGGCCCTCCGCCAGCAGCGCCGAGCCGTCCTCGCCCGACTGCGCCAGCGCCCAGTGGAGGGCTCCGGCGACGTTCGGGTCCGTCTCGCTCAGCGCTGCCTCGACCAGCGCCTCCACCGGCGCCGGAGCCTCTTCGAGTGAGGACAGGGCCGCGCGCTGGCGTCGGCCGGCGCTCTTCGACCCCAGCGCCTGCAGGAGCGCGACGGTCTGCAGGACGTCCTCCCAGGCGGCGGGCTCGGCGGCGTCGATCCGGCGCAGCCGCGTGAGCAGCTCCGTCTCGGCCGCGATGCGCTCCCGCGTCCGGCGGATGAGGTCGTCGACGAGTTCCGAGGGCGTGAATCCGGGGTCATCGAGCGCGCGCTTGACGTCACGCAGCGACAACCCCAGGGACCGCAGGCTCTCGATGTGGAGGAGCCGCCGGATGTCCTCACCGGAGTACTCCCGGTAGCCCGCGCCGCTGCGGCCCGTCGGCCGTACCAGGCCGAGCGAGTCGTAGTGCCTGAGCATGCGGGCGCTGACCCCGGACCGCCGGGCCACCTCACCGATCAACACCGCCTGTCACTCCTCCTTACCGGTGCCGCCGAGGGCCACGGCGCGCTTGGCCTCCCCGATCGCGAACTCGAATCCGGCATCCGGGTCGCGCAACAGCCGTTCCGTGGCGATCGCGTGCGCGCGCACGCGCGGGTCGAGAGCCGTCATCGCGGCGCGCAGCACGGGAACGGTCACCTCGCCGAGCGCGACCAGCGCCCGGCTGAGGCTCAGCTGCGTCTCACGTCCGCCGCGCCCGAGCTGTCTCGACAACATCGCGGCCAATCCGGGCTCCTCACCTTCGGGCACGAGCACGACCGCCGCCCGCCAGGCGCTCCGTGCCACCTCGTCGTCGGCGTCGGACAGCAGCGCCCAGGTGATCGCCGGCCACACCCGCCGATCCCCGATCTTGGACAGTGTGTGCAGCGCCTGGCTCCGTGCCTGCGCACGCGTCGAGCGGAGTTCCCCGAGAAGCGCCGGGACCGTCATGGACGCCGAGTGGCGGGTGAGCGCCCACGTCAGCATATCGCGCACGTAGAATTCGGGCTCGATCGCGCATCGCTCGATGAGCCTGTCGACGAACCGCGGGTCAGGGGCCGTGCCGATCGCCATCGCCGCCCGCAGCCGCACCGACGAGCGGCCGTCCTCCAGCTCCTGGAGCAGCCGGATCATGTCCGTGTCCTGTTTCCGCATGGTCATCGGGACCACCTCCTCGGCGACAGTGAAGGCCTTGTCACTGTGTCAAGGTCAAGCGGGACCACCGGGGACCCCGGCGCGATCCGAGTGCGACGATCTTCACCGGAGTGTCGTGTGGGCCCGGTCGCCGATCGTCTTTCCGGTGAGGCCGGTGAGGCCGGTGAGCGGGCCGCCCTCGCCTTCCACGCCCGGCGCGGGCCGGAGTCCGCGCTCGGTCCGGACGGCACCGGCATCGACCTGTACGCAGCCCTGCCCGCCACCTGATGCCGGCCCTGTCCCAGCCCTTCGACCAGAGGAGACCACGGATGAAGTACGTGCTGATGTTCGTCGAGACCGAGCAGTTCGCCCGGGACCTGGAGACGATGGGCGAGGCCGAACGGGAGGCGGCGTACGAGGCGGTGGGCCGCTGGTTCGCCGAGCACGCCGACAAGATCACCCACCACACCCACCTGTACCCGGTGCACACCGCCACCACGGTGCGGCTGGACGGCGGCGGCGAGCCGGTCGTCACCGACGGGCCGTTCGTGGAGGGCAAGGAGGTGGTCAGCGGGTTCGCCGAGGTCGAGGTGGCCGACCTGGACGAGGCGCTGGCCCTGGCGAGATCCTGGCCGGCGTGCCCGGTGGTGGAGATCCGTCCCGCCTCATGACCGGTGGGACGGCCGGGCGGCCCGGGCACACGGGTGGGCCGCAGACGCACGAGGCGCTGGCCCGCGTGGTGCGCGAGCACGCGGGCCGGCTGGCCGCGTCCCTGATGTCGTTGCTGGGCGACTTCTCCGCGGCGGAGGACCTGGTGCAGGACGCGGTCGAGACGGCGTTGCGCCGCTGGCCGGTCGAGGGCGTGCCGGAGCGGCCGGACGCCTGGTTGTTCACCGTGGCCCGGCGGCGCGGCCTGGACGTGCTGCGCCGCGAGTCGACCCACCGCGCCAAGCTCGCCCAGCTGACCTGGCCGATGCCCGCCGAGCCGGACGACCGGCTGCGGCTGGTCCTCACCTGCTGCCACCCGGCGCTGCCGCGCCCCGCGCAGATCGCCCTCACCCTGCGGGTGGTGTGCGGGCTGAGCACCGCGCAGATCGCCGCGGCGTTCCTGGTGCCCGAGACCACGGTGGCCCAGCGCATCACCCGGGCCAAGCGGAAGATCGCCGAAGCCGGGATCCCGTACCGCGTCCTGGCCGCGCACGAGCTGCCCGGGCGGCTGGAGCAGGTGCTGGCGGTCGTCTACCTGCTGTTCAACGAGGGATATCTGTCCAGCACCGCCGAGCGCGCCCAGGCGCGCGACCTGGTCGCCGACGCCGAGTGGCTGGCCGCGCTGCTGGTGAACCTGATGCCGAAGGAGCCGGAGGCCGCCGGGCTGCTGGCGCTGATCCGGCTGCACCGGGCGCGCGGCGCGGCCCGTTTCGACGCCGCGGGCCGCCTGGTGCTCCTGGCCGACCAGGACCGCACCCTGTGGGACCGGGCGTCCGTAGAGGACGCCGTCGCGCTGCTCACCCGCACCGCCCGCGCCCACCGGCGGCCGGGGCCGTACCAGCTGCAGGCCGCGATCGTCGCCTGCCACGCCGAGGCCGAGACCTTCGCCGGCACAGACTGGCGGCAGATCACGGTGCTGTACGACATGTTGCTGGCGCTGGCGCCGTCCCCGGTGACCCGGCTGCACCGGGCCGTCGCGGTGCGCTACGCCGCCGGACCCGGGGCGGCGCTGGCCGAGCTGGAACGGCTCGGCGGGGCGCTGGAGCGCTATCCGCTCTTCCACGCCACCCGCGCCGAGCTGCTGCGGGCTCTGGGCCGCCACGCCGAGGCCAGGACGTCGGACGCGCGGGCGCTGGAGCTGACCGCCAACCCCGCCCAGCAGGCGCTGCTGGAAGAGCGGCTGCGCTGGGACTGATCCGGCCCGGGCGTTCCGGCCGCCGCCTCCTCGTATCCGGCCATCTGGGGGCTGGGGCAGGCGGCAGCGGGACCGGCAGTCTGCAGCCGGCCGCCCTTCCACCCGGTTGACGCGTTCACCTGGCCGACGGACCGGCGCGGTGGATGCCGGTCAGCGGCCGTTGGCGGCCACGGCGGTTCCCCGCGTGTGGAAGGAGAACGGGGTGCGGGCCGCGGGCAGCAGGAAGCGCTCCAGCGCGGTGATGGTGAACCCGGCCCGCTCGATCATGACGACGGTGTCGCGGCCGGTGTGGCAGCCGCCGGCCAGGCGCGGCCACACGGTCGCGTCCAGCAGCCGCTGCAGGCGCACCAGGCCGACGGAGTCCGCGCGCCCGTGCTCCAGGAACCGCAGCCGCCCGCCCGGCCCGAGCACCCGCCGCGCCTCGGCCAGCGCCGCATCGACCTCCGGCAGTGAGCACAGCACCAGGCAGAACACCACCGCATCGGCGCTGCGGTCGGCGATCGGCAGGCGCTCGGCCACGGCCCCGGTGACCTCCACGGGAACCGGGGCCACGGCGGCGGCCGTGCGGGCGATCCTCCGCAACCGGGACTCCGGCTCGACGGCGAGCACGCCGGTGACGGCGGGCGGGTAGTGGGCGAAGTTCGCCCCGTGGCCCGCGCCGACCTCGATCACCCGCCCGGCCAGGGGCGCCAGCAGCGATCGGCGGTGCTCGGCCATGCCGCCCTCGTCCATGGCGGCGGCCAGCCGGGGATAGACCCGGCCGAAGACCGGCCTGCGGGTACTCGTCCTCATGGAGGTCACCAGGTGACCGGAAGCGCGGTCAGCCCGCCGGTCGGCATGTTCGGGTCGAAGGCCGGCTCCTCCACCGCGCGGTCCAGCTCGAGCGCGGGGAAGCGGGCGGGCCGCGTCGGGCGGAGCTGCTCGAACGGCGGTCGGGCGGGTCCGGACATGACTCCTCCACAAATAGACCATGCTTTATATACATCGTTGTATAAAACGCTACTTGTATACTCATTGTTCTACAAGTGGAGGAGCGGAGATGACCACCCCCGACCCCGGCGGTCCCCGGGCCGACGCCCTCGCACCGGCCGGACCGCCGCCGGTACGCCGGCTCCGCCGCACCGAGCGCCGCGAGCAGATCCTCGACGCCGCCACCCGCGCCTTCGCCCGCGCCGGGTACGCCGCCACCGGCCTGGACGACGTCGCCGCCGAGGCCGGGCTCACCCGGGCCATGCTGTACCGGCACTTCGAGTCCAAAGCCGACCTGTACCGGGCCGTGCTGGACCGCGCCTGCCTGCGGCTGGCCGAGGCCACCGGAGCCGACGACTTCGACGGGGACGCCATCCCCGCGCTGCTGCGCGCCGCCGCCGCCGATCCCGACGGTTTCCGGCTGCTGTTCCGCCACGCCGCCCGCGAGCCGGACTTCCGCGACCTGACCGACTCCATCACCACCGCCTCCCGCGAGGTCGCCCACCGCAACCTGGCCAGAGCCATCCCGGCGGGGCCGTGGCTGGACTGGGCCGCGAACCTGATCCCCACCTTGACCGTCGAGGCGGTCATCGCCTGGCTGGACGCCGGCCGGCCCGACCCCGAGGCCGCCGCGAGCCGCGTCGACCAGGCCGTGCGCGGCGTCATCGCCGCCGCCCGACCTCACTGACACGGCATGACCGCCGTCCGCACCGGCGACCGAGGGTATGACGGCGCCCCGCCGCGCGGTTCCCGCCGGAGCGGTGTCACGGGCACGGGGCCGGGCCGGGCAGGGTCAGCCGGACCCGGGTGCCGCGCCCGGTCAGGCTGTCGATCCGCATGCCGCCGCCGTGCATGCGGGCGATCTTCTCCGCGATGGACAGGCCGAGCCCGCTGCCGCCGATCGCGCGGTCCTCGGCGTGGGCGCCCCGGTAGAAGTCGTCGCGGACGTGGTCGATCTCGGCCGGGCCGATGCCGATGCCGGTGTCGCACACCTCCACCGCCGGGGCGGGTTCGACGTGCGCGATGACGTCGATGCGCCCGCCCGGCGGGGTGAACTTGACGGCGTTGTCCAGGAGCTGTTCGATCGCGTGCCGCATGCGGGCGGCGTCGGCGCGGACCGGCACCGGGACGGGGGCGTGCACGGTCACGGTCAGGCCCCCGGCTCGGGCCCGCTCGGCCAGGGCGGCGGCCGCCTGCCGGGCCAGGTCGGCCAGGTCGGCCGATGCCAGAGTGAAGGGCACGGTCCGGGCGTTGAGGCTGGCGACCAGCAGCAGCCTGTCCAGCAGTTCGCCGAGACGGGCGCTGTTGCGGTCGATGACGGCCAGGAACTGCTGCTCGGTGGTCTCATCCAGGCCGCCGTCCTGGATGAGCTGCAGGTAGGAGCGGATGGAGGTCAGCGGGGTGCGCAGCTCGTGGTTGACGGTGCGCAGGAACTGGTTCTTCAACTCCTCCAGTTCCTTCAACCGGTGTTCGACCAGCTGGGCGCGGCGGCTGTGCCGGTGCAGCTCGGCCAGGTGCGCCACGCCGTCCGCCAGCGTGGGCAGGATCCCGCGCTGCTCGGGGAGGAGCCGGCGGGGGCGGTGGTCGGCCACGAACACGGCGCCCAGGGCGTGGCCGCCGCTGGTGACGATGGGAGCGCCGGCGTAGAAGCGCATGTACGGCTCGCCCTGGACGGCCGGGTCGTGGCGGAAGCGCTCGTCGGCCAGGGCGTCGTGGACCTCCAGCACGTCGCGGCCGCGGATGGCGTGGGAGCAGAACGACATCTGCCCGCGGCCGATACCGGTCAGGTCGATGCCGTGGCGTCCCTTGAAGTGCTGGTAGCCGGCGTCCATGAGGTTGACCACGCCGATCGGGGCGCGGCAGACGTAGGCGGCCACGTCGGCGATGGCACGGTAGTCCGCCTCCAGCGCGGCGTCCAGGGCGTGCGACTCCTGCAGTTCCCGGATCCGCTCGGCCTCGTCGCTCGGCCACGGTAGGGAGGTCATCGCCCCTCCTCGCTCTGCTTCTCCCCGGGGGCGCCTGGTCGGTGGGTGGACGATCCCGCCGTGGTGCCGGTCGGACGGGATGCCGTCTGTCGTTCTACCCGGGTATCCGGGCGGTTCACAGCCGTGGCGCAAGGGAGCCGGCCGGTGTCCGGCCGGGTCGGTGAGGGCAGGGCCGGACGCCGGGCCGTCCGGGAGCCGGCATCCGGTGGAGCCGCGCGGACCGGCTCCGGCCCGCGGGGGACGGCGCGTCCGGCGGCTCCCGGCCCCGGGACCGGAGCGTGCCGGGTGAGCGATATCCAGGTGAGGCCGGCGCGAAGGGCTCGTATCCTCACGGATCATGACCATGGGTTTTCTGTTCTGCGCCGATCCGCTCCGGCCCCGGCGGGCCGACCCGCACTTCGAGCCGGAGGCGCTGGCCGTACGGGACGGAGACGGGCGGGTGGCGCTGATCGATCACGACGCGCTGGTGGCGGGCCGGCCCGGGGAGGCGGTGGCGCGGGTGCCGGACGGGTTCGGCCCGGTCTGGTACCGCGGCTGGATGCTCCGCTCCGGGCAGTACGCGGCGCTGGAGGAGGCGCTGCGGGCCAGAGGCTGCCGCCTGCTCACCGACGCGGGAGCCTACCGCCGCGCCCACGAGCTGCCCGGTTGGCTGCACTGCTTCCGGGAGCTGACGCCGCGCACGGTCGTGGTGCCGATGGCGCCGGGTGAGCGTGCGCCGCACGGGCGGCGGCTGGCCCGGCTGGCGGAAGGGCTGGGGGAGGCGGGCTTCGTGGTCAAGGACTACGTCAAGTCGCGTAAGCACGAGTGGCTGCAGGCGTGCTACGCGCCCGACCCGGACGCGCTGGAGCGGGTCGCCGCGCGCTTCGTCGAGCTGCAGGGCGAGGACCTGACCGGCGGCCTGGTGATCCGGGACTTCGAGCACTTCACCGGGGCGCAGGTGCGGGTCTGGTGGCTGGACGGGGAGGTGGTGTCCGCCGGGCC
This sequence comes from Planomonospora corallina, assembly GCF_042650625.1. Classification (NCBI taxonomy): domain Bacteria; kingdom Bacillati; phylum Actinomycetota; class Actinomycetes; order Streptosporangiales; family Streptosporangiaceae; genus Planomonospora; species Planomonospora corallina. Next base: position 202,545 of record NZ_JBHSBM010000016.1, read on the forward strand.
GCACCCCGACAGCCCCGGGGACGCCGTCGAGCGGCCCGAGATCCTGGGCGACGTGCGCGAGGCGGTGCGGAGCCTCGGCGCCCGGTTCGTCACGACCGATCTCGTACGGCGGGCCGACGGGGCCTGGCGGGTCATCGAGGTGGGTGACGGCCAGGTCAGCGACCGGCCCTCCACGGCCGATCCCGGGGTGCTGACCGGAGCGCTGCTCGGGGCCGGGAGCACGGCCTCCGCGTGAGCGCACACGGTCCCGGCTCCGCCGCGGATCCCGGTGCCCGCCGCGGCACGCCCGGTCGTGACGGGCGCGGCACCGGCCTGCCAGGTGCTCGCCTCCCGCCTCCAGGCGGGGGCGTTCGCATTGCTTGGCCCGGCTTTGACGCCTGCCTCCCCGGTCATCGGCGGTGCCCGGGTTAGGTTGGGCCCACAGCCAGCCGCACAGCCAGCCGCACAGGAGCCGACATGAGCGCCGACATGGGCACCGACGTGGGCACCGACGTGGGCACCGCCGGCACCTCGACCCGGATGCCGGCGGCGTTCCTCGGGCACGGCAGCCCGATGAACGCGCTGGAGGACAACCGCTACACCCAGGCCTGGCGGGCCTTCGGCCGGGCGGTCCCGCGCCCGCGCGCCATCCTCGTGGTCTCGGCGCACTGGTACATCAACGCCACCGCCGTCACCGCCATGGCCCGCCCCCGCACCATCCACGACTTCTACGGCTTCCCCCGCCCGCTGTTCGAGGTGGACTACCCGGCTCCAGGCCTGCCGGAGCTGGTCACCGAGGTGGCCGACGCCGTCCACCCCACCTGGGTCGGCGCCGACCTCGACAGCTGGGGGCTCGACCACGGCACCTGGTCGGTCCTGGTGCACGCCTTCCCCGAGGCCGACATCCCGGTCGTGCAGCTGAGCATCAACGCCGACAAGGACTTCGACCACCACCTGCGGCTGGGCGCCGCGCTCGCGCCGCTGCGCGAGCGCGGCGTGCTCGTCGTCGGCAGCGGCAACGTCGTGCACAACCTGCGCGGCATGAACGGCGCGCTGCCCGACGCCGGCTTCGACTGGGCGCAGCGCTTCGACGAGCACGCCAAGGAGACGATGCTCGGCGACCCCGCCTCCGCCGCCGCCCTCGACGGCCATCGCGACTTCGACCGGGCGGTGCCCACCCCCGACCACTTCCTGCCGCTGCTGTACCTGGCCGGCCTGGCCAGTGCCGACGGCGGCGGCACCTCGGTCCTCGTCGACGGCTACGCCTACGGGTCGTTGTCGATGACCGCCTACACCCTCGACGCGGCCTGCCCCGGCGCCGGTGACGGCAGCACGCCGGCCCCGCCGCTCCCCGGTGACGTGCCGCCCGACGCCTCCAACATGTGAGGGATCGTCCGGGGTCTCACCGGCCCACGACCGTGCTGCGCCGTTCCAGCAGCACCACGTCCCGCCAGACGCCGCGGTGGCGGCCGACGCGTTCGCGCACGCCCACGACCCGGAAGCCGAGCGCCTCGTGCAGGCGCAGGCTGGGGGCGTTCTCGGGGAAGACGCCGGACTGGATCGTCCAGATCCCGGCCTCCTCGCAGGCGGCGATGAGCGCCTCCAGCAGCGCGCGGCCGACGCCGCGGCCCTGATGGCGCGGGTGGACGTAGACGCTGTGCTCGACCACCCCGGCGTACACGCGGCGCGACGACACCGCGGAGGCGGCCACCCAGCCGGTCACCTCTCCGGTCGCGGCGTCCGCCGCGACGAAGCGCAACCGCGCGGGCCTGCCCGCGGTGAAGTCCTGCCAGCCCGGCGCGGCCGTCTCGAGACTGGCCTGCCCGCCGTCCAGTCCGGCCTGGTAGATGGCCAGCACCTGCTCGGCGTCGTCATCGTGCATCGGCCGCACGACCAGGCCCGCGGGTGCGGGCGGGCCGGCGGGTGGGGAGCCCCGGCGGACGGCGGTGGCGTCGCGGGCCGTGAGGGCGCCACGTCCTGGCGCGGGCTCGGGGGCCGGTGCGGGCGGCAGTGTCGTGAGCAGGCGGGCGAGCGAGTCGACGGCCCACTCCCGCCAGCGGAGGTGCCCCCATCTCCGCCGGCTCACCAGCAGGTTGTAGGTCTCCGGCGACAGGATCACCAGGGCGATGTCGGCGGCGGCGGCGGGATCGAGGCCGTCGCGCAGGGGCGTCTTGCGGGCGAGCGCCCCCATGAGGACCTCCAGCACGGTCAGCCGCTGCCGGATGTTGACGGCCCAGACCTCGGCCAGGTCGGAGTCGGTCGCGGCGGCGCTGCGCACGACGTCCAGGAGCGGCGCGGCGCGCAGGTGGATCTCTCCGGCGCCGGTGACCTGGCGGCGTATCTGCCCGAGCGGCTCGGGGTCGGCGAGCGCGTCGCGGACCCAGGGGCGCTCCAGTGTGGGGACGGGTTCGTCGTCGCCCGCGACGGCCTGATCGAGGGCGGCGGTGAGGACGGCCCGCTTGGTGCCGAAGGCGTAGTAGACGGTCTGCTCGCTCACGCCCGCCCTGGCCGCGATGGCGGTGATGCTCGTGGTGGTGTAGCCGGCCGTGGTGAACAGCTCGGTGGCCGCCGCGACGATGCGGGCGCGGGTGGCCCGGGCCCGTGCGGACCGCCCGTCCTCTTTCCCGGAACTCCGTACGGCCCTGCCCGGCGGTGTCTCGCTCACGACTTGACTGTAGCAGCACTCTAAAAACATTCTTGTAGTGTGACTACGAAAACATGGGGGTCGCGGGACTCCGCCTCTCCGCTCCCATCCACCCCGGCCGTCCCTCCCGCACCCGCACCCCCTGCACCCGCACCCCCTGCATCCGGAGCCGTCCGCGCCCCGGCCGTGCCCGGCCGCCGCCTCACGGACCCCGCGGCCGCCGTACGGCGATCAGGAGCGCTCCGGTGACGGGCACGGTCCTCATCCTCGGCGGATACGGCGCGGTCGGCCGTGAGGCGGCGGCCGTACTCGCCGGAGAGGCGACGGTGATCGTGGCCGGACGCGACCCCGGCCGGGCCCGGCCGGTTCCGGGGACCACCGCGATGCGCGTGGACGCCACCGACCCGGCGGACCTGGACAGGGCGCTGGAGGGCGTCGGCGCCGTGCTCATGTGCGCCGAGACCGGCGACGCCCGGGTCGCCCGCGCCTGCCTGGAGCGCGGCATCGGCTACGTGGACGTCTCCGCCTCGCCGCACGTGCTCGCCGGAATCCAGGAACTCGACGGCCTGGCCGCGGCACGCGGCGCGACGGCCGCCCTCAGCGTGGGCCTCGTACCCGGCGTCACCAACCTGCTGGCGCGCGTCTGCGCCGAGCGCTCACCGGGCCAGGACCTGCGCATCGGGGTGCTGCTCGGCTCGGGGGAGCGGCACGGCCCGGCCGCGCTCGCCTGGACCCTGGACGGGCTGGGCCGGCTCGACGGCTCGTGGACGATGGGCTTCCCGCCGCCGTACGGCGAGCGCACCGTCCACCGTTTCCCCTTCTCCGACCAGTACACCCTGCCCGCCACCCTCGGTGTGACCTCGGTGAGCACGGGGCTCTGCCTGGACTCCCGCCTGCTCACCGGTCTGCTCGCCGCGGCCGGCAGGCCCGCCGTCGCGGGCCTGCTGCGCCGTCCCGCGATCCGCGGCCCGCTGCTGCGCGCACTGGCCGGGATCCACCTCGGCGGTGACGGGTTCGCCGTGGCGGTCCGCTCCGGCACGGCATGGGCCGCCTTCAGCGGACGGCGGCAGAGCCGCGCGACCGGGCGCGCCGCCGCGCTGCTCGTCCGCCGCCTGCCGGCTCTGCCGCCGGGCGTCCGGCACATCGAGCAGCTGGTGGATCCCGCCGCCTTCCTGGCCGAGCTCGCCGCCGGCGGCTTCGACCTGCACCTCGGCGGTGTGCGGGAGGGCGGTCCCGGGTGACGGCCGCCGGCTCCCGATTCCTCATGTGAGCGCAGGCCGTGTCGATCCAGTGGGCGGGCCGGGACTCCGGCGGATCCCCGAAGAGGGCTTACGAGAAGGTCCGCGATCACCATGAACGCACGCAAGCCGGCGGTGCAGGTCACCGCCGACCGCAACCGCCTGGCCGGCAGGCTGGCCGACTTCCGCGTCGGAACCAAGATCTACGTTTCCGTCATCTGCATCGCGCTGGTCGCGCTCGTCGTCGGAGGGCTCGCGATCAACCGGATGAGCGGCCTCAACGAGGACATCAAGGAGATGAAGGCCCGGCACGTCGACAGCCTGGTGCAGCTGAGCACGCTGCGCGGCGCGGCCGGCGACGGCTTCCAGGGCCTGTTCGGCTGGGCCGTGTCGGTGGAGGCCGCGGACAAGTCCGGCAGCCGTGAGATGGTCGAGGCGGCCGACGCGGAGTTCCTGACCGCGCTGGACGCGTACCGGAAGTTGTCGGCCGGCTCGCCGCGGCGGGAGGCGGCCGCCGCCGACGTGGCCGAGACCTTCACCTACTTCCAGAACCTGCGCGACTACGCGCTGTTCCAGGAGCCGCCGGCGGCCGGGGTCCGGATGCCCGCCGCCGACCAGATCGTCGCCGAGTGGACGAAGGTCCAGCAGCGGCTCAAGGAGTCGGTCGAGGAGCTGCAGCGGGCGGAGGACGCCGAGTCCGCCGCGATGGCCGCGGTGGCCCAGGACTCCTACGACGGCGCCCGCGCCCAGATGATCGTTTATCTGGCCGTGGCCCTGCTGCTGGCCGTCGGCCTGGCCTCGTTCGTCTCCCGGGTGATCATCCGGCAGCTGGGCAGCGTCTCCACCGCGCTGGCCGCCGTGGCCGAGGGCGACCTCACCGTGCCGGCCGAGGTGCGCGCCCGCGACGAACTGGGCGCCATGGCGGCGGCCGTCAACACCGCCCGCGAGAGCCTGAGCACGATGGTCGGCCAGCTGACCACGAGCTCCCGCACCCTCGGGCAGAGCACCGAGCGGCTGACCGTCGCCACCGAGCGGATCGGCGCCTCGGCGCAGGAGGCGGCGGCCCAGGCCGGCGTGGTGACGAGCGCGGCCGGGGAGGTCTCGACGAACGTGCAGGCCGTGGCCGCGGGCAGCGAGCAGATGGGCGCCTCGATCCGCGAGATCGCGCAGAGCGCCAACGACGCCGCCCGGGTCGCCTCCGAGGCGGTCGGCGTGGCCGAGACCACCAACGCCACCGTCTCCAAGCTCGGCGAGTCCAGCGCCGAGATCGGCAACGTCGTCAAGGTGATCACCTCGATCGCCGGGCAGACCAACCTGCTGGCCCTCAACGCCACGATCGAGGCGGCCCGGGCCGGGGAGATGGGCAAGGGCTTCGCCGTGGTGGCCAACGAGGTCAAGGAGCTCGCCCAGGAGACCGCCCGGGCCACCGAGGACATCTCCCGGCGGGTGGAGACGATCCAGGCCGACACCGCCGAGGCGGTCGCCGCGATCGGGGAGATCTCCCGCATCGTCGGCCGGATCAACGACTACCAGCTGACCATCGCCTCGGCGGTGGAGGAGCAGACCGCCACCACCGGCGAGGTGGCCCGCAGCGTCTCCGACGCCGCCCGGGGCACCACCGACATCGCGACCAGCATCGGCGGGGTGGCGACCGCCGCGCAGAGCACCACCGCGACCCTGACCGAGGCCTCCGGTACCGTCGCCGAGCTCGCCGGCCTCGCCCGCGAGCTGCAGGACGTGGTCGCCCGCTTCCGGGTCTGACCCGACCGGCCGCGCCGGCCATCGGGACGCCTCGTCTTCGAAGGCGGGCCGGCCGGCCGGTCACCGGGAGACGGCGCGGGCGGGTGCGGAACGCCGGGAGGGGAGCGGCCCGCGTGCCGTGGCCGCCGGAGGCGACCGGCCGGGCGGGTTCCGCGAGGAATATCCTCTCCGGGTGAAGGTGTCGAAGATCCCGCGGGCGGGCCTGCCGGCGGCCGGGGCGGCCTCGGGGCCGCGCCCGCCCCGCCCCGCCGGCGGAGGACTGCGGGCCGTTCCCGCGGAGCGGGGGGCCGCACGGTGACGGTGCTGATCCTGGGCGGTACGGCGGAGGCACGTGAGCTCGCGCTCCTGCTCTCCGCCCGCGGCGTCCCGTTCGTGTCGTCCCTGGCGGGGCGGGTGGCCCGGCCCCGGCTGCCCGTCGGCGACGTGCGGATCGGGGGGTTCGGCGGCGTCGAGGGGCTGGCCTGCCATCTCCGGGAGAACGGCGTCGCGGCCGTCGTCGACGCGACGCATCCGTTCGCGTCGGGGATCTCCCGGAACGCCGCCCGGGCCTGCGCCCTGGAGGGGGTGCCCCTGCTCCGGCTGGAGCGTCCGGGCTGGGAGGCGGCGCCGGGAAGCGACTCCTGGAACTGGGTCGGCACCCATGAGGAGGCCGCCGCGACCGCGGCGCGGCTCGGGCGTGCGCCGTTCCTGACGACCGGACGTCAGACGCTCGGGTGCTTCCTCGGGCCGCTGGCGGAGGCGAGGGCGGTGGTGCGGGTCGTCGATCCGCCCGAGGTGGAACTGCCCCGGCCGTGGACGCTGCTGAGGAGCCGGGGACCGTACACCCTGGACGGCGAGCGGGAACTGCTGCGCCGGTACGGGTGCGACGTGCTGGTCACGAAGGACTCGGGCGGCGGGCACACCTGGCCGAAGATGCTGGCGGCCGGGGAGCTGGGCCTGGCCGTCGTCGTCGTGCGGCGGGAGAGCCGGACCGCCGGCGTGGACGTGGTCGGTGACCACGTCGCGGCCGGCGGCTGGCTCGCCGAGCGGGGGCTGGCCTGACCGGGGCGGGACCTCCCGGCGGGCCGCGCCCGCCGCTTCAGGCCCGGACGCTCTCGATGAGCTCCCGCCGGGCCGCCGCGGCCCGGGCGGTCCGCCGGACCAGCCCGCTGAGCACCACGGTGAGCGTGCCCCACAGCACGATCTGGGTGATCAGCGAGGAGAACCGGAAACTCCACAGGACGGTGGCCGGGAAGTCGCCGGGGATCTCGTCGAAGGCCGGCAGCGCCAGGCCGGCGGCCGTCACGAGGACGAGCCAGCCGACGGCCGGGACCACGGACGCGAGCCAGCCGTCTCCCCGCCTGGCCAGCCGGGAGCCGAGCACCACCGCGCCGACGGCGAGCAGCACCGAGACCGCCTGGAAGCCGAAGTAGGCGGCGGTGCGTGCCCCGATGGTGTCGCCGCTGCCCGTCGCGGGCGGGTTCGGCGGGTACTTGGCCCAGGTCGCGAGCGCGAACGCCACGAAACCCGCCACCGCGACGAGGGCCGTGGACGCGGCGGGGCTCAGCCGGCCGAGACGTCCGAGGGCGAAGGCCGCGGCGAGCCCGACGACGCCGCCCAGCGCGACACCGATGACGATGGTCGCGGTGGCGAGCCCGGCGGTGGACTGCTGCGCCCGGCTGACGCCTCCCTCGTCACCATGACTGTGACCGCCGTCGCGGGCGTCGTCGTGGTCATGGGCGTTGCCGTGGCCGTGCGCGCGGGCACCTTCCCCGTGCGCGTGGCCGGAGGCGGCGGCCTCCTCGAGGGCGATGGCGCTCTCGATGGAGGGTTCGCCGAAGACGTAGGCGGCGCCGAAGGCCAGGATTCCGGCGACGAATCCGGCGATCAGGCCATGGATGAGAAAAGTCCGAGGACTCATGTCCTGCTCCTGGTGCACGAAGGCGGCCCGGGCGCGCCTGGAGCGCCCGGGCATGGCGGCGAGCCGGTCACCCGGTGGGGCGCCGCCTCAGTGGCAGGGGTAGCCGAGCAGGTGACGGCCGTCGTGCACCCACTCGTGGACGTCGCTGCCGGCCAGGAGGGAGAGGGCGCCCTGTTCGGCGCCGACGAAGAAGACGGCGATGGCCGCCAGGAGCGTGAAGAAGAACGCCCACGGAGCCAGCGCGGAGAGGGGGAGCTTGGGGATGTCCAGCTCAGGGCCGGCCACGGATGCGTGCGACATGAGACCTCCGTCAAGGGATGCAGCGTCCCGCTGGATGGAACCCGCCCGGAGGGTCTGACTTCGCCGGAGAACGGCGTCACAGTAGCGCGACTGTGTCGGATTTCCACCGACTTCCTCGCGGACGATATAAAAAAATCTTACATTTTACCCGAATATTGGTCAATTACCCCAGAGGTGCTGTTCGCTGGGTGGCGCGCGCCGAGGGCGTGGCGGTGCACCGCGGCGGCGAACCGCCGGGCCATGGCCGGATGACCGGCCCAGTGCGTGTGCAGGTAGGAGGCGTGCACCGTCGGCGCCCCGCGGGGGCGGACGCTGAACCCCTCCGGGGAGCCGTCGACGACCCAGGCCGCGTCCCGGCCGGCGCCCGGTCCGGCCACGGTCCGGTGGAACTCGTGGCCCGTGACCCGGTCGCCCGCGCCGGCCAGCAGGGTGTCCCGCGGCGCGGCGGCCTCCCGGTACCCGAGGGTCAGCCGGGGGGACATCCGGGTCTCGCTCTCCAGCACGCCCACCATCGGCTCGCCGTCCAGGGCGCGGCTCAGGTAGAGCAGTCCGGCGCACTCGGCGACGATCGGGACCCCGCGGCCCGCCGCGTGCCCGACCGCCTCGCGCAGCGCGGAGTTGGCGCTCAGCTCGCCCGCGTGCACCTCGGGGAAGCCGCCGCCGAGATAGACGCCGCAGACGCCGTCGGGCAGCCCGGGATCGGTGAGCGGGTCGAACGGCACGACCTCGCACCCGGCCGCCCGCAGCAGCTCCTCGGTCTCGCTGTAGCGGAAGGTGAACGCCCGGCCGCCGGCGACCGCCACGACGGGCCGCAGCGCGCTGGGCGGCGGGCAGACCTCGGCCGCCGACCAGGGGAGGGCGCCGATCGGGGAGGCCCGGCGGGCCAGGGCGACGATCCGCCGGAGGTCGACCTTCGCGGCGATCCGCGCCGCCAGCCGCTCCAGGCCGGCGGCGGCGTCCTGCCGCTCCGCGGCGGGGACGAGCCCGAGATGGCGGGAGGGGACGGCGAGCCGCTCGTCCCGGTGGAGCACCCCCAGCACGGGCACCCCCGTCGGGGCGAGGGCCCGGCACACCTCCTCGGCGTGCCGCGCCGAGCCCGCCTTGTTCAGGATGACGCCGGCGACGTCCAGCTCCGGGCCGTAGGCGACCATGCCCTGGACGACGGCCGCGATCGACCGGGAGGCGTGGGAGACGTCGACCACGAGGACGACCGGGGAGCCGGTGACGGCGGCGACGTGGGCGGTGGAGGCGAAACCGTCCCCGCCGATCCGGCCGTCGTAGAGTCCCATGACCCCCTCGATGACGGCGAGGTCGGCGCCGCGCGCCCCGGCCAGCAGCAGCGGGGCCAGCAGGTGCTCGCCGACCAGGTGCGCGTCGAGGTTGCGGCCCGGCCGTCCCGTCGCCAGCGCGTGGTATCCGGGGTCGATGTAGTCGGGGCCGACCTTGTGCCCCGACACCGTGTGCCCGGCCGCGCGCAGGGCGGCCATGAGGCCCGTCGCGACGGTGGTCTTGCCGTGGCCGGAGGCGGGAGCGGCGATGACCAGGCGCGGCAGGTCTACCATTCGATGCCCCGCTGGCCCTTCTGCCCGGCGTCCATCGGATGCCTGACCTTCGTCATCTCCGTGACCAGGTCGGCGGCCTCCAGCAGCCGCGGATGGGCGCGCCGCCCCGTCACGACCACGTGCTGGCGCCCGGGCCGGTCGGCGAGGGTCGCGAGGACGTCGTCGAGGTCGACCCAGCCCCAGTCCAGCGGGTAGGTGAACTCGTCGAGGACGTACAGGTCATGGGCCTGCGCCGCGAGCCGGCGCTTGATCTCCGCCCATCCCTCGGCGGCGTCGGCCGCGTGGTCGGCCTCCGTGCCCCGGGTGCGCGACCACGACCAGCCCGAGCCCATCTTGTGCCACTCGACGGGGCCGCCCTCGCCCGTCTCGGCGTGCAGCCGGCCGAGCCGCTCCAGCACGCTCTGCTCGCCCACCCGCCACTTGGCGGACTTGACGAACTGGAACACCCCGATGTTCCAGCCCTGGTTCCAGCCGCGCATGGCCAGGCCGAACGCGGCGGTCGACTTCCCCTTCCCGTCGCCGGTGTGCACCATGAGCAGCGGGCGGTTGCGCCGCTGCCGGGTGGTGAGCCCGTCGGCGGGGACTTCCAGCGGTTGGCCCTGGGGCATCAGGCGACCCTTTCCCGGACGGCGGTGGTCAGTTCGCCGGCGGCGACCTCCCCCAGCGGGAGGTGCTCGGCGCGGAGCTCGGAGCTGAGCAGGCGGGCCAGCCCCATGCGGAAACGCCCGGTCTCGCAGTCGATGACCAGGGCGGCGACGCCCGTTCCCGCCAGCCACCGGGCGGCCCGGTGCGCCCGGTCCACCGGGTCGGGACCGGCGGTGGCCCGGCCGTCGGTGACGACGACGAGCAGGGCCCTGCGCAGGGGGTCGCGCAGGCGCTCCACCCGCAGCACCTCGGCCGCGGTGAGCAGGCCCTCGGCCAGCGGCGTGCGGCCTCCGGCGGGCAGCTCGCCCAGCCGGGCGGCGGCGACGTCGACCGACGAGGTCGGAGGCAGGAGGACCTCGGCGCGGGCCTGCCGGAACGTCACCAGCCCCACCTTGTCGCGCCGCCGGTAGGCGTCCAGGAGCAGGGAGACGATCGCCGTCTTGACCTGGGTCATGCGGCGGCGCGCCGCCATCGAGCCGGAGGCGTCGACGCAGAAGAGGATCAGGTTCGACTCCTGGCCCTGGGTGACGGCGATCCGCAGGTCCTCCCCCCGGACCAGCAGCCCGGCGCCCCGGCGGCCCCGCGCCCGCTGGTGCGGGGCCGCGGCCCGGAGCGTCTCCAGCAGGTGGACCGGGCCCGGCCCCTCCTCGGGTCCGCGGGCCCCGATCCGGCGTCCGGTCCGGGTGAGGGCGGGGGAGCGGCGGCCGGTCTCGCCGGCGCCGAGGCCGGCGACGCGGAAGGTCCTGGGCCGGTAGGGGACGCCGGGCGGGACGACCGCGGCAGCGCCATCCCCGGGCCCGCCGCCGTCGGAGTCCTGCCCGGGCGCGCCGCCGGCGGCGCCTTCCCCGGATCCGTCGCCGGCGCCGGGCGGGTCGGCGTTCCGCTCCCGCCGCCGGTCCTGCGGCGTCCCGTTCCCGTTCCCGTTCCCGTCACGCTGCTCCGGCTCCGGTCCCGGCCCGTCGGCCGCCTCAGTCCCCGGCCCGTCGGCCGGCGGCTCCCCGGGCGCGCCGGGGGAGGACGGACCGGACGGGGGAGCAGAGGGCGGAGGCGGGTCGGGAGGGAGGTCTCCCCGCCCGAGGAGCTCGTCGAGCAGCTCCTCGTCGAGCCCGGGGGCGTCGAACGGGTTGCGGCGGCGGCGGTGCGGGAGGGCCAGCCGGGCGGCGGCCCGGATGTCCTCGCGGGTGACGGAGGCGCGCCCGTGCCAGGCCGCGTGGGCGGCCGCCGCCCGGGCCGTGACGAGGTCGGCCCGCATGCCCTCGACCTCGAAGGCCGCGCAGATCTCCGCGATCTTGAGCAGGGACGCGTCATCGAGCTCGACCCGGCCGAGCAGCTCCCGCGCCCGGCCGATCCGGCGGGTCAGGTCCGCCTCCGCGCCGGCGAAGCGGGCGGCGAAGCCCTCCGGGTCCTCCTCGTAGGCCAGGCGGCGCCTGACCACCTCGACCCGGGTGCGCGGATCCCGGGGCGCGCGGGCCTCCACGGTCAGGCCGAACCGGTCGAGCAGCTGGGGCCGGAGCTCCCCCTCCTCCGGGTTCATCGTGCCGACCAGGACGAACCGGGCGGCGTGGACGACCGAGACCCCGTCGCGCTCGACGGTGGACCGCCCCATCGCGGCGGCGTCAAGCAGCAGGTCGACCAGGTGGTCGTGGAGCAGGTTCACCTCGTCGACGTAGAGGATGCCGCGGTGGGCGCGGGCGAGCAGGCCGGGCTCGTAGGCCGTGACGCCCTCGGACAGGGCCCGCTCCAGGTGCAGCGAGCCGAGCACCCGGTCCTCGGTCGCGCCGACGGGCAGCTCGACGAGGCGGACCGGCCTGGTCTCGACGGCGGCGTCCGCCGGGAAGGGGCCGTCAGGGGAGAGCGGGTCGCGCTCCCGGGGGTCGCTGGAGAACCGGTCCCCGGCGATCACCTCGATGGGCGGCAGCACCCGGGCCAGCGCCCGGACCATGGTCGACTTGGCCGTGCCCTTCTCGCCCCGGATGAGGACGCCGCCGATGGCGGGGGAGACCGCGGTGAGGGTGAGGGCGAGCGCCATGTCGTCGGAGCCGATGACCGCGCTGAAAGGGAAAGGGGGTGGCATGTGAGGCTCCCGCTCGTCCGCCGTCCGAGAGCACGAGGCCGGTCTTCGGACTTCCCAGGTCGTCGTGCCTGAGTCACCGCAGCGGGCCTGTGCCGGATTCTCACCGGCTTCCCAGATTCTCCCCGTGAGGGGCACCTCGTGCTGATGTGCCCGCCAAGGTTACCCCTCCGCCTGATCCGGTGGAAGCGCGGGGGCGCCGGGACCGGGGGAGGATCGGGACCGGGAGAGGCGCCGGGAGGAGAGGTGCCGGGACCGGGGGAGGACCGGGACCGGGAGAGGCGCCGGGAGGAGAGGTGCCGGGACCGGCGGGGGTTCAGGGGCGGCGGGGCACTAGGGTCATGCGGCATGACCGCCCTCGTGACCGTTGTCGGGATCGGAGCCGACGGCTGGGCGTCGCTCCAGGACAGACCCCGCAGGCTCGTCGAACGGGCCGGGACCCTGATCGGCGGCGCCCGGCACCTGGCGCTGGCGCCCCCCGTGGCCGGGCAGCGCCGGCTGACCTGGCCGTCCCCGCTGCGCGCCGGCCTCGGCGCCCTGCTGTCCTCCTGCTCGGGCGAGATCGTGGCCCTGGCCTCGGGGGACCCCCTGGTCTCCGGCGTGGGGAGCACGCTGATCGACGTGCTGGGCAGGGACCGCGTGGAGATCATCCCGGCGGTGTCGTCGGTCGCGCTGGCCCGGGCCAGGATGCGCTGGCCCGCCGAGACCGCGAGCGTGCTCAGCCTCGTCGGCCGGGACCCGCGGACGCTGCTGCGGCTGCTGGCCCCGGACCGGCGCGTATTGATCCTGTCCGGAGACGGCACCACCCCCCGCCGGGTCGCGGAGCTCCTGCTGGCCGCGGGTTTCGGCACCAGCGAGCTGACGGTCCTGTCCGACCTGGGCACCGAACGGGAGGCGGCGTTCCGGGCGACGGCCGCCGACGGGGTGCCCGCCGGGTTCCCGCCCCTGAACATCGTGGCGGTCGAGTGCGCCGGGACTCCCGCGGGCCTCTCCCTCGTGGCGGGCCTGCCCGACGAGGTCTTCGAGCACGACGGCCAGCTCACCAAGCGCGACGCGCGGGCCTCGGCGCTGGCCCGGCTCGCCCCTGCGCCCGGCCAGTTGCTGTGGGACGTGGGCGCGGGCGCCGGCTCGGTCGCCATCGAGTGGATGCGGACCGACGCCTCCTGCCGGGCCGTCGCGATCGAGTCCCACCCGGACCGGGCCCGGCGCATCTCGGCGAACGCCGCGGCGCTCGGCGTCCCCGGCCTGCGGGTCGTGCACGGCAGCGCTCCCGGAGCGCTGCACGGGCTGGAGGCCCCCGACGCGGTCTTCGTCGGCGGCGGCGCCACCGGTGAGGGCGTGCTCGACCTGTGCTGGCAGGCGCTGAGGCCCGGCGGGCGCCTGGTCGTGCACGGCGTCACCCTGCAGACGGAGTCCCTGCTGGCGGCCCGGTACGGCACGCTCGGCGGCGAGCTGGTACGGCTCAGCGTGGAGCGGGCCGCGCCGCTCGGGACGTTCGACGGATGGAGACCGGCCCGGGCCGTCACCCAGTGGTCGCTGCGGAAGGATGGAAGTTGACCGTTCACTTCGTCGGGGCCGGCCCCGGAGCCGCCGACCTGCTCACGCTGCGCGCCGTGACGATGCTGCGGCGGGCGGACGTCTGCCTCTACCCCGGCACCTACATCGACGAGCACGTGCTCTCGCACTGCCGCGAGGACGCCGTGCTGGTCGACACCCGGGACCTCGACCTCGACCGGATCGTCGGCCGCCTCGTCGAGGCCCACGAGGCCGGGCGCGACGTCGTCCGGCTCTGCTCGGGGGACCCGTCGATCTACTCGGCCCTCGCCGAGCAGACCAGCCGCCTGGACGAGCACGGCGTGCCCTGGGACGTGACCCCGGGAGTGCCCGCCTACGCCGCGGCCGCCGCGCTGCTGGGCAGGGAGCTGACGGTGCCGACGCTCGCCCAGTCCGTCGTGCTCACCCGCACGCGGGCCCGGTCGAGCGTGATGCCGGAGAGCGAGTCGCTGGCGGCGTTCGCCGCGACCCGGGCCACCCTCGTGCTGCACCTGGCCGTCACCCGCGTCCGGGAGCTGGCGCGGGAGCTGACCGGCGAGTACGGTCCCGGCTGCCCGGTCGCCGTGGTGGCCAACGCCTCCCAGCCCTCCGAGCTGGTCCTCACCGGGACCCTGGCCGACATCGCCGACCAGGTCGAGGCGCACGGGCTGCGGCAGGCGGCCGTCATCCTGGTCGGTCCCGCGCTGGACGCCGACCTGCGGCGGGGCCGGGAGTCGTACCTGTACGACCCCCGGCGGCCGCGGAAGGGCTCAGCCGGCCGGGACTGAGCGGGCGGTCCACACCCGCCCGGAAGGGGTGCGCCGGGTCGCCCGCGCGCCGACGATGACCAGGCACCTCATGTCGATGGAGTCCGGCTGGAGCTCGCCGAGCGTCGTCACGGTCAGCGTCTCCCCGGCGCGCCCGACGTCGCGTCCCACGACGACGACCGTCCCGGGGTCCCGGTGCTCGAGCAGGATCTGCCGGGCCCGGGCGACCTGGGTGGTCCGCGAGCGGGAGGCGGGGTTGTAGACGCCGAGCACCAGATCGGCCTCGGCGACGGCCCGCAGCCGCCGTTCGATCACCTCCCAGGGCTTGAGCCGGTCCGACAGGCTGAGCACCGCGAAGTCGCCGCCGATCGGCGCGCCCGCGCGCGCCGCGACCGCCTGGATGGCCGTCATGCCGGGCACGACCCGGACGGGCACGTCTTCGAGGCCGGTCCGCTCGGCGGCCTCGAAGACCGCCGAGGCCATGCCGAACACGCCCGCGTCGCCTCCGGACACCACGGCGACCCGTTCTCCCTCGGCGGCCAGCCGCAGCGCGTGCGCCGCCCGGTCCACCTCCACGGTGTTGCCGCTGGCGTGGCGGCGCAGCCCGGCGCGCTGCGGCACCCGGTTGACGTAGGGGGCGTACCCCACGACGTGCTCCACCTCCGCCAGCGCCTCGGCGGCCTCCGGGGTGAGCCACTCCTCGGGGCCGGGCCCCAGCCCGACGACGAGCAGCTCCGCGGGACGGGCGCCGCCGGGGCGTCCGGGCCGCGGCTCCGCCGGGGCGGCCCGGTCCGCCGGGCCCGCCGGATGCGCCGAGCCCGCCGGATGCGCCGAGCCCGCCGGATGCGCCGGGCCCGCCGGGTCCGTCCGGCCCGCCGGTCCGGCGAGGTGGGCGGCGGGCGCGCTGGAGCCCCGGACGCCGCTCACGCTGTCGCCCGGCACCACGATGAGCGAGAAGTACGGCACGGACTCCGGATCGACGTCGCGCACCGGGCACCAGCGTTCCCGCGGCATGGAGGCCCGCTCGACGTACAGCGCGTCGTCGAGCCGCCCCGCCTCGGCGAGCGCCCGGCGCACCCCGGCGAAGGTCCGTCCGAGCTTCATGATGATCGCGCCCTGGGTGTCGGCGAGCCTGCGCGCCAGCTCGGGCACGGGCAGCGTCCCGGGCAGGACCGTCAGCACGTCGGTGTGGCGGACCAGCGGGGAGGCGACCGCCGCGGTCGCGGCCGACAGCGAGGTGACACCGGGCACGATCTCGGTGGGGAACTCGGGGGAGAGCCGGTCGTGCATGTACATGTACGAGCCGTAGAACAGCGGGTCCCCCTCGGCGAGGAGGACGACCGTGCGGCCCGCCTCCAGGTGGGCGCCGAGCCGCCGCGCGCACTGCTCGTAGAACTCGGCCATCGCCCCGGCGTAACCGCCCGGATGGCCGGTCGTGCCCGTCGTCACCGGGTAGACGAGCTGCTCCTCGACGGCTCCCGGCGGGATGAGGGCGGCCGCGGTGCGCCGGGCGTTGGAGCTCCCGTCGGCCTTGGCGTGGTAGGCGACGACGTCGGCCTCCGCGATCAGCCGCGCGGCCTTGACCGTGACGAGCTCCGGGTCCCCGGGCCCGACCCCGACCCCGTACAGCTTCCCGGTCGTCTTCCCCGTCATTCCGCTTCCCTGGCGAGCGCGTTGAGGGCGGCGGAGGCCAGGGCCGAACCGCCCCGCCTGCCGCGGACGGTCAGGAACGGCAGGTCCAGGCCGGGGGCCGGTCCGGCGTGCTCGACCAGGGCCTGCTTGGACTCGGCGGCGCCGATGAAACCGACCGGCACGCCGATGACGGCGGCCGGCCTGGGGGCTCCGTCCAGGAGCATCTCCAGCAGGTGGAACAGGGCCGTCGGGGCGTTCCCGATCGCGACCACGGCTCCCGCCAGCCGGTCGGCCCACAGGGACACCGCCGCGGCCGAGCGGGTGGTGCCCCACTCCCGGGCGAGATCGGGGACCCGCGGGTCGCGCAGGAGGCAGAGCACCTCGTTGCCCTTGGGCAGCCGGGCGCGGGTCACCCCGGAGGCGACCATGTGCGCGTCGGTGATGATCGGCGCTCCCGCCTCCAGGGCGGCGCGGGCCGCCGGGACCAGCCGGTCGTGCACGACGAGGTCGGCGGCGAGATCGACCTGCCCGGCGGCGTGCACCATGCGGACGGCGACCTTCTCGGCGTCGGCGGGCAGGTGGGAGAAGTCGCTCTCGGCGCGGATGGTCGCGAACGAGTCCGCGTAGATCGCGGCCCCGTCCGTGACGTAGTCGAACCGCCTCGGCGGGCGAATCGGTTTCATGATCACTCCAGATCGGGAAGGATGACGCTGCGCCAGGGCGTGACGGTGATCCAGGAGGCGCGCGAGGCCAGCTCGGCCGCCTTCTTCGCGGACAGCGCGCCGCCGGGGACGGCCAGGTGCTCGGCCCGGCGCCCGTCGTCCTGGGGGATGCAGCCGAAGGGCGGGGCCGGGGTGACGGCACGGGTCCGCGGATCGCGGGGCCGCCCGGGGCCGAGCAGCTCCCGCCCGGCCCCGGGCAGCTCGTCCACGTGCCAGGCGGCCCGGGGCCCGTGCCCCCGGACGCCGAGGAACCTCCGGGCCAGCTCCGTCAGGGCCGCCGGGGCCTCGTCCGGGCCGACGACCGGTCCCCACAGGCCGGTGCCCGCCCTCAGCTGGACGTGTGAGGCGTCCAGCGCGACCAGCCCGGCGTCGAGACGGCGGGAGGACACGTCCCCCCGGCCGTCGTCGAGGCAGAACAGGAACTTGCCGGGCAGGCCGGCGAGCGCGGGGTCGGCGCAGAGCAGCCGGTCGAGCTCGGCGGCGACCGGCCGCAGGTCCGCGCGCCCCCCGGCCAGGCCGGTCAGCGGCGAGACCATGATGTTGCGCACGCGGTCGTGGGAGGGGCTGGGGAGCAGCCCGGTGGCGCGCACGGCCTCGGCCACCTCGGGAGCGAGGCGGCCGCCGGTGTGCGCCAGCCCGCGGATCTGCACGTTGGCCCGGCTGGTCAGGTACAGGACGCCGTCGCCGGACTCCTCGGCGATCCGGGCGAGCCGTCGCAGCGCGCCGGCGTCGACGCGGCCGCCGACGAGACGCAGCCTGACGAGGGCTCCGTCTTCGGCGATCCAGGGTCTCAGCACTCCGGGGCAACGATCGGCACGGTCGCGAATCACGGGCGTCATGGTGCCACAAAGACGTAGATACTCCGCCGAAGGGACGTAATGGGCACTGGTAGGGTGGCCACCGCCTTGGTGATCGGGAAGCCGGTGCGAATCCGGCGCGGCCCTCGCCACTGTGAACGCCGAGTCGTACGACCCGCGCCGATGAGCCCCGCTCATCGGGGCCACTGGACAGCAGGTCCGGGAAGGCCGGTCGTGCGGCGCCGACGCGTGAGCCAGGAGACCGGCCGGGGCGTGGCATGTTTCCACGAGGGTCTGGAAGTGAGAATGCGCAGTCGACCGTCCCTGCCCGGCACCGCCCGGTCCGTCCCCGCACCGGGACGGGGCGCCGTGCCGTGGCGCACGTGCTGACCGGGGAGTCCCGCGGCCACGCCGGCCGTACCGCCACCGTGCTGGTGGGGATGTCCGCGGCGGAGGCCGCCCGCAGGAGCGAGCTGCTCCGGCTGGCGGCCGGGCTGCCGGAGGCCTCGGTCGCCTTCCTGCAACTTGCCGACCCCTCGCTGAGCCGGGAGCTCACCCGCCTGGCCGACCTGGGCTGCGCCAGGATCGTCATGATCGGCGTCTCCTTCGATCGGCTGGCTCCGGGCGGGTCGTGGCTGCGGCGGATCGCCGGGCACTGGCTGCGGCAGCGCCGGGACGGCGCGCCGTCCCTGCTGCCGGGCCCGGACCTGCTGCGGTCGCCGGACCCGGACCGCGCGGCGGGGATCCTGGCCGAGGCACTGGACTCCGCCTCACCGGTCACCGGCGGTGAGGCCGGGCTGGAGAGCGCGGCCTGGGACCGCGTCCCCGGCCACCGCCACCAGGTGTTCGTCTGCCGGGGCCCGCGCTGCACCGCCAAGGGCGCGGACGCCACGGCCGAGGCGCTGGTCCTGGGCCTGATGGGCGCGGGCCTCACCGACGACGACGTCCTGGTGACCCACACCGGCTGCCAGTTCCCGTGCAACCACGCGCCGGTCGTGAGCGTGCAGCCCGGCGACGTCTGGTACGGCCGCGTCGACGCCGGGGCCGTACGCGAGATCGTCACAGGTCACCTCCTGGACGGGCGCCCGCCCGCCCGCCACCGGCTCGAACGCTCCCCGCTCCCGCCTCGCCCCCGAGGAGAATCATGACGCGCATCGCCCTGCTGTCCACGTCCGACACCGACCTGCTCTCGGCCCGCGCGTCCGGCGCCGACTACGCCCTCGGCAACCCCTCCCGCCTCGACGTCGGCGCGGACCTGCCCGGGCTGCTCGACGGCGCGGAGATCGTGGTCGTGCGCATCCTCGGCACGGCGCGCTCCTGGCAGGACGGGCTCGACGCGGTCGCCGCCCGGGGCGTGCCGTTCGTCGTGCTCGGCGGCGAGCAGACCCCGGACGCCGCGCTGATGAGCCTGTCGGCCGAGCGCCTCGGCGCCCCCGCCGAGGCCCACCGCTACCTGGCCCAGGGCGGTCCGGCGAACCTGGCGAACCTGCACGCCTTCCTGACGGACACGGTGCTGCTCACCGGCGTCGGCTTCGAGCCCCCGGCCGTCATCCCCGACTGGGGCCGCCCGGAGCGGACCTCCCCGCCGGGCGACCTGCCGCGGATCGGCGTCCTGTACTACCGGGCCCACGAGACGAGCGGCAACAACGCGTTCGCGCACGCCCTGGCCGACGCGATCGACGCGACGGGCGAGGCCGCCGGGATCCCGCTCTACGTCTCCTCGCTCCGCGCCGCCTCCGACGACCTCTACGCCGAGCTGGCCGCCTTCGACGCGCTGATCGTCACGGTGCTGGCCGCGGGCGGCACCGCCCCGGCCACCGCGAGCGCGGGAGGCGACGACGAGGCGTGGGACGTCGAGCGCATGCGGGCCCTGGACGTCCCCGTCCTCCAGGGCCTGTGCCTGACCTCCTCCCGCGAGGCGTGGGAGTCCTCCGACGACGGCGTCTCGCCCCTGGACTCCGCCACCCAGATCGCCATCCCCGAGTTCGACGGGCGCATCATCACGGTGCCCTTCTCGTTCAAGGAGCTCGACGAGGACGGCCTTCCCCGCTACGTGCCCGACCCGGAACGGTGCGACCGGCTCGCCCGCGTCGCCGTCGCCCACGCCCGGCTGCGGCGCGTCCCCCCGGGGGAGCGCCGCGTGGCCGTCGTGCTGTCGGCCTACCCGACCAAGCACAGCAGGATCGGCAACGCGGTCGGCCTGGACACGCCGGTCTCGGCCGTCCGCCTCCTGCGCGCGATGCGCGAGCGCGGCTACGACCTCGGCGCGCCGGGGGAGATCCCCGGCCTGGACCCGCTGCCGCCCGTGGCGGGGGAGGACCCCGACACCACCGCGGGCAACGCCCTCATCCACGCGCTCATCGACGCCGGCGGCCAGGACGAGGAGTGGCTGACCGACGCCCAGCTCGCCGAGGGCGCGGTCCGCATCCCGGCGGCCCGGTACCGCGAGTGGATCTCGGACCTGCACCCGGAGCTCGCCGCCGCGATGGCCGAGGCGTGGGGACCGGCCCCCGGCACGCTGTTCGTCAACGACGACTCCGAGATCGTCCTGGCCACGCTCCGGGCCGGGAACGTCGTCATCATGATCCAGCCGCCGCGCGGGTTCGGCGAGAACCCGGTGGCCATCTACCACGACCCCGACCTGCCGCCCTCGCACCACTACCTGGCGGCCTACCGCTGGCTGGAGCACGGGTTCGGCGCGCACGCCGTCGTCCACCTGGGCAAGCACGGCTCCCTGGAGTGGCTGCCCGGCAAGAACGCCGCCCTGTCGGCGGCGTGCGCCACCGACGCGGTCCTGGGGAACCTGCCGCTCGTCTACCCCTTCCTCATCAACGACCCGGGGGAGGGCGCCCAGGCCAAACGGCGCGCGCACGCCACGATCGTCGACCACCTGATCCCGCCGATGGCCAGGGCCGAGACCTACGGCGACATCGCCAAGCTGGAGCAGCTGCTGGACGAGCACGCCAACATCGCGTCCATGGACCCGGCCAAGCTGCCGGCGATCCGCGCCCGGATCTGGACCCTGCTGCGCAACGCCCAGATCCACCGGGACCTGGGGCTGGAGGAGCGCCCCGGCGACGAGGAGTTCGACGACTTCCTGCTGCACGTCGACGGCTGGCTCTGCGAGATCAAGGACGTGCAGATCCGCGACGGGCTGCACGTGCTGGGCCAGGCGCCGCAGGGACAGGCCCGGGTGGACCTGGTGCTCGCCGTCCTGCGCGCCACCCAGATCTGGGGCGGCGACACCCGGGCGCTGCCGGGACTCCGTACGGCGCTGGGCCTCAAGGCCGACGCCCCGGCCGCCGAGGTCGACGCCGCCGAGCGGACGGCGCGGGCCCTGGTCGCCGGGATGGAGGAGAACGGCTGGGACCCCGCGCGCGTCCCCGAGGTCGTCCGGGAGCACCTCGGCGGGGACGACGAGGCGGTCGCCCGGGTGCTGGAGTTCGCCGCCGCGCAGGTCGTCCCGCGCCTGGCCGCCACCGCCGGGGAGATCGACGCCGTCCTGCACGCGCTCGACGGCGGATTCATCCCCGCCGGGCCGTCCGGATCGCCGCTGCGGGGACTGGTGAACGTCCTGCCGACCGGGCGGAACTTCTACACCGTCGACCCGAAGGCGGTGCCCTCCCCGCTGGCCTACGAGACGGGCCGGAGCATCGCGGACTCCCTCCTGGCCCGGCACCTGGCCGACACCGGGGAGTACCCGAGGTCGGTCGGCCTGTCGGTGTGGGGCACCTCCGCCATGCGCACCTCCGGTGACGACATCGCGGAGGTCCTCGCCCTGATCGGCGTACGGCCCGCCTGGGACGAGGCGTCCCGCAGGGTGAACGGGCTGGCCGTCGTCCCGCTCGAGGAGCTGGGCCGCCCGCGCGTCGACGTCACCGTCCGCATCTCGGGGTTCTTCCGGGACGCCTTCCCGCACGTCATCGCGATGCTCGACGACGCCATCAGGATGGTCGCCGAGCTGGACGAGCCGGACGAGCTGAACTACGTCCGCGCCCACACCCGGCTCGACCTGGACCGCCACGGCGACCCCAGGAGGGCGACCACCCGGATCTTCGGCTCCAGGCCGGGCTCCTACGGCGCGGGCATCCTCCAGGTGATCGAGGCCGGCACCTGGCGCGACGACGGGGACCTCGCGAAGGTCTACACCGCCTGGGGCGGCTTCGCCTACGGCCGGGACCTCGACGGCGTCCCCGCCGAGGAGGACCTGCGCGCCAACTACCGCCGGATCGCGGTCGCGGCCAAGAACGTCGACACCCGGGAACACGACATCGCCGACTCCGACGACTACTTCCAGTACCACGGAGGCATGATCGCCACCGTGCGGGCGCTGACCGGTTCGTCTCCCGCCGCCTACATCGGCGACTCCACGGCCCCCGACGCGGTGCGGACCCGCTCCCTGGCCGAGGAGACCGCCCGGGTGTTCCGCTCCCGGGTGGTCAACCCGCGCTGGATCTCGGCCATGCGCCGCCACGGCTACAAGGGCGCGTTCGAACTGGCCGCCACCGTCGACTACCTCTTCGGCTACGACGCGACCGCCGGGGTCGTGCACGACTGGATGTACGAGGCCCTCGCCGAGAGCTACGTCCTGGACGAGGAGGTGCAGGGCTTCCTGCGCCGCGCCAACCCGTGGGCGCTGCGCGGCATGATCGAGAGGCTCGACGAGGCCGCCGAGCGCGGGCTGTGGGAGTCTCCCGACCCCCGGCTGCTGGAGGAGCTGCGCCGGGTGTACCTCGAGGTCGAGGGCGACCTGGAGGAGGACGGCCGGTGAGACGCGTCCGCATCATCGGCATAGGCCCCGGCCACCCCGACCAGGTGACGGTCGAGGCCGTCCGGGCGATGAACGAGGTCGACTACTTCCTCGTCCCCGACAAGACGGACGGCCACGCGGGCACCGGCGAGCTGCTGCGCGCCCGCGAGGAGATCTGCCGCCGCCACCTCTCGTCCCCCCGCCCCATCGTGACCGTCCCCGACCCCGAGCGCGACCGCGACGACCCCGCCGACTACCGGAAGGCCGTCGAGGACTGGCACGAGGCCCGGGCCGCGGCCTTCGAGCAGGCGATGGCCGCCCACCCGGGCGATGTGGGCTTCCTGGTCTGGGGGGACCCGTCCCTGTACGACTCCACCATCCGCGTCGTCGAACGCGTCCTGGCCCGGGGCAGGCTCGCCTTCGACTACGACGTCGTCCCCGGGGTGAGCAGCCTCCACCTCCTGGCGGCCCGCCACCGTCTCGTCCTCAACGACATCGGCACCTCCCTGACGGTCGCCACCGGCCGCCGCCTGCCCGCCGAGGCCGCGGCGGGCGCGGACAACCTGGTCGTCATGCTCGACGGCGCCCTCCGCTGCGCCGCCCTCCCCTCTCCCTCCTCCTGGTGGATCTGGTGGGGCGCCAACCTGGGCTCCCCGCACGAGTCGCTGGCCGCCGGCCGCCTCGACCGCGTCCTCGACGAGATCCTCCGGGTTCGCGCCGAGACCAGGAACGCGTCGGGCTGGGTCATGGACACCTATCTGATGCGCCGCCTGCCCCGGTGATCCGCCCACCCGCCCACCCGGCCGGTCGGGCGCGGTGGCGCCGGCCCGCCCCGGCCCCCGTCCGGAGCAAGCGCGTCGCGGCCGGCCCGGGGCCGGTTCGCCTACGGTGCCCGGCACGCGGAGGATGACAGCGTGCGGGCGATGACACGGCCGTGGGCGGACGGCGGCGCGGCGGCCGGCGCCGTGGCGGTGTTCTGGGCGGGGCCGACGGCCGGCGCCGGGCCGTGGCCGCTGGTGGCGTCGCCGGGGCGCTGGCCGGGATGTCCGCGGCGCTGGCGACGGTCACCGCCGTGCCGGAGGAGGACGCGGCCGGGCTGGGGCGGCGGGTGGTGTTCGCGGTGGCCGCGCTGGGCGTGGCCTGGCTGCTCGGCACCGCCACCGGCAGGCGGATCGCGGCCGCGCGGGAGGCCGAGCGGATGCGGGTGCAACTGGAGGTGGCGCGGGACGTCCACGACGTGGTCGGGCACGCCCTCGGCGGGATCCTCGCGCGGTCGGGAGTGGTCCTCAGCCTGCCGGACGCCCGGGAGGAGGAGCTGCGCGAGACGTTGTCGGAGGTGGAGACGGACGCGCGCAGGGCGCTGGAGGAGGTGCAGGGGCTGGTGCGCACGCTGCGCGCTCCGGACG
>NZ_JBHSBM010000016.1:226259-229648 GCF_042650625.1 Planomonospora corallina
CCGTCGAGGCGGCCCGGGCCGCCGGCGTCGACGTGGACGCCGACATCGACGTGGACGCCGGCGCGGGCGGAGCGATCGGTGCCGGGGTGGGCGCGGTGGCGTTCCGGATCGTGCAGGAGGCGCTGAGCAACGTGGTGCGGCACGCTCCGGGCGCGCGCTGCGCGGTGCGGGTACGCCGGGAGGGCGACGTGCTGGTGGTGCGGGTCCGGGACGGCGGCGCCCGGAGGGCGGCCGGCCGGGCGCCGGCCGCCGGTTCGGGGGCCGGCTCGGGACTCGGGCTGCGGGGCATGCGGGAACGGGCCCGCCTGGTGGGCGGGACGGTGGCCTGGGGCGCCCGGCCCGAGGGCGGTTTCGAGGTGGAGGCCCGGCTGCCCGCCGGAGGCGTTCCGTGACGGCGGCGCCGGCCGGGCGGGTCGCCTCGCGCGGCGTTCTGTGGCGGCGGTTCCGCCCGGGCGGTTCGTCCCGTACGGCGGGCCGTGGCAGCATCGGCGGTCGAGCCGATCATGCGTTCCCCGGGGGTGCCCCATGAGCGAGTCGCGGTCTGAGCCGGTCTCCGTCTTCCTCGCCGACGACGACGCGGGGCTGCGCGGGGCGTACCGGAAGCTGTTCGAACGCACCCCGGGGTTCCGGTTCGCCGGAGAGGCGGCCGACGGCGCGCAGGCGGCCCGGCTGGTCGCGGCGCTGAGACCGTCCGTCGCGCTGCTGGACGTGCAGATGCCGGGGACCGACGGGCTGGAGGCGGCGCGGCGCATCCTGGCGGAGACGGGCACCCGGGTCGTCATGCTCACCACGTTCGACCTGGACGAGTACGTGCACGAGGCGCTCGCCCTCGGCGCGTCGGGGTTCCTGCTGAAGAACGCGTCCCCGGCGGAGCTGCTGCACGCGGTCCGCACGGTGCACGCGGGCAACGCGATGCTCGCCCCGGAGGTGACCGTGCGGCTGCTGGACCGGTTCCGCCCGCGCCGGCCGGACGAGCGGCACGCGTTCACCCGGCAGGTGCTCTCAGCGCGGGAGCTGCAGGTGATCCGGCTGGTCGCCCGCGGCCACTCCAACCAGGAGATCGCGGACGAGCTGTGCCTGAGCCTGGAGACGGTCCGCACCTACCTGCGCCGGGTCTTCGCCAAGCTGGACGTCCGGGACCGCACCCACCTGGCCGTGCTCGCCCACCAGGCGGGCCTGCTGCACGAACCGCGCTAGTTGTCCACTTCCGGGTGACGCGCCCGCCCGCCGCCCCGCCGGATGCTGGGTGTTCCGACACGGGACACGAGGTGGGAAATGATAGAGGTCACGCGGCTCACCAAGCGGTACGGCGGGAAGCCGGCGGTCGACGGCGTCGGCTTCACCGCCCGGCAGGGCCGGGTCACCGGCTTTCTCGGCCCCAACGGGGCGGGCAAGTCGACGACGCTGCGCCTGCTGCTCGGCCTGGACCGCCCGGACGACGGCACCGCGCTGATCGGCGGCAGGCGCTACCGCGACCTGCGCCATCCGCTGCGCACGGTCGGGGCGCTGCTGGACGGGGCGGGGCCGGTGCCCGGGCGCCGCGGTGTCGACCACCTCGCCTGGATCGCGCAGAGCAACCGGATACCGCGCCGCCGGGTGCACGAGGTGCTCGACCTGGCGGGCCTGTCCGACGTGGCCGGGCGGCGGGTGAAGGGCTACTCGCTCGGCATGCGGCAGCGGCTCGGGATCGCCGCGGCGCTGCTCGGCGACCCGGAGGTCCTGGTGCTGGACGAGCCGGTCAACGGGCTCGACCCGGACGGCATCCGCTGGGTGCGGAACCTCCTGCGCGGGTACGCCGCGTCCGGCCGTACCGTGCTGCTCTCCAGCCACCTGATGGCGGAGACGGCGGGCACCGCCGACGACGTGGTCGTGATCGCCGGGGGCCGGGTCGCCGCGCACGGCCCGCTGGACGAGATCAGCGCGGGACACGGGTCGCTGGAGTCGGCGTTCTTCGCGCTCACCGGGGGCCGGGGAGCTCTGGGGGGATGGTGAGGGACGCGCTGGGGGACACGGCGGGGGACACGGCGGGGGACGCAGTGAGGAAGACGGCGGGGGACACGGCGGGGGACGCAGTGAGGAAGACGGCGGGGGACACGGCGGGGGACGCAGTGAGGAAGACGGCGGGGGACACGGTGCGGTACGTGGTGGCCGCGGCCCGCGCGGAACTGACGAAGATCGTCACGCTCCGCGCGGTGTGGCTCGTCACCGGCGCCGTCGCCGCCCTGCAGGTGTTCGTGCTGGCCCAGAACGTGGCAGCGGAGACGGAGGCGGTGAGCAGGATCACCGCGGACGGCATGATCGAGCGCTTCCCGGGCGTCGTACGGCCCGCCCGGGAGGCGCTCGTCGAGCACCTGGCCGCGTCGTCGTTCCAGATGTGCGTGTTCCTGCCCTGCGTCGCCGCGCTCATCGCGGGTCAGGAGTTCCGCGCGGGCCAGCTCGGGACGTCCCTGCTCGCGGTCCCACGCCGAGGACTGCTGGTCGGCGCGAAGGCGCTGGCCGCCGGGGTCTTCCTGCTGTCCGTCTCCGTCGTCATCGCCGCGATCAGCACGGCGTTCGTGTACGCCGCGGTCGAGGAGTGGGACCCGGGCCTGCCGGTGAGCACGGAGGCGTGGACCGCCCAGGCGAAGGTCCTCGCCTACGCGGTCCTGAGCGGCCTCACGATCTTCGCCGTCACCCTGATCGCCCGCAGCGCCCTCACCGGCGTCCTGGTCACGGTGGCGCTGACCGCGCTGACCATGAGCCAGGTCCTGGCCGTCTCCGCCCCCGCCCTCGACGCGCTGGTCCCGCTCAGCGCGGGCCGCAACCTGGTCCTCGCTCCCGGGGAGGGACTGCGGTTGTCCGCCGGTCCGGGGCACG
The DNA here is from genome assembly GCF_042650625.1 of Planomonospora corallina. NCBI lineage: Bacteria > Bacillati > Actinomycetota > Actinomycetes > Streptosporangiales > Streptosporangiaceae > Planomonospora > Planomonospora corallina. Next base: position 229,116 of record NZ_JBHSBM010000016.1, read on the forward strand.
CCCTGGCCGTACTCGCCGCCTGGCCGCTGCTGGCCACCGCCGCGGCCGCGCTCGTCCTCGGCCGGCGGGACGCGCGATGACCGCCGCCGCGACCGGCCGGGTGCCGGACGCGGACGGGATCAGGCTCACCGATCTCGTCCGCGCCGAGCTCACCAAGATCCGCACCCTGCCCGCGACGTGGATCGTGCTCGCGCTCGCCCTGACCGCCGACGCGCTGCTCGGCCTGCCGGCCGGTACGGACGCCGTCCGCCTCGCCGGTCCGGACGGGCAGGTGGCGCTCAGCCGGTCCGGCGCCGTGCTGCTCGCCCCGGTGTACGCGCTCGCGGCCGTGCCGGCCCTCGCGGCGGGCGGCGAGTACCGGGGAGGTCAGATCCGGGTGAGCCTGCTGGCGGCGCCGGACCGCGACCGGTTCTTCCTGGCGAAGCTCCTGGCGAACCTCGGGGTGCTCGCGGCCGCGGCGTTCCCCGTCGTGCTCGCGGGCCACGTCGCCCGGCACGCGCTCGGCGGCGCGGTCGCGGCCGAGCCCGCCGGCG
>NZ_JBHSBM010000016.1:229674-232882 GCF_042650625.1 Planomonospora corallina
CGAGGCCGCCGGCGGCCTGCTCCCCAGGGCGGCCGCCTGCCTGCTGCTCGGCCTGGTGGCGTACGGGTCCGCCACGCTGGCGAGGACGGCCGCCACCCCGCTGGCCGTGCTGGTCGTCGTGCCGGTCCTGGTCTCCCCGCTGCTGCGGGGCCCGGTGCCCGGGGTGGTGCGGCTGCTGCCGTACGAGGCCGCGCTGAGCCTCCTCGGCGCGCCCCGGGGCCCGGATCTCGCGCTGGACCGGCCGGTGGGGCTGCTGGTGGTCGTGGCGTGGGCCGTGGTGCTCGTCGGCGCCGCCTGGGCGGTCACCGTCCGGCGGGACGGTTAGCGGCCCGGGCCCCGCTGGTGTGTCCGGGCCGGTCCGGACACACCGGCCACCCCCGACACGGCGCCGGCACGGCGCCGGATGGGTAGCCCGCCGCCTGCGGGGGGATGGGAACCCGTATGACCACCGCCTCGACGACCCGGCCGTCCTCCGCGCCCCTGGTGGGGCGCCGTTTCCTCCGTGCCCGTCACCGGGGCCCAGGGCGGTCGAGCCGTGCCGGCACCACCGCGTAGCGGGGCGGTGCTCCGCCGTACGACGGCCTTCGCCGCGTTGTACGCCGTCGCGGTGTTCGTCGGGCGGATGGAGCTCGTCGGGGGGACGGCCATGGGCCTGGTGTGGCCGGCGGCCGGGGTAGGGGCGGTGTGGCTGCTGGCGCAGCGGCACGAGCGGTCGCAGTGGCTGGACGTGCTGGTCCTGGCGGTGATCGCATTCGTCGTCAACCTGCTGACCGGCGCGCCCGCGCGGCTGGCGGTCTTCTTCGTGACGGCCAACGTGGTGCAGTTGCTGGTGTTCCTGCGGGTGTTCGCGAGGTTGTGCCCACAGGTGTGGGAAGCCCCGGGCCGGGGGGCTCTGGAACGGGTGCAGCACCTGTGGGGACTGCTGGCGGCCGCGCTCGCCGGAGCGGCGTGCGGCGCGCTCATCGGCCCCACCGCGCTGGGGGCGTTCGGTGACCGGTGGTCGGCGCTGACCGCCATGGTGTGGCTGGCGCGCAACGTCACGAGCATCGTGGCGATCACCGCTCTGGGCCTGTGCCTGGGCCGTCCCTCCGAGTACCTGACCGTCCGGCCGGACCGGGCGCCGTCGGCCTGGTGGCAGGCGCCGGGCCGGGCACCGGAACGGGTGCCGGGCCGGTGGGCGGCCGAACTCTGCGCCCTGGTGGTGGTCTCGGCCGCGGCGTACGCCGTGACGTTCGGCGTCACCCGGGACCTGCCGCTGACGTTCCTGCTGATCGCGGTGACGGTCTGGGCCGCCGTGCGCTTCAGCACCGCCTTCACGGCGCTGCACGCCCTCGTCACCGGCGCCGTCGCCCTGACCTTCACCCTGTACGGCGACGGCCCGTTCGCGTCGGTCAGCGCGTCCGCCGGCCGGGTGCTGGTGGCGCAGGTCTTCGTCGGGGTGGCCGCCGTGGTCGGGCTGGCACTGGCACTCGGCCGTGACGAGCGGGAGACGCTGGCCGGGCAGCGGGCGGCCGCCGGCAGGGAGGTCGCGGCCCAGGCCGGGATGCTGGCGGCGATCGTCGACTCGATGCACGACGGGCTGGTCGTCGTCGACGCCGACGGGCGTTTCGTCATGAGCAACCCGGCCGCCCGGGGACTGCTGGGCCTGCCCGCCTCCGCGACCGGCATCGAGGACTACGCGCTGTTCCAGCCCGACGGCGCCCCCCTCGGCAGGCGGCGGCTGCCGCACATGCTGGCCCTGGCAGGGCACGAGGTGCGGGACATGGAGGTGCGGGTGTGCCCCTCGGGCGGAGGAGAGGAGCGCATGCTCAGCGTCAGCGCCACCCGGCTGCCCACCGGCGAGCACACGACCGTCGTGGTCTTCCACGACGTCACCGCCGAACGGCGCCACCGCGACGAGCTGACGGCCTTCGCCGGGGTCGTGGCCCACGACCTGCGCAACCCGCTGACCACCATCGACGGCTGGGCGCAGTTGCTGGCCGACGCGGAGCCCGCGGGCGAGGCGGCCGGCGAGCTGACCGAGGGCATCACCCGCATCCGGCGGGCCGCCGCCCAGATGCGGGAGCTGATCGGCGACCTGCTGGCCCACGCCACCGCGCGGGACGCGCCCATCACGCCCGTCCCGATCGATCTCGGGCGGATGGTGCGGGAGGTCGCCGCGGCCCGGGGCGACCTTCCCGGGACCGCCGGGCACGGGCAGGAACCGGTGTTCCACATCGGCGAGCTGGACGCCGTCCGGGCCGACCGGGCGCTGGTGCGCCAGTTGCTGGACAACCTCATCGGCAACGCGGTCAAGTACACCGCTCCGGGGCAGCGGCCGCGGATCACCGTCACCTCGGCGATCGAGCGGCCCGGGTGGGTCCGCGTCGAGGTCGCCGACCGCGGCATCGGCATCCCCGCGGGCCTGCACGAAGCGATCTTCGAGAACTTCCGCCGGGCGCACCAGGGCGGTTCCTACACCGGCAGCGGGCTCGGCCTGGCCATCTGCAAGCGCATCGCCGAGCGGCACGGCGGCACGATCAGAGCCGAGGACAATCCGGGTGGGGGCTCGCGGTTCTCCTTCACGCTGCCCGCCGCCGACGCCCCCGCCGGCGCACCGGAGAATGCCTCCGGGGACGTCCCCGGTGACGCCCCCGGTGCCGCTCCGCACGGCGGGGCCGGTGCGGGCCTCCCGGAGTGACCCGCCCGCGCCGGCGTCACCTCTGCCGTGCCACGAGCAGGTCGAGCAGACCGGGCATGGCGCCCAGCCGGGCCAGCCCCCGGACGGTGGCGTGGGCCGGGGCGGGGGCGGGGCTGACCGTGACGCCCAGCCGGGCGCACAGGCCGCGGGCCAGCCGGGGCCGGAGCACGCCTCCGCCGGTGAGCAGCAGGCCGCGTTCGCGCACGCCCCGGCGCCGGCTCGCCGGGACACGCGCCACCAGTTCGGAGAGCACGGCCGTGACCTGGTCGTGGACGTGCTCCGGCAGGTCGGCGGAGGACTCCGCCATGACCTGTACGGCTCCCGCGTCGACGACCGCCCCGTCGCAGATGACGGCGGCCTCGATGATCCCCGCACCCACGTCCAGCAGCAGCCGGGGCCGGGGGTCGGTGACGTCGAGACCGCAGCCGACGGCGGCGGCGAGCGGCTCCTCGACGACCGTCACCGGGCAGCCGACCTCGGCCGCGAGCATGTCGGCGAAGGCGAACAGGTCGGCGGGGCCCCGCCCGG
>NZ_JBHSBM010000016.1:232955-244329 GCF_042650625.1 Planomonospora corallina
GGTGCTCGCCGCTCGCCGGTCGAGCGCCGACGCGGCCACCGGCACGCCGAGCAGGACGTGTTCCAGGGGCGGCGCCCCGTGCGGCGCCGCGCCGCGCAGCACCGTGCGGGCCAGCCGCGCGCACGCCTCCGTGCTGGAGACCATCCCGTGCCGGATCGGCCGGAGCATCCGCGGCGCGCCGTGGACGCCGTCGCCGGCCGGTGACGCGGGTACGGCGGACGGCCGGTCCACGACCGTGAGGGTTCCCGACAGCAGGAGCCGGGTCCTGGCGGTGCCCAGGTCCAGCGCGGCGCGGCTCCCGGCCGTTCCCGGCCTCCGCCGGGCGGACGGAGCCGGGGGCGCGCCCGCCGTCGACTGGACGGCGGACTCACGTGGAGATCGCCAAGAGGTCGCCATGACCAGACCATAGCCCAGCCGGGGCGGTGCACGGCATGCTCCGTGGGCCCCCGCCGGCCCGGTACGGCAGGGCCCCGCCAGCCTGACCCGGCAGGGCCGCCGGGCCCGGCGGGGGCGCCGGCCGCGCAGCGGACGCGGAGCCGCCCGGAAGATCGCTCGCAGTTTCCGGAACTTCACTCCGGGTAACCATGGGGCATGCCCGATTGGGGAGCGATCTTCCTGCCCAGCACGCCCGTGCTCGAGATCTTCGTCCGGGGGACCGTGACGTTCTTCGCGCTCCTGCTCATGTTGCGCGTCGCCGGGCAGCGGGAGTCGGGCGGGCTGGGCATCACGGACGTGCTCCTGGTCGTCCTGGTCGCCGAGGCCACGGCGGGGGGTCTGACCGGCGAGTCCCACTCCGTCGCCGACGGAGTCCTGCTCGTCGCGACGATCCTGCTGTGGAGCGTCGCCGTCGACGCGATCGCCTACCGGTGGCCCCGCGCCTCCAGGCTGCTGAAGGCGCAGCCTCGGGCGCTGATCGACGACGGGCGGCTGAACGCGCGGGTGATGCGCCGGGAGTTCATGACGCGCGAGGAGGTGCTCAGCCAGTTGCGGCTGCACGGCATCCAGGAGATCGCGCAGGTCGAGCGCGCCTATCTGGAACCGAACGGGATGATCAGCGTGGTGCGCCGCGACGAGGGCGAGGTGGACGAGCCGGCGGAGCCGCCGTCGCGCGGCTGACGCCCCGGCTCCCGGAGCCGGGCGGAGGCGGCGGTCGCGGGCCCCGGTCTTCCGGGACGGGTCGTCGGCCGCGGGCCCCGGTCTTTCCGGGGTGGGTCGTTGGCCAAAGGTTTCCCGCTCCGGCCGCGCCCGCCGTACCCCCGCTGACCTGTTCGTGTTCTCATCGGCGGAGTGGCGCCGCTGGGGTGCCGCACCGGAGGCGGCGCGGCCGGCCGGAACGCCGCCGCGTGGTCTCCGGAACCGCCACGCCCATGGAAGAGGGGGACTTCGATGAGCAGAGTCCAGGAGATGGACGTGGTGGCCGTGCTGACGCACGACCACCGTGAGGTCGAGGAGATGTTCACCGAGCTGGAGCGGCTGAGCAGGAGCGACACCGAGCGGCGTCGCGTGCTGACCGAGAAGGTCATCACCGAGCTGGTCCGTCACTCGGTCGCCGAGGAGGCCTATCTGTATCCGGCCGTGCGGGACCTGGTCCCCGGCGGTGACGCGCTGGCCGACCGGGAGCTCGCCGAGCACGCCGAGGCGGAGGAGACCATGAAGGAGCTGGAGCGGACCGACGTGTCGGAGGAGCGCCACAACGTCCTGCTGGCCCGGCTGATGGCCGAGATCCGCTCGCACGTGCAGGAGGAGGAGAACGATCTCTTCCCCCGGCTCCGGGACAGCGCCAGCACCGAGCAGTTGGAGGAGCTGGGCCGCAAGGTCCAGGCGATCAAGAAGATCGCGCCGACCCGGCCGCACCCGTCCGCTCCGGACAAGCCTCCGGCCAACAAGGTGATGGGCCCTCTGACGGGCCTGGTCGACCGGATGCGGGACGCGCTCAGCGGACGCGGCAAGGACTGACCGCGAAGACGGGACCCGTCGTCACCGGCGGGTCCCTCTCATCCCCGGGCCGTCAGGGCCTCCTCGATCCTGGTGACGGCGGCCGAGATCGCGCCGACCCGGGAAGGCGGCAGGTCCCGGTCGAAGCGCGCCGTCGGCATGGCGGTCAGACGGCAGGACGGCTCCCCGCCGGCCGCGGTCTCCCTCGCCCTGCCGACGGCCGTCAGGCCGGTCTCGGTGAGCTGGTCGTTGACGGCGAACCCCCGCCTGCGCACCAGCGCAAGCTCGCGCCGGAGCCGCGCGAGGTCGACGCCGGAGCCGCGCGAGGTCGACGCCGGGGTCCCCGCCGTACAGGGCCGTCCCTCCTCGGGCGGCAGTGCGGCCAGGATCGCCCCGGTGGGAGCACACCGACCGGGCGCTGAGCGACCAGCTCGCCCTGGAGGCCGAGGGCTGCAAGGCCACGATCGAGCCGGGCCACGCCGCCGTCCGCTACACCAACCCCACCACCGGCGACGACGTCATGCCGACCCTGCGCAGCGAGTTCCACCGGCTGGCGCCCGGCACGGAGACCGCCCCGGTCCGCGAGGTCGGCTCCTCGGTCTTCCAGGTCTTCGACGGCACCGGTGAGGTCACCGTCGCCTGGCAGTTCCGCACCAGGGAGCGGCTGCAGGGCAAGACCTTCGAGGGCACCACGCCGCTCGGCCCCGTGCTGGTCACCCCCGGCGAGCTGCCCGGCGGGGTCCGCCCCTCCCTGCCGATCACCTGCCGCGTCGCGCTACCTCGCCGACGGCTCGCGCGTGGTGACCGAGATCGAGGGCGTCGGCCGCCTGGAGAACACGGCGAGGAACGCATGACCGCCCGATCCTGGATGGACCGGGGGACCGGGCTCTTCCTGGCCACCGTCGACCGGCTCTCCGACGGCGAACTGGACGCGCAGGCCGCGTCCTGGTCGTCGGCGGCGGCATCGGAGGCCTGAGCGCGGCCTTCGCCCTGGCCCGCGAGGGTCTGCGGGTGCGTGTGCTGGAGCGGGCCCGCGAGTTCGGCGCGGGCCTCCAGATCGTCTGATGTGGCGCGACCGGTGGTGGCGGATGTTCGACCGCGACCGATCATGACCTGGGTGAGCGGCGACATCGCGCTGCTCGGTGACGCCGCACATCCGCCGCTGCAGTACATGGCGCAGGGCTCGATCATGGCCATCGAGGACGGCTGGGTGCTCGCCAAGCACGTCGCGGCGCGCCGCGACGCCGACGGCTCGATCGACTGGCCGGGCGCGCTCGCGGCGTACGGGGCGGTCCGTCCCGAGCACTGCCGGCGGGTGCTGACCACGGCACGCGCCTGGGGCGAGCTGTGGCACCTCGACGGCGTCGCCCGGCTGCGGCATAACGCGATCCTGCGGGCCCGCGACACCCACGACCACTCCTCCACCGGGTGGATCTACGGCCCGACGGCGCTGACGCCCGAGGAGGAGCCGCCGATGTTCACGCCGATCCCGCTGGACTCCGCCGACGTCCCCCAGGTCCTCCACGGGGTGGACGGCGGCCGGGCTGGGCGACCGAATTCCGCGGGCGCGGCTGGTACGCGCCGATCGTCACTTTAAGTTACTAATGATTACTCTGTGTGTTTGCTGAATGAGTGGCCGGGTATCAGGGTGTTGGTCGCGGTTCCGCCTGCATGGGAGACGGTCGAGGCGGCGCCGTACGGCCGAGGCAACTGCAGTCCTCCAGGACTGACCGGTGAAAGGAAGCACGTCTGATGAGCAAGAAGCTGATGCGTATCGCGTCCACGGGCATCGCCGCGGCCGCGCTGGTCCTGTCCGCCCCGTCCGTGGCCATGGCGAGCGGTGGCTGGGGCTGGGGCGGTGGCGGCTGCGGCTACGGCTGCGGCGGCTGGGGCGGTGGCGGCTGGGGCGGTGGCGGCAACGGCGCCTTCTACAGCGCCAACCAGAGCCTGTCCGGCCCGTACGGCGCCTCCAACTACCACATCAACACCGGCACCGGCGGCGGCCTCTTCTGGTGATCCACCGATGAAGCGCGTCCGGTGACCGACCGGTGAGGCCCCGCAGGGCGGGGCCTCACCGGTCGGGCTGCTCCCGGCCTTCCGATAGCGTCGGGGCATGCGGCTTCATGTGGGATGCGCGATGTGGACGCACAAGCCATGGCAGGGGCGCCTCCTGCCGCACCCGCTTCCGCAGGAGGAGCGTCTGCGGGCCTACGCGACCTGGTGCAACGCGGTGGAGGGCAACACGACGTTCTACGCGACACCGGCCCGGAGCGCCGTGGAGTCGTGGGCGCGGCAGACCGGTCCCGGCTTCCGCTTCGTGCCCAAGCTGCCCAGGCCGATCACGCACGGGCACCGCCTCACCGGCGCCGACGAGGAGCTCCGCTCGTTCCTGGAGGCGATCGAGCCGCTCGGGCCCCGGGCCCACGCCCTCTGGATCCAGCTGCCGTCCTCGTTCGGCCCGGCCGACCTCGGCGCCCTGGCGGTCTTCCTGCGCCGCCTGCCCTCCTCCCACCGGTACGCCGTCGAGGTGCGCCATCGCGCCTTCTTCGAGGACGCGCGGGCCGAGGGGCTCCTGGAGAAGGTGCTGTGCGAGGCCGGGGCCGAGTGGATCCCGTTCGACACCACCACGCTGTTCCGCAGCCCCCCGACCAGCGACGCCGAGCGGGACGCGTGGACGAAGAAACCGCGGGTGCCCCTGCGCTCGCGCGCGCTCACCGACCGCCCGATCGTCCGCTACCTCGGCAGGGACGACACGGAGCGCACGGCCGAGGGCTGGCGCGGATGGGTCGGCACGGTCACCGGATGGCTGCGCGAGGGCCGTTCGCCCACCGTGTTCGTCCACACCCCCGACAACGCCGACGCGCTCACGCTCGCCCGCCGGTTCCACGACGAGGTGCGGGCCCGCGTGCCGGAGCTCGAACCGCTGCCCGAGCCGGTCCCGGTCGAGCCGCTGACCCTCTTCTGAGGGCCGGCTCGTGTTCCGGGACCGCGCGGTCGCTCCGCCGCCGGAGGCGCGAGACGCGCCGGCCGGGCCGGATGCGCCCGGCGGCGGTGTCGCCCACGGGCTCGCGGGCGACACCGCCGGGCGGGGGAAGCACGCTCCGGTGTGGTGCGTCAGCCGTCGCCGTCCGGAGCGAGCAGGCCGTTCAGGGCCTTGGTGATGATTTCTGAGGCGTCGGGGCGTGCGAGGGCCGGAGGGGTGAGCGAAGGGCGTCTCGCGAAGCCGGCGGAGGAGAGCTGCTCACGTGTGTGGGCCCATCCCGGAAAGACCCCGAGTGCGTCGGCCAGCCGTCCGAGGCGTTCACGAGAGACTCCCCTGTTGCTCATCCACTCGAAGTTGACCGACAGGACCGACCTGCTCACACCGGTGTAGATGCTCCACACGGCGGCCTCTTCGTAGCCGAAGCTGAACCAGGCCGTGACGGAGGGGTGGGCGGCCTGTCCGAAGTAGTAGCCGCGGAAGGCGGGGTGGCTCTCCGCGTGCCGGTAGACGGTCAGCAGGGTGCTCGCCGTGGCGGCAGGACAGTACGTCTCGACGGCGTGCAGGAAACCGTCCTCGTCCCATCTGCTCTTGTGCGTTCCCCGGAACAGGTCGGCCCGGTCCGCGGCGGCCGACGCGGGGACGGCTCCGAGGGCGCCCGCCTCGGCCGGTGCGGAATCATAGTCCGCGGCGGGAAGGGGATCGCCGAGCGCCAGGAGTATGGCGATCGCCATCGACTCGAGCGAGTCGATGGTCTGTTCCGCCTCCTGCGCGGTGATCGGATTCTTCCGGCCGGAGCGCTCGGGGTCGTGATCGGCCGTGTGGGCGATGCTGTTCCGGCGCCGGGCGATCTCCCTGAGCTGGGTCCGTATCTCGTCGGCCGTCATCGGTCTGCCCGGATCCTGGTCGGTGAGGATTTTGGCGACCGCCGGCCATAGGTTGACCGTGCTGACGTGGGCGAAGCCCTCTTTGATCTTCTCGGGATTCTGGAAGGTCATGAATCCGAAGAACCGCTCCAGGTGATTCCGGAAAGCGTCGCCGAGAGGTTCGTTGTGATGGTGAATTTTCTCGAACAGTTCCACCGGAATGGACAGATTGGTGAACTTGGGAGGGCGGGCGATCTCCGGCTGCCGGGCGAGAGCGACTCCCCGTTCGACGATCTCCCGGGTGACCCAGTGGTCGAGGGCCGCGACGGCCTGGGTCCAGGCCGCGCGGTAGAGGTCGGTGACGTCGAAGGCGCCCACCTTGAGCCGCTCCAGGTTCCGGCCTCCGTCGACGAGCTGCCGGGCGTAGCCGAGGTTCTGCTGGAACTGCTCGAACGCGGCGGGGGAGTCCTCCGGTTCACCTGTGGGCGCGGCCCCCTCCATCGGGGAGGACACCGGGCCGCCCAGCATCGCGCGGAAGTCGCCGGCGGTCAGCCGTTGTGAGGGATCGGCCCGTCCGGACGGATCGAACCGAAGCCCCTCGCGGCGGAGGACCTCGAGCGGGTCGTCCACGACTCCGGGGCCTGGCTGCCGGAAACCCGGCGGCACGCGTCCGTCCGCCTGGAGTATCCGATGGGTGCTCTCATCGGTGGGGGACGAGGCGACGAAGCCCGCCGTCGCCTGCGGAGTCGTTCCGGCCAGCTCGGCCAGGTCGCCATGGGTGGTCCAGGTGCCGGGTTTCAGTACGGCGAGGGCGTCCAGGACCGTCTGCCGGTGCGGATCGGGCTGCGCCGGGCTGGGGGCGGGCAGCCGCCGGGCCCTGAACTGACGTGTCAGCTCCCGGTGGAGTTCGTCGCCGGGGAAGTCCTCCAGCGCCCGGGCGCCGACCTCGGTGATCGACCAGCCGTTCCTCTTGACCATCCAGCCGAGTGCCGCCGCCTCGCCGGTCCGCAGGCTCAGCTGTGCCCACCAGCCCGGCTGACCGTGCGCATCGGGCTTGCGGTGCTCGGGGGCGATCTCGACCCTCTTGCCGATCTCCTCGCGCACCGTGTCCGGTCGTAGCGGGCGACCCGCCTCGCGGAGCGTCTCCAGGGCTGCGCGGAAGATCGGGGCGATGTGCTCATGGGAGGGCATGAAGATGGCTCCGTGGTCTTCGGTCGTCCGGAAAGACGGGAAGGCGGCTTTTGATTCGTCGGCTGCGATTAATCTTCCGGGAAGGATAAGGTGGCCACCGGATCGGTGGAGTCGGATGCGGGAAAATCCGGAGCCCGTTAGATATGGAATCGCCTCATGATATGTATTTTGCGTCTTGTCGCGATAAAGTGCCGTTCGTTCAAATGACGCCTCATCTGTAGTAGGTCGTCGCTATTCTGTGGCGATGCCTGGTTCTGCGGATCGCCCGTTGCTTTTCCTCGATGTCGATGGACCGCTCGTTCCGTTCGGGGCGCCTGGACCGCATCCTGGTGAACGCCCAGGTGGCCGGAGGGCGTCACAGCCGCTTCCGCCAGGGTCGAACCCGCTGCTGGCCAGGATCGATCCCCGGCACGGTCCGCGGTTGTCGGCGTTGCCGTGCGACCTCGTGTGGGCGACGACCTGGATGGCCGATGCGAACGAAGTGATCGGCCCCTTGCTCGGCCTGCCCGAACTGCCGGTGGTGCACTGGCCGGACTCGGAGGAGGAGGGGGGCGCGCTGCACTGGAAAACCCGCGGCCTGATCGAATGGGCGGCCGGGCGCCCGTTCGTCTGGGTCGACGACGAGATCACCGACGCCGATCGCGTCTGGGTGTCCGAGCACCATCACGGACAGGCTCTCCTCCATCGTGTCGACCACCGCCGTGGCCTCACGTCCGCCGACTTCGCCGTCATCGCCGACTGGTTGGCACGGCTGTGACCGGATCCAGCCGAGGGCGTCGTCGCGGTTGTTTCCGGCAGTGCGAAAGGCCGTCCCGGACAGGCGCTCGGAGGACGGTCAGCGTGAACCGGCGGCCCGAGGGGCGCCGCTGTGGACGAGCTTCGGCGGCTTGCCGCGGAACAGCCCGCTGACGGTGACGAAGTGGTAGCCGCGCTTCGAGAGGCTCTTCAGCACCTCCGGGATCGCCTTCACCGTCGTGGGGTGGATGTCGTGGAAGAGGATGACGGCCCCCGGCTTCGCTCCCTTGACGGCCCTGCGGGCCACCGTGGCGCTGTCGCGGTACCGCCAGTCCAGGGTGTCCACGCTCCACAGGACGACCGGGCGCCCCGCCTGCTTGCGGACGCCGGCGTCGAGAGCGCCGTACGGCGGGCGGAAGAGCTCCGGGGCGGCGCCCGTCGCCTTCTCGATGGCCCGGTCGGCGCGGGCCAGGTCGGCCCGGATCCCGGAGTCCGAGAGCCGGGTCAGGTCGCGGTGGGACCAGGAGTGGTTGCCGATCTCGTGCCCCGCCTCGGCGGTCCGCCGTACCGCGCCGGGGTCGGCGGCGGCGTTCCGCCCCACGACGAAGAAGGTGGCGCGGGCGTCGTGCTTCGCGAGGTGGCGCAGGAGCGTGCCGGTGTGCCGGCCCGGGCCGTCGTCGAAGGTGAGGGCGACGCACTTGACCCGGCGGCAGTCGGGGGACTCGTCGGCGGCGCTCACGGAGAGCGCCGGGCCGGCCGCCGCCGTGGGCGCCGCGGAGGGCGCCGCGGGGGGCGCGGGCGGGACGGTGTCCGGCAGCGGTGATCGCGCGGCCGAGGCGGTGGGTGCGTCCGCCGCCGCGCTCCCGGCGGATCCGGCCTGAGCGGCGCCGCACGCCGCCATCAGGGCGGCCACGGCGAGGACCGCCGTCGGCCTCGGCATCGCCCCCGGTCGTGCCGCCCGGCGCGATCCCCCAGTGCTCATCGTCAAGCCCCTCGTACACCGCGCCCGCCACGTCCGGATCCGGGAACGGTCCCGGTGCCGCGGTGAGAGTCGGACCGTTCCACATGCTTGGACAACCATGGTCCGCACATGGTTCGCAACATATCCGCTTTTGACGATTGCTTCCGCCACCCGGTACGGCCGGGGATTGTCGGAGATGATCTGTAACGTCCCGCCCTGTCTGAGGAACCGGCTCGGAAGGATCGGCGTGAACGTCTGGGACGACCTGGTCAAGCACATCCAGGCCGGTGACACCGGCGGCACCGTGGCGTTCGTCACGGGGCTCGGCGCGCGGGAGCGCAGGGTGGTCGCCGGCGAACTGCCCGGCTACCTGGCCGCCCGCGCCCGGCAGACCGGCGGCTGGTGGGAGTGGCACGACGAGCTCTCCCCGCTGCTGATGGCCGGCACCGCCTGCCTGAGCGGCGCCGCGGCCGTGGCGGGCTGGCTGTTCAGACGGGAGTTCCGCTGGAGGACGGTGCACCGCCGGGAGACGGAGTACGTCCTCGACCTGCTGCGGGCCCGCCCCGAGGCGTGGCAGGCGGACGTGGCCCGCCGGATGGCCGGACGGCTCCGGCTGCCCGATCTCCGGCACTGGCCGGTCGTCGCGGCACTCGTCCGCGACCTCGGCCTCGAACCGCCCGGCGATGACGTGTTCATGGCCGGCTGGTTGCTGACGATCCACGAGCACAACGTCGACGAGGTCGCCGCGGACCCGCTCTTCCCGCACCTCGCGCCCAGGATCTTCACGACCGGCGCCCTGCGGCAGACCCTCACCTTCTTCCGGGTCGGGGCGCTCGGCCTCCTGACCGACCGGGGCGCGCTCGACCGGGCGGCGGTCATCGACGGCGCGCTCGGGAGGCTCCTGGGCGACGGGCCGTCCGCCCTGCCCGAACTGGTGCGGCTGCACGAGCGGCTCGACCCCGACCTCGACGAGACCGCGGCACGGGCCGTGGACTACGTCCGGCTGCTGCCCGCCGCGCCGCTGGTGGCGGCGGAGGCGGCGCTGGAGCGGCTCCGGCGGCTGGAGGCGGCAGGCCGGCTCTCACCCGGCCTCTTCGGCGAGGCCGTCGAGGCGCTGGCCTTCCGGCCGGAGAAGAAGCTCCTGCGCGCGACCGTCTCCTGGATCGGCGAGGCCGTGGCGCGGGCGCCCGAGCACACCGACACCGGGCTGTGCGCCCTGGCCGCGCTCCTCACGCAGGACGCGCTGGCCGTCCAGGAGCGCGCCGTACGGCTGGCGGCCCGGCTGGCCGGGCAGGCGGGCGAGACCGGGCGCGAGGCGATCCGCGACGCGGCGGCGGGCCTGCCCGCCGAGCTGCGGGAGAAGATCTCCGCCGCGTACGGCCGGGTCGCCGCGGAGGCCCCTCCGGAGCCGCCCGCCCTGGTCGCGGCGGCCGTGCCCGCTCCGCCGCCGCCCATCGCCTCACCCGGTGAGCTGGCCGGCGAGATCGCGTCCGTCCGCTGGGACATCCGGCCGGAGCGGTTCGAGCGGATCCTCGCCGGGCTGGTCGAGCAGGCGCACCGGGAACCGGACGCCCTGCGCGCGGAGCTCCGGTCCTGGTGGCACCCGTTCGAACCGGCCGCCTTCGGCTACCGCGAGTATGCCGACGGCTACGACCGGTCCCACATGCTGCTGTGCCGTACGGCCCTCGCCTTCGCCTCCCCGCAGGACAGCCGGACCCTCTCCGCCCTGATCGCGGGCTCGCCCCGGCGGAGCGGCCGCGAGGAGCCGCCCGCGCCCGGCCGCGTGTACCGGCGGCGGGCGCACGAGCTCATCGCCTGCTTCGAGGCGGGGGAGACGTACCCCGTGCTGCTGGCGACCCCCACCTCGGGCACCGGGCACGTCGACCCCGAGGCGCTGCTGGAGCGGTTGCGGCGGCTGGAGGAGGCCGGGGCGCGGGCGCTGCCCGCCGACCTGTGCCAGGCGCTGCTCCGGCTGCCCCGCTCCACCGGGCCCGAGGTGGCGCGCGCCGCGGAGACGATCTCGGAGGCGGGCCGGCGGGTCGCGGCGTGGCTGGACGGCGGCGGCCTGCCCGATCCCGTCGTGACCTGCGAGGTCGTGACGTACCGGACGAGATGGGCCACTCACTGGGCCTGCGTGCCCCAGGCGGCGATGAGCCCGCCGCTGCCCGGCCTGCCCGAGCCGGTCGCGGACCTCTGCACGCGGGACCCCGCACGGGAGACCGGCCTCTCCCATGATCTGGCCTGGTGGCCCGCGGTCATGCCGTCCCACCGCGAGGTCGTCGCGGCCCACCTCCTGCAGGAGCTGCCGGTCTTCATGGAGGAGAACGGGGCGGACCAGGCCGGGGCGTTGATCCGGCTGGCGCACGGGGACGGGCCGGTGGGCACGGCCACCGCCCACGCGCTGGTGTGCGGGATGGGGCACCGCGACCCGGCGGAGCGGGCCTGCGCGGTGGAGGCGCTGCTCACGCTGGCCGCGCGGGACCAGGCGCCAGCCGCCGAGCTGGCCGAGGCGGTCACCGAACTGGTCCGCACCGGCGTCGTCAAGCTCAACCGGGTGACCGAGGCCCTCGGCGACGCGGCACGGGCCGGAGCGCACGCCGCCGTCTGGACCGTGATCGCCGGAGCCCTGCCCGGTCTCCTGCCCGGTCCCGGTGAAAGGCCCCGGGCGGGCCTGGCGGACCTGCTCGCGGCCGGGGCCGGGGCGGG
>NZ_JBHSBM010000016.1:244350-258011 GCF_042650625.1 Planomonospora corallina
GGGGCCCGTGCCGACCTCCCCGCACTGGCCGCGGTGGCGGCCCGGGGCGGCTCCAGCCGCCTGGTCCAGGAGGCGCGGCGCCTCCACCGGCAGGTCGCGCCGTGAACCTGTGGGGGCGCCTGCTCGCGCGGATCACGGCCGGGGACGCCGACGGCGCGGCCGAGCTGCTCGAACGGACGGACGAGCGGGACCGGCACGCGGTGGCCGGGCGGCCGCGCGCCTACGTCCTGGACGGCGAGGAGGCGCGTGACCGGGCGCACCTGCTGTCGACGTGGTACCCGGCCGCCGCCCTCGCGGAGGACGCCGGCGTCGAGCCGCCCGACGGCGACGCCTTCGTTCTGGGCTGGGTGCAGGCCGTCGCCCCGGCGGGCCGGAGCGTCACCGGCGACGGCCTGGCCCGCCACCTGTCCTCCCGGCTGCCCCGCACCCGGGACCTGACGTCGGTGCTGCGCCCGGTCACGGAGGCGGCGCCGGCGTGGGCCGCCACCATGGCGCGCCTGGCGGACGAGGGGGTGCTGGAGCGCCCGGCACTGCTCGGCGGGTGCGTCGAGGCGTTCCTCGCGGGGAAGAGCCGGCCGTTCACGGACCTGTACGCCGCGCTCCGGCCGGACCCCGCGGAGCTCCCGGTCGAAGATCTCGTCCGCCTGCTGCCCGCCGCCCCGGGACCGGTCGTACGGCTCGCCGCGCAGGAGCTGCGCCGGGCGGACGGCGCGGGGCTGCTCGGAGACGACCTGTTCCTCGACGCGGCCGGGGCGCTGGCGTTCCGGCCGGAGAAGGCACACGTGCGCGCGGCGCTCGGCTGGGCGGAGGCCGCCGTGCGGCGGGAGCCCCGGCGCGCCGACGACGCCCTGCGGGCGGTGACCGCCGCCCTCGGCCACGCCGCCCGGGACGTGCGGGAGCGCGCGGTGCGGTCGGCGCTCGCCCTGGCCCGGCACGCGGGGGAGCCGGGCCGCGCGGCCGTCCGCGCGGCGGCGGACGACCTCGCCGCCGCCCTGCGGGACCGGCTCGCCCCGGCGTTCCGGCTGGAGGAGCGGCCGGCGCCGGAGCCGGCGCGGCTGCCGGTCTTCACGCCGGAGAGCGGGCCGCTGCACCCCGTACGGTCGGCGGAGGAGCTGGCCGGCCTGGCCGCCACGGCACGGGATCCGCTGGAGATCGAACGGCTGGTCGCCGGGCTGGTCGAACTCGTCCACCGGGACCGGGAGGCGGTCCGCGCGGCCGTCGGGCCGTGGCTCCGCGAGCACTGGCCGTCCCTGCTCGACGAGGAGGCCGAGCACCACGGCATCGGCGGGATGGACGACTCCCCGCGCCTGCTGGCCGTGCGCGCGGTGCTCGCCGCGGCGGCGCCGCGGGCCGCCCGGAGGCTCCGCGAGAGTCTCGACTCCTACCCGCTGGACGGCGAGCCGGCCAGGCGCGTGCTCGCGGCCTGGATCGCCCGGGGCGGGCTGGCCGACCCCGTGGTGGGCCTGCGGACCGGGCGTCTGCCGCTGTACGGCGGCTCGGACCGGACCGTGACCCGGATCAGCCCCACGGTCTGGCCCCAGGAGAGCGACCTGCCGGACCTGGCCCGCAGGCTCTGCATGCTCGACCCCCCGTACGGCGTCAGCACGGCCTCGCGGCTGACGGAGTGGTGGCCGCTGGTCATGCCGTCCCACCGGGAGGTGATCACCGCCTGGACGCTGCCGAGGCTCCCCGCGCCGGTGACCTCCCGCAGGGCCGACCTGGTCCTGCTCCACCGGCTGGCCTGCGGGCAGGGGCCCGTCGGCGCGGTGAGCGCCGCCGCGCTCGCGCACGGTCTCGGATACGAGGACGACGGCGCGCGGGGCACGGCCGTCGGCGCGCTGCTGCTCCACGCGGCCCGCGGCGACCTGGACGGCCGGGAGCTCGGCCGGTCCCTCGCCGTCCTCGTCGCGGGGGACGTGGTCCGGCCCGGCCGGGTGGCCGCCGCGCTGGGCGACGCCGTGGCGGCGGGGGCGCACGCGGAGGTGTGGGCCGCGATCGCGGAGATGCTCCCCGCGCTGCTCCCGGACGGGCCGGAGCGGCCCCGTACGGGACTGGCGGACCTGCTGGCCGTCGGGACCGAGGCGGCCGCGGCCGCGGGGGCGCGCGCCGGCATCCCGGAACTCGCCGTGGTGGCGCGGCGCGGTGGATCGAGCAGACTGGTACGGGAAGCCCGCAGGCTCCTGGAGCGGATCGGCGCCGCTCCACCCCCTCCGTGATCCGGGAGTCTCCATGCGCAAAGTGATCTGGCCTCTCTCCCTGGCGCTGCTGCTGGCCGGCTGCGGCGGCGGCCGCATGTCGGAGGGGGAGTTCCAGGACCGGGCCCGCACGGTGGCGGGGCGCTGGCAGGACTCCCTGGCCGACCGCGCGTGGCGGCGGGGTTTCATGCCGCTGGAGAGCCTGGAGGACGGGTCGCGGTGGGAGCGGCTGCCCGCCTGGGCGAGCCTGAGCGACCACAACGGCGTGTGGACCCTGGAGACCGACCTGCCCGAGCGGGCCCCCCGCGCCCGGGAGCTGAGATGGCCGGACGGCTCCGCTCAGACGGTCCCGCTGGCCTCGGCGGCGGAGGCGTACGCGAAGCTGAGCGAGCCGGACGGGTTCATCGAGGAGGAGTGCCCGCCCGCCGGGTGCCGGAAGCTGCGCGTCACCGGTGCGGAGCTCGGCGAGGTGCCGCTGCTCACCAGCCGGGGGAGGGTCCGGGTGCCGGCCTGGCACTTCACGGTGAAGGGCGTGGAGGAGAGGTTCACCCGCGTCGCCGTCCACCCGTCGGTGATCTCCCCGCGCCCGGTGCCGCGGGAGGGCGAGCACGAGGAGGTGACGGCGTTCGCCCCCGTCCCGGGCGAGGACCGGCGGCTCCTGCTGACCTACGGTCACGGGGACTGCGACCGGACCCACGGCGCCCGCGCCTACGAGACCCGCCATCTGGTGGTGGTCGACGTGGACGTCGAGTCCGGCGACGGGATGTGCACTCTGCGCCTCAAGATAGATCAGATCACCGTCACGCTCGACGCGCCCCTCGGCGACCGGGTCCTGCTCGACGCCGGGAACGGGCTTCCGGTGCCCCCGGCGAGCACCTCGCGATGACCGTTCGAAGCGGCGCGGGGAAGACCCACGGGCAGGCCCCGGCCGCACCGCACCACACCACAGCGCACCGTCCGTCGTGGTGGGCGTCTCCGCCGCTCCCGGCGACGTCCCCGCCGGCACGGACCGAGGAGGTTGACCGGACCATGATCGAAGAACTCCTGGCCGAGCTGGATCTCGACACCAAGGCCCGGATCCTGGCGGGGCGGGACATGTGGTCGCTGCCCGCCGTACCGGAGATCGGGCTGGAGCCGCTGGTGTTCTCCGACGGCCCGATCGGGGTGCGCGGCACCGAGTGGAGCACCCGGGACCCCTCCATCGCGCTGCCCAGCCCCACGGCCATGGCCGCCACCTGGGACACGGAGCTGGTACGGCGGGCGGGCGGTCTGCTGGCCCAGGAGGCCCGGCGCAAGGGCGTGCACGTGCTGCTGGCGCCCACCGTCAACCTGCACCGCACGCCGCTGGGCGGCAGGCACTTCGAGTGCTTCTCCGAGGACCCGCTGCTCACCGGGGAGATCGGCGCGGCCTACGTCACCGGCGTCCAGGAGGGCGGGGTCGGCGTCACGGTCAAGCACTTCGTGGCCAACGACTCCGAGACCGACCGGATGAGCGTCGACGTGCTGGTCGGGGAGCGGGCGCTGCGCGAGCTCTACCTGGCGCCGTTCGAGCACATCGTGAGGGGGGCCGCGCCGTACGGGATCATGGCCGCCTACAACGCGGTCAACGGCTCGGCCATGTGCGAGCACGACGAGCTGCAGAACGGCGTGCTCCGCGGCGAGTGGGGTTTCGACGGCTTCATCGTCTCCGACTGGTTCGCCGCCCGGGACACCGTCCGGGCCGCGCTGAGCGGGCTGGACGTGGCCATGCCCGGCCCGGCGGCGGTGTACGGCGAAGCCCTGGCGCGGGCCGTACGGGACGGGAAGGTCCCCGAGGAGGTCGTCGACGAGCACGTCCGGAGGGTGCTGACGCTGGCCGCGCGGACCGGGGCCCTGGGCGGGCCCGCCCGGGTGCGGACCGCCCCGCTGGACGGCAGGGCGGACGGCCCGGTGAACGGCAGGGCGGACGGCCCGGTGAACGGCAGGGCGGACGGCCCGGTGAACGGCAGGGCGGACGGCCCGGCGCTGGCCAGGGAACTGGCCGTGCGCTCGACCGTGCTGCTGCGCAACGACGGCGTGCTCCCGCTCTCCGGGCGGATCGCGCTGATCGGCGGCCTGGCCAAGGACGCCCGGGTCATGGGCGGCGGCAGCGCCCAGGTCTTCCCCGACCACGTCGTCTCCCCGCTGGAGGGGCTGCTGGCGGCGGGCGCGGAGGTGACCTACGCGCGGGGCGCCGATCCGAGCGGACGCTTCCTGCCCGCGGCTGCGGGCTTCGAGCTGACCGCGGTCGCCCGCGACGCCGACGGCGAGGCCTTGGCCGAGTTCCCGCTGCACGAGGGTTCGGTGCTCTGGATCGGGCAGCTGCCCGCCGGGCTGGACGGCGCCCGGGCGCGCTCGGTGGAGATCACCGGGCACTTCACCCCGCCGGTCTCCGGCACGCACCGGTTCGGCATCGAGGGCACCGGGGCCCACCGGCTCACCGTCGGCGGCGAGGTGCTCTTCGACGGGGAGGTGCCGTTGCCGGCCGGGACCGACCTGTTCGCCGCCTTCTTCTCCCCGCCGCAGCACGAGGTCGCCCTGGAGCTCGAGGCCGGGCGGCGCGTGCCGGTCAGCCTGGTGCACACCGACCCGCCCGGGCTGGGGGCGGGCCCGTTCGCCGCGGTCGCCTTCGCGCTCGGTCACCGCGACCCGGAGGCGGCCCGCGACCCCGGAACGCTCATGGAGGAGGCCGTCCGGGCCGCGGCGGAGGCCGACGTGGCCGTGGTCGTCGTCGGCACCTCCAAGGAGGTGGAGAGCGAGGGCTTCGACCGCGACTCGCTGCGGCTGCCGGGCAGGCAGGACGAACTGGTGTCCAGGGTGGCGGCGGCCAACCCGCGCACCGTGGTCGTGGTCAACGCGGGCGCGCCGGTCGAGATGCCCTGGCGGGACGAGGTGGCGGCGATCCTGCTGACCTGGTTCCCCGGTCAGGAGGGCGGCCACGCCCTGGCGGACGTGCTGCTGGGCGGGCAGGAGCCGGGCGGGCGGCTGCCCACCACCTGGCCGGTGGCGCTGGAGGACTGCCCGGTCGTCCGGGTCGCGCCCGCCGACGGGGCGCTGCCGTACTCGGAGGGCGTCTTCATCGGCTACCGGGCCTGGGAGCGCTCGGGAGCGGCGCCGGCCTTCGAGTTCGGCTCCGGTCAGGGGTACACGACCTGGGCGTACGAGAGCGCCCGGCTGGAAGGGGACCGGGTGCGCGTGCGGGTGCGCAACACCGGTGAGCGCCCCGGCCGCGAGGTGGTCCAGGTCTACCTCCGGCCCGCGGAGGAGGACCCCGAGCGGCCCGTCCGGTGGCTGGCGGGGTTCGCGGTGGCCGAGGCCGCGCCGGGGGAGAGCGCCGAGGTCGTGGTGGAGATCCCGGCCCGTGCCTACGAGCGGTGGACCGGGCAGGGCTGGCGGAGGGCGCCGGGCGAGCACGTGGTGGAGGTCTCCCACTCGCTGACCGACACCCGGCTGGTCGCCGGGTAGCCGGCGGGGCCGGCGGGGTCACAACCCGGCGGGGTCGTACGGCGCCGGCGTCCGGTACCAGTGGACGACGTCGCGGACGGTGGCGACGGCGCCGTTCTCCAGCCCGCCCTCGCGCTCGCTCTGACCGGTCGCGACGACGAAGCGCTGGGCCCGCGTGCCGGTGACCACGACCCGGTAGGTGCCGGCCTCGGCCGTACGGTCGAGGCGCGCGTAGCGGATGAGGCGGGTGCCGGCGTGCTCCTCGTGGAAGCGCTCGTACAGGTCCGCCGGGACGCGGGTCTCCCGGCCGTCCGGTGACAGGACCGTGATCCGCGGGAGCTCCTGCCGGGGGATCGCGCGCTCCGGCACGAGGTCGGGCACGAACGCCTCCAGGTGGAAACGCCGCCCGGCGGCGAGGGTCAGCGTGAACGAGCGCGTGTCCGACGGCCGGTTGAGCCAGCCGTAGAACGCGAACGACACCTCCCCGGCCGTCACCCGGGGCCCGTTGCCGGGCGTGTCGTCCTTGGTCAGGATCACCGGGCGGTGCGCCCACGCCGGGAGCGCGACGGCCAGCGCCAGCGCGGCGGTGACGGCGACGGTGACGACCCGGCGGGGTCCTGCGGGCCTTCGCAGCATGAGACGGATCCTTCCCGGGGGGAGAGGCTCCTGCCCGCGGAGAGGTCCTGCCTCTGCGCGGCCGTGTCCCCAGGTGATGCCCCGGAGGTCCCGTGCGATGCCTGGCGGCCGATCGTGAGGAGAGCAGGAGCCCCGGCCGGGTCGCGCGGGGTCAGCCCGTGCCGATCAGGGCCAGCAGGGCCGCGGCGGCCGCCGTCCGGGCCTCGGTCTTGCTCGTCCCCTCGCCGGAGGCGGAGAGGGCCAGGTCCGCGCCCGCCGGGCGCGCGGACACCGTCGCGGTGAACGCCGGCGCGTGCGGCGGGCCGGAGGAGGCCATCTCCCACTCGGGGGCGGTGATGCGGCCCTGCTGGGCCCACTCGTTGAGCACGCTGACCGGGTGGTGCCCCGCCGGGGCCGCCGGGCGGGTCGTCTCCTGCGGGACGGCGGCCCGCTCGACGGTTATGCCGGCCTCCTTGAGCCAGGACCGCAGCGTGAACGCCGGAATACCGAGGGAGCCGGCCGCCTCGCGGATGCTCATCCCGCCGCTCAGCAGCGTCTGGGAGATCTCGATCACCCGCCGCCGCTCCCGGCGCCGGTCCTCCTCGCTCGGCAGGTCCGTGCACCGGGCGTGGATCGCGGCGCCCTCCTCCAGCATCCGGCCCGCCTGCACCAGGCAGGCGACGCTGCAGTACAGGCCGAGCCGCAGATGCCGGGACCTGCCACCGGGCGCGCGCTCCAGCAGGTACCAGCCGGTCGGCACCCACAGGCCGCGCTCCACGCGCTGGCAGACGCGGCAGAAGAAGCTCCGCTCGTTCTGCTGGTGCCCGGAGCGCGTGGCGGCCAGCCCGCCCCGCCGGCGCGACGCCGGAACCCGGTCGTCGGGCACGTTGAGTTCGTCGATGCTCACGGACGGTCAGCTTGCCAGAAGGGCGCCCGCACGGGGGTGCGGACGCGGGAAGGAGCGCCGTTCCCCCGGGCCGGAGCCGCCGGTTCCCGCCGCTGGGGCATTCTTAATTGAAACGTGTTCTATTATGCTCGACCCATGCGGTTCACCTACGCCGAGGCGATGACCGACCCGTCGTACCACCTGCCGCTGGCCCGGGCCGCCGAGGCCGCGGGGTACGCGAGCGTCAGCGTGGCCGACTCGCTGATCTACCCCAAGGAGTCGGCGGCGCGTTACCCGTACACCCCGGACGGGGACCGGGAGTTCCTCGAGGACAAGAGCTTCGTCGAGACGTTCGTCCTGATCGCCGCCATGGGGGCGGTCACCTCGGCCATCCGCTTCACGCCGTTCGTGCTCAAGCTGGCGGTCCGCCCGCCGGTGCTGGTGGCCAAGCAGGCGAGCTCGGTCGCCTACCTGACCGGCGGCCGGCTGGCCCTCGGCGTCGGGCTCGGCCCGTGGCCCGAGGACTACGCGGCGACGGGCGTGCCGTGGGCGCGGCGCGGCAGGCGGATGGACGAGGCCATCGAGGTCGTCCGGGGGCTGACGCGCGGCGGCTACTTCGAGTACCACGGCGAGTTCTACGACCTGTCCCCGATGAAGATGTCGCCGGTCCCCGCCGAGCCGATCCCCATCCTGGTCGGCGGGCACAGCGAGGCGGCGCTGCGCCGGGCCGCCCGCCTCGGCGACGGGTGGATGCACGGCGGAGGCGACCCCGCCGAGCTGGACGCGCTGCTGGCCAGGCTGGCCGCCCTGCGGGCCGAGGAGGGCGCCGACGACCGGCCCTTCGAGATCCACGCGATCTCTCCCGGCGCCTACACGGCGGACGGGGTGAAGCGCCTGGCGGACAAGGGCGTCACCGACCTGATCGTCGGCTTCCGCATGCCGTACGTCAAAGGCCCGGACACCGAGCCGCTGAGCAGGAAGATCGAGAAGCTGGAGCGCTTCGCCGAGTCCGTGATCGCGAAAGTCAACCCTTGAAGGCGTGTGAGAACGCGTTACAGTTTTTCGCATGAGCGATTCCGCCGCGGTCGTCTGGGAAGCTCCGGACGGCGACCACCCCGCCCGCCGGGCGGCGCGGGCGTCCATGGCCGCCGTCACCGCCGGGCGCAGGCAGGACTGGCTCGCCCTGTTCGCCCCGGACGCGCTCGTGGAGGACCCCGTCGGGCCGTCGATGCTGGACCCCGAGGGGGAGGGGCACTCCGGCCGTGACGGGATCGCACGGTTCTGGGACGCGAACATCGCCTCGCTGGAGGGGTGCCGCTTCCGCGTCACGGACTCCTTCGCGAACGGGCCGTGCTGCGCCAACGTCGCCTCCATCGCGATGACGCTGGCCGGCGGCGCGACCATGACGGTCGACTGCGTGATCGTCTACACCGTCGACGCGACGGGGGCGATCACCTCCCTGCGCGCCCACTGGGAACCGGGGCGCGCGCTGGCCACCCTGGCCGCGCCGTAGCGCCCGCCCCGCTCTCTCCCCCCGCCGGGCCGCCGCCGCGGGCCGGCGGTGATCACAGGGCGGTCACCCGGTCGGGGGCGGTCACAGGCCGGTCACCCGGGCGGGGGCGGTCACAGGTCGGTGGCGATGATCTTCTCGATGTTCCGCTCGGCGAGCGCCGTGATGGTGACGAACGGGTTGACGGTGGTGTTGCCGGGGATCAGCGCGCCGTCGATGACGTACAGGCCCGGATAGGCGGTCAGGCGGCCGTGGCCGTCGGTGGCCCGGTTCAGCACCGCGCCGCCGAGCGGGTGGTAGGTGAGGTGGTCGCCCCAGATCTTGTAGGCGCCGAACAGGTCGCTCCGGTAGACCGTGCCCTCCTTGGCGTTGATCCGGTCGAAGATGCTCCGGGCCATGTCGATCGACGGCTGCTTCCAGGCGGTCTGCCAGTCCAGCTCGACCCTGCCCGCCACCGGGTTCCAGGAGAACCGGGCGCGGTGCGGGTTGCCGGTGATCGACAGGTAGAACGACGCGAAGGTCTCGATCCCGGTGGGCAGCGGCGCGACCTCGGCGAACGCGCGGCCGGAGGCCCGGTTGTCGATGCCGCCGCACGGGATGGCCGACTGCAGGGCGCCGGTCGGGTCCCACAGGTGGTTGGCGCGGCCGCACATGACGTTGCCGTTCTCCCCCCAGTCCCTGCCGACCTCGTCGTTCAGGAGGGGGAGCACGCCGGTGGCCTTCAGCTTGACCAGCAGCTTGCTGGTGCCGACGCTGCCGGCGGCGAAGAACACCCGGTCCGCGGTCACGGACTTGACGGCGGTGACGCCGCCGCCGGTGTCGAGCTGCTCGACGACGACCGTGTACCGCCCGCCGGACGCCGGGGCGACCGAGGCGACCCGGTGCAGCGCGGAGACGGTGACCCTGCCGGTCGCCCGGGCCCGGGCGAGGTAGGTCTGCTGCAGCGACTTCTTGCCGTGGTTGTTGCCGTAGAGGATCTCCCCGGCCAGCGCGGACTTCGTGGCGGTCCCGGCCGCCTCCCGCTCCATGTACTCCCAGTCGTACACGTCGGGCACGAAGACGAACGGGAGACCGGAGCGCCGGGCGTGCCTGCGGCCGACCCGGGTGTACTGGTAGCAGGCGGCGGACTCGAACCAGTCCGGGTCGACGGTGCCGACGCCGAGCGCGGCGTTGGCCCGGGGGTAGTAGACGTCGTACATCTCGCCGGGGTTCACCGACGGCAGGACGGCGCCGAAGTCCTCCCGCCGGGGGGTGACCGCCATGCCGCCGTTGACCAGCGAGCCGCCGCCGACGCCGCGGCCCTGGTAGACCGTGATGCCGCCGAACTCCTCGGCGTCCAGGATCCCGGTGTACCGGGGGATGTCCCGGTCGAGCGGGAGGCCGATGAAGTAGTTGACGGGCGCCTTGGTCCTGGTGCGCAGCCAGTAGGACCGGTGGTCCGGCTCGCGGGTGTTGCAGAAGACCTTGCCGTCGGGGCCGGGGACGTCCCAGGCCATGCCCATCTCGAGCATGTGCACGTCGACGCCGGCCTCGGCCAGGCGCAGCGCGGCGACGGCCCCGCCGTACCCGGTGCCGATCACCAGGGCCGGGACGCGGGCGCCGTCGGCGATCGGCGCGGGCGCGGGTACGGCGTGCGCCCGGGCCGCGGGGGCACGGCCGGCGAGGGCCGCGGCGCCCAGGACCGAGCCGGTCCCGGCGATGAAGGCGCGGCGCGAGACGCCGGGAGAGGCGCCGGGGGAGGTGGGGTGTCCGAGGGTGCTGCCGCTCATCTGGCGTCCTCACTCCCCGGGAGCCGGAACGGGCTCCGCTCGCGTCGTCCGGCTCCCGGCGGGCCGCCGGGCAGCACGCACACCCTGTCGAGGCCCAGCACGTGGTTGAGCCGGCCGAACGCCAGCCAGGAGCCGATGCACATGCTCAGCTCCACGATCTCGGCCTGGCCGTAGTGCGCGGTCATGCGTTCCCAGAACGCGTCGTCGAGGCCGCGGTGGTCCAGGGCGTACCGCTCGGCGTACTCGGCGGCCAGCCGGGTGCGCTCGTCGAAGGCGCCGGTGGTGCGCCAGGCGGCCACCGCGTCGGCGAACCCCTCCTCGACCTTCCGCCCGTCCCGCTCGGTCCGCCAGTCCAGGCAGAAGGCGCATCCGTTGATCTGCGCGATCCGCAGCCGGGCCGCCTCGAACTCGCGCAGCCCCAGGCTCGTGTGCGCGTACACCGCCAGGGAGAGGGCCGAGGCGGCGGCGCCGATCCGCGGCACCATCTCGCCCCACACGTACGCGATCGGATCCTTGTCCCCGGGGATGTCGATGATCATGATGTCTTCCTTCCGAGCCTCCCGGTCGCGGGGCGCAGCGGGACGTCGAGCGCGTCGTAGAGTCCCGGTTCCGCCTCCGCGAGCCAGTCGATGGCGCCCACCAGGCGGCCGGCCGCGGTGGCGTTCCCGCCCGCCGAGCGGTTGCCGTCCTCGTCGACGGCCTCGACCGTCACCTCGATGCGCGGGCGGCCCTCGATGATCACCCGGTGCGCGCCGGCGCCGTCGGGCGGCGTCGGCCAGTCGGGCGCGCAGGACGGGTGGATGCGGGTGACGTGCTCGATGACGATGCGGGGCTCGCCCTCGACGACGCCCTGCACCTCGAACCGGACCGCGCCCTGGGTGCCGGCCTCGAACACGCCCATCGACGCGGTGGTCACCGTGGCCTCGAGCGGACGCCGGTCCAGGGTCTCGCGGATCTCGTCGAGCTCGACGCCGAGGGCCCGCGCCATCAGCCGGATCTGGCCGCCCCACACCATGGTCGGCACCGTCGGCGCGGTCATCGGCGGCTCGTAGTCCATCGGCCGGCCCATACCGACCAGGTGGCGGACCGCGTCGGGCTGGTCGTAGGTGGAGTAGTCGAAGATCTCCTGGCAGCGGATCGCGTCCACGACGGTGCCGAGCCCGCTGACCAGCAGGGGCAGCACGTCGTTGCCCCAGCCGGGGTCGATGCCGGAGACGAACAGCGAGCCGCCGCCCTCGCGGGCGGCGGCCAGCACGGGCTCCCGCAGTTCCGGAGGGGCGCTGTGGGAGTCGTAGAGCGCGTAGAGGGAGGGGGTGACGACCACGGCTCCGGCGCGGATCGCCCGGACGACGTCGGCGAGCGCCTCGGCGGGGCGTACGTCGCCGGAGGCCGCGTACACCACGGCGCGGGGCCCCGCGGCCAGCACCGCGCCGACGTCGTCGGTCGCGGTCACCCCCAGATCGTGGCCGAGCCCGGCGAGGACGCCCGCGTCGCGGCCGACCTTGCCGGGGTCGTGGACGAGCACGGCCGCGAGCCTCAGCGCGGGATGGGCCTCGACGGCCCGGATGGCCGCGCGGCCGACGTTGCCGGTACCCCAGACGACCGTGGAGAGCATGCATTGAACGTAGCAAGCGCTTGGTTAATTGCCTAGGGCTCCCCGGCCCAGGCCGGCGCGCCGCGGTCGGCCGGTGAGGGCCGCAGGGGGTGCACCACCCCGGTCAGCCGCTCCGACTCATCCCAGAGCCGGTCCTGGGTCGCGGCGTCGCGGGACCGGCGGCTGGATCGGGCCCGCGCCGGGTGGCCGTACAGTTCGCCCGGCCCCGACGGGCCGTAGTAGTCACCGCCCCGGGCCGCGGGGTCGGTGGCGGCCCGCAGCGTGGGCAGGGCGCCCATGGGGGCGGTCTGCAGCAGCAGCGGCCCCGCCACGCGGTTGAACAGGTGCACCGGGCCGGGCAGGCAGCGGGAGATCGCGGTGCCGCCCACCAGCCCGGGGTGCGCCGCCAGCGCCTCGGTCCGGGCACCGCAGGCGCTCAGGCGGCGCTGGAGCCCGTAGGTGAACAGCAGGTTGGCCAGCTTCGCGCGGCCGTAGGCGGCGAAGCGGTTGTAGGAACGCTCGGAGTTCAGGTCGTCCAGGCCGATCCAGCCCCAGTGGTGGGCCAGGCTGGCCACGGTGACGACCCGGGAGCCGGGGACGTGGAGCATCAGGTCGAGCAGGAGGCCGGTCAGCGCGAAGTGCCCCAGGTGGTTGGTGGCGAACTGCAGCTCGAAGCCGCCGGCGGTGCGGGTCAGCGGCGGCGCCATCACCCCCGCGTTGTTGACCAGCAGGTCGATCCGGTCGTGGTGGTCGCGCACCCGCCCGGCCGCCCGCCGTACCGAGCCGGGGGAGGCCAGGTCGAGCGGGACGACCTCGGCGCCCGGCCCGACGCGCTCGGCCGCCCGCGCGGCCTTGGCCGTGTCACGGCAGGCCATCACCACCGTGGCGCCCCGGGCGGCCAGCGCCCGGGCGGTCTGGAACCCGATCCCCGAGTCGGCCCCGGTCACCACCGCGACCCGTCCGCCCTGGTCGGGGACGTCCTTCACGCTCCAGCGGCCTGTGCTCATGACGTCCCCATTCCCCGGATCGGGGGAGTCAGGCACCACTCCGGTGGGGACGCTCAGGGACGGCCCCGTCGAACCACCGTGCGGAGAGATACGTGATGAGAGCATGAGATTCCGCGTCCTCGCCGTCCTCGCCGTCCTCCTGGCCCTGGCGGCCGCCGTCGTGTCCGCTCCCGGCACGGCGTGCGCGTGCAGCTGCGTGCGGATGGGGCCGGCGGAGCAGGTGGAGCACGCGACGGCCGTCTTCACCGGGACGGTGACGGCCGTCCGCCGGACGCCGGGAGGTCCGCTCGATCCCGAGCCGCCGGTCGTGTACGTCTTCCGGGCCGACCAGGTCTACAAGGGCGAGCTCGGGGCCGAGGTGGAGGTGGCGAGCAGCACCAGCAGCGCCGCGTGCGGATACGCCTTCACGGTCGGAGCGCGGTACCTGGTCCTCGCCTCGGACGAGGGCGGGAACCTGGCCGGGAGCGACCCCGGCGTCCCGCTGACCACCACGCTGTGCTCCGGGAACCGGGAGGTCCGCCCCGGTGACGGCCCGCTGCGGGAGGACGACGTCCTGGACGACGAGCCGCTCGCCGGTGGGCTCCTGGCCGCGCTCGGCACGGCCAGGCCTCCGGCGGCGGCCG
>NZ_JBHSBM010000016.1:258048-321897 GCF_042650625.1 Planomonospora corallina
GTCGGCCGGGCCGACGGCGGGACGGGCGTGCCCTGGGCCGCGCTCGGCGGGGCCGTGGTGGTCGCCGCGTTCGCCGGCATGGGACGGGGCCTTCGCCGGCGCCGCAGGAGCTGAGGCTCCGCCCGGGGACGCCCGTGCCCGGGCGGCCTGTGCCCGGGTCTTCCGGGATCAGGAGGTGGGCCATGCCGGTCCTTCCGGTCCGGGTGGCCCGTGCCCGGGCCGCCCGGTGAGGGAGTTCTCCGCCCGTTCCGGTGTCCGCCACCCGGTGCCGATGCGGTGCCGTGCCCGGTTCCGCCTGACGCCGGTGCGCCGCGGTTCTGTCGGTGGAGTGCGGCAGGGTGCGGGTTATGACCCATTTTGTCTACCGCAGCCACTATGAGGGCCCGCTCGGCAAGCACGTCCGCCGGCTGCCCGACGCCACGGTGCTCGACTGGTTCCGCCGGGCGTGGAGCACCGTGGCGGGCGGTGCCGCGCCGGACGTCGGCGCCTGGCTGGAGGCCGAGCTCGGGGTGGGCGTCTACGGCCTCTCCTCGATCTTCGAAGCGGCCCGCGGGCACCGGCTGCCGGCCCCGGAGTCGTGGCGCGAGCTCGCCGGCCTGCTGCGCGAGCACCTGTACTACGAGGGCGAGGTGCGCACCGACGAGCACAGCGTGCGGGTGCGCACCGACGACGACGAGGTCGAGCTGTGCTACTTCTTCTTCGACGACGCCCTCGTGGAGCTGTGCCCGGACCGGGTGGCCTACCTGCTGCACGGCGCCTGGCCTCTGCCGGACGACACCGGGTCCGGCGGCGCCCGGCCCGGTGGAGGCGGATCCGGCGGCGGACCCGGTGGTGAGTCCGGTGACGGGGTGACGCACGCGGTCCTGCTGACCTTCCACGACGGCGAGGGCATCTGCCGGCGGCCGCCGTTCTCCTTCCCCGGCGTCCGGCTCCCGGAACTGGCCGCGCGGCTGCGCGGCCCGGTCCGCCGCCGGGAGGAGTGGCCGGACGAGCTGCTCGTCCTGCGGGCGCTGGTGGCCCCGGACGAGGAGGACCTCGGCCCGGCGCTGGGCCGCTGCAACCACTGGCCGTCCTTCGAGGAGCAGGTCCCGCCGGAGCTGCTCGGCGAGCACGCGGCGGCCCACGCGTTCGCGCTCGGCCGGCTGGGCGGGGACGTGCGGCCGGAGGACCGCGACCCGGCCAGGACGCTGCTGGAGTGCGGCGCCCACCTGGCCCAGATGGCGATCCACCAGGACCACTTCTTCGGGTACCGGCAGTGGTTCCTCTTCGACGACGTGTGGGCCCGTCGCCACGAGGACCTCGCCCGGTCCCTGCTGCGCTACGCCACCGACTGGGACCCCTTCGGCCCGGGCGGGCGCTGACGGGCGGCCCGGCCGCCGCTCCCGCGCTCCGCCCGTGCTCAATGCCCGCCCGTGCTCAATGCCCGCCCGTGCCCGCGCTCGCCCGTGCTCAGGAGGCCGGGAGGCCCCGGTAGTAGTCGCTCAGCCGCCGGTGGAGGGAGCCGGCCGCCTCGTCGGGCTCGGGGGAGGCCTTGATCTCCTCCTTGGTGCGGGAGACGTAGACCTTGCGGTCCCCGGGGTCGATCCGGGTGACGACTCCGGCGGGGATCATCAGCTTGCGCTCGAAGATCCAGGGGCCCGCGTCGACGACGACGTAGCTGTCGCCGGCCACGGTGCTCTCCTCCTCGACCACGCCGACCTTCCCGTCCGGGGTCTCCACCTCGAAACCGATGAGGTCCAGCGACCGGTCACCGCCGTAGACGTCCGGACGGTAGTTCCACAGGCTCTCAATGGTCATGATCATCCTCTTCTCCGCAAAGGGGTGCGCCCGTCGTCTACCCGGACGGGTCCGCGTCGAACGGGCCGCGGGGAGGACGTCCGGGGAGGGCCTCCGGGGAGGACGCGCACGGGAAGGCGCGCGCCCCGCCGGCCGGAACCGGCGGGACGCGCGCCCGGTGGGAACGTCAGAAGGTACGGCCGGAGCCGTCGACGTCACCGTCGACGTCGATGCGCTCCTTGCGGACCTGGCCGGAGACGGTCTCGGCGTCGGTGACCCGCTGCTTGTCCAGGCGCACCCGCTCGACCGGGACGGCCTGCTTGTCCACCACCGGCCGCTCCTCGTGCAGGGTGACCTCGTGCTCGCTCTCCCGGAGGTCGGGCCCGGCCAGCGCCTCGTCCCGGTTCGCGTCGGTGATCGGCTCCCGCTCGACGCGGACCTCCTCGCGGGTGACCGGCACGCTGACCTGCTGCTCCTCGGTGACCACGTGCTTGCGCAGCCGTGCCCGGCCCGTCTCGTGCTCCTCGGTGCCGACGGTCAGCTGCTCCTCCGACCGGGTCATCGCGTCGTCGCGGCCCGGCCGCGCGGTGCCGTCCGCACGGCCGGACCACGTGGTGTCGTCCGTACGGCCCAGCCGCTCGCGCTCGCGCTCACCCCCGCTGTGCGCCCAGCCGCTCGCGTCGGGCCGGTTGGCCTCCTGCCAGGAGGTGTCCCAGTCCAGCTTGTAGTGGCGGTAGAGCTCGCGCTCCCCCTCGGCCGGCAGGTGGCCGTCGTCGTCGAGGTCGACGTCGGGGGCCTCCTTGACCTGGTGCTTGGCGTAGCCGACCTCGACGTGGTCGGCTACCAGGTCGGCGCTGCCGGTCGGGACGAAGCGCTCCCGCATGCCGAGCAGGCCGCTCTTGACGCACAGCCACTTGGGCCGTCCGGTGGCATCGTCGAGGTAGACGTGCTTGACCTCGCCGATCTTCTCGCCGCTGATGTCGTAGACATCCCGGTCGAGTACGGTACGGACCTGATCCTGCGTGATCATATCGTTCCTTCCTCTTCGATCCTTTGGTTACGAATCGATAACCACGGATCTAGGGAGGAAACCCGCCGGACCGAAATCGGCCCGGGTCGCGATGATGACCGGGGAGGGTGGGATACGGCCGCCCAGGACCAGTTCGGGCGCGGAAACCGCACGCCTGCCCGCCGGATCGCGGGGTGCGGCCGTCCGGTCCGCGGATCCGCCCGCGACCTGCGGTTCCTTCCGCGTTTCTTACTTTCCGGCGAAAGCAGGCTTACCGGTGCGGTTGCGCCCACGGAAGCACCTCTCTGTGTCGAACCGCGGGTGCCGGCTCGGGGAGGCGCATGATGCTCATGCGGGTTCCTCCGGTTTGCGGGCTATGCCCTCCAAGACATGGCGCCGCCGGGGTCTCTGGCGGAGAGCCGGCAGGCGTGGGTGACGGGACCACCGCCCCAGGCGAACCCTGCTGGAGCCGCACTCGGCCACGTCGCCGCTGAGCCGGCGCGAACGTCTGGTGCAGCGGCTCCCGGCTCAGGCGCGCGGGCCGGCGCCGTGCAGCAGGGTGTCGATGATGCGGGCGGCGAGGGTGTCCGGGTCGGCGCCGTCCGCGTTGCCGTGCAGGGATTCACCGATGAGCGCGTAGTAGACCCGCCGCACCCAGTCGAGGTCGGCCGCCTGGTCGATGAGCTTGTCGTCCTGGGCCCGCTTCAGTACGGCGGTGCAGCTGCGGGCGATGTCCTGGTGGAGAACGGCGGCCTCGCTGCCGGGGTCCGCCGGCAGCCCCAGCGCGAACGCCCAGGCGCTCTTGACCTCGAGCACGTTGGCGGTGATCCGGTGCATCGCCACCAGTGGCGGCGCGGTGTCCGGCCGGCCGTCGTCGACCGCCCGGGCGAGCTGGCGGGCCGCGGACGAGGCCAGCGCCTCGATCAGTGCCTGCCGGCTGGCGAACCGCCGGTGAATGGTCGTGCGGGCCACTCCCGCGGCTGCGGCGATCTGCTCCATGGAGGCGCCGGGTTCCTGAGCGAGCACCCGCTCGGCCGCCTCCAGGATCGCGCGCACGCTGCGCTCCGCGTCCGCCCGCAACGATCGTGCTGCCGTCTCACCCATCACGCCTCCTGTTCGACCACTTGTCCAGCAACACACTACATCGCTGACGCTGTCTAACCATTAACTGCGTCATGTCTGTTGCAGTTAGTGGGATTACTGGTACGTTGTACTTCCAGTTACCGCCGGCTTGAGTGTCACGACCAAGGAGAGCCACATGCACGACACCGCCCTCATCACCGGAGCGTCGTCCGGCCTCGGCGCGGAATTCGCCGCCCAGCTCGCCGCCCAGGGCCACGACGTGATCTTGGTGGCGCGATCCGGCGACCGGCTTGCCGCCCTCGCCCAGCGCCTGACCGCCGAGCACGGCGTCCGCACCCATGTCCTGGCCCAGGACCTCGCCGAGCCGGACGCCGCCCGCCGCATCGCCGACCAGCTGACCACCCGCGGTCTGAACGTCGACCTCCTGGTCAACAACGCCGGCTTCGGCACCTGCGGACGCTTCGAGGAGATCCCCGCAGCCCGCGACCACGACCAGCTGATGGTCAACGTCGTCGCACTCGTCGACCTCACCCACGAGGTGCTGCCCGGCATGCTCGAGCGCGGCCGCGGCGCGATCGTCAACGTCGCCTCCAACGCCGCCTTCCAGCCCTCCCCGTACTTCGCCGTCTACGGCGCGGCCAAGACCTTCGTGCTGAACTTCGGCCTCGCCCTGCGACAGGAGTACCGCCGGCGCGGCATCCGCGTGCTCACCCTGTGCCCCGGCCCGGTCGAGACCGCCTTCTTCGACACCATCGGCACCCGCAACGCGGCCGTCACCGGCTCCATGACCACCCCGGAGCCCGTCGTCCGCGCCGCCCTGCGCGCGCTGGAGCGAGACCGCGGCTACGTCGCCCCCGGATTCAGCAACGCCCTCACCGCGCACCTGACCCCCCGCCGCCCCCGGACCCTGGTCGCCGCCATCGCCGAACGCATCACCCGCAAGGTCCTCACCCCCCCCGGCCACCGCCCCCTCGACCGTGGCGGAGCACGCCGGATGAACTCCTCCGCGCCGCCTCCCTCGGCGCCGGACTCCGGGATCGCCATGGTGCGCCCCTGGCCTGCACCGCCGCGGCGGGATCAGCCGGTCACGGAGACGGTCCAGGTCCTCTGGCAGCTGGAGGCGGAGACGCCGCTGTCGCGGCCCTTGACGTTCCAGCGGTAGCCGCCGTTGGTGCGCATGACGGTGTAGGCGCGCCCCCGGAAACCGCCGCGGAAGTCCACCTGGTCACCACCCGCGGCACTGGTCTGCAGGACGATGAACGTGTCGAAGGCGCGGTCGGTCCGGTGCCAGTCGAAGTAGGCCCGGTTCCCCTCCGACCAGGCGGCCACCACCAGGTTGCCGCCGCTCTTGGGAGACCCGGCCATCTGGCCGCGGGCGAACGTCTGGCGGCGGCCACCGGGGGCGTGCCGGAAGGCCGGGGCGAGCGCACGCCTGATGCCACAGGCCGGTGACCACAGGCTTCACAGGTAGCTGACGCCGGTCAGTTCCTCGGCCGCCGCCCAGAGCCGCTTGCCGACGGCCGGATCGGCCGCCTCCCGGCTGGGCCGGGCCTCGGTGACCGGCCCCCGCGTCTCCCAGAGTCTGGACGGCCCGAAGAACCGGCCGCCCCGCAGGCCGGGCTCGGTCGCGGCGCGCAACTGCGGCAGCGCGCCCTGCTCCACCGGCTGGGTGACCAGCAGGCCGAGCCGCGCGATCAGCCGCCCGAACCGGCCACGGTGCTCCCAGGCGCGTGGAGTCAGGTTGGTGCGGGTGAGACCGGGGTGGGCCAGCGTGCTGACGATCGGCGATCCGGCGGCGCGCAGGCGGCGGTCCAGCTCGATGCCGAAGATCGTGGTGGCGAGCTTGGACCGGCCGTAGGCGGGAGCGGCCCGGTAGCCACGCTCGAACATCAGGTCGTCGAAGTCGAGGCGCGCGTTCTTGTGGGTGATCGAGCTGAGACTGACCACCCGGGACCGCCTCGCCGCGGCCAGCGTGCCGAGCAGCAGGCCGGTCAGCGCGAAGTGGCCCAGCATGTTGATGGCGAGCTGCAGCTCGAAACCGTCGGCGGAGGTGCGGCGCGGGCCGAGCAGCGCGACGCCGGCGATCCGGCCGTGCTGGTCGGGGATGCGGTCGGCGGTCCATCCGGTCATCTGCTGCTCCTTCGGGTATCGGTACGGTGGACCGACGACGCTAGGCGCAACGCGGGCCGGTTCGATCGTTCTCGGCCGCCTAGGTCTGCGGGACCTACCATGGGCGCCCGGTGGGGCGGCACACTTGCCGCATGAGCAATCCGTACGCTCGTGAGCTCGGAGATTTCCTGCGGGCCCGGCGCGGCAGGCTGCGTCCGCGCGACGTCGGCCTGGAACCGGGCGGCCGGCGCAAGGTCACCGGGCTGCGGCGCGAGGAGCTGGCCTTGCTGGCCGGGCTGAGCACCGACTACTACCAGCGGATGGAGCAGGGCCGGGAGGTGCGCCCGTCCGACGGTGTCCTGGACGCGCTCGCCGGGGCGCTCGGCCTCGACGACGAGGAACGCCGGCACCTGTTCACCCTGGCCCACGCCGCCCGTCGGCCGATGCGCCCCCGGGTGGACCGGGGTCCGGAGAGAGTGCCGGACCGTACGCGGCGGCTGCTGCGGGTGATGGACACCCCGGCGGTCGTGCTCGGCCGGCACCTCGACCTGCTCGCCTGGAACCCGATGGCGGAGGCGCTGCTCGGCGCCCCGGACGCTCACCCGCCCCACCGGCTCAACATGCTCCTGCTGATGTTCGACGACACGCTGACCGGCGAGCGGAGCTGCCCGGACTGGGAACGGCAGGCCCTGGACTACATCGGCATGATGCGCGCCGCCGTCGCCGCCGACCCCACCCATCCGCGCGCCACCGCGATCGTCGGTGAGCTGAGCATCCGCAGCGCCGAGTTCCGGCGGCTGTGGGCCCGGCACGACGTACGCGCGTCGGTCAGCGGCACCAAGACCTTCCGGGTCCCCGAGGCCGGTGACATCGTCCTGGACTGGGACACCTATCCGCTGCCCGGCGACCCCGGCCCGGTCATGCTGGTCTTCACCGCCGAGCCGGGCAGCGCCGACGCGGACCGGCTGCAGCTCCTGGCGTCATTGCACGCGACCCGCGCGGCGCTCACCGGCGAGCACTCCTCCTAGGCCGGTCGTAGCCGGCCTTCCGGCCTTCCCGGGGCTGTCAGGGGCGCTCGGGGAGGACGGGAGGCGTCCCCGGCACGGGCCCGACGGCGCCGTCATGGCCGGCGGGGCCGCTCAGTACACCTGCACGACGTCGCCGTGGTCCAGCCAGCCGCTCCGCCACAGCGAGTCCATCGCGGCCGGGCTCACCCGGACGCACCCGTGCGACGCCGGACGGGGCGGGACCGATCCGTAGCCGTGCACCGCGATCCCACCGTTGAAATAGGCGGGACGGTAGAGGTCGCCCGTCGGCCCGGAATCCCAGCCGTCGACCCGGCGGTGGACCCGGTACACGCCCGGAGGCGTCACCGCCTCCTCGCGCACGCCGTCCACCCGGTAGGGCGCGCCGGAGCCGGTGGAGGTGTTGAGGATCCTCTTCACCTGCCCGTCCTCCACCAGCATCAGCAGCTGCCGGTCCAGGGAGACCTCGACCCGGCGGCCGTGCGCACCGCGGGCGTCCGGCCGTGCCCCCCGCTCCAGCGCATCCCAGGTGCCGGGGCCGACCACCCCGTCACGGCCCAGGCCCGCCGCCTTCTGCAGCGCGTGGACGGCCTGGACGGTGAGCGGGCCGAACCGTCCGTCGGCGGCGCCGAGCCAGTAGCCGAGCCGTGCCAGGCGCGACTGCAGGGTGTCCACCCACCGCCCGGAGTCGCCCGGCCGCAGCGTGGGCCGCCGCAGGACCTCCGCGGACGGGCGGGACGCCGGAACGTCCTGGAACGACAGGGCCGCCGGTGGGGGAGGGCCCTGGGACGACAGGGCATCCGGTGGGGGAGGCGCGCCGGAGGGCTCCGGGGCGGCGGACCCCCGCGGCGCGTCCGCCGCCGCTCCCGGTACGGCGCCGCCGCACGCTCCCAGACCCGTCAGTGCGGCGATGGCCACCGTCCGTGCCGTCCGTCCCATGCCGGCCCCCGTCCCTTCACCGGATCTCTCCGCCCCCCGCGAGCGGTCCCCACCTTCGATGGTCCACCACCGTGCCGTGCGCCGTCGGAGCCGGGGTCCAGGGGGGCGCGCGGGCGGCCGCGGGCGGAGCGGCACGGCCGGGTCCCCGCAGGCCGGGATGGATCCCGGGCGGCGGCGGAACCACCGGCCGGGCCGGTCATCGGGGACGATCCCGGGGTGCGCCGCGGACCCGTCCGCAGTCCCGCCTTTTACGCTTCCGTGGACCCTCCGGTCAGCCTTCGCTCGTGATCACGTCATGGCTCCGTCAGCTGTTCTCGTGATCTCGTGTCGCGCTTGAGTGCGGAACGCGGTTCCACCACGATCACGCGTGACGGTACGACACCCGGCCGCCCACCAGGGCGGACGAGGACGAACGGCAGGTGAGGACGCGCGGTCACCGGCGGGCGCGCGTCCGGCCGTACCGGTTCTTCGCGCGCGGACGCGGGGCGGCTCGGCCGGCCGCCCGGTCCGCGGACGCGGAGCACGGCGATGGCCACGGCGATGGCCGCGGTCATCCCTGCTCCGCACGTCGTCGCCGTCACCGACGGGCTCTCCCGGTGCCTCGCGGACCGTGCCGACGGACCGTGCCGAGTGCCTCACGCCGCCGCGGCGGTGCGGCGCGGGCGTACGGCGGGCGCCGCGGTGAGCCCACGCCCTGCCGACCACCCGTTCAGCTGACTTCAGAAGAGGTATCCGTCCATATGCGCCCGACCGTTCTCCGCGCACGCCTGGCTCTTTCCCGCACACGGCTGGCTCTATCCCGCGTGCGCCCGACTCTTTCCGGCGTGCGCCTGACTCCTCTGCGCCGCAACGTCGCCATCGCCTCGGCCGTCGCCGTCGGGGCGGTCGGCATTCCCGTCACGATCGCCTGGAGCACCTCTCCCGGCAGCCCCACCGCGGTCATGTGGACCGCGCCCAACGCCGCCGCCGCGCCCGGCGCGGCCGTGGCGCCCCGCCACGGACGCCACGACGACGACGGCGGCGGCCTGCAACCGTTCCCGACCCCGCCGGTGGCCTACGAGTTCGGGGAGAGCCTGGCCGAGCTGGAGGGCGAGGAACTGGAGATCGCGGCCCTCGCGCAGATGATCCCGCACCACCGCGCCGGGGTGGAGATGTCCCGGCTGGAGGTCCAGCGCGGCGTCGACCCGCAGATCCGCACGCACGCCGAGAACATCGTCGCCTTCCAGGGCTTCCAGACCCAGCAGCTCACCCGCTGGCTGCGCGAGTGGTACGGGCTCACCCCGGAGGAGGCCGTGCGGCGCCTGCCCCGCGAGCTCCGCCAGGAGATCGAGGAGGCGGAGGAGCACCTGGAGGAGATGCTCGACGATCTGCGGTCGACTCCCTCCGGCCGCCGCTTCGACGTGCGGTTCGTCCGCTGGATGATCCCGCACCACGTCTGGGGCATCGTGACGTTCATCGAGGCCTCGGCCCGTGGCGTCCACCCCGAACTGCGGGTGGCGGCCTCCACGGTGGACAACCTCCAGCAGGTGCAGCTCATCGACATGCGGACCTGGCTGTCCTTCCAGGACGGCGACGGCCACGATGACGACCACGGTCACGGCCGCCACGACCGTGACAAGGACGACAAGGACGACAAGGACGACGACGTCGCCGGCGTCGCCGGTGCCGACTTCGACGACGATGACGACGACCGCCGCGGCCGCCACGGCCGTCACGACCACGACGATGACGACGATGACGACGACGTGAGCGGCGTGGGCGGCGCGGGCGACGACGATGACGACGACCGCCGCGGCCGCGGCAAGAACCGCGGCCACGATGACGAGGACGACGAGGACGACGAGGACGACGAGGACGACGAGGACGACGAGGACGACGAGGACGGCCGGAAGAGGCGCAACGGCCGCCACTAGGGAGCGTCCTCCGGGGGCCGCCGCCCGGCGGTCCCCGGCCCCGCTCCTCCGCCGGAACCCGGCCGGGACTACAGCTGGAGCGAGGTGACGGCCGTGAACTCCTCGATGCCGAGCGGGCCCAGCTCCCGGCCGTACCCGCTCTGCCCGAAGCCGCCGAACGGCGCGGTGGGGTTGAACGGGCCGCCGTTCACGCTGACCTGGCCGGTGCGCATCCTCCGGGCGAAGGCGATCGCGCGCTCGCGGTCGCCCGCCCAGACCGCGCCGGACAGCCCGTACGGCGTGCCGTCGGCGACGGCGAGCGCGCCCGCGTCCCCGCCGTCGTAGGGCACGACGGTGAGGACCGGCCCGAAGACCTCCTCCTGCTCGATGCGGGATCCGGCCTCGGCGACCAGCACGGTCGGCTTGACGAAGAAACCGGCCGGCAGGTGCTCGGGCTGCTCCGGCCCGCCGGCGACGAGCCGGGCGCCGTCCGCCAGCGCGCCGGTGATGTGGCCGCGGACGCGCTCCTGCTGCACCCGGCTGACCAGCGGTCCCTGCTGGGTGGCCGGGTCCATCGGGTCGCCGACGGTCGCGAACTGGGCGAAGAGCGCGAGCAGTTCCTCGGCCTCGGCCAGGCGGTCGCGGGGCACCAGCAACCGGGTGGTGGCGCTGCAGGTCTGCCCGCTGTTGATCAGGCAGCCGGTCAGCGAGCCGGCGACGGCGTTGCCGAACTCCTCGGCCGACAGGTCGTCGAGCAGCACGCTCGCCGACTTGCCGCCGAGCTCCAGCGCGGTGCGCTTGGGCGCCCGGGCGGCGAGCTCGGCGACCCGCCGTCCGGCCCGGGTCGACCCGGTGAACGACACCATGTCGACCGCCTCGTGCGCCACGATCGCCTCGCCCACCACCGGGCCGGTGCCGGTGACGAGGTTGAAGACGCCGGGCGGCAGTCCCGCGGCGTCGATGACCTCGGCGAGGATGTAGGCGACGCCGGGCACCAGCTCGGACGGTTTGACCACGGTGGTGCACCCGGCGACCAGGGCCGGGGCGACCTTGGCCGCGATCTGGTGGAGGGGGTAGTTCCACGGCGTGATGGCGCCGACGACCCCGACCGGCCGGCGGACCAGCACGGAGTTGCCCGAGCGCCGCTCCCACTCGACCTGCCCGGCCACGTCCTCCATCGAGGCGAAGTCGATGATCGGCAGACCGGCCTGGACCATGACGGCGAGCTGCCAGGGCGCGCCCATCTCCCTGGAGGCCGCCAGGGCGATCTCCTGGGCGCGGGCCTTGAGCCCCTCGGCGATCGCCGCGCACGCCTTGACGCGGTCGGCCAGGGGAGTGGCCTCCCAGCCGGGCAGCGCGCGGGCCGCGGCGCGCGCCGCGGCGTCGACGTCCTCGGCGG
The DNA here is from genome assembly GCF_042650625.1 of Planomonospora corallina. Classification (NCBI taxonomy): domain Bacteria; kingdom Bacillati; phylum Actinomycetota; class Actinomycetes; order Streptosporangiales; family Streptosporangiaceae; genus Planomonospora; species Planomonospora corallina. The sequence goes on from NZ_JBHSBM010000016.1 coordinate 269,281, forward strand.
TGCCCTCGGGCACCGTGCCGATGACCTCCTCGGTGCAGGGGTTGACGACCGGCAGCGTGCCGGCGCCGGTCGAGGGGATCCACGCGCCGTCGACGTAGACGCGGTCACGGGTGTGGATCGGCTCGGGGATGGTCATCGCGACTCCTCGCTGATGTGCTCGGCGGTACGGTGCGCCAGCGCCATGCAGGTGAGCATCGGGTTCACGCCGGAGGCGCTGGGGAAGGCGCTGGTGTCACCGATCCAGACGCCGGCCACGTCGTGCAGCTCCCCGGTCGGCTTCGCCACGGAGGAGGCCGGGTCGCCTCCCATGCGGGCGGTGCCCATCTGGTGGGCGCTGCCCATGAAGAGCCCGCCCGCGCCGATCGGCATCGACTCCAGCAGGGCGATCCACGCCTCGAGGTCGTCGCCCCTGCGGAAGACGGGCGGGGCGGTGCCGAACCACAGCTCCTCGGCCCCGGCCGCCAGGTGCAGCTCGGCCAGGACGCGCAGGCCCCTGCGGTAGGCGGCGACGTCGCGCTCGTCGGTGAGGGCGTAGGTGTGCACCGCCTCGCCGGCGGCGTCGACCGTGACCCGGCCGCCGCTGCGGTCACGCAGGAGGAACAGGAAGTCGGCCATCCGGCCGAGCTTGCTCATCGCCTCCTTGGCCTGCCGTCCGTCGCGCCGCGCGAGCTGGAAGGCGAAGAGGCCGGGGTAGTAGTGCGAGCCCTCGACGAGCAGGCCGTACCCGTCGCCGAGGTCGGCGAACTCGTCCACGATGGCGGCCTGCGGCGGCCCCCACCAGGCATTCTGGTCCTCGGGGTAGACGCCGAAGACGCCCGCGCTGGGGTGCAGGTGCAGGTGGTGGCCGACCGCGGGCCCGCCGATGCCGGAGCGGAGCAGCAGCGCGGGCGTCTCCAGCGCGCCGCAGGCGACGACGACGTCTTTGGCCCGTACGGTGACCCGCTCCGCCCGCCCGGTGACCGGGTCGGTTCGGACGGCGGTGACACCGGTGGCCCGGCCGCCGGCCACCGTGACCTTCTCGGCCCGGGTGTGGACGAGGATCTTCGCGCCGTGGTCGAACGCGTCGCGCAGGTAGGTGGTGAGCGTGCCGCGCTTGCTCCCGCTCGGGTCGCCGAACTGGGTGTAGCCGGCCGCCACCGGGTCGTAGGACGCCTCGTCGACGTTGCGCACCGCCACGTGCATCGACCAGCCGAGCGCCTTGGCGCCCTCGGCCATGCGCTGGTGCGGGCCGTTGAAGTCGCTGCACCGGTCGTTGGCGCCCATCCGGGCCAGGACCGCCTCCAGGTGGCGGTCGAACTCCGCGGTGTCGAGCCCCTCCAGCCCGTGCTCGCGGGCCCACTCCCGGCGGACCGCCTCCGGCGGCCGTACGCAGTTGTGCCAGTTGATGGTGGTGCCGCCGCCCAGGGTCGCCCCGGCGAGCAGGCCGATGTTGCCGTCGGCGGAGACGGAGAGCCCGCCCCGGTACATCATGGTCCGGCCCGCCTCGAGCTCCAGCTGGCGGTAGTCCCGTTCGCTCGTCGCCCCGCCGGCCTCCAGCACGACCACGTGCCTGCCCCGGGCGGCCAGCACCCCGGCGATCGTGCCGCCGCCGGCTCCGGAGCCGACGACCACGACGTCGGCCTCGATCACCTCGCCGTCGGACGGGACGTACGGGGTGATGTACGGCTCCGCCTGCGGCGGCGTGATCTGCGGGCCGGGGTAGCCGTACTGCGCCCAGAACGGGTTGCGGCCCCCCGCGCCGGGGACGGAGTGGGCGAGCATGCACGCGCCGCCGCGCAGCGTGGCGAGGGCGTCGAGCGCCTCGGGCGCCAGCGCCGAGGCGGTGGCGATCATGCCTTCGCGGGTGGCCCGGCCCTGGTGCTGGAAGCCGAGCATCGCCAGGGCGTCGAGCAGCTGCGCGACGCCGGTCTGGTCCGCCTCGGGCAGGGTCAGCAGATACTGCGCCAGCTCCTCGTCGGCGCCCACCGCGGAGCCGGGGGTCGACCAGAAGCCGTGCGGGTCGTCGGCGACCTCCAGGGCCGGGACGGCGGTGTCCACCAGGGCGCGGAGCACGTCACGCTGGACAGGAGTCAGAGCAGGCACAGGTCCTCCGTCGGGAGAGGGGCGTTCCGCCCAGGAGTGTGACCCCGGTCATATGACCACCTGCACAACCTAGAATCCTGTTCGGTGATGTGCAATACGTGAGGGCGTGAGGATCTCCTGCGGCCGTGCGCCCGGCGGACCGGTCGTCCCGGAGGCAGGTGCGCCGCCCGATGGACCGGCCGTCCCCGAGGCCGGCGTGCCGGGCACCGGCGAGCGGGCGGAGCGGGCGCCGGCACGCGGCCCGACCCGGGCCCGACCCGGGCCCGGCACGCGGGTGGACCGGGCCGCGGCGGGCAGGCCGGGCCGCGGCGGGCGCGGTGCGGATCAGAGGCGGTCGAGGATCTTCCGCATCCGCTCGGTCTCCGACCGCAGAGTGGTCTCGACGTTCTCGGCGAGCTCCCGGGCCCCGGGATGGAGCCCTCCCTCCAGCTCCGTCTCCGCCGTCCTGAGCGCTTCCTCGTGGCGGGTGACCATGATCTGCGAGAACGTCCGGTCGAACTCGGCGTCCTCGGCCGTCTGGAGTCTGCCCAGCGGGCTCTGGGCCGCCATGCCGGGTATCTCCTGCCCGGTCCCCATGGGCTCGGTGGGCTTGCCCCACGCCGTCAGCCAGCCGGTCATGGCGGCGATCTGCGGGGCCCGGGTGCTCCTGATCTCCGCCGCGAGCTCCTTGACCTCGGGGTCGGAGGCGCGGGTCCCGGCGAGCCCGGCCAGCGTCACGGCCAGCTCGTGGTGCTGGATCATCCTCTGCGCGAACGCCACGTCGACGTCGTTGAAGTCGGTCACCTGCTCCGTGCCCGGGGGCGGTGCGGCGGTGGTGCCGGCCGTCGTGGTGCCGCCCGTCGTGGCGCCCGGGGTGGCCGCCGGGTCCCCGCCGCCCCCGCAGGCGGCGAGCAGGGCCAGGGCGCAGGCGCCCGCCGCGCCGGCCAGGGCGAGCGCGCGGGCGGCGGATCGTTCGGTGGACATGTCGGCGGCTCTCTTCTCCGGATCGTCCTTCTCCGGATCGTCGCGCGGGGTGGCCGGCCACCCCGCGGGCACGCCCCACGGGCCGGTCCGCTCCACCCTCGTGGATCCTCCGCGGGTCCTCCGGCGCGCCGATGACCGGTCATGCCTGTACGGCCATCCTACGGACGGTCGCGACCCTGTCCGCGGCCCGCGCCGAAGTACGCCGCCATGACCCGCGTGTGCAGCGGGAACGCCAGCTCCCGCGGCCCGTCGGCCACCAGCCACTCCGTCGTCTCGGCCGTGGGCGCGACCGGCGGGAGGTCCGCCGAGGACAGGCGCGGCCCCAGGCCGAAGACCAGCACGGTGCCGTCGGGTGCGCTGAGCACGTCGAACAGCCGGACGTCGCCGGCGTCGACGGTGACGCCGGTCTCCTCCCGGAGTTCCCGGACCGCCGCCTGCTGCCAGGACTCGCCCAGGTCGATGAAGCCCCCGGGCAGGGCGAGCTCCCCGCGGCGCGGCTCGACGCCGCGGCGGACCACCAGCAGGCCCCCGTCCACCGGCAGCACCATCACCGCGACCGGCAGCGGGTTGAGGTAGCTCGTGTTCCCGCAGCCGGCGCAGGTCCGGGGCCACGCCTGGTCCGGCGCGTAGGCCGTGCCGCAGAAGGAGCAGTGCGAGTTCCTGGTCGTCACGGGCGGGAGACTAGCAACCCCGGACGCCGACAGGGCGGCCGCGGCGCGGCCGCCCTGTCGGGGGTGGGGTGGGCGCGTGTCCAGCCCGGCGGGGACGCCCCCGGTGGAGCGCCCCGGCGGGTGCGCCCCTGGTGGAGCGCCGCCGGCGGGTGCGCCGGCGGGGTGCGCCGTCAGTGGGCGGCCGCGCGCTCCTGCGCCAGCCGTTGCTCACCGGAGAGCGTGTTGAGCGGCTTCTCCTTGATGAACAGCACCGCCACCAGCGCGAGCACGGTCAGCGGCACACCGATGAGGAACAGCTCGGCGGTGGCCGTGGCGTACACGTCCTGGACGACGGCGACCACGGGCGCGGGCAGCTCGGAGATGTCCGGGACGGCGTGGGCGTCCCCGCCCGGGGCGGCTCCGGCCATCGGGCCGAGCTTCTCCGTCATCAGCGAGGTGATCCGGTTGGCGAGCACCGCGCCGAGGGCGCTGACGCCGACCGCGCCGCCCATGCTCCGGAAGAAGGTGAGCGCCGAGGTGGTGACGCCCAGGTCGTGCGCGGGCACGTCGTTCTGCGCGGCGAGCACGAGGTTCTGCATGAGCATGCCGACGCCGGCGCCGAGCACCGCCATGTAGGACAGGAGCAGCGGCGTGGGGGTCTGGCCGTCGATCGTGGACAGCAGTCCCATCCCGGCGAGCATGACGGTGCCGCCGGCCACCAGGAAGCCCTTCCACCGGCCCCACTTGGTGATGAGCTGCCCGGCGACGGTGGAGGAGACCAGCAGGCCGAAGACCATCGGCAGGCTCATCAGGCCCGCCACCGTCGGCGACTTGCCGAGGGCGATCTGGAAGTACTGCGACAGGAACACCGTGCCGCCGAACATCGCCACGCCGACCAGCACGCTGGCGATGGTCGCCAGGGTGACGGTGCGGTTCTTGAACAGGTAGAGCGGGATGATCGGCTCGGCGGCCCGGGCCTCCACCCAGAGCGCCAGCGCCAGCACGACCAGGCCGCCGCCGACCAGGCCGGCCGTCCACCAGGACGCCCACTCGAACTGGTTGCCCGCCAGCGACGACCACACCAGGATCGTGGAGACGCCCAGCGTGATCAGGAAGGCGCCCAGGTAGTCGACCTTGACCTCCTTGCGCTCCACCGGGAGGTCGAGCGTGCGCTGGAGGAGGACGATGGACAGGATCGTGAACGGCACGCCGATCAGGAAGCACCAGCGCCAGCCGAGCCAGGAGGTGTCGACGAGCACGCCGCCGATGAGCGGCCCGGCGACGGTGCCGACGCCGAACACGGCGCCGAAGACGCCGGCGTAGCGGCCGAGCTCGCGCGGCGGGATCATGGCCGCCATCACGACCATGGACAGCGCGGTCATGCCGCCCGCGCCGACGCCCTGCACCACGCGGCTGACGATCAGGATCTCCACGTTCGGGGTGAGTCCCGCGATCAGCGAGCCCACCACGAACAGCACCAGCGAGAGCTGGATCAGCAGCTTCTTGCTGTAGAGGTCGGCCATCTTGCCCCAGAGCGGCACGGTGGCCGTCATGGCCAGCAGCTCGGCGGTGACGATCCAGGTGTAGACGGTCTGGTTGCCGTGCAGGTCGGTGATGATGCGCGGCAGGGCGTTGGCCACGACCGTCGAGGCGAGGATGGACACGAACATCCCCACCATCAGGCCGGACAGGGCCTGCAGGACCTTCTTGCGGGAGGTCGGCGGGGGTGCGGAGATGGACTCGGGCGGGGAGTTGGTGGCGGTCATTCTTCCTCGGGTCTCTGACGGGGACGGCATGCGGCGGCCCGGCTGCTACGGAGCTCTACGGGGGGACGCCGGGCGGTTCAACGATCGGGCCGGGCAAGAAATTTCACACCATGCACGTTTTTTCGGCTCAGTGAGCCAAGTCACAGATCAGGCCGGTCCGGCGTCGTCACCGGTCGCGTCGAGGGCGGTCTCCAGCAGGTGCAGGATCTCGGAGTTGATCGACCGGCGGTCCTTGGCCGCCTGTGCGGCGATCCGGTCGTGGAGGTCGTCGGGAAGACGGAGCGAGAAACGAATCATGGCGTTATCATGGCATCATTACGACGCTACGGGACGCTGGGAAGACCGGGCACGCCCGCTACACCTACCGGCTCCGCCCGTCGTCTACCGCACGCGCGGCGCTGCTGGCCGAATGGGACCGCTGCCGCTGGGTGTGGAACCAGTGCGTCGCCACCTCCCGCGCCGCCCACACAGCCCGCCAGGAATGCGGCCCGGTCCGGCTCGACAAGATGCTGACCGGCTGGCGCGGCGACCACGACTGGCTGCGCGCGGGGGCGTCCGTCCCCCAGCAGCAGACCATCCGCGACTTCGCCAAATCCCGCGCCAAAGCGCTCAAGGACATCACGGCCCGGCTGCCGATGCGGCAGCGCGCCGGGATGCCCCGCTTCAAGAACAAGGACCGGGCCGCGCCCACCCTCAACTACACCCGGCGCGGCTTCCGCCTGGCCGGCGGCCGTCTGCACCTGGCCGGCGGCATCATCCTGACGGTGGTGTGGTCGCGGGACCTGCCCGCCGACCTGTCCTCCGTGCGGGTGTACCGCGACAGCCCCGGCCACTGGTACGTCTCCTTCGTCGTGCCCGCGCGCAGCGAACCGCTGCCGGAGACCGGGCGCGCGATCGGCGTCGACTGGGGCGTCAAGGAGGTCGCGACCACCACCAGCGACGCCCACGACCTGCCCCACCCCCGATGCGGCCGGACGGCCGCCGCGCGCCTGGCGCGCTACCAGAAGATGATGGCCCGACGGAAGCCGTCGAAGGGAAAGCCCGCGTCCAAGGGGTACCGCAAGGCTGCCCGGCTGGCCGCCAGGCTGCACAAGAAGGTCGCCCGGCAGCGGCAGGACACGGCCCGCAAGTGGGCCAAGAAGGTCGTCCGCGACTTCGACGTCCTGGCGGTGGAGGACTTCAAGCCGAAGTTCCTGGCCACGTCGACCATGGCGCGCAAGGCCGCCGACGCGGCGATCGGAGCGACCAAGACCGCGTTGATCGAGATGGCGCGCAAACACCGGCGGGACCTGCACCTGGTGCATCCCGCGCACACCACCATGGACTGCGCGCGGTGCGGAGCGAGAGCCGAGCACGCGCTGCCGCTGTCGGAACGCACCTACACCTGCACCGCGTGCGGAGCCTCGTCCCCCAGGGACAAGAACTCCGCCCGCGTGATGCTCGTCCGGGCTGGTCTGGACCCGGCTGGTGTTGATCGCGGAAGACCTGATGTCCCGCCGGGACGTCAGGCAGCGTGAGCCAGGAATCCCCTCCCTTCAGGGAGGGGAGCAGTCAAGCTGCCGAACGGGGAGTTCGTGCCGAGCGGGCCGGGGGTGAAGGCCTCCGGCAGCCTGCGGCGGAGCCGTACCGAGGGGGAGTCGATGACCCGGGGGCGCCAGGCGAAGGCGCCGTCCGGGCCCGGGGCGAGCGCCAGCCGCATCAGGACGCCGTCGCCGAAGAAGGCGTGCAGGGGATGGGTTCGCTGGTCGGAGGTGCTGATCACCATGTGCCCGGTCAGGCCGGCGGGCCAGGATCCCCGCACCACCCGCAGATCGAGGTCGGGCAGGTCGCCCTTGGTCAGGATGGAGCGCGGGATCGGCACGGCAGCCTCCGAATCGCATTCTGTTCTGACGGCACCGTCAGCGAACCCTTCCGGAGACCCCGCGTCAATGCTTCCGCCCCCAGGCCGCCCCGGCGGCGCACACCCGGTCCGTCGCCCCCCGGCCCGGCCCGGCGTGTCGCCCCGGCCCGGCGTGTGCCGGTCAGCGCGAGGGGCGGCGCTCCCGGCGGACCGTGGCCCTCCTGCCCTTGATCGTGCTCGTGCGCAGGGCCTCGATCACCTCGTCGGCCGCCGGTCCAGGGACCTCCACGAGCGAGAACCGGTCGGCGATCTCGATGGCCCCGATGTCGCGCCCGCTGAGCCGCGACTCCCCGGTGATCGCCCCGACCAGGTCCTGCGGCCGGACGCCGGCGGACCGGCCGACGCCGATGAACAGGCGCGTCATGCCGCCCGCGGGCCCGCGCTCGCGCCGCTCGTCGCGCCTGCCGCCCTCGGGACGCCCCCGCCGCTCCGGCCGGGCCGCCAGCGAGACCTCCGGGATGTCCTGCTCGTCCTCCTCGCCGCCCCCGGTGGCCTCGTGCGCGAGCTTCACCGCGGCGAGCGCCACCTCCATGACGTCGAACTCGTCGGTGAGCGTCTCGACGACGACGCGGAAGCGCTCCAGGTCGTCGGTGAGCAGGCTCTCCTGAAGCGCGGCGCGGGTCAGCTCCAGCCGCCGGGCGTGCAGGTCCGCGACGGTCGGGATCTTCTCCACCGGGATGCGCTGCCCGGTCACCCGCTCGATGGCCTTGAGCATCCGGTGCTCGCGCGGCTCGGCCAAGGTGACGGCCACGCCCTCGCGGCCCGCCCGGCCGACCCGGCCGATCCGGTGCACGTAGGACTCGGGCGCGGACGGCACGTCGTAGTTCACCACGTGGGTGAGCTGCTCGATGTCGAGGCCGCGCGCGGCCACGTCGGTGGCGACGAGCAGGTCCGCGGTGCCGGCCCGGAGGCGGCCCATCACCCGGTCGCGCTGCTCCTGCCCCATGCCGCCGTGCAGCGCCTCGGCCCGGTAGCCCCGGCCGTTGAGGGTCTCGGTGAGCTGGTCGACCTCGTCGCGGGTGCGGCAGAAGACGATGGCGGCCTCGGGCGACTCCACGTCCAGCACGCGCCCGAGCGCCGCGGGCTTGTAGGTGCGGGGGACCACGTAGGCGACCTGGCGCACCAGCGGGGCCTCGCCGGGGGCCGCGGCCGGGCGCCGGATCTCGATCCGGACCGGGTCGTTCAGGTGGCGGCGGACGATCCCGTTGATGCGCGGCGGCATCGTCGCCGAGAACAGGACCGTCTGGCGCTCGTCGGGGGTCTCCTGGAGGATCGCCTCGATGTCCTCGGCGAAGCCCATGTCGAGCATCTCGTCGGCCTCGTCCATGACGACCGTCCGCAGGGCGCTCAGGTCGAGCGTGCCCCGGCGGATGTGGTCGAGGGCGCGGCCGGGCGTCGCGACCACGACGTCGACCCCGCGGGAGAGCTCCCGCAGCTGACGGCCGATCGGCTGCCCGCCGTAGATCGGCAGGACGCGGGTGTCCAGGCCCCGGCCGTAGTGGTGGAATGCCTCCGAGACCTGCATGGCCAGCTCGCGCGTGGGCACCAGGACCAGGGCCCGGGGCTCGGGGCCCGTGCCGTCCGCGGCCATCCGCTGGAGCACCGGGAGCGCGAACGCGGCGGTCTTGCCCGTCCCCGTCGCCGCCTGGCCGAGCAGGTCGCGACCCTGGAGGAGAGGCGGGATCGCCTCGCGCTGGATCGGTGTGGGCTCCTCGTAGCCGAGGCCGGAGAGCGCCTTCAGCAGCTCGGGCCGGAGCTCCAGTTCGGCGAACCCGCTCGGCTCGGTCGTGTTCAGGGTCATGTCGCTTCCTTGTCGCGGGACGGATGCGCGGGACCCGTCTCACCCGCCGCTCCGGTCCCCACGGTGTGATCTGTCATTCTTCCAGTGAGGGAACCGCCGGGCTCACCGGGCGGGGGAGTCGCCCCCCCTTGCCGTGTCCCCTCGTGCCCCGGGAGGGCGCCGGCCAGGGCTCGGCCAAGGTGACTATTCATAACATGACCGCTTTCAGGCTGATCGAACGGCCTGGTAAGTGAAGATCTCCGTATCCGTTCCGGGATCAGGTCTTCCTCCGCCGATCGGTCGGTAAAGCCGCAGAACGGGAGCACCGGCAGCCGGAGGGCGGCCGCCTAGCATGCCGCCATGACGGCTGACGAGGCCCGCGGCCGGGCCGGCGACGGCGCCGGTGGCGACGCCGAGGACGAGAACGTACGGCGGTTCCTGCGCGAGTACCGCGAGGAGTTCCTGCGCGAGCTCGGCGACTGGGTGCGCATCGCCTCGATCTCCTCCGAGCCCGAGCACGGGGCGGACCTGCTGCGCTCGGCCAACTGGCTGACCGGCCGGTTGCGCGAGATCGGCTTCCCCGTCGTGGAGCTGTGGCAGACCGAGGGCGGCATGCCCGCGGTCCACGCGGCCTGGTGCGCCGCGCCGGACGCGCCGACCGTGCTCGTCTACAGCCACCATGACGTGCGCGCCGTGCGCGCGGAGACCTGGGGCGAGTCGCTGCCGTTCGAACCGCAGGTGCGCGACGGCAAGCTGTACGGCCGCGGCGCCTCCGACGCCAAGGGGCAGATCCTGGCCCACCTGTGGGGGCTGCGCGCCCACCTGGCGGCGACCGGCCGCGACGCGCCGCCGGTCAACGTCAAGCTGCTGGTCGAGGGCGAGGAGGAGATCGGCTCCCCGCACCTGACCGCCCTGCTGGAGGACCACCGCGAGGAACTGGCCGCCGACCTGGTGGTGCTCTCCGACACGCTGCTGTGGTCGCTGGAGGCGCCGGCGCTCTGCACCGGGCTGCGCGGCATGCTCAGCGCCAAGCTGCAGGTGTTCGGCCCGTACCGCGACGTGCACAGCGGCGCCGTCTCCGGAGCCGCGCCCAACCCCTGTGCCGAGCTGTGCAAGCTGATGGCGCAGCTCTACGACGAGCAGGGCAGGGTGACGCTGCCCGGCTTCTACGACCGGGTGGCGGAACTGACGGCCGAGGAGCGGGGGCGGATCAACGCCCTGCCCTACAGCGACGCCGACTGGCTGGAGCGCACCGAGACCCGCACGGTCGGCGGCGAGGACGGCTACAGCGTGCTGGAGCGGGTCTGGACCCGCCCCGCGGCGGAGATCCTCGCCTTCATCGGCGGCGACCCCGTGGGCGCCTCCCGCGGCGCGATCCCCTCGGTGGCCTCGGTGGACCTGAACCTGCGCCTGGTTCCGGACCAGAAGGTCGCCGAGGCGGCCGAGCAGCTGAGGACCTGGGTGGCCGAGCGGATCGGCGGCAAGGTCGAGTACCGGCTGGACATCTCGCTGGAGGCGGCGCAGGAGCCGTACCGCACCCCGCCGGACCATCCAGCGGCGGCCGCGCTGGGCCGGGCGATGGAGCGGGGGTTCGGCGCCCCGGTCGCGGGGGAGATGCGCAACGGCGGCGGCGGCCCGGCCCACCTGCTGCACACCGCCCTGGAGGCGCCGGTGGTCTTCTTCGGCACCGGCCTGCCGCAGGACCGCTGGCACGACAGCGACGAGCGGGCCGAGATCGACGCGCTGCTCAAGGGCGCGGCCACGCTCGCCTTCTTCTGGCCGGAGCTCGCGCGGACGCCGGGAGCGCGGGGGTTCCGCGCGTGAGGGCTCCGCTCTCCGATGGCGCTCCGATGGCGCTCCGATGGCGCTCCGATGGCGCTCTGAGAGGCCTCAGGGGCGGCCGGAGGGCCGAGGGCTGCCGAAAGGGCCGCCGACGGCCGTTGACATCGTCACCGTGAGACCGTAGCGTCATTCCGCTTATACGGTTAAGCAAGATCTCGCCGATGTCAGGAGGACGCCGTGACCGGCTCCCGTACCGCCAGGGAGGGCGGCGTACGCGTCGTGCGGCCCGCCGCACCGGTCCCGCACCGCGCGGGGGAGGCGCGGCGGTGACCGTCCTGGCGGTGGACATCGGCGGCACCAAGTTCGCCGCCGCGGCGGTGGAGGACGACGGGACGATCATGGCGCGGGCCGAGGTCCCGCTGAAGGGCCGGACCCGCCCCGAGGAGGCGCTGCTGGAGGTCGTCGGCCGCGTCACCGGCGAGGTGCCCGCCGCCCGCCTGGAGGGGGCCGGCATCGGGTCGGCCGGCCCGCTCGACCCGGTCGCGGGCACGGTCAGCCCGGTCAACATCCCCGCCTGGCGGGACTTCCCGGTGGTGGAGGCGCTCGGCCGGCTGCTCCCCGGCCGGCCCGTACGGCTGGCGGGCGACGGGCAGTGCATGGCGCTCGGCGAGTGGTGGCGGGGACTGCCGGAGCGGGAGCCGTCCGGGGCCGTGCTCGGCATGGTCGTCTCCACCGGGGTCGGCGGCGGCCTCGTCCTCGCCGGCGAGCCGTACCTCGGCCCGACCGGCAACGCCGGGCACATCGGCCACATCACCGCGGACCCGGACGGCGAGCCGTGCCCGTGCGGGGCGGCGGGCTGCGTGGAGACCCTCGCCAGCGGGCCGAGCATGGTCCGCTGGGCCCGGGCGAACGGCTGGACCGGCGAGGACGCCCGGGCCCTCGCCCTGGACGCCGGGGCCGGGGTCGCCGTGGCCGGGCTCGCGTTCCGGCGCGCCGCCGACGCGCTGGCCACCGCGATCCTCACCGCCTCGGCCCTGCTCGACCTCGACCGCGTCGTGATCGGAGGAGGCGTCGCCGCCGCCGGGCCGGTCCTGATGGACCCCCTCCGGCAGGCGGTCGCCCGCAACGCCGGACTCGGCTTCCTGCGACGTCTGCGGGTGACCGCGACCGGCCTGGGCCGGGACGCCGGCCTGCTCGGCGCGGCGGCCCTGGTGCTGCCCCGGTAGCCGCCGGGCCCTGGTGTGTGCCGGTGGTCACCCGGCTCTGGTGTTGTGCCGGTGGTCGCCCGGCCGCCGCCGGGGGAGCGGGTCCGGCCGTACGGCGGGGCCGGGAGCGCATACCGGGTGTTCCCGGCATTCCCCTCTCGACCGGATCATCCGGATGCGGCCGCGTGCCGGGGGCGGCCACCCAGTAGGATCGACGAGTGGCCGAAATGACCGAAACCACGCCCGGCTGGCTCTCCCCCGAGGAGCTGGAGCTCACCCGCGCCCGCATGCCGATCCTCTACGTGGAGGCGGTGCCGGTGCGGGTGGACGACAGCGGGGCGGTCACCCATGTCGGCCTGCTCCTGCGCATCGGGGCGGACGGCACGGTCACCCGGGCGCTCGTCTCCGGGCGGGTGCTCCACCACGAGCGGGTCCGCGACGCGCTCCTGCGCCACCTGGAGAAGGACCTCGGCCCGGTGGCGCTGCCCCGCGTCCCCGCCTCGCCGCAGCCGTTCACCGTCGCGGAGTACTTCCCGACGAAGGGCGTGACGCCCTACCACGACCCCCGGCAGCACGCCGTCTCGCTGGCCTACGTCGTCCCGGTCGCGGGCGACTGCCGGCCCCGCCAGGACGCCCTCGACTTCGCCTGGTTCACCCCGCAGGAGGCCGCCTCGTCGTCGGTCCTCCAGGAGATGTCCGGTGGTCACGACGTGCTCCTGAAGCAGGCCCTCGCGCACGTCGGCTGCCTGATCTGACGCCTGGGCGGCGCCGCCGCCTCCTCGTTCCCTCTCCCCGGCGGGCCGCCGCGTTCTCCGGTGTGCGTGGTCGTCCGGCGTGGGCGGCCGTCCGGGGTGTCTTCGTGCTGGGAAGGCATCTCTGGTGGATGCCCGGCCCATCCGAAAATTTTCAGGGCGTTGACTCCGTGCCTTCGGTGCCTCTACGTTTCATGTCACGAAACATCTCGGTAATCTTCTGAAAGTTTCGGTCACGGTTCCGCCGTGACCTCGGGGGCGTGAAGGTTGCCGCCGACACCACGAGTGAGGCTCCATGAAACGTCTCCTGCTCGGGCTGGTGGCCGCCGCGCTGGCGCTGGCCGTACCCCTGCCGGCCCACGCCGACCGGACGCCGGACGACCTGCGCGAGCTGTCGCGCAGGCTCGGCGTGCACGTCGGCTCGGCCGTGGACGCCACCGCCCTCGCCGGCGAGGCCGACTACCGCACGGTGCTCAACCGCGAGTTCACCCACGTCACCGCCGAGAACGCGATGAAGTGGGAGTCGATCGAACCCCAGCGCGGCGTCTACGACTGGGAGGCCGCCGACGCGGTGGTCCGCAACGCGCTGCGCAACCGCCAGAAGATCCGCGGGCACACCCTCGTCTGGCACAACCAGCTCCCCGCCTGGCTCACCGAGGGCGCGAACGACGGCAGCATCGGCGCCGCGGAGCTCCGCTCCATCCTGCGCAAGCACATCATGACCGAGGTCGGCCGCTACCGCGGCAAGATCCGCGCCTGGGACGTGGTCAACGAGGTGGTCGACGACTCCGGCAACCTGCGCGAGAGCATCTGGCTCGCCCATCTCGGCCCGGGCTACATCGCCGACGCCTTCCGCTGGGCGCACCAGGCCGACCCCCGCGCCAAGCTGTACATCAACGACTACAACCTGGAGTGGGACACCAAGAAGATCGGCAAGACCCTGGAGATCGTCAAGGACCTGAAGGCCAAGCGGGTGCCGATCCACGGCATCGGCTTCCAGGGCCACCTCGGCATCCAGTACGACTACCCGGGCGACTTCGCGAACGTCATGCGGCAGTTCACCGACCTCGGCCTGGAGGCCGCGATCACCGAGGCAGACGTGCGCATGGTCATGCCCGCGACGCCGGAGAAGCTCGCCACCCAGGCCGACTACTACAAGCGCATGCTGACCACCTGCGTGGAGAACAGGCGCTGCGTCGAGTTCACCATCTGGAGTTTCACCGACCGGCACTCCTGGGTCCCCGACTGGTTCGAGGGGGAGGGCGCGGCCTGCGTCATGGACGAGAACCTGACCCCCAAGCCCGCCTACGAGGCCCTGCTGACCGTCCGCAGGCGGTGACCACCGCGGACGTGTCGTGAGACCCCCGGCCGGGCGCCGTCTTTCCCGCCCCTTGCGGCGCCCGGCCGGGCGCGGGCCTCGACTAGCCTGGGGCCGGTGAACCGCCTGACCGCACCACAGGGGGAGTACGGCCTCGCCCGCTTCCCCGCCGACCCCCGCGACCCGTTCCGCGCCTGGGACGCCGCCGACGAGTACCTCCTGCGGCACCTCGCCGGGATCGACGGCGAGCCCGCCGACCTGTCGGGCACCGTGGTCGTGTCGGGCGACCGGTGGGGCGCGCTGTCCACCGCGCTCGCCGGGCACAGCCCCGTGCAGATCACCGACTCCTTCCTCACTCAGGAGGCGACCCGGGCGAACCTCGCGCGCAACGGGATCGGCACGGACGCCGTGCGGCTGCTGTCGACCCGGGACACGCCGCCGGACCGGATCGACGTGCTGCTCGTCCGGGTGCCCAGGAGCCTCGGGCTCCTGGAGGACCAGCTGCACCGCCTGGCCCCCGCCGTGCACGCCGGCACCCTCGTCGTCGGCACGGGGATGGTCACCGAGATCCACACCTCGACGCTCCGGCTCTTCGAGCGTGTGCTCGGCCCGACGAGGACCTCCCTGGCGGCGAAGAAGGCCCGCCTCATCTTCTGCTCGCCCGACCCCGGGCTCGCCCGCACGCCCAGCCCCTGGCCGCGGCGCTACCCGCTGCCCGAGGACGCCGGCGCGCTCTCGGGCCGGACGGTCGTCAACCACGCGGGCGTCTTCTGCGCCGACCGCCTCGACATCGGCACCAGGTTCTTCCTGCGCCACCTGCCCGCCGTACGGGGGCCGGAGCGCGTGGTCGACCTGGGCTGCGGCAACGGGGTGGTCGGCACGGCGGTGGCGCTGGCCGACCCCGAGGCCGAGGTGCTGTTCGTCGACGAGTCCTACCAGGCGGTGGCCTCGGCAGAGGAGACCTTCCGCCGGAATGTCGAGCCGCCGGCGGCGGCGTCCGGCGCGGCGGAGTTCCGGGTCGGCGACGGCATGTCGGGCGTGCCGGCCGGCTCGGTGGACCTGGTGCTGAACAACCCGCCGTTCCACAGCCACCGGGGCACGACCGACGCGACGGCCTGGCGCATGTTCACCGGGTCGCGCGCCGCGCTCCGCCGCGGGGGCGAGCTGTGGGTCATCGGCAACCGGCACCTCGGATACCACGTGAAGCTCCGCCGGATCTTCGGCAACTGCGAGGTCGTCGCGAGCGACCCGAAGTTCGTCGTCCTGCGCGCCGTCAGGCGCTGAGGCGCCCCGGCCGCGGGCCCGCCCGCCGGGGCGGCACAATGAGGGGCATGTCCCGACGCGGCTCCCAGACCCGTTCCGGCCCTCCGGCCCCGTGCCCGTGCGGGCTGCCCGCGCCGTACCGGGACTGCTGCGGGCGCTTCCACCGGGGCGAGGCCGCCGCGACCACCGCCGAGCTGCTCATGCGCTCGCGCTTCAGCGCCTTCAGCGTCGGCGACGAGGCGTACCTCCTGCGCACCTGGCATCCGGCGACGCGCCCGCTCCGGGCGGGGGCCGACCGGAGCGTGCGCTGGGTCCGCCTCGAGGTCCTGGAGACCACCGGCGGCAGCGTCCTGCACACCGAGGGCACCGTCCGCTTCCGCGCCCACTACGTCGAG
Organism: Planomonospora corallina; assembly: GCF_042650625.1. Lineage (NCBI taxonomy): Bacteria > Bacillati > Actinomycetota > Actinomycetes > Streptosporangiales > Streptosporangiaceae > Planomonospora > Planomonospora corallina. Next base: position 285,137 of record NZ_JBHSBM010000016.1, read on the forward strand.
CGCGGGCGGGCGGGGGAGCTGGAGGAGAACAGCCGCTTCGTCCGGCACGACGGCGCCTGGGTGTACGTCGGAGCCCTCTGAGGGGGCCTCCCCGAAAAGGGGGCCTTTCAGGGGAGGCCCGGCGGGCCCCGGCCGACTCCCGCCCGGCCCCGGCCGGGTCCCGCCCGAGCCCCGGCGGGGCCCTTCCGCCCCGTCATCCCCGGCTTCTGTCGGTCCGATCAGGTTGGATCCCCGTGTGGACGTTTCCGTCGAACACCTGATGTACGTCCGGGAGGACGAGTACACGGTCGCGCGGGTGAGCGCCGAGGGCGTGCCGGACTTCGTCGCCTCCGGGCGGGCGCTGGCCGGCGTCCAGCCGGGGGAGGCGCTCCGGCTCACCGGCGACTGGAGCGAGCATCCGCGCCACGGCAGGCACTTCGCGGTCACCGCCTGCGAGCGGGTGGCCCCGGCCACGGTCCGGGCCATCCGGCTCTACCTCGGCTCGGGGCTGATCCGCGGCATCGGGCCACGTCTCGCTCACGCGATCGTCAGCCATTTCGGCGAGGCGACCCTGACGGTCGTCGACACCGAGCCGGAGCGGCTCACCGAGGTCGTCGGCATCGGCCCCACGCGGCAGGCGCAGATCGTCCAGGCGTGGGAGGAGCAGAAGGCGATCGCCGAGCTGATGGTGGTCCTCCAGGGCTACGGGGTCAGCCCCCTGCTCGCGACCAAGATCCACCAGGTGTTCGGCGACTCCGCGGGCGAGGTCCTCGCCTGTGACCCCTACCGGCTCATCGGCCGGGTCCGGGGCATCGCGTTCGGCATCGCCGACCGGATCGCGCTCCGCTCGGGGGTGCCGGAGGACAGCCCGGAGCGGATCAAGGCGGCGCTCCTGGACACGCTGGAGACGGCGGCCGGCCGCGACGGGCACTGCTACCTGCCGTCGGAGGTCCTGGTCGCGCGGGCCGCGGAGCTGGCGGGCCAGGACCGAGAGCCGGTCCGCCGCCAGGTCGACGCGCTGACGGCCGAGCGCCGCGTGGTCGTCGAGGCGTCCCCCGACGGGCAGGACCGGCCCGTGGTGTACGCCAAGTACGTCCACAGCCGCGAGCTCCGGCTGACGGCCCACCTGACCCGGCTCCGGAGGGCGGCCTCGGCGCTGCCCGCGCACCGCCCGCCGGACGACCCCGGTCTGCACGCCGAGCAGCGGGCGGCCGTGGCCATGGCGCTGGCCAACACCGTGTCGGTCCTCACCGGCGGGCCGGGCTGCGGCAAGAGCCACACCGTCAAGGCCGTCGCCGCGGCGGTGAAGCAGGCGGGCGGCACGGTGACCCTCACCGCTCCGACCGGCAAGGCGGCCCGGCGCCTGTCGGAGCTCACCGGCATGCCGGCCATGACCGTGCACCGCATGCTCGCGCACCGCCCCGACTCCGACTCCGGCGCCCTGTTCACCCGGACGCCCGCCCAGGCCGACCTGATCGTGGTCGACGAGGCGTCCATGCTGGACCTGCACCTGGCCACCCGGCTGACCGCCGCCGTCCCCGACGGCTGCCACCTGCTGCTCGTCGGCGACAGCGACCAGCTGCCGAGCGTCGCGCCCGGCAACGTCCTGGCCGACCTGCTCCGCGTCGAGACGATCCCGCGGACCCGCCTGACGCACGTCTTCCGCCAGGCCGCCGACAGCGGCATCATCCAGGCCGCGCACCGGATCAGGGCCGGGCGCATGCCGGTGACCCCCGGCCGGAGCGGATTCTGGTTCGAGGAGACCGACGACCCGAGCTCGGTGGCCGAGCGGGTGGTGCACCTGGCGACGGTGGCGATCCCCCGCAAACAGGGCGTGGACCCGGACCAGGTCCAGGTCCTGGCCCCGATGCGCAGGGGTGCGACCGGGACCGCCGAGCTCGGCCGCAGGCTCCAGGAGCGGCTCAACCCCGCCCGCGAGGGGGTGGCCGAGCACTGGTCGGGCGCGACCGTCTACCGGGTCGGCGACCGTGTCATGTCCATCCGGAACAACTACGACAAGGGCGTCTTCAACGGCACCACGGGAGTGGTCACCGAGATCGTCCAGCAGGACCGGATCGTGGAGGTCCGCACCGACGACGGGGAGAGCGTGCCGTACGGCTTCGGCGAGCTGGACGAGCTGACGCACGCCTACGCCATCAGCGTCCACCGGGCCCAGGGCAGCGAGTACCCCTTCGTGGTCGCGCCGATCGTCGCCGAGGCCGGCGGGGTCATGCTGTACCGCAGGCTGCTCTACACCCTGGTCACCCGGGCCCGGTCCTGGGTGGTCCTGGTGGGGCAGCGCGAGGCGCTGGAGACGGCGGTCCACCGGTTCGGCCACCCGCGCAACACCGGGCTCGCCCGCCGGCTCGCGCTGAGCCTGCGCGACTGACCCGCGCCCCGCCCGCGTCGGCCCGCGCCCCGCCCGCGTCGGCCCGCGCTGAACCCGCGCCACTGACCCGCGCCCCGCCCGCCGCCTCGCGCCGAGCCCGCGCGGCCGGCCCGCGCGCCGCCTCGGGGCCTTGACACCCTCCTCTTCCGAGGCCATTATTAACACATCAGTTATTTAACAAGGTGGTTATGAATGGCCGACGACCGGATCAGCCTCGTGTTCGCGGCGCTCGCCGACCCGACGCGGCGCGCGATCCTGACACGGTTGACCGAGGGTGACGCGACCGTCGCCGAGCTCGCCGAGCCGTTCGACATGTCCCAGCCGGCGATCTCCCGGCACCTCAAGGTGCTGGAGAGGGCGGGTCTGATCTCGCGCTCCCGGCGCGCGACGGCCCGGCTCAGTCACCTGGAGGCCGAGCCTCTGCGGGAGGTGATCACCTGGCTGGCCCGCTACCAGCGGTTCTGGGACGAGAGCCACGAGCGGCTCGACGAGCTGCTCGCGGCGCTGCAGGGCGACAGGAAGAACGGAACCGGCCGCGGTTGAGCGGTCTTGACGAAGGAGACGACGATGGCCAAGACGCAGATCACCGCGGAGCCCGGCACGCAGCGGGTCGTCATCGAGCGGGAGTTCGAGGCCCCGCGCGAGCTGGTCTTCCGCGCCTACACCGATCCCGAGCTGCTGGTGCGCTGGCTGGGGCCGCGCGAGCTGACCATGACCGTCGAGGAGTTCGACGTGCGCGACGGCGGCCGGTGGCGCTACGTCCACACCGACGCCGAGGGCAACACGTACGGCTTCCGCGGGGTCTTCCACGGCACCCCGTCGCCGGACCTCACCGTGCAGACCTTCGAGTTCGAGGGCATGCCGGGGCACGTCTGCCTGGAGAGCATGACCATGGAGGAGCGCGACGGCCGGACGCTGGTGCGCGCGCTCTCGGTCTTCCAGTCCGTCGAGGACCGCGACGGGATGGTGGCCTCCGGCATGGAGCAGGGCATCCAGGAGGGCGGCGAGAAGCTGGAGGCGCTCCTCGCCGAGCTGCAGGCCGGCTGAGAGCGGCCGTCGGCGGGCGCGGCCCGGGCGGCCCCACCGCCCTCTCCCGGTTCGGCTAGGGTCCGTCGTGGGACGCAGAGGTGAGACCGGACGTGGGATCGGATGGAGCGCATGCCGCAGAACGCCTCGGACTGCCTCGAGGTACGGGTGACCGCCGCGAGCCGCGGGGAGGCGGAGCGCATCGGCGCGACGGCGGTGGGGGAGCGCCTGGCCGTCGACGCGCAACTGGTCGCCCCGATCGAGTCGATGTACTGGTGGGCGGGGGAGGTGCAGCGCTCCGACGAGTGGCTGCTGCTGATGAAGACCACCACGGGGCGTTTCGAGGAGCTCGCCCGGCGGGTGCGCGAGCTGCACTCCTACGAGGTGCCGCAGATCGTCGCGGTCGCCCTGGCGGCGGGCACCGCCGACTACCTCGACTGGATCAGGCGGGAGACCTCCCCTCCCTCCGCCGGCTAGCCGTCGTCAGTCCAGGCAGAACTCGTTGCCCTCGGGGTCGGTCATCACGATGAACCCGGCGCTCGTCGGAGACTCGGGCTCGTGGCGGCGCACCCGCGTCGCCCCCAGCGTGACGAGCCGGTCGCACTCGGCCTCCAGCGCCGCCATCCGCTCCTCCCCCAGCAGTCCGGGAGCCGCGCGGACGTCGAGGTGGACGCGGTTCTTGACGACCTTGTCCTCCGGCACCCGCTGGAAGAACAGCCGAGGGCCGTGCCCGTCCGGGTCCTCGAGGGCCGAGGCCGTGTTGCGCCGCTCCTCCGGCACGCCGGCCCGGGCGAGGAAGTCGTCCCACGCGGCCAGCGGGTCGGCGCCGGCGGGCAGGTCGACCCCGGGCGGGCCGGGGTGGACGTAGCCCAGCACGTCGCGCCAGAAGCACGACAGCGCCCGCGGGTCGTGGGCGTCGAAGGTGACCTGGATGTGGCGGCTCATGGAGTCGCTCCGTTCGTAGCGGGTCCCGTGTGCGGACACAGGGCGCGCGGCGTCCGGTCCCGGCCGTCCACCCGCGTCCATGAGGCCACTCTGGCACCTATGGCGGACAGCATAGGTCCGCTATTCCCGGCGGGACGGTGGCGCGAGGCGGTGCCGGGCGGGCGGGGCGGGGGAACGCTCGCCTGAGCATGCGGTGCCGGGCGGGGCGGGGGAACGTCCGCCTGATTGCGCGGTGCCGGGCAGGGGTGGTCAGGAGGGGCCGGTGTCGCCCAGGGAGCACAGGAGCTTGCGCAGCAGGGCGGCGAACTCGGCCTGCTCGGCGGGGGCCAGCCCGTCGAGCAGGCGGCGCTCGTTGGCGACGTGGCCCTCGAGGAGGCCGCCGGCCAGTCGCCGGCCCGCCTCGGTGAGGGTGACGAGGACCAGGCGCCGGTTGTCCTCGGCGGCGGCGCGGGTGACCAGCCCCTTGGTGACGAGGCGGTCGATCCGGTTGGTCAGCGCCGCCGAGCTGACCATGGTGGCGGCGGCCAGGTCGCTCATGCACAGGGTCCGTTCGGCGCGCAGCAGCGCCGCCAGCACGTCGAACTCCCACGGCTCCACGCCGTGCTCGTCGAAGTAGGCCTTGACCCCGCGCTCCAGCAGGCGGGAGGCGCGGGAGATGCGGCCGACCACGCCCATGGCGGAGACGTCCAGGCCGGGCCGGACGGCCGACCACTGGTCGAGGATCTTGTCGACGGCGTCGTTCACGCGGCCATGCTACCCGAACGTTTCGACATCGAACTGTTTGACATCTTCCTGATCGTCGGCTTAACGTTTCACCGCCATAAGGTTCGACATCGAAATTTTCGAGGTGAAAAACGATGAAGGTTCTCGTACTGGGCGCCACCGGCTACATCGGCTCGGCGGTCGCCGGGAGGCTCGCGGAGCACGGCCACGAAGTGGTGGCGCTGGTCCGTCCGGCGGTGGCGGGGGAGGAACGCGTGGTGCCCGGGGCCTCGGCGGTCCGCTACGGCGACGCGACCGACCCGGCCGCCCTCCGGGCGGCGGCCGACGACGCGGACGTGGTCGTGCACGCCGCCGCCCCGGCAGGGGATGCCGGGACGGAACTGGCCGCGGTCGAGGCGCTGCTGGCCGGAGGGGCGCGGATCGTCTACACGAGCGGGATCTGGGTGCTGGGCCCGGGCGCCTCCGCCGAGGACGGCCCGCTCGCCCCCATCCCGCTCGTCGCCTTCCGGGCGGACGTGGAGCGGCGGGTGCGGGAGGCCGGGGGCGTCGTGATCAGGCCGGGCATCGTGTACGGCCGGGGCGGCGGCATCCCCGCCCTGCTGGTCGCCAAGGCGGCCGAGCACGGCCGGGGCCGGTACGTCTCCGCGGACGGCCAGGAGCCGACGTGGCCCACGGTCCACGTCGACGACCTCGCGGACCTGTTCGCCGTGGCGGTGGAGAAGGCCGAGGCCGGGGCGGTCCTGCACGGCGTGGCGGAGGAGGCGGTGCCGCTGCCCGCCATCGCGGAGGCGGCCGGCCGTGCCGCGGGCCTCGGTGGCGCCGGGGTGCGGGCCTGGCCGGTGGAGGAGGCGGCGGGCGACCTCGGCCCGGCCTTCGCCGGGGCGCTCGCCCTCGGCCAGAGCGTGAGCGCGCTCCGGACGCGCGAGGCGCTCGGCTGGAACCCGTACCGGCCGGGCATCGTGGCCGAGCTCGCCGACGGCTCCTATCGGAACGGCCGGGGCCCGGCCGCCTGACGGCGCTCCGGCCGCCGGGCGTGCGGGTCCTCGGGCGTCCGTTCTCCGCTGCGGATGGCGGTCGCCGGGCGCCGGAGCCCGGGGAACGTTCGGGGAGCGGTTCCCCGAATCCTGCCAGCAGAGCGTCAGAAGGTGCGTCTAGTTAAGAGAGCGCTCTCAGGAAACTATTGACGTGGCCGGGTTCACAGCGTCAGGATCTGCGCAGTGCGGATCACGGGGGACCGCCGTGCCATCTGTAAGCCCTTTCGCACGCCCCTTTGCGCGCCTCGAGAACGGACCCTCGATGACCAGATCCTTCGCCCGCCGGGGCGCCGGGAGGAGCAGGCTCGCCGTACTGGCGGGCCTGGCCCTCCTGGCCTCCGGGGTCGCCGGGACGCCGGGCGCCGCGGCTGAGACCGCGACCGCAGGCCGGCAGCCGGTGATCGGAAAGCCCTCCCTCGACCTCCGCGGCTGCGCCCGCATCGACAAGAAGCTCCCCACGCTCTCCGACTGGCCGAGGGTCGAGAGCCGGATCAAGCGGAACCCGGCCGACGAGCGGCGGATCGCGAAGATCGTCGCCGGGATGACGCTCGCCGAGAAGGTCGGCCAGATGACCCAGCCGGAGATCGCGGCCATCACCCCGGAGGAGGTCAAGCAGTACGGCATCGGCTCGGTGCTCAACGGCGGCGGCTCCTGGCCCGGCCGCGACAAGCACGCCTCGCCGAAGTCCTGGCTCGACCTGGCCGACGCCTACTGGGACGCCTCGGTCGCGACGAGGACGAAGATCCCCGTCATCTGGGGCACCGACGCCGTCCACGGCCACAACAACGTCCACGGCGCGACGATCTTCCCGCACAACATCGGCCTGGGCGCCGCCCAGGACCCGTGCCTGATCCGCGGGATCAGCGCGGCCACGGCCTTGCAGATCCGCGCCACCGGCCAGGACTGGGCCTTCGCCCCCACCCTCGCGGTCGTCCGCGACGACCGGTGGGGCCGCACCTACGAGGGTTACTCCGAGGACCCCCGGATCGTCCGCGCCTACGGCTACGAGGCGGTCAGGGGGCTGCAGAACGGCGCCTCACGCCGCATCGGCGCGGGCGGCGTCATCGCCACCGCCAAGCACTTCATCGGCGACGGCGGCACGCTCAAGGGCGTGGACCAGGGCGTCAACCCCTCCTCCGAGGCCGAGATGATCAACCTGCACGGCCAGGGCTACTACGGCGCGCTCGCGTCCGGCGCCCAGACCGTGATGGTCTCCTTCAACAGCTGGACGAACGAGGAGCTCGGCATCGCCGAGGGCAAGCTGCACGGCAGCAAGCGCGCCGTCACCGACATCCTCAAGCAGAAGATGGGCTTCGACGGCCTCGTCGTCTCCGACTGGAACGGCATCGGCCAGGTCCCCGGCTGCACCAACGCCAGCTGCCCGCAGGCGATCAACGCGGGCATCGACATCGTGATGGTCCCCAACGACTGGAAGGCGTTCATCACCAACACGATCGCCCAGGTCGAGAGCGGCGAGATCCCGATGGCCCGCATCGACGACGCGGTGACGCGCATCCTGCGCGTGAAGCTGCGCTCCGGCGTGCTCGACGACCGCAAGCCCTCCGAGCGGGTCCACGCCGGCTCCGAGCACGCGCTGGAGGCCAAGGCGCTCGCCCGCGAGGCCGTGCGCAGGTCGCAGGTCCTGCTCAAGAACAACGGCGGGGTGCTCCCGCTGGCCAGGAACTCCAAGGTCCTCGTGGTCGGCAAGAGCGCCGACAGCTTGCAGAACCAGACCGGCGGCTGGAGCCTCACCTGGCAGGGAACCGGCAACGTCAACGCCGACTTCCCGAACGGCACGACGATCCTCGGCGGGCTCCGCGAGGCGCTGGGCGAGGCCGACGTCACCTTCAGCGAGACCGCCGACGGCGTCGACCCCTCGGCCTACGACGCGGTCATCGCGGTGATCGGCGAGACGCCGTACGCCGAGGGCGTCGGCGACCTGTCGCGGCGCACGCTGGAGGCCGCCAAGCTCCACCCCGGCGACCTGGCCGTGCTCGACAAGGTCGCGGGCAAGGGCACGCCCGTGGTCACCGTCTACGTCACCGGCAGGCCGCTCCACGTCAACAAGGAGCTCAACCGCTCCGACGCGTTCGTCGTCGCCTGGCTGCCGGGCACCGAGGGCGGCGGCGTCGCCGACCTGCTCGTGAAGGGCGGCGACCGCTGGGGCTACACCGGCAAGCTGCCGTACTCGTGGCCGAAGAGCGCCTGCCAGACGCCGCTCAACGCGGGCGACGAGGGGTACGACCCGCTCTTCCCGCTCGGGTACGGCCTGCGCTCCGGCGAGCGGAGCTCCATCGGGACGCTCGACGAGACGGCGCCGGAGTTCCCCTGCGGCTCCACGGGCGGCGGCGGCGAGGCGAGCGAGGACCTGGAGATCTTCAACCGCACCGACATCGCCCCGTACAAGAGCTTCATCGGCTCGGCGGACAACTGGGGCGGCACCGAGATCGGGCCGGACGGGACGGAGGCGCACTCGGCGATCAGCGTCGTGCAGTCCGACGTCAACGTCCAGCAGGACGGTCTGAAGGCGACCTGGAACGGCACCGGGCCCGCCCAGTTCTACATGCAGAACCCGGCGGGCGGCACCGACCTGCGCGGCTACCTGAACTCCGGCGGCGCCCTGGTCTTCGACACGATCGTCCACCAGGCCCCGGCCGCCCGGACGGTCCTCAGCGCCCACTGCGTCTACCCCTGCCTCGGCGAGGTCGTGGCGACCTCCCTGTTCGCCGGGATCCCGGTGGGGACGAAGACGACCGTCAAGATCCCCGTCTCCTGCTTCGCGGCCGCCGGCCTCGACCTGGAGAACGTCAACACGCCCTTCCTCGTCTACACCGAGGGCGCCTTCTCGGCCTCCTTCGCCAACGTGCGCTGGGTCCCGAAGGCGGCCGCGGACCCGGACGCGAAGAAGTGCTCGGACCTGACCTGACGGCCTGAGCGACCGGCGGCCGGAACGCCGCCACCGCAGTGGAGGGGTCTCTCCGCCGATCCGGTGGAGGGACCCCTCCCCGTTCTCCGGAATCGGGCCTTGCCGGGCGGCCGGATCCCGGTCAAGGTCATCTTGACCCCTCCGGTGACGACCCCCCGCCACCGTCCCCCGCCCTCCGGAGGCATCCGTGCGCTCTCTCTCCCGTCTCGCCCTCACGGCCGCCCTGACCGCCTCGCTGCTCGCCGCGCCCGGCACCGGTCCCGCCCACGCGGCCGGTCCCGCCCACGCGGCCGGCCCCGCCCTGACCGGCCTCACCCTCGGCGGGGTCCACAACGCCTACGAGAAGGCGGCCTATCCCTACCTGGTCGACGCGCTCGACGCCGGGAACCGCATGATCGAGATCGACCTGTGGACCTTCTTCGGCCAGTGGACGGTCAGCCACTCCAACCCCTTCTGGAGCGACAACAACTGCGAGAGGGGCGCGAGCGCCGGGCAGCTGCGCGACTCGGCGCGCAACCAGCAGTTCCCGCACTGCCTGGACAACATCAGGGCCTGGCACGAGGCGAACCCCGGCCACGAGCCGCTGATCGTCAAGCTGGAGATGAAGGACGGCTTCCACGACAACCGCGGCCGGGGTCCCGACGAGCTCGACGCGGTCCTGCTGGAGCGGCTCGGCGGCGCGCTGATCACGCCGGCCGACCTGATGGGCGGCCACGCCACCCCGGACGAGGCGGCCCGGGCCGGCGCCTGGCCCACGGACCCGAAGGGCGGGATCCTGGTCTACGTCATCCGGGGCACCGCGGAGAACGACAGCCTGCCGACCGAGGTGGAGTACGCCCGCCACCTGCGCGACCACCCTGCCGACGCCCAGGTCTTCCCGGTTCCCAGGGGGAGTTACGGCGCCGCCGCCGACCCGCGCCAGGCCTACGAGGAGTCCCTGCGGCCCTGGTTCGTGGTCTTCGACGGGAGCGCGACCGGCTTCGCCGCGCTGCCGGCCGAGCGGCGGGCGTTCTACGCCCCCTACCTCACCGCCGTCACCGGCGCGCACGAGGTCGCGCCGGCGCTGCACGCGACCAGCCCGTCACCGGAGCAGGCCCTGGCCCGCACCCGGGAGCTGGGCTGCCTGGGCGCGACCGTCGTGTCCAGCGACTGGCGCGCCGTCCCCGGCTGGCAGGGACCGCACGACCGCACCGGCTGCTGACGCGGCGCGGCCGGTGCCCCGGGGCAGGCGGCCGGGCGGCCGGTCCGCGTCACGGCCCGCCGGCCGGGGGCCGCGCCGCGGCCCGCCGGCCGGCGGCGGGCACGGGTGACCGGTGTGATCCGAATCGCGCGGCCCCCTTCCCGGAGGGGTGTCCCGTTGTTACATTCCTGGCAAGAATTCATTTCAGTTTTCGGACCGGAGGGCTCGATGGCCGCTCTCAATCCCGCGCCGAAACAGGCGGTCTCCGCGCGGCGGGACCTGCCGCCGTCGATGGTCGAGCGGATGACCCTGATCATGGACGCCTTCACCGGCCGATCCACCCGGCTCACCCTCGAGGACGTGGCGCGCCGCACGCACCTGCCGCGCTCGACGGCGCACCGGATCCTCGACCAGCTGGTCCGGCTGCAGTGGGTCGAGCACACGTCCTTCGGCTACAGCCTGGGGCCGCGCGCCCTCGGCCTCGGCGGCCGGGACGGCGGCCACGGCGAGATCCGCGAGGCGGCCGCGCCGCTGCTGCACGACCTCCAGCTCAGGACCGGGCTGGTGGTCCACCTGGCGGTCCTCGACGGGGCGGAGGTCTACTACCTCGACAAGGTCGGCGGCCGGTTCGCCGCCTCGGTCCCCTCCCGGGTCGGCGGCCGGGCCCCGGCCCACTCGACCGCGCTGGGCAAGGCGATGCTGGCCTGGCTCCAGCCGGAGCAGGTCGAGGCCCGCATCGGCGGAGCCATCAGCCGGCTGACCAACCGCACCATCGGCGAGCTGGGCACCCTCCACCAGGAGCTGAACCGCATCCGGCGGCGCCGGGGACTGGCCTTCGAGCGGGGGGAGTGCTTCCCCGACATCGCCTGCGTGGCGGCGGCGATCCGCGGTCCCGAGGGGCCGGTGGCCGCCGTCTCCCTGGTGGGGGACGCGCGGACACCGCTGGAGAAGGTGGCCCCGCTCGTCGTCGACGCCGCGCGCCGCGCCTCACTGGCGCTCTTCCCGGACGCGGAGACCCCGAGGCGGACCCGCCTGATGCCGGTGCCTGACCAGACCTGGTCCCCGGAGACCATGAACCGCTTCCTCGCCGCCGGGCAGAACGGCGACTGGCTCTGAGCGTCCGGGCGCGCACGGGGCGCTGAGGCGGCTCGCGCGGGTGCCGGGCGGTGGCCGGTGCGGGGCCGCGCGGGCGCCTCCTACCGGTCGGCGGCGGCGTCGATGCGGACCAGGACCTGGGTGGCCAGGTGGTGCAGGGCGCCGACCTGATCGGGGCCGAGGGCGTCGATGAACAGCTCGCGGACGGCCTCGACATGGCCGGGAGCGGCGGTGGCGATCGCCTCGCGGCCGGTCTCGGTGAGCACGATGAAGGCGCCCCGGCCGTCGTCCGCGCATTCCCGGCGTTCGACCAGGCCGCGGCGCTGCATGCGGCTCAGGTGGTGCGACAGGCGGCTCTGCTCCCACTCCAGCGCGTGTTGCAGCTCGTACGGGCGAAGGCGTCCGTCGGGGGCGTCGGTGAGGTGGACCAGCACGTCGTAGTCGGCCAGCGAGAGGCCGGAGGACGTCTGGAGCCGCCGGTTGAGGGCGGCGCTCAGCCGCGCCTGCATGCGCAGGTAGGCGCGCCAGGCGCGCTGCTGGTCGTCGTCGAGCCAGGGGGCGTCCATGGGGCCACTGTACCCAATGTGGATGACGCGTCATTGAGTTTGTGGAATGAATGATAAGTCATGTACGTTGGACCTGCTGCATGACACGTCATCCTCTTTTTGGATGAGTCCGCCACCACCCCGGAGCACCGTCTCGGAGCACCGTCCCGGAAGGAACCCGGCATGAGCACCCTGTCCCTCGCGCCCCGCGTCGACGTCCGCCGCGCCGCCGAGCGCTTCACCACCGCCACCGGCTGGCTGGACTCCAAGCACTCCTTCTCCTTCGGCCACCACCAGGACGAGGCCAACACCCACCACGGCCTGCTGCTGGTCAACAACGACGACGTCGTGCGCGCCGGCACCGGCTTCGACACCCACCCGCACCGCGACATGGAGATCGTCACCTGGGTGCTGCAGGGCTCCCTGGTCCACCAGGACTCCGAGGGCCACAACGGCGTCATCTACCCGGGCCTGGCCCAGCGGATGAGCGCCGGCACGGGCATCCTGCACTCGGAGAAGAACGACTCCTGGCGCCTGGCGGGCGACGTGCACGACGAGCCGGTGCACTTCGTGCAGATGTGGGTGGTGCCCGACGAGGCCGGCATCGCCCCCGGCTACGAGCAGCTGGAGATCGACGCCGAGCTGCTCGGCGGCGGCCTGGTGCCGGTCGCCTCCGGCATGGCGAAACACGACGGCGCCGCCGTCATCCGGATCAGGAACCGCTACGCCGCGCTGCACGCCGCCCGCCTGCGGGCCGGGCAGAGCGTGCAGCTGCCCGAGGCGCCGTTCCTGCACCTGTTCGTGCCGCGCGGGTCCGTCACGCTGGAGGGCGCCGGCGCGCTGGCCACGGGCGACGCGGTGCGCCTGACCGCCACCGGCGGCCAGAAGGTCACCGCCGCCGAGCCGGCCGAGATCCTGGTGTGGGAGATGCACGCCACCCTCGCCGCCTGACAAGACCGGCAAGCCTGACATCCGACGCCTGGTGCCCGCCGCGCGCAGCGGCGGGCACCAGGACCCCGGCGACCGGCCACGCGCCCCGCGCCGGGACACGACCCGGGACACGACCGGGAAGACCACCCCGGGCACGCGCCCGGACACGACCGAGAAGACGACCGCGAACACGACTGCGAACACGACTGCGAACACGACTGCGAACACGACTGCGAACACGACTGCGAACACGACGAGACCATGACTGCCGACACGACTTCGAACACGACCGCGAACACGGGCAAGACCGCCGCGACCTCGGTGCCTGTGCACCCGCTGCTGGCCGGACGGTGGAGCCCGCGCGGCTTCGAGGCCGCCCACCGCCTCGGTGAGGAGCGGCTGCGGGCGCTGCTGGAGGCGGCCCGCTGGGCGCCGTCGGCCGGCAACAGCCAGCCCTGGCGATTCCTGGCCGCCCACCGCGGCCAGGACGCCTTCACCCGGCTGCTGGAGCTGCTCGACCCCGGCAACCGCGCCTGGGCGGGCGCGGCGAGCGCGCTGCTGCTGGTGGCCGCCGAGACGGCCGACGAGACCGGCCGGGCACGGCCGTGGGCGCTGTACGACACCGGCCAGGCCGTCGCCGCGCTGAGCGTGCAGGCCCAGACCGACGGGCTGGCCGTGCACCAGATGGGCGGCTTCGACGCCGCTGCGGCCCGGGAGGCGTTCGGCCTCGGCGAGACGCTCACCCCCGTCGTCGTGGTCGCCGTCGGCCGCCTCGACGCCGATGCCGTGCTGCCCGAGCCGCTGGCCGCCCGCGAGCGCGCCCCGCGCACCCGTCACCCCCTGGAGAGCCTCCTCCTGCCCGCCGTGCCCGCCGTGCCCGCCGTGCCCGCCGTGCCCGCCGTGCCCGCCGTGCCCGCCGTACCCGCCGTACCCGCCGTGCCCGCCGTGCCCGCCGTACCCGCCGCCCCGGAGGGGCAGGCCGCCTGAGAGAGCGGCGGCGGACAGGTGATCACTCCGGGCCGGAGCCGCCGGCGAGGCGCCGGGCCGCCCACACGGTCCTCTCGGTGCGCACCACGAGGTCGTCGCGGCGCAGCACGCTCTCCGGTCCGTCGTCGTCGATGAGCAGGTCGAGCACGGCCAGGTCGTCCGCGCCGGCCGATCCGGTGAGGGCACCGCGCATCCGCCGCAGCACCGCCTGGGCGTAACGGCCGGCGGCCTCGGGGAGGGGGTCTCCCAGCTCGAGGTCGAACCTCCGCTCGGCCTCGACGGTGAATCCGGCGCGGGACAGGTACGGTCCCCAGTCGGCCCCCAGGTGCGGGACCGCCTCGGTGTGCCGGTGGGCCAGCGCTTCACGGCAGCGGGCCTCCAGCCCCGGGCGCCCGATCCCGAGGTCCTCGGGCAGGAAGCGCGGGAGGCCGTCCAGCTCGATCACGGCCAGGAGCCCGCCGGGGCGGAGCGCGGCGAACGCCTCGCGCAGGGCGCGGCCGGGATCGGCCATGTGGTGCAGGGAGGCGGACGCCCAGATCAGGTCCACGCCGTGGAAGTCCGGCCAGTCCGCGTCCAGGTCCGCCTCGACGGCGCTCACCCGGTCCGCCACGCCGAGCGCGCGGGCCTTGCCGCGCAGGTGGTGCAGCATCTGCGGGGAGCCGTCCACGGCGATCGCGCGGGCGCCGGGGAAGTGCCGCAGCAGGGTGAAGGTCCCGGTCCCGGTGCCGCTGCCCAGGTCGAGGATCCGCCGTACGGGCAGGTCCCCGGCCAGCTCCGCCAGCCAGGCGGTCACCTCCTCCAGGTGCGCGCGCAGGACCTCCGCGTCGAGGTCGAGCATCAGGGCCAGGTCCGCCTCGCCGGATCCGGGCGCGCCGTGGTGGTGGTCGCCGTGGTGGTCGCCGTGGTGGTGGTCGCCGTGGTGGTCGCCGTGGTGGTCGCCGTGGTGGTCGCCGTGGTGGTGCGAGTGCTGTGCCATGCCTCGACTCTACGAGGCTCTTGCGCTCATCGCATACAATCTTGCGTATGACGCAAGAAGATGGCGAGCTCGACGCGCTGGTGCGGATGCGGATCAGGAGTCTCCGGGTGGCCATGGGATGGTCGCTCGACGAGCTCGCCGCCCGCTGCTACCTGAGCCCGTCCACCCTGAGCCGCATCGAGACGGGCCACCGGCGGATCGGCCTGGACCAGCTGACCGCGATCGCCCGAGCCCTGGGCACCACGCTGGACCAGCTCGTGGAGTCCACGGCCGACGACAACGTGGTCATCAGGCCCCGGCACGACGGGGAGCGGGGGATCACCACGTGGATGCTCAACCGGGAACCCGGCGTCACGGTGGCCAAGATGCGGATCACCAGGACGGCCCCGGCGGGCGCCGCGGACCTGAAGGTCCATCCCGGAAGGGAGTGGTTCACCGTCCTGTCCGGGACCGTCGTGCTGCTGCTCGGAGACCGCAGGATCCTCGTCGAGACCGGTCAGGCGGCGGAGTTCTCCACCATGATCCCCCACGCGTTCGGAGCCCACGACGGTCCGGCGGAGATCATCGGCATCTTCGACCACAACGGCGAGCGCACCCACCTCCGCCCGGCCGACTGAAGGCCCTGGGTGATCCATCGGCCCCGGTCCGCCGCCGCGCTCCGGGGGGCCGCCCGCGTAGAGTCGCCCCATGAACGAAGCGGACCGGACGGTGTACGGCTGTGCCGTCGCGGAGGCGGCCGAGCCCGAGAGCGTGCTGCTGCCCGGCCACGACGTGCCGCTGGGCCGCTACACCACCGTGCGCCGCCTGCTGCCGCAGCGTCCGGCCGCGGCATCGCGCACTCCGAGCAGTCGCCGCCCGACCACCCGCCGGGCATGCACGGGCTGCAGCTGTGGGTGGCGCTGCCGGAGCACGCCCGCCACGGCGAGCCGCGCTTCGAGCACCACCCCGCCCTGCCGGTGCCGGACGGCGGCGGGGACGGGACCGTCACCGTCGTGGTGGGCGAGCTGGGAGGTGCGCGCTCCCCGGCCTGTGTGCACAGCCCGCTGCTCGGCGCGGAGGTGCTGCTGGCCTCCGGCGGGCACCGGAGGCTGCCGCTCGACCCCGGCTTCGAGCACGCGGTCCTGGTCATGTCCGGAGCCGCCCGGGTGGCCGGGGTGGACCTGGAACCGGGGGCGCTGCTCTACCTCGGGCAGGGCCGCACCGAGGCGGTCGTCGACGCCGCAGGCCCGGCGCGGTTGTTCCTGCTCGGCGGCGAGCCGTTCGACGAGCCGCTGGTGATGTGGTGGAACTTCGTCGGCCGTTCCCACGAGGAGATCGCGCAGGCTCGGGACGACTGGATGTCCGGCCGCCGGTTCGGCACGGTGACCGGCTGCGAGGCCGAGCCGCTGCCCGCGCCCGAGATGCCGACCGTCCGGCTCAAGGCGCGCGACCGGCACGGCCGGACCGTCTAGATGCACCGACCCTCAGGGGCGTTCGGCCGGGGCGGCCGTGGGCGGCGGTCCCCGGCCGCGCCCGGCGGCTCTCCCGGGGTGGTGCCGGCCGGGTCCGGGGGGTAGGGCGCACGCGGGGTCCGGCGGGGGACGCGCTCAGGCGAGCAGGAACTTCAGGCGGTCGTCGGCCAGCCACGGCGCGATCTCCATGATCTCCGCGCTGACGATGTCCTCGGCGACGAACGGGTCGGCCGCCACCCGGCTCTCCAGCTCTTCCCGGGAGGTGCCGTGCGCCACGATCGCACCGCCCAGTCCCGGCTGGATGCCGCCGACCAGCAGGAACACGCCGTCATCGACGCCGCGCCTGATCCATTCCTGGTGGCCGGGCATGTGCTGTCCGGCCGCGCTCCTGTTGGCGGAGAACCGCAGCGACACCACGAACATGTGATCCCTCTCAGATGGTCGGACCCGCATCCCGTCGGGCATCGGCCTGCGCGCTGTCCTCAGGTGCGGCGGGCGCGGTGCTCCGGGTGCCGGCGGAGTACGCGCTCAGCCAGTCGTGCATCCGCCGCACCTCGCGGCGGATGAAGTCCTCGTCCCGGAAGGCGTGCGCCAGCGTGGCGACGCCCTGGCTGAAGGCCAGTACGTGCATCGCCAGCGCGTCGGCCTGCGCCGGATGCCCCAGCTGCGTGAACTGCTCACGCAGCCATGTCCGGAAGAGCGTGAACAGGCCGCTCGCCTCATCCAGCGCGGGGTGGCCGAGTTTGGCCAGCTCCGTGGTCAGGGTGCCCACCGGGCAGCCGTAGTCCTGGATGTCGGCGCGGTTGGTCACCACGATCTCGACGAACCGGCGGATCCGGCCGGCGGGGTCGGCCTCCTCGGCCTCCCACCGCTGCAGCATCCGCCGCCTGTCCTCCAGCCGTGCGTCGATCACCGCGCTCAGGATGTCGTCCTTGGACTTGAAGTGGTAGTAGAAGTTCCCCCGCGATATCCGCACGGCCTCGGCGATCGCCGCGAAGGACGTGTGCTCGTAGCCCTGCCGGTAGAACAGCCGGTCGGCCGCTTCGACGATCTGGGCCCGGGTCGCCGCTGCGCCCATCGCTTCACACCTCCCGCATCGCCTGCTTCACGGAACCGCTCTAGGACATTCGTCCTAGGCAGATATTAGGACGTTCGTCCTATGCGCTGTCAACCGGCCCTGCGCCCCGCCGCTCCTCGCAGAGCCGGATCGAGCACGCCGGAAGGCTCCCGCCGCGGCGCAGGAGGAATTTTGTGAATCGGTCTCCTCGCGCACGGTCGCCGCATCACCGGAAGTGAGACGGAGCCCGGCAACCGGACGCTCTCGTGAGCGCCGCCGAACGCCGTGCTCCGCGATCCGGCCGCCGTTCCGCCTACACCCTGGCCGCGTCGCGGCGGTAGAGGCCGATCACCAGGGCCAGCGCGACCAGGAACCACGCCGCCATCACCCCGACGCCCAGCAGATCGAGCGCCATCCCGGTGAGCCGGTCACGGGGGATCTCCGCCAGCCAGTAGCTCGGCAGCACCTTGGCCAGCGAGGCCATGAAGCCCGGCAGGACGTCCACCGGCATCCACAGTCCGCCGAGCATGGCCATCGGCAGATAGACCGCAAGGCCGATCGGCTGCGCAGACTCCGGCTTCACGGCCATCCCGATGAGCAGGCCGAGCACGGTGAACGGCAGTGAGCTGACCCAGCAGGAGAGGACGATCGCCAGCCACTGCCCGGCGGTGAGCTCGATGCCCTTGACCAGCAGCCCGGACAGGAAGACGAGCAGCACGGCCGGGAGCGCCAGGATCATCGCCACTGCGATCTTGACGGCGACGTAGCCCCAGCCGGGCAGGGGGGTGAGCCTCAACTGCCTGTTCCACCCGGCCTGTCGCTCCAGGCCGACCCGGGGGCCCACGGCGAACGCCACCGACATGGCGCCGAACGCCGCCATGCTGATCATCATGTAGGTGTCCATGTCCAGTCCGCCGGCGCGATCCGAGCCGAAGACCTCCGACATGACGAGGAAGAACACCATCGGGAACGCGATGGTGACGACGAGGAACTCGACCGACCTGGAAAGGACCTTGAGCTCGGTCCAGATCAACGCACCCATGGTCACACCTCTTTCATGACCGGTTCGTCGGCGGTCAGCGCAACGAACGCGTCCTCCAGCGACATCGCCGTCACCGAGATGTCACGAGCGCGGGGATACTCCGCCAGCAGCGCGCGCAGCGCGGCGTCGGAGTCGGAGCAGTGCAGTTCGACGTGCTCACCGCGGAGCCGGACGGTGCCCACTCCTGGCAGGGCGGCCAGCGGTTCGACGCCGGTCTCCCCGACCGTCGCCCTGATGGTGCGCCCGTCGACCTTGGCGACGATCGCGCCCACCGAGCCGTCGGCGACGATCTTCCCCTGCCGCATCAGCACCACGCGGTCGGCGAAGTCCTGCGCCTCGGCCAGGTAGTGGGTGGCGAACACCACGGTGCGCCCGCCGGTCGTGTAGTCGCGCATCGCCGCCCAGAACTCCTGGCGGCTCTGCACGTCCATCGCCACGGTCGGCTCGTCCAGCACCAGCAGGTCGGGATCGCACACCAGGGCCGCGGCGAAACGCGTCCGCTGCTTCTGGCCGCCGGACAGCCCGCTGTATTTGAGCTTGGCGTACTTCGTGACCCCCGCCCGGGCGATGGCATCGTCCACCTTCATCGCCTTCGGGTACTGCGCGGCCATCACCTGGACGATCTCCCGGCTGGTCATCTCGCCCAGGAAACCGCCCGACTGGAGCATCGCGCCGACCAGCCCGTCGGCCGCGGCCCGGCGGGGGGACCTGCCGAACAGCTCGATCTCCCCGCTGTCCGGAGTGGTCAGGCCGAGCAGCATCTCCATCCTGGTGGTCTTGCCCGCCGCGTTCGGCCCGAGCAGGGCGACCACCTCGCCCGGCGCGATGCGCAGGTTCAGATCGTCGACCGCCCGTACCTCACCGAAGGTCTTACGCAAGCCCTCCAGGCTCACCGCCGCATCCGTTTCCGCCGTATCAGCCATGACTTCGACTATCGCAAAAACACCGGATCATGTCTGCTGCCGTACATATCGATGAAGAAACACCGGGGCTTTTCCGTCCTCGCGCGATCCCGCGGTTCCGCGGGACGGTGATGGCCTTGCGCAGGCGTCCGGTCCCTGCCGGGGTCACGGTGGATACTGGCACGATCGTCCCGTCCGGAGAGGCGATGACCTGGACGAGGAGCGGAAGGCGCGGATGCCCGCGTATGCGTGCGGAGAACGCGCGGAGAACGCGCGGAGAAGGCAATTCCCGTCACGACCGGTGGCGGATGTGAGATCGCGACTCGGCCGGCGGAGACCCATTCCCCGAATAGGGAAGCGCTAAAAAGACATCAACAACCGGAAACGTACGGAGTACGTCGACTCCTGCGCCCGTCCACCGCACCCTCCGACCGGATGACGAAATTCGCTCAGCGGCTGGGCGCCGATCCCGCCCGGCGCCGCCCGAGGCGGGCATGTCACCCCCAGCGGTCGCCCCAGCCCCACGTCCCCGGCCCGATCGGCGGCCGTACCGGGGACTCCCGCTCGTCGACGCCGAACCGCCCCCGGAAGAAGATCATCGGCCGTCGCTCGCCGGCCGTCTCCGGCTCCAGCTCCAGGACCCGGCCGATCACCACGTCGTGGTCGCCGGCCACGTGCACGCCGTACACCTCGGCGTGCACCCGCAGCAGCACACCGCGCAGGGCCGGGGTCCCCCACCGGGACAGGTCCCAGTCGAGCCCCTCGAACTTCTTCCCCCTGCTGGAGCCGAAGCGCCCGCACAGGTCCACCTGGTCCTCGCCCAGCACGTTCACGCAGAAGCGCCCGTTCCTGCGGATCCTCGGCCACGTCCGGCCGGAGTGGTCGGCGCAGAACAGCACCAGGGGCGGTTCGAGGGAGACGGAGGCGAACGCCTGGCAGGCGAAGCCCACCGCCTCGCCGCCGTCGGCCCCGGTGACCACCGTGACGCCGCTGGCGAACGATCCCATCGCCCGCCGCATCTCCGCCGGGGTGGGCGGAGCCGGGTCGGGGGGCGCGCCGGGACTCGCCGTGAGCGCGGACTCGGCTGCCATGGCAATCACCTCGCCTCTTCCGGGCACGGCCGTCCGGCCGTTGTGGGACGACCGTAGGCCGCACCGTACACCCGGTGGGACGGGCGATCCCGTTGAGCGGAAGGTTCCCGGGACCGGCCCGCGCCACCCGTCCGCCCCGTCCGAAGCCCCGCCCGCACCGCACCGCCCACCCGGCCCAGCGCTCCCGAAGACATCCCACAGCGCTAAGCGTCGAGCAATGACGGTGATTCGAGTGCCCAGGCAGCCACGTTCGGAGAGGTGGCTCGCCGGGACCTTCGCAGTTTGGTCTGCCCCGGATCCTGTGGAGTCGCCCGAGCACACCTCCTGGTCGTCCTGGCTGTCATCGTCGTTATCCGACCGGCCCGTCGTTGAGGAGGCCGTCACCGCGTACACGCGAGTTGCGCCAGGCCCGGTGGAGACCAGAAATCCGCTGTTGATCCGGGGCTTTCGAGTTGAGTCGACAGTCCACAGCTTTGATCACCGTCACGGCGTGTGAGGCATGCGGAGGGGCGGAGCCGGAGTGCGTCCATGCCTGCCGGGGGCCACCGTCCGTCGATCCGGCCGTGATGATCGCAGAAGCGGCGGCGTTTCAGCGCGGGATGGCCCAGTCCGGCGTCCAGGTCCCGGCGGCGCCGTGGCCGGTCGCCGTGGCGGCGAGGTGGGCGCGGAGGGAGGCCAGTGCCGGGTGGGGGTTGGCGCGGTGCCACAGCAGCGAGTGCGGGTAGACGGGTGTGGGGTCGGTCACCGGGATGCGGCGCAGGCCGTGGCCGGCGGGCCAGACCAGGCGGGTCTGCTCGCCCATGAAGGTCGCCAGTGCCGGGGTGTCGGCGATGGTGTCCAGGAGGGCGTCGGAGCCGAAGTTGGGGCCGGTCGCCTCGATGGTGAGACCGAACTCGGCAGCCAGGTCGTCGTAGTAGGCGGCCCACTCGGTGCCCGGAACGATGCCGGGCATCCAGATCCGGTGCCCGGCGAGCCGGGCGACGGTCACCGACCGGGCGGACGCCAGCGCGTGGACGGGACCGGTGAGGAGCTGGAGCGGCTCGTCGAGCACCCGGACGGAGGCGATGCCTTCGGGAAGGGGTCGGCCGGGCACGGCGACGGCGCGGAAGGACGCGTCGATCGCACCGGAGGAAAGAGCGGCGACGGCCGTCTCGATGTCGAACAGCATCACCACGTCGAGCTCGATCTCGGGGTGTGCGCGGTGGAAACCGCGCATCAGGCCCGAGGCCGCGACGCGCGAGGCGATCACGTCGACGCGCAGCGGGCGGCTGCCGGGGAGCACGGACGCGACCGCGCGCTCGGCGGCCCGGAGCAGTTCGCGGGCGTGGGGCAGGAACGCCTGCCCGTCGATGGTGAGCTCGGGGCCGCGCGGAGTGCGGGTGAACAGCCGTACGCCGAGGTCCTTCTCCAGGGCGGCGATGCGTTTGGAGACGGCCTGCTGAGTGATCGACAGATCCGCGGCGGCGTCCTGGAACCGGCCGGCCTCCACGACGGCGACGAAGGTGCGCACAGCATCGAGATCCACACCGGCCGACCTTAGTGCACAACTAGAAGTTGTGCACTAGCGCGCTCCGGTTGTTTGAACCTCCTATCGGCTGCACGTTTTGATCTCTCGAATCAACGATCGGTTGTTTTCCGGAGATGGTGGGGTGCGCATTGGGAAGGTCGCTGGGGCGGCGGTTCGGGTGGTTGTGGGCCGCGTACGCGGCCAGCGCGTTCGGCACGTGGCTCGCGTTCGACGCGTTCGCCCTGATCGCGATCCTCGCCCTGGGCGCGGGGCCCGCCGAGGTGTCGGCACTGGCCGCCGCGGGCCTCGCGGTCGGGGCGGTGGTCGCGGTGCCGCTCGGGCCGTGGGTGGAGTTCCGGCGCAAGCGGCCGGTGATGATCGCGATGGACCTGGTGCGGTTCGCGGCGCTGATGAGCGTGCCCGCCACCTACCTGCTCGGCCGGCTGAGCTTCGCCCAGCTCCTGGTCGTGGCGGTGGTCGTCGGCGCGGCCGACATCGCCTTCACCGCGGCGAGCGGGGCATGCCTGAAGGCGCTCGTCCGCTCCGAGGACCTGATCGTCGCCAACGGGCGGCTGGAGGCCACGACCTGGACCGCCACCGCGCTCGGGCCGCCGCTCGGTACCGCCGCGATCGGGCTGGTGGGCCCGGTGGCGAGCGTGGCGGCCAACGCGGTCGGCTTCCTGCTGTCGGCCGCCGGGATCGGCGCCATCGGCGGGCGGGAACCGCGCCCCCCGCGCCCCGCGCGAACCGCCCCACCGCCCCGGCCGGGAGCCGGCGGCCTGCTGGAGGGATGGCGCCACATCCTGGCCGGCCCGGCGCTGCGCCCGTTGTTCTTCAACACCGTCCTGGTCAACGGCCTGATCATGGCGGCCTCGCCGTTGCTCGCCGTCCTCATGCTCGGCGACCTCGGGTTCGCCCCCTGGCAGTACGGCCTCGCCTTCGGCGTCCCCTGCGTCGGCGGCCTCATCGGCTCGCGGCTGGCCCGCCCGCTCCTGGCACGGTTCGGACAGCACAAGGTCATGCTCACCACCGGGACGCTGCGCGCGTGCTGGCCGCTCGGATTGGCCTTCGTCGGCCCCGGCCCCACGGGACTCCTCCTCGTCGTCGCCGTCGAGTTCGGGCTGATCACCTGTATGGGCGTGTTCAACCCGGTGTTCGCCACCTACCGGCTCCAGCAGCTCCCGCCGGACCGCATCGCCCGCACGCTGACCGCCTGGTCGATCACCAGTAAGACCACCATCGCGGCCATGACCGGCGCATGGGGCCTGCTGGCCGACCTCACCAGCCCTCGCACCGCGATCGCGATCGCCGGTCTCCTCCTCCTGGCGACCCCGCTCCTCCTGCCACGAGGCGACCGCACGCCCCGATTCGACAACGCCGACCAGGCGCCACCGGAAAGGCAGACACTCGTATGAGCACCACCTCCGCGCTCGACCCGGCGCACACCGCCCTGCTCGTCATGGACTACCAGCCCGTGATCCTGGCGCTGCTGCCTGAAAGCACCAGGGAAGCCCTGCTGGAACGCATGGAAAAGGTCATCGCCGAGGTTCGCACCAGGGGCGGCACCATCGCCTATGTCCGGGTCGGCTTCACCGAGGCCGACTGGGTTGCGATCCCGCCCACCAGCAGGTCGTTCGCACCGATCGCCCAGCACCGTCTCATGCACCACGCAGATCCCGGCACCGCTATCCACGGGCGTCTCGCTCCCCAGGACGGGGACATCATCGTGCGTAAGACCCGCTACGGCGGCCTGTCCACCACCGGCCTCGATCAGCGGCTGCGCGAACACGGCATCACCACTCTGGCCATCGCGGGCATCAGCACCAGCGGTGTCGTCCTGTCCACCGTCCTCGACGCGGCCGACCGCGACTACCAGCTCCACGTCTTGGCCGACGGCGTCGCCGGCCCTGACCCCGACGTGCACGACGTCCTGCTCTGTCAGGTCTTTCCCTCACGGGCCCACATCCTCCAAACCGCCGAGTTGCACGCCCTCCCATCCGCCATCTCGCGCTTGCGCGGTTCGCCCGCCATGGCGATCAGATCGGCCAGCGAGCGGCCGTAGCGATCCAGGGAGGGAACCACCGGAGTGTCCCCGGCGGCCGGGCTCGCGTGGTCGGGCGACCAGCTCCCGCATCCAGTCGTACAGCTCCGTGCGGCCGTCCCCGGTGGTGGCGTAGATGGTGCGCTCCGGGCGCCCCGGGCCGGTCCCGCTGGCCGGGATCGTCACGGCGGGCGCGCGCGGGCGCGTGGTTACGTTCCCGCGTGACCGACATCCCGTCGGCCCTCCCTACGACCGAGGCGGACGATGACCACGGAGCCGAGCCACGAGTCGACGCTGCGCGAGCTCGCGACGGACCAGGGCGTGCTGCGCTACCACGAGGCCGGCGACGGGCCGCCCCTGCTGATGCTGCACGGTTCCGGCCCCGGCGTCACCGGCTGGCGGAACTTCCGCGGCAACCTGGCCGCCTTCGCCGAGCACTTCCGCTGCCTGGTCCTGGAGTTCCCCGGCTTCGGCGTCAGCGACCCGACCGGCGCCCACCCCATGGCCGCCGCGCCCGGCGCGGTGCTGCGCCTGCTGGACGGGCTCGGCATCGAGCAGGCCGACATGATCGGCAACTCCATGGGCGGCATCGTCGCCGCCCAGGTGGCGATCTCCCACCCCCGCCGGGTACGCCGGCTGGTCACCATCGGCGGGCTCGGCACGAACGTCTTCAGCCCCGGCCCCGGCGAGGGCATCAGGCTGCTCATGGAGTTCACCGAGGAGCCCACCCGCGAGGCGCTCGTGCGCTGGCTGCACTCCATGGTCTACGACCCGGCCCTCGTCACCGAGGAGATGGTCGAGGAACGCTGGGCGCAGGCCACCGACCCCGGCACGCTCACCTCAGCCCGCCGGATGTACGGCCGCGCGGCGGTCGCGGCGCGCGACGCCGCCTTGGCGGCCTCGGACGCCCCGCCGTACTGGGCGATGCTGCACAAGATCAGAGCCAGGACGCTGATCACCTGGGGCCGCGACGACCGGGTCACCCCCCTCGACATGGCGATCGTGCCGATGCGGACCATCCCCGACGTGGAGCTGCACGTGTTCCCGAACTGCGGGCACTGGGTGATGATCGAGCAGCGGGCCGCCTGGGAGAGCGCCGTGCTGGCCTTCCTGACCCGCAAGGAGGAGCCGTGAGCGAGCGGAGCGAGCGGAGCGAGCGGAGCGAGCGGACCACGGGCACGGCGGCGCCGCCCGCGCGGCCGGCGGAGGAGGGCGTGTGAACGAGCGGACCACGGGCACGGCGGCGCCGCTCACGCGGCCGGCGGAGGAGGGCGCATGAGCACGCAGGAATGGGACGAGGAGTACGACCTCGTCATCGTGGGCAGCGGGGGAGGCGGCATGACGGCCGCGCTCACCGCCGCCGCGGACGGCCTCTCGCCCCTGATCGTGGAGAAGGGCTCCCGGTACGGCGGGAGCACCGCGATCTCCGGCGGCGGCATCTGGATCCCCAACAACCCCGTGCTGCGCGCCGAGGGCCACGACGACAGCCGCGAGTCCGTCCGCCGCTACCTCGACCTGCTCACCGCCGGACGGGTGCCCGCCGCCCGGCTCGACGCCTACGTCGACCACGGCCCGGCCGCGATGGAGCTGCTCTGCCGGAGCAGGTGGATGCGCTTCTCCTGGACCAGGGGCTACTCCGACTACCATCCCGAGCTGGAGGGCGGCCGGCCGCTCGGCCGGTCCGTCGAGGCGCTGCCGTTCGACACCCGCAAGCTCGGCCCCGACGAGCGCCACCAGCGCCCCAACAGCATGAAGGGCCCGCTGGGCCTGTGGATCACCGCCAAGGACTACCACGACCTCGCGATGGCCAAGCGCACCTGGCGCGGGCGCTGGGCCTCGGTCGTGGCCGCCTGGCGGGTCTCCTCCAACCTGGTCCGCCGCCGCCACATGGCCACCGGCGGGCGCGCGCTCGTCGCCCGCATGCGCATGGCGCTCAAGGACGCCGGAGTCCCGCTCCGGCTCAGGACCACCATGACCGACCTGGTCACCGACGACCGCGGCGCCGTCACCGGCGTCGTCGTCGAATGCGAGGGCCGCACGCTCAGAGTGCGCGGCCGCCGCGGCGTGCTGCTGGCCACCGGCGGCTTCGACCACAACCACGAGATGCGGGAGAAGTACCTGCCGGAGGGCGGCAGGGCCGACCGCAGCATGGGCGCCAGGGAGAACACCGGAGACGGCATCCTGGCCGGCGAGCGGGCCGGCGCGGCGCTCGACCTCATGGACGACGCCTGGTGGATGCCGGCGGTCCGGCACCCCGCCGGCGCGCTCATCCCGCTGCTGTCCGAGCGCTGCATCCCGCGCTCGGTCATCGTCTCGGCCGAGGGGCGGCGCTTCACCAACGAGTCCGCGCCGTACGTCAACTTCGTCCGGGACCAGCTGGCCGGCGGCCACGTCCCGGCGTGGTTCGTGATGGACGCCGCGGCCCGCTCCCGCTACCCGTTCGCGCAGATCCTGCCCGGCGCGCCGATCCCGCAGGCGTTCTACGACGCCGGCATCGTGCACCGGGCGGGCACGCTCGCCGAACTGGCGAAGAGGATCGGCGTGCCGCCGGACGCCCTGGCCGAGACCGTCGAGCGCTTCAACGGCTTCGCCCGCGCCGGGAAGGACCCCGACTTCGGCCGGGGCGACAGCGCCTACGACCGCTACTACGGCGATCCCACGCTGCCGAACCCGAACCTCGACGTGATCGACCGGGCGCCGTACTACGCCGTGCGGATCGAGGTCGGCGACCTCGGCACCAAGGGCGGGCTGGTCTGCGACGAGCACGGCCGGGTGCTGCGCGAGGACGGATCGGTGATCGAGGGCCTGTACGCCACCGGCAACGCCTCGGCCTCCGTGATGGGCAACGAGTACCCCGGCCCCGGCGCCACGATCGGCCCCTCCATCGTCTTCGGCTACCTCGCCGCCCGGCACGCCGCCGGCAGGGCGGGCGCCGCGGGCTCCCCGGCCGGCCCGGCCGGCCCGGCGGCAGGCGACGCCCCCCAGGGGGCATGACCATGACGCAGCCCGGGCCGCTCAGGGTACGGGTCGTCGAGGTGATCCGCGAGACCGCGGACGCGCACTCGCTCGTGCTCGAACCCGCCGACGGCGACCACGGCCGCCTCGGCTACCGGCCCGGGCAGTTCCTCACCGTGCGCATCCCCGCCGGCCGGGAGGGATGGACGGCGCGCTGCTACTCGCTGTGCAGCTCCCCGGTCAGGGACGAGAAGCTCAAGGTGACCGTCAAGCGGGTCGCGGGCGGCCACGGCTCCAACTGGATCTGCGACAACGTCGCCGAGGGCGACGTGCTGGAGGTGCTGCGGCCCTCCGGCACGTTCACCCCGCGCACGCTCGACGGCGACCTCCTGCTGCTGGCGGCCGGGAGCGGCATCACGCCGGTGATGTCGATCCTCAAGTCCTGCCTGCACGCGGGGAGCGGGTCGGTCGCCCTCGTCTACGCCAACCGGGACGAGAACTCGGTGATCTTCCGGGACGAGCTGGCCGCGCTGGCCCGCGAGCACGCCGGCCGGCTCACCGTGATCCACTGGCTGGAATCGGTGCAGGGCCTGCCGGCCGCGGAGACCCTGGCCGCGCTGGCCGGGCCGTACGCGGGGCGGGAGGCGTTCGTCTGCGGGCCCGAGCCGTTCATGGACCGGGTGGCCGAGGCCCTGGCCGGCCTCGGCGTGCCGTCCGGGCGGGTCCACGTGGAGCGCTTCACCTCGCTGACCGGAGACCCGTTCGCCGGTCCCGCTCCGGCCGCCGAGGACGACCGGGACGACCGGAGCGCCGGGTCCGCCGGATCCGCCGGGTCCGCCGGGGATACGGCGGAACCGGACGGCGAGCTCGAGGTCGAGCTCTACGGCGAGCGGAGGACCCTGCCCTGGCCGCGCGGGAGGCGCCTGCTCGACGTGCTGCTGGAGGCGGGGCTGGACGCGCCGTTCTCGTGCCGGGAGGGGAACTGCAGCGCGTGCGCCTGCGTGCTCCTCGAGGGCGAGGTCGCCCTGGAGGCCAACAACGTCCTCGACGCCCGGGACCTCGCCGACGGCCTCATCCTCGGCTGCCAGGCGATCCCGGTCAGCGAGCGCGTCAAGGTCACCTACGACGCCTGACCGTCCGGCGGTCCGCCTTCCCTCCCACTGAGCGGGAGGCGGCCGCCACGGACGCGGCGGCGCTGAGACCTTTGACCGCGGAACGGCGGAACCGTCCCGCGACCCTCTCAGCACGACGCCCGTACGACCCCCGGCCACCAGGAGGCTTTTGCGATGCTGGACGCGGCGGAACGCCAGGCCGTGGCCGACCGGCTCTGGGCGGCGCAGCGGGACCGCGCGCCGATCGAGCCGCTGACCGCCTCCCACCCCGGCATCGACGTCGTCGACGCCTACGAGATCCAGCTGCTCAACATCCGCCGCCGGCTCGCCGCCGGAGCCCGGGTGTACGGGCACAAGGTGGGCCTGTCGTCACCGGTGATGCAGCGGATGATGGGCGTCGACGAACCCGACTACGGGCACCTGCTCGACGACATGGTCCTGTCCGAGCACACCCCCATCCCGGCCGGCGCGTACTGCTACCCGCGCGTCGAGGTCGAGATCGGCTACGTGCTCGGCGCGAGCCTGCCCGGAGAGGGCTGCACCGAGGCCGACGTGCTCGCCGCCACCGAGTACGTCGTGCCGAGCATCGAGCTCATCGACAGCCGCATCGAGGACTGGCGGATCGGCCTGGCCGACACCGTCGCCGACAACGCCTCCTCGGCCGGGGTGATCCTCGGCTCCGCCCGGGTGCGCCCCACCGAGCTGGACCTGGCGGGCATCGAGGCCGTGCTCTACGAGGTCGGCCCCCGGAGCGGGGACGGCGGCCCCGGCGGAGGCCCCGGCGGGGGTCCCGGTGGAGGCTCCGGCGGGGGAGCGGCCGAGGTCGCCCGCGGCACCACCGCGGCCGTCCTGGGGAACCCCACCACCGCCGTGGCCTGGCTGGCCCGGAAGGTCGCCTCCTTCGGGGTGAAGCTGGAGGCCGGGCACGTGATCCTCCCCGGCTCCTGCACCCGCGCCGTGGACGTGCGTCCCGGTCAGGTCTTCCGCGCCGAGTTCACCGGGCTCGGCTCCGTGACCGCTCGATTCGAATGAAGGTGAGACCGTGAGCAAGGCGACCGCCGCGATCGTCGGTTCGGGGAACATCGGCACCGACCTGATGTACAAGCTGCTCCGCTCCGAGGTGATCGAGCCGCGCTGGATGATCGGCGTCGATCCCGACAGCCCCGGCCTGAAGCGGGCGGCCGGCCACGGTCTGGCCGCCTCCGCCGAGGGCGTGGAGTGGCTGCTGGCGCAGGACGAGCGGCCCGACCTCGTCTTCGAGGCCACCTCCGCCTCCGTGCACCGGGCCAACGCCCCCAGGTACGAGGCGCTCGGCATCCAGGCGGTCGACCTGACCCCCGCCGCCCTCGGCCCCGCCGTCGTGCCCCCGGTCAACCTCGGCGCCCACCTGGACGCGCCCAACGTCAACCTGATCACCTGCGGGGGACAGGCCACCATCCCGATCGTGCACGCCGTCGCCCGCGTCACCGAGGTCCCCTACGCGGAGATCGTCGCCAGCGTCGCCTCCCCGTCGGCCGGCCCCGGGACGCGGGCGAACATCGACGAGTTCACCCTCACCACCAGCCGGGGCATCGAGGAGATCGGCGGCGCGGCCAGGGGCAAGGCCATCATCATCCTCAACCCCGCCGAGCCGCCGATGCTCATGCGGGACACGGTCTTCTGCGCGATCGCGGCCGACGCCGACCGCGACGCGATCGCGGCCTCGATCGGGGACGCCGTCGCCGAGGTGGCGTTGTACGTGCCCGGTTACCGGCTCCGCGCCGAGCCGCAGTTCGACGACCCCACGCCGGTCAGCGGCGGGCTCGCCCGCGTCGCGGTCTTCCTGGAGGTCGAGGGAGCCGGTGACTTCCTGCCGCCCTACTCCGGGAACCTCGACATCATGACCGCCGCCGCCACCCGGGTCGGCGAGGGTTTCGCGCGGCGCGTCGTCTCCGCGCGGGCCGCGGGCTGAGCGCGGCGCACCGCCTCGGCGCGGGCCGCGGACCGAGCACCGCCCCGGCGTGTCCCAGAGCCCGCCCCGCGCCGCCCGGCACCCCCTGCGCGCCGCCCGGCGTCCCCCTCCGCGCCAGCCCGAGCCCGTCCGCGCCCGTCCGCGCCCGTCCGCGCCCGTCCGAGCCAAGGAGATCCCATGCCCTACAGCGCCGACCTCGACATCCGGGTCACCGACTCGTCACTGCGCGACGGCTCGCACGCCAAGCAGCACCGGTTCACCGCCGAGCACGTCCGCTCCATCGTCGCGGCCCTCGACGAGGCCGGCGTGCCGGTCATCGAGGTCACCCACGGCGACGGCCTCGGCGGATCGTCGTTCACCTACGGCTTCAGCCACACCCCCGAGCAGGAGCTCATCAAGGCCGCGGTCGCGACCGCGAAGCGGGCGAAGATCGCGTTCCTGATGCTGCCCGGCCTCGGCGTCCTGGACGACATCCGCGAGGCCGCCGGCAACGGCGCGGGCATCTGCCGCATCGCCACGCACTGCACCGAGGCCGACATCTCCGTCCAGCACTTCGGCCTGGCCCGGGACCTGGGCCTGGAGACCGTCGGCTTCCTGATGATGGCGCACAGCCAGCCGCCGGAGGTCCTCGCGAAGCAGGCGCGGATCATGGCCGACGCCGGCTGCCAGTGCGTGTACGTCGTCGACTCCGCCGGCGCGCTGATCATGGAGCAGACCGGCGACCGGATCGCCGCGCTCGTCGCCGAGCTCGGCTCCGACGCCCAGGTCGGCTTCCACGGCCACGAGAACCTCGGCCTCGGCGTCGCCAACTCCGTCATCGCCGTACGGGCCGGCGCCCTGCAGATCGACGGCTCGACGCGCCGCTTCGGGGCCGGGGCCGGCAACACCCCCGTCGAGGCGTTCGCCGCGGTCGCCGAGAAGCTCGGCATCCGCACCGGCATCGACGTCCTGAAGATCATCGACGCGGCGGAGGACGTCGTCCGCCCGGTCATGGACGGCGAGTGCCTGCTCGACCGGCTCTCGCTCACCATGGGCTACGCCGGTGTCTACTCCAGCTTCCTCAAGCACGCCGACCGGCAGGCGAGGCGGTACGGCGTCTCCGGCGCCGAGATCCTCATCGAGGCCGGACGCCGCAAGCTCGTCGGCGGCCAGGAGGACCAACTCATCGAGATCGCAGTCGCCCTCGCGGCGAAGAAGTGAGAGCCGCCATGACCAACCAGGTGCTCGACGCCATCATGGAACGCGCGGACGAGATCCGCGCACTGGGGCCGTCGAACGAGAGACTCGGCCGGCTGGACGACCAGGCGGCCAAGGCGCTGCGGGACACCGGTGTGATCCGCATGCTCCAGCCGGCCGTCCACGGCGGCCTGGAGGTCCACCCGAGGGAGTTCGCCGAGACCGTGATGGGCATCGCCGCCCTCGACGGCTCCACCGGCTGGGTGGCCGGCATCGTCGGCGTGCACCCGTGGGAGATGGCGTTCGCCGATCCGAGGGTGCAGCAGGAGGTCTGGGGGGAGGACCAGGACACCTGGATCGCCTCGCCGTACGCGCCGATGGGCGTCGCCCGCCCGGTCGACGGCGGCTACGTCTTCAATGGGCGCTGGCAGTTCTCCTCCGGCACCGACCACTGCGACTGGATCTTCCTCGGCGGCATGCTCGGCGACGCCGGAGGCGGGATGGTCCAGCCGCCCGTCCCGCTCCACCTGATCCTGCCGCGCCCGGACTACGAGATCGTCGAGGACTCCTGGGACGTGGTGGGCCTGCGCGGCACCGGGAGCAAGGACATCGTCGTGAAGGACGCGTTCGTCCCCGACCACCGCGTCATCCCCTTCGCCAAGGTCGTCGACGGCAGCGCGCCCAGGGAGGCCGGGCTGGCCAACCCGCTCTACCACGTCCCGTTCTCCTGCGCCTTCCCGCTCGGCATCACCGCCGCGGTGATCGGCGTCTGCGAGGGCGCCCTCGCGCACCACCTGGACTACCAGAGGACCCGCGTCCAGATCACCGGCACGAGGATCAAGGACGACCCCTACGTGCTCTACGCGATCGGCGAGGCCGCCGCGGAGATCCAGGCGTCGCGCGTCGCGCTGCTCGACAACGTCTGCCGGATGTACGACGCCGTCGCCGCGGGCAGGGAGGTCTCCTTCGCCGAGCGCGCGGCCGGCCGCCGCACCCAGACCCGGGCGGCCTGGCGCGCGGTCCGGGCGGTCGACGAGATCGTGGCCCGCTCCGGCGGCAACGCCATGCGCATGGACAACCCGATCCAGCGCTTCTGGCGCGACGCGCACACCGGCCTGGCGCACGCCATCCACGTGCCCGGCTCGGTCTTCCACGTCTCCGCTCTCACCGAGCTGGGCATCGAGCCCCCGCCCGGCCCGATGCGCTCGATGATCTAGCGTTCCGGCGGTGCTCCGCGACCCCGTGCGCCGGGGCGGCGGGGGAAGACGGCCACCCCGGCCACCCCGGCCGCCCGGGCCCTCGCCGTACCGGCCCGGCGTCAGCCCCCGCGACGTGCCAGGACACCGGCCTCGCCCGTCTCGCCTACGGGCAGGCCCGCTCCGCTCGGCCCCTGGTCCTTCTCGGCGGCGACGGCGGAGGCGGACAGCAGCGTCGCAGCGGAGAGGCCGCCCCAGAGGGCGGCCGAGCCGTGGGAGGCGAGAGCGGTGATGACCGCCGGGGAGACGGCGAGCCCGAAGCCCGTGGAGAGCTGGAAACGGGCGAGGGCGCGTCCCAGGAGATGGGCCGGGGCGAGGGCGGTGACGAGCGCGGTGGCGCTGCCGGCATAGATGATCTCGCCGATGGTGCAGACCACGGACACCGCGGCGACGGCCGGGGCGCCCCAGCCTTGTCCCAGCGAGGTGGCCGCGAGGAAGCCGAGGTAGGACGCGGCGAGTACCACGCCGGAGAGAGCCAGCACGGCCCGCCGGGGGAAGCGGGACATCAGGACGGTGACCGGAACCTGCAGGGTGACCACCAGCACCGTGTTCGCCACGAAGATGGCCGCCGACCACACCGGAGAGGCTTGCATCTGCGTCACCAGGATCAGGGGGAGCGCGATCTCGGGGACGTTGAGGCAGAAGACGTAGATCACGTTGGCGGCCAGCAGCGCGCGCATCCGGGGTGCGGGCTCGTCGTCCCTGCTCTCGGCCGCGGCAGCGGCCGGATGAGCGCGTACATGGACCGACCACGCCAAGGCCGCCGCAGCGAGGTAGGCGAACCCGGTGACGGCGGCCAGCGCCTGCAGGGCGGCGGTGCCGCCCGCCAGACACGCGGTGGCGAGCAGGGCGCCCGCGCCCAGGCCGGCGTTGCGCAGGGCGCGGCCTCCCGCGAGCGCGGCGTCACGCTCGCGGCCATGGGCGACCGTGGCCACGAGAGCCGCATGGGCGGCCGGCCAGGCCTGGTTGCCGATGCCCAGGAAGAGCGCCGCCGTCGCGAACAGCCAGACGTTCCCCGTCGGGGCGGCCAGCAGCAGCGCCACGCCCACCACCCGCACCAGCATCGACGCCGCCACGACCGTGCTTCGTGCGCCCCGGTCCAGCCATCGGCCCACCACGGGCACGCACACCAGACCCATGACGACGCCGGCCGTCATGGCGATGCCGGTGACCGGCGCGGACAGCCTCAGCACCATCACCCCGTAGAGCAGCAGAAAGGGGCGCAGCAGGCCGGTGCCGAGCGCGTCCACGGCCAGGGCGACGGCGTAGCGGGGGCCTCCGGAGGCACGGACGAGGGCACGCGGCCGGATCTCGGTGGTGGTTGCCATGGCGTCAACAGTGCGTTCGGCCGCCGGACCGACCGCGTCGATTGACGGACACCGTCAATCGACGCGGTCGCCGGCCGTCCGGCCAGCGATGATGAGGGGATGGCGCTGAGGATCGACATCGGCGGCCTGCCGCCCGGGCGACTGCGGTTCGCCGCGTCCCCGCTGGCCGAGCTGACCGCGATGCTGCACGTGCTGGCCGAACCCGGGCACCACCCGCAGCTCGCCGGCTGGGCCGGGGACGTCTGGGCCGGGCTGCCGCCGGAGCTGGCAGAGCGGCTCAGGGAGGCGGAGTTCCTCTGGCGTTCCTCACGAGCCGACTTCCTGGTCCCCGCCCGGCCCCGGCCGACCCTCGCCGAGGAGCTGGACGATGTGGACCGGATCGACGATGAAACCTATGTGACCGCCGCGCTCGTCACCACGTGTGGCAGCAACCGGGTCCACTTCGCCGCGCCGTCGCCGCTCACCGACGCGGCGGCGCGCGAGCGGGCCCTGGACCTGGCTCAGGCCCGCGGCGCGCTTCAGGAGGCCTTCGCGGAACGGCTGCTCGCGGACCCGGCCGCTGTGCGGGCGCGGGTACGCCACACCCTCGAACAGTGCGCCGAGGCCTTCTTCGACGCCGCCTGGACGGGTGTCGCCGTGCGGCTCGCCACCGACCTGCGCCTGAAGAACGACCTGCTGAAGCGGCAGGGCATCGGGGCGGCACTCGCGTCGGTCTCCGGCGCGATCACCCTGGCGCCGGACGGCGACCGCATCATCGTGGACAAGCTGCAGGACAAGGCGACCCCCGCCCACAGCGGCGGGGTCACCTTCCTCC
This sequence comes from Planomonospora corallina, assembly GCF_042650625.1. NCBI lineage: Bacteria > Bacillati > Actinomycetota > Actinomycetes > Streptosporangiales > Streptosporangiaceae > Planomonospora > Planomonospora corallina. Next base: position 319,555 of record NZ_JBHSBM010000016.1, read on the forward strand.
CCAGCGTCTTCGGCCGCCCGCACCTGGTGGTGGTCCACGCGCCCGGGTGGCAGCCGGTGGTGCAGTACCCCGTCGCCGAGGCGAGTCCGTCGGAGCCGGTATCGCTGGAAACGCTCACGCTACGGCTGGAGGCACTCGCGCATCCGGTACGGCTGCGGCTGCTGCGCACCCTGGCCCGCGGCCCGCACACCACCGGTGAGCTGGCCCACGCCTGGGAACTCTCACCCCCGGAGGTCTCCCGCCACCTCGCCGTCCTGCGCCGCGCGGGCCTGCTCACAGCCCGGCGGCACGGTCGCTACGTCCGCTACACCGTCAATCTTCCCGATCTGACGGCACTGGGGACCGACCTGCTGGCGGCCGTACTACGTTGAGCGGCTCCGGCCTGCCGGAATGCGGTCGGCGGCCTCGGCCGGCACCCCGGACCTCCACCCAGCCGATGACCAACACGACCGCCGAAGGTCCCGCCCTCGAACAAGCCCAGGTCGAAGCGATCTCAGGCGCGCGGGAGGGCTTAGTGTCGGGTTGTGATCTTCCAGGAAATCAGCAGGCTCATCGCCTACGACGAACGGCAGCGGATGGTCCCCGCCGACCGCGCCCGGCTCACCGCGCTCGTCGACTCGGCCCGCGCCCAGGACCCCGCCGACTACACCACGCTGCGCGCGCTGGGGGTCGGGCTGCTGGTCCTGGGCGAGTACGGTGACGCCATCCACCACCTCGGCCGTGCGCTCGACCTGGCGGAGACGAGCGGCATGCGGATCGCCGCGTCCATCAACCTGGCCGACGCCCATCGCTACTCGGGCGACGCGGCGACCTCGGAGGCCATCTGCCGCGAGATGCTCGCCCTGGCGAGGGAGGAGGTCCCCGAGATGGTGTACTTCCCGCTCCAGCATCTCGGGAAGACCCTCATCGACCTGGACCGCAGGCAGGAGGCGCGCGAGGTGCTGCAGGAGGCCCTGGCCCTGCGCGCGGCCGAAGGGGACCCCGAGCTGATCACCAGAAGCCGGGAGGCCCTGCGGCTCCTCGACACCTGACGCCCGGCGGCGCTCCCCACCGCTCCCCACCGCTCCCCACTGCGCCGCACCGCCGCCGCTCACGTCGAAGGCCCGCCGGTCCCCGCCCGCCGTGCGCCGGATCCGGCGGGCGGGACTCTCACTGAGCGGGAGGGCCCGGGCGGGCCTCCGGCGGCCCTGCCACCGTGAGATGCACCGGGGACCGCCCGCCCGGCGGCGGCCGGACACCGCTGACGGCGACGAACGAACGTGGGGTGAGGAGATGACCCAGATCCGCGGGCTCGGCTACCTGAGGGTCCAGACACGCGACCTCGGCCGCTGGCGCGAGCTGACGGTCGACGCCCTCGGCTTCGCCGAGGGCACCGGACCGGACCCGGACGGCCTCTACCTGCGCATGGACGAGCGCCGGGCGCGGCTGGCCGTACTGCCCGGCGACACCGACCGGGTGCTGGCCGTCGGCTGGGAGGTCCGCGACCAGTTCGCGCTGGCCGCGGTCGGCCGCGCGGTCGAGGCATCCGGCGTCGCGGTCAAGGTGCTCTCGGCGCGCGAGTCGGCCGAGCGCGGCGCGGAGAAGGTCATCGCGTTCGACGACCCGGCCGGCACCCCCGTCGAGGTCTTCTTCGGCCCCGTCCTCGACCACGGCCCGCTCCGCACCGGCCTGGCGCAGGCGTTCGTCACCGGCGCCCAGGGCATGGGCCACGTGGTCATCCCCACCACCTGCATGGACGAGACCGTCTCGTTCTACGCCGAGGTGCTCGGCTTCCTGCCGCGCGGCGCGATGCGGATCGGCCCGAAGGCCGCCGGCCCCGGGCCGCGGATCCGCTTCATGGGCGTCAACCGGCGCCACCACAGCCTGGCGGTCTGCCCCGCCCCGCACGGGGAGGAGCCCGGCCTGGTCCACCTCATGGTCGAGGTCGACACGCTCGACGCGGTGGGCCGCGCGCTGGACAACGTGCGCCGGCTCGGCTTCTCCGTCTCCTCCACGCTCGGCCGGCACACCAACGACAAGATGGTCTCCTTCTACGTGCGGGCCCCCGGCGGCTGGGACATCGAGTACGGCACCGACGGCATGCTCGTCGACGAGACGTGCTACACCGCCGAGGAGATCACCGCCGACAGCTACTGGGGGCACGACTGGTCCGGCTCCGAGCCGCACGCCGCCTTCACCCCGCGCGCATGAGCGGGCCGACGGGCCCGGCACACGGGAACGGCGCACACGGGAACGGCACGCACGGGAACGGAGGAGGACGGGTGAGCGACCTGCCACCGGTGGAGCCGGTCCGCGCACGTGCGCTCGCCGCAGCCGACCACGAGTGCGACGTGCTCGTGGTCG
>NZ_JBHSBM010000016.1:321968-323454 GCF_042650625.1 Planomonospora corallina
CGTACGGCCCGCGGGCGAGAACGCCGAGCCCGCCGGGCCCGGTTTCCCGCTCTCCTACGCGGCCGCCGCGGCCGGCGCCCGCGTCATCGTGCTGGAGCGCGCCGGAGGGCCGGGCGGCTCGTCGGCGCTGTCCGGCGGCGAGATCTACCTCGGCGGCGGTACGGCGCTGCAGAAGGCCTGCGGCTTCGACGACACCCCCGACGACATGTACGCCTACCTGGTCGCGGCGCTCGGCCCGCACGCCGACACCGGGAAGATCCGGCTGTACTGCGACGGGAGCGTCGAGCACTTCGGGTGGCTGTGCGACCGGGGCGTCACCTTCACCGAGCGGCTCTACGACGGGCCGACCTGGATGCCGCCGACGGAGGACGGGCTGATGTGGCTGGGCGAGAACGCCTGGCCGTACAACACGCTCGCCCGGCCCGCGCCACGCGGCCACCGCCCCGCGGCCCGGTCCTTCGCCGGCGGGCTGCTGATGGAGAAGCTGGTCGCCGCCGCCCGCGCGGCCGGGGCGGCCGGCCACGCCGACACCCTCGCCACCAACCTCGTCGTCGGCGACGACGGCCGGGTGCGCGGCGTGGTGGCCCGCCGGTACGGCGAGCGGGTCGTCTACCGGGCCCGCCGCGCCGTCGTCCTCACCACCGGCGGGTTCGTCGACTCCGAGGAGATGCTCGCCCGGCACGCCCCCGTCCTGCTGGGCCACGGCAAGGTCAGCGACGGCCTCGACGACGGCGGCGGCATCCGCATGGCCGCGGCGCTCGGCGCCGCCACCCGGCGCATGTCCGCCGTTCAGGTCGCGCTGACCGCGCTGCCCGCGCTGGTCGTGCGCGGCATGCTCGTCAACGGGCTCGGGCAGCGCTTCGTCAACGAGGACGTCTACCCCGGCATGTTCAGCGCGGCCGCCGTGCTGCACCAGCCGGGACCGTACTGGGCGGTCGTCGACGAGGAGGGCTACGAGGACATCCCCGCGCGGGACCTGTGGGGGGTGCGCCCGACGTACGCCGCCGAGACGCTCGCGGAGCTGGAGGCGGAGCTCGGCATGCCCGCCGGGGCGCTGGAGACGACGGTCGCCGTCTACAACCGGCACGCCGAGCGCGGCGAGGACCCGTACTTCCACAAGGACGCCCGGTGGCTGCGGCCGCTGCGCCCGCCGTTCGCGGCGGTCGACCCGCGGCTGGGCTTCGGGGCCGGCGACCGGAGGGATCCGGGGGAGGCGACCGGGGTGGCCGGCTTCACCCTCGGCGGGCTGCACACCACCGCCGACGGGGAGGTGCTCGACGAGACCGGGCGGCCGATCCCCGGCCTGTACGCCGCGGGCCGGGCCGCCTCCGGCATGCACGGCGACGGCTACGTCAGCGGCACCTCCCTGGGCGACGGCACCTTCTTCGGCCGCCGCGCCGGCCGCGCCGCGGCGCTGGCCGGCGGCCGCGGCCGGGTCCTTGCCGGTCCGCACCACGCTGCGCAGCAGGCTGTAGGCGACGGTCAG
>NZ_JBHSBM010000016.1:323520-335975 GCF_042650625.1 Planomonospora corallina
GCGGCCCGGCGTGCGGGCCGCGGCCCTGTCCGGGGCACCGGGGCCGGTCGGCCGGTCACGGTCCGTCCTCGCCGTCGTCCGGGACGGGGAGCTCGCCGTCCAGCGCCGCCTGGACGATCGAGGCGCGCAGCGCCTCGCAGGCGGCGAAGCAGCCGCCGTTCGGGCCGCTGACCGGGGCGGCGGCCCGCCGCTCCAGGCAGGCCGCCATGGCCTCGGCGCTCCACTGGACGCTGGTCTGGTGCCAGCTGGCCTTGCGCGCCTGGACGCCTGCGCCGCACGTGCGGCAGCGCACCGGGCGCATCGGCTCGCCGTCCAGCAGGCGTTCGTCGGGACGGACGGTCATGCGGTCCCGCCCGGGGAGACAGCGCCCGGGGAGACACCGCCCGTGGAGGCTCCATCCGGAGCGGTCCCGCCCGAGGCCGCCGCGGCCCGGCGGGCGAGGTTCTCCTCGACCTCCTTCCGCCAGGCCTCGACCGGCCGGGTGGTGTCCAGCTCGAACTCGAAGCGCTCCACCATCTCCGGCCCGACGTCGGCCACGTCGACGTAGAACTGCTCGTACCAGCGGCGCAGCTGGTAGACGGGCCCGTCCTCCTCGCACAGCAGCGGGTTGTCGATGCGGGTCTTGTTCTTCCAGATCCGCACGTCCTGCTCGAATCCCTTGAGGATGAAGTCGCTCAGCCGCGCGGCCATCTCCTCGGCCCCGTCGGGCCCGAGTCGCTCGTTGCGCTCCACGATGATGCCGGAGTGCAGGGCGAAGGAGTTCGCGTCGATGGGGTAGTGGCAGTTGATCAGGACGCAGTTGAGGTCCATGCCCTCGTAGTGGTAGGTCAGGTCGTCGATCATGAAGGACGGCCCGTGGTACGTCGCCACCGAGGTGTTGCCGAGCATGCCCGGCTGGCCCTTCCTCGACGGCGGGCGGGCGTCCGGCCGGCTCAGGCCCTTCATGATCTGGGTGGCGGTGTGCCCCTCGAAGATGTTCTTGAAGTACGTCGGGAACGAGTAGTGCACGTAGAAGAAGTGCGCCATGTCGACGACGTTGTCCACGACCTCGCGGCAGTTGGTGTGCACGACGGTCTCGTTCCAGCGCCAGTCGGTCCACCCGTCGCTCGTCGCCCCCTCGATGCGGGGGATCGCGACCTCGGCCGGGGGCGGGTTGCCCTCCGGGTCGTTCCAGACGAACAGCAGGTGGTCCTGCTCCAGCGTGGTCCACGCGGCGGTGCGGGCGCGGAGCGGGACGCGGCGCGCGTAGGGGATCTTCTTGCAGCGGCCGTCGCCGCCCCAGCGCCAGTCGTGGAACGGGCAGGCGATCTCGTCGCCCTTGACCGTGCCCTGCGACAGGTCGCCGCCCATGTGCCGGCAGTAGGCGTCGAGCACGTTCAGCCTGCCGTCACTGCTCTGGAAGACCACGAGTTTCGAGCCGAAGGCGTGGACGGTGTGCGGCCTGCCGTCCTTGAACTTCCCGGCCAGGCCCAGGCAGTGCCATCCCCGGGCGAAGCGTGTGGGAACGGCGCCGGTCTCGATGGCGCGGATGCCGTCCTGCCCGGTCTCGATCGTCGTCACGCTGACCCAGTCCCTTCACCGGCGCATGTCCTCTATGCCGGAACGGTAGAGCGGCGGGCCCGCCGGAGGGCCGGGGAGTCCCGGTGGCCGGGATGCCCGAGCCTGGCGGTGACGCGGGCGGCGGACCATCATGGTCAGCACCCGCCGGCACGAGTGGACACGGGAGAGCGCCGAACATGAGCAACGAGGTCCTGGAGAAGGTGCGCCCGCTGCTGCCCGGCATCGCCGGCCGCGCCCCGGCCGCCGACGAGGACCGGAGGATCCCGGCGGAGACGGTCGCCGAGCTCGCCGGCGCCGGGGTCTTCCGCATGCTGCAGCCCAAGCGGTACGGCGGGGCGGAGAGCGACCCGGTGGAGTTCTACGAGGTCGTCCGGGAGGTCTCCGGGGTCTGCGGCTCCACCGGCTGGGTCGCCGCCCTGCTGGGCGTGCACCAGTGGCAGGTCGGCATGTTCGCCGAGGCCGCGCAGGACGAGGTCTGGGGGAGCGACCCGGGCACGCTGGTCTCCTCCTCGTACGCGCCGATGGGGCGGCTCACCCCGGTGGAGGGCGGTTACGAGATGTCCGGCCGGTGGAGCTTCTCCTCCGGCTGCGACCACGCCTCGTGGGCCGTGCTGGGCGCGGTACTGGTCGGCGCGGAGGGACGGCCGGTCGACTTCCTGAGCGTTCTGGTCCCGCGCGCCGACTACCGGATCGAGGACGTCTGGGACGTGATCGGCCTGCGCGGCACCGGGAGCAACGACATCGTCGTCGAGCGGGCCTTCGTCCCGGAGCACCGCGTGATGCGCAACTACGAGCAGTCCCGGCTGCGCGGCCCGGGCCAGAAGGTGAACACCGGCCCGCTGTACCGCATGCCGTTCGCGACGCTGTTCACCTCCGCGATCACCGCGCCGGTGATCGGCATGGCGGAGGGCTGCCACCGCGCCTACCTGGCCGCGATGCGCGACCGGGTACGGCTCAGCCTCGGCGGCGGCCGGTTCGCCGAGGACCAGTTCGCCCAGGTCGCGGTGGCGCGGGCCGCCTCGGAGATCGACGCCGCGGTCCTGCAGACGGACCGGAACGTGCGCGAGGTGTACGGGCACGCCGTCCGGGGCGGGGCGATCCCGATGGAGCTGCGGCTGCGCGTCCGCCGGGACCAGGTCCGCGGGACCGAGCGGGCGCTGGAGGCGATCGACATCCTGTTCAAGACCGCCGGGGGCAACTCGCTGCGGCGCGGCAACCCGGTCGAGCGCGCCTGGCGCGACGCGCACGCCGGCAGCGTGCACGTGGCCAACGACGTCGAGCGGGCCCTGGCGCTCTACGGCAGGAGCGAGTTCGGCCTGCGCGTCGAGGACGACCTCATCTGACGGCCGGGCGCGGCCCGCGGGCGAGGCGCCGGGACGGCCCGTCCCGGACGTCCCACTCACCGGTATCGGCGTTTGGCGGACCCGTACGAACCGGTGTGTATTGTCATTCCCGCACCGCAGACACCTTCCGGGGGACACCGTGCCGAGGATCGCCGAAGCCAGGCCGCCGGCCGAGCCCAGCTCACCCGAGCAGCACGCCCGGCAGTCGCGCATTCTCCGCGCCGCCGCCCGCATGGGCGCCGAGAAGGGTCTCGAGCGCGTGCAGATGCACGAGGTCGCGAAGGCCGCCGGCGTCGCGATCGGCACGCTGTACCGGTACTTCCCCTCCAAGACGCACCTGTTCACCGCCGTCATGGCCGAGCTGATCGACCGGTTCGACGAGAGCCTCCCGGAGCCCCGGCCCGGCACCGGCCCCGAGGACGCGGTCGGCGACGTGCTGGTGAGCGCCAGCCGGCAACTGCTCGGCAAGCCCGCGCTGGCGACCGCGATGCTCCAGTCGGCGAACGCGGCCAGCGCCACCGCGGCCGCCGACGCCGTCCGCATCGACACCACCTTCCACGGCATCATCCTGCGGGTCCTCGGCATCGACGAGCCCACCGACCAGGACGTCACCCTGGTCCGGCTCCTGCTGCAGTGCTGGTACGGCGTGCTGCAGTCCAGCCTCAACGGGCGCTCCTCCCTCGCGGGCACCGAGGACGACATCCGGCTCGCCTGCCGCCTGCTGCTCGCCCCCCGCTCGAACGCCGCCCGGCACGGGCGGGACCGACAGGAGCGACGGACATGACACGCACGATCGCGGTGAGCGGGACGGCCTCCGGGATCGGCCGGGCGCTGGCGGACCTGCTGCGCGCCCAGGGCGACGAGGTGATCGGGATCGACCTGCGGGACGCCGAGGTCCGCGCCGACCTCGCGGTCCCCGAAGGGCGGGCGGCGGCGGTGGAGGCGGTGCTCGACCGGTCGGGCGGCGTGCTCGACGGCGTCGTCGCCTGCGCGGGCGTCTCCACGTTCACCCCGGCGACGGTCCGGGTGAACTACTTCGGGGCGGTCGCGCTCCTGGAGGGCCTGCGCCCGGCGCTCGCCCGGGCCGAGCGGCCGCGTGCCGCGGTGGTCGGCTCCATCAGCGGCACGCAGCCGGTGGACGCCGAGGTGGTGGCGGCCTGCCTGCGCGGGGACGAGCGGGCCGCGCTCGACCTGGCGGGCGAGGCCGTCGAACGGGGCGCCGGCGTGCGGCTCTACCCGTCGTCGAAGGCCGCGCTGGCGCAATGGTTGCGCCGCGGCGCGGTCACGCCCGAGTGGGCGGGCGCGGGCATCCCGCTCAACGCGATCGCCCCGGGGGTCGTGCGCACCGCGATGACCGAGCCGCTCTTCGCCGATCCGGCGATGGTCAGGGTCATGGAGGAGGCGGTGCCGATGCCCCTGCACGGGCCCGCGGGTCCCGAGGCGGTCGCCGAGGCGCTGCGCTGGATCACCGGCCCGGCCAACACCCACATCACCGGACAGGTCGTCTACCTCGACGGCGGCGCGGAGGCCGTCCTGCGCGGCCCCGGGCTGTTCTGACGGCGAGGACGCGCGAGGACGCGCGAGGGCGCGCGAGGACGCGCGAGGGAACGCCCCGCCGCGGTTCCCGGCCCGGCCTCCGGGGCGGAGCGGAGTGCGCGACCCTCACCTGGAGGGGGCCTTCGTGTTCTCTTACACTTCCGGCCATGGAGAGCATGGTGGGGGACCGGCCGGCCGCCGCCCCGACGGCGGTGGTGACGGGCGGCAACCGGGGCATCGGATACGCCGTCGCCGCACGGCTGCTGGCGCACGGGTGCGACGTGGTGCTGGTCGCGCGGGACAGGGAGCGGGGGGAGATCGCCCGCACGTCGCTGGCCGCCTCCGGCACGGGGACGGTCCGCCTCGTCGTGGGCGACCTGTCCACCGTCAAGACGGCGCGCACGACCGCCGAGACGCTCCGCGAGGAGTGCGGCCGCATCGACGTCCTGGTCCACAACGCCGGCCTGTGGCCCAGCCAGTGCACGGCCGGAGAGGACGGGCTGGAGCGGTCGTTCGTCGTCAACCACCTCGCGCCGTTCCTGCTCAACCACGGGCTGGAGCCGCTGCTGACCGCCTCCCGGGCCCGGGTCGTCCAGGTCAGCGCCGGGCTCTACCTGAGGGGGCAGGCCGACCCGGAGCGCACCCCCTACGGCCTGGACTTCCACCCGGTGCGCACCTACGCCGACACCAAGCTCTGCAACCTGCTGCTGGTGCCGCGCTTCGCCGAGCGCTGGAAGGACGCGGGGGTGACCGTCAACGCCGTGCACCCCGGGGTCATCCGCACCGGTCTGGGCGACCGGCGCGGGCCGCTGGGATGGCTGATCAAGGCCGCGAAACTGCTCTGGAAGAGCCCGGCCACCGGCGCCAGGCCCGTCGCCAGGCTGGCCCTGTCGGAGGAGGTCGCCGGCGTGACGGGACGCTACTTCCACCTGGAGCGGGAGCAGCCGCTCGCCCCGGTCGCCACCGACGCCGCGCTCGCCGAGCGGTTCTGGGACCAGGCGCTGGAGCTGACCGGCGTCACCGCGGCACCGCCCCCGGTCCGCGGTGACGCCGGTGATCCGCCGGCGGCGTGAGGGCTCAGGAACCGCAGCGCGTGCCCTTGGCGGGGACCTTCCCCTCGAGCAGGTAGGCGTCGGCGACCTTCGTCGTGCAGGCATTGACCCCGTAGGCGCCGTGTCCCTCGCCCTCGGACGTCACCAGCACGGCCGTCCTGAGCTGCTTGGTCAGCTTCGGTCCCCACGCGTACGGCGTGGCCGGGTCACCGGTCGTGGCGACCACCACGATCGGGGCCGAGCCGGTGGCGTCGACCTTCTTGGCGGTGTCGTCGCCGGCGACCGGCCAGGCCGCGCAGAGGCTGCCCAGGCCCGCGCCGCCGAACAGCGGGGAGATCTTCCGCGCCGCGGCCTCGGTCCTGGCCTGTGCCGCGGCGCTGGGCCGCTCGGCGGTGTCGGCGCAGCTGATGGCCGGGAAGCTGGTCATCATGGTCGAGTAGGTGCCGTCGGCCTTGCGGCCGGCGTAGCCGTCGGCCAGGCCCAGCAGGATCCGGCCGTCGCCCTTGAGCGCCGCGCCCAGGGCCTGCTCCAGCACCGGCCATGCCTGCTGGGCGTAGAGCGCCGCCCCGATGCCGGTGCTCGCCAGTCCCTCGGTGAGCTTCCGCCGGCCGACCTTCAGCGGTTCGGCGTCCAGGCGCTTCAACAGGGTGCGGACCTTCTTGTCGGCCGACTTCCGGTCCGCGCCGAGCACGCACTCGCCGGCGCCCTTGGCGGCGCAGCCGTCGAGGAAGGCCTCGTACGACCGCTGGAACCCCCTCATCTGGTCGAGGGTGCGCTGCCGGAGGGAGAGCGTCGGGTCGAGCGGGGCGTCCAGCAGGAAGCGGCCCACCTTCTCGGGGAACATCGTGGCGTAGACCGCACCCAGATGCGTGCCGTACGACATGCCGAAGTAGTCGAGCCTGTCCTCGCCCAGAGCCTTGCGCAGCCGTTCCAGGTCGTGGGCGGCGTTGACGGTGCCGACGTGCGGCAGGATCTCACCGGAGGTCTTCCGGCAGGCCCGGACGAACTCCGCGGTGGCCCGCCTCAGCCGCGCCCGCTCGGCCCGGGTGTCCGGGGTGGCGTCGGCCGTGTTGTACTCCTCCATCTCCGCGGTCCCGCCGCAGCGGACGCCGGAGCTGCGCTCCACTCCGCGCGGGTCGAAGGAGACCAGGTCGTAGCGGGTGTTCAGCGCGGCGTAGGCCGGAGCGAGCAGGGGCAGGATGTCCACACCGGAACCGCCGGGCCCGCCGAAGTTGAACACCAGCGACCCGAGCCGCTTGCCGGAACCGGTGGCCTTGATGCGGATCAGCGCCAGCTCGATGGTCTTTCCGCCGGGGCCGGCATGGTCGAGGGGGACGGTGAGCGTGCCGCACTCGGTGCCGGGCGGGAGCTTCTGCCCCTCGGCGGGCCGCATGCCGGCACACGACCCCCAGGCGATCGTCCCCTGTCCGGTGGCGCCCGAGCCGGTGCCCGCCGCGGCGGCCGATCCGCCGGCGGCCACCAGGGCCAGCGGCAGGGCGGTGGTGACCGCTGCGATCTTCACAAGGCGCGTGGAAGCTCTTCTCATGATCGAAAGCTCCTGACGGAGGGAGGCGTCCTTACAAGAACGATCTTGTTCCTCTCGTGCGCGCCAGGACAGTCGCCGATATCACCGGACATTTGTGGATCTTGTAGGGGAACCGGATGACAAATGTCATCCGGTCCGGACGCTCCGCAGATCAGCAAGGTCACGGCAGCCGGCCTCGCGGCAACGCCCGCGGAGAGGGACCCGGGGCTAGAATCACCGTCATGACTTGGCGACATTAACCCTGCAGCGGAGGTCGGCGCGGGGCGCGCTGCCGCGGACCGCCGGGAGCACCGAGCTACCGGACGTCCGAATCGCCCCCAGGGAAAGACCTCATGATCCTTGCTTCGCGCACGCCCGGCACGCGTGCGAGGCGGCTGGTCGCCGCCGTTCACGTCTACACGTTCCTCGACGACTTCATCCTGCTCTACCCGGTGTACGCGCTGCTCTTCGCCGACACCGGGCTCTCCGTCGCCGAGATCTCCTCGCTGTTCGTCATCTGGTCGCTGACCGGCATCCTGCTGGAGGTCCCCTCCGGCGTGTGGGCCGACGCGGTCTCCCGGCGGACCCTGCTGATCCTGGCGCCGCTCCCGGCCGCCGCGGGCTTCGCCCTATGGGTCGCCGCCCCCTCCTACTGGGCGTTCGCCCTCGGGTTCGTCCTGTGGGGGGTGCGGGGCGCGCTGGTCTCGGGCGCCTTCGAGGCGCTGGTGTACGAGGAGCTCGACCGCCTCGGTGAGGCCCGCCGGTACGCCGGACTCATCGGCCGCGCCGAGGTGGCGGGCATGTGCGCGGTGGCGCTGGCCACCGCCGCCGCGAGCCCGGTGCTCGCCGCCGGGGGATACCCGGCGCTGGGCGTGGCGAGCGTGCTCGCCTGCCTGCTCTGCGCGGCCGCCGGAGCGGCCTTCCCCGAGCACCGCGCGCGGCGCTCACCGGCCGGACCAGGCGGACCCGCCGGGCTCATCGATCCTGCCGGACCCGCCGCGCCCGCCGTGCCAGGCGGACCCGCCCCCGGAACCGGCCCCGGCGGCGCGGACGGAGCCGAAGGACCTGGCGGACCTGACGGGCCGGACAGATCTGATGGACCGGACGGCCTGCGCGGGTACGCCGCGATCCTCCGCGCCGGGCTCGCCGAGGTCCACCGCGACCGCTCCGTACGGCGTGCGCTCCTGCTCGTCCCCGCCACGGCGGCGATCTGGGGCGCGCTGGAGGAGTACGTCGCCCTGCTCGTCCGGGAGACCGGCGCCGCCGAGCGGAGCGTGCCCCTGTGGGTGCTGCTCGTCTGGGCGGGCGTGACGGCCGGCGGCCTGCTCGCCGGGGCCGGGAGGCGGCTGGGCGGCGGCGCGTTCGCGGGCGTGCTCGGACTCGGCGCGCTCGCCCTGGCCGGCGGGGCGCTGAGCGGACGGCCCGCCGGGCTCGTCGCGGTCGCGGCGGCCTTCTGCGCCTTCCAGCTGGCGAGCCTGGTGGCCGACGCGCGGCTCCAGGAGGCGATCACCGGGCCGAGCCGGGCGACGGTCACCTCCCTGGCGAACCTCGGCACGGATCTGGCGACCGTCGGAGTCTACGGCGCCTACGCCGCCGTCTCCGCGTTCACCGGGCACGGCGCGGTCTTCGCGCTGTTCGCCCTGGCGTACGGGCTCCTCGCCCTCGCCCTGCTGCACGGCACGCGCCGCCGGAGTCCCGGAGGGGCGCGCGGGCGCGTGCCGCGCGGGTGGCGCGCGTCCCGCTGACGGCGGCCCGCCCGGTCCCCGGTCCCGGTCTCCGGCCGACCGGGGACCGGGCGGGGCTTCCGGGGGCCGTTCCCGGCGGATCGGATCCGGGAGTCCCGGAGGCCGGCCCGCCGGGAGGCTCATCCCTGCCGCACGCCCGTGGTGTCGAGCTGCGCCACGCCGTAGGCGGCGAAGGTCTCGTACGGCCCGCGCCCGCTGAAGTACGGCGTGAGCTGCGCGTCGAGCTCCTCGGCGGAGAAGACGCCGTCGGCGGCGGTGAACTTCCGCTCGACCGTCGCCGGGGCCAGGAGCGCGACCATGTCGCCGTAGACGACGAAGACCTGGCCGTTGATCGCGTCCGCGGCGGGGGAGGCGAGGTAGCTCACGAAGGTCGCCACCCGCTCCGGGGCGAGGATGTCCAGACCGCCCTCGGGGGTCTCGCTCTCACCGAACACGGCCGCCGTCATGGCGGTGCGGGCCCGGGGGCAGATCGCGTTGGCGCGCACGCCGTACCGGGACAGGCCCTGGGCGGTGGAGAGGGTCAGCGCGGTGATGCCGGCCTTGGCGGCCGAGTAGTTGGGCTGGCCGGCGGCGCCGAAGAGGAACGCCTCGGAGGAGGTGTTGACCACGCGGCCGTAGACCGGACCGCCGGCGGCCTTGCTCGCCGCCCGCCAGTGCACGGCCGCCGCCCGGGAGAGCGCGGCGTGGCCCTTGAGGTGGACGCGGACGACGTCGTCCCAGTCGGACTCGGTGAGGTTGAACAGCATCTTGTCGCGGAGCACGCCCGCGTTGTTCACCACGATGTCCAGCCCGCCGAAGGTCTCCACGGCGGTCCGCACGAGCCGCTCGCCCATGGACCAGTCGCCGGCGTCGCCGGTCACCGCGACGGCCCCGCGGCCGAGCGCCTCGATCTCGGCGACGACGTCGCGGACACCCGGTCCGACGTCGTTGACGACGACGTCCGCGCCGCGCGCGGCGAGCGCGAGCGCCTCGCTGCGGCCCAGTCCGGCGCCCGCTCCGGTGACGACGGCGGTCCTGCCCTCCAGGCTGATGTTCGCGCTCATGTCCCTGCCTCCTGTCGTGCCGCGGGCTCTGTCACGGTGGAGGAAAGCTAATGCGGACCGCGGCCCCCGCCGGGGACGGAGTCCCGCTGAGTGGGGCGGGGACCTCGTGGCGTCACGTCTCGGCGGCCCGGGCCGGCCGGGCGATCAAGAAGCAGGAGCGCGCCGGAGCGCGGCCGGAGCGCGGCTCCCCGGCCGGAGCCGGGCAGACCCCGGCGCCGCGGATCTCCCGCGCGTCCTCCCTGGCGTTAAGTCCGCGGTTAACGCAGCGTTGCGAGATCCGGCGTTGCCCCGGCCGGGCCGCACCGGCAACCTTGATCGGGACGGATCACCGTATAGAGGGGAAAAGTGGTCAACGATCACATACGAGCAGAAACGTGAACATCGTCGCCTCGACCGTCGTCTTCACCGTCGACGATTCCGCGGGATCCCGCCACTTCTTCACCACCTACCTGGGCTTCCGCGAGGTGCTCGACACCCCGGATCTCACCTGGCTGGGCCGCGACGACGCGGCCGCCGACATCCTGCTGCTCCGACGCGACCCCGAGAGGCCGGGGGAGGGGAGCGCGCAGCCGGTGGTGGCGTTCGCGGTCACGGATCTCGTCGAGGAGCACGCGCGCCTGGGCGCCGAGGGCGCGCCCATCACCGAACGGCTGCGGCGCAGTCCGTGGGGCGAGTGGCTGATGCGCCTCACCGACCCCAACGGCATCGTCGTCGAGCTGACCGAATGGATCGCGCCATGGATCGCGCCCGGCGGCCGTCCCGGCGCTCGCTGACCTCGGGCGTGCCGCGTGTCCCGGTGTCGCGCCCGCGCGTCCCGGTGCCGGCCCGCGCGGGGATCGGCGCTCCGGCGTCCCCTGCACGGCATGCGTTCGCCCGCATCTCATTGCAACGAACGCTCGGATGCCCATTGCATTCGTCCTCATGTTCATTGCAATCTCACCTCCTATCTCTGAGACTGTAGGGGGAACTCTGCTCCAATATGTTGACGAATTATTGAACGCAATGTAGCGTCGCAGATGTTCAGGAATTGCCGAACAAGTCGGGTGTGGCGGAGCCGCGGCGGGAACCCCGTGGCCGAACCGCCCCGTTCCCAATCCCGCCCCCCACTCCCGCCCCCGCCCCCGCCCCCGTGCGCCGCTCGCCGGAACCACGGGCGCCGGGCCGGGGCAGGTCCCACAGGCTCAACGACTACGTGCAAGGAGCTTCATGATGGAAAACGACAGCGGCGGCTTCTCCGCGAACGGGCTGCGCAGACTGCACGACGTGCTGGCACGGCACGTCGACTCGGGGAAGATCCCCGGACTCGTCGCCCTGGTCGGCCGGGACGGCCACACGCACGTCGAGGCACTCGGGACGATGCGCCACGACGGCGGCGCGCCGATGCGCCGGGACACGGTCTTCCGGATGGCCTCCACCTCCAAGCCGGTCGCGGTCGCGGCGGCGATGGTCCTGCTGGACGAGTGCCGCATCCGGCTGGACGACCTGGTCGAGCCGTGGCTGCCCGAACTGGCCGACCGACGCGTGCTGGCGCGCGTCGACGGCCCGCTGGACGACACCGTGCCGGCACGGCGGCCGATCACCGTGCGAGACCTGCTGACCTCCACGTTCGGGCTCGGCATGGACATGACGGCGCTGGGCACCCCGATCATGAACGCGGTCTTCGAGCGGGGACTCACCCCCAACCTGCCGGCGCCGATGCCCGAGCCGGACGAGTGGATGCGCCGCCTGGGCGAGCTGCCGCTGATGCACCAGCCCGGACAGCGCTGGCAGTACCACATCAGCGACGACCTGCTCGGTGTGCTGGTGGCCCGGGTGACCGGCCGGCCGTTCGAGGAGTTCCTGCGCGAGCGCGTCTTCGACCCGCTGGGCATGACCGACACCGCCTTCCACGTGCCCGACGACAAGATCGACCGGCTGCCGACCCTGTACGCGCCCGACCCGCGGACCGGCGAGTTCCTGGTGTGGGACGAGGCCAAGGGCGGGCGGTGGAGCGAGCCTCCGGCGTTCCCGGGTGGCGGCGGCGGGCTGGTGTCCACCGCGGACGACTACCACGCCTACTTCTCGATGCTGCTCAACGGCGGGACGCACCGGGGGAGGCGGATCCTGTCGAGGCCCGCGGTCGAGCTGATGACCACCGACCGGCTCACGCCCGAGCAGAGCGCCGCCCGCAACGCCATGGCCGCCGACGGCGTGCACATCTCGCACGGTCAGGGGCAGCACGGCGGCTGGGGCTTCGGGATGGCGGTGCGCACCCGCCGCGGCGACTACGCGCCCGTCGGCCAGTTCGGCTGGGACGGCGGGACCGGCACCTCGGCCTACGCCGACCCGGTCAACCGGCTCACCGGCATCCTGCTCACCCAGGTCGGGATGTCCACCCCCGACTCGGCGCGGCTCGTCCACGACTTCTGGACCACGCTCTACCAGGCCATCGACGACTAACAGGAGCTACCGGGCCGGCTGTTCGGACAGGCCGGGCCGGCCCGGTAGACGGGGCCGGGCAGCGCGGACCCGCACGCTCCGGGGGCGGACTCCTGGCGGTCGCGCGCCAGGCGGAGCGCGGGCCGGGCCGGACCACTCAGTGGGACTGGAGCCGGTACGGGCCGCGACCGGCTCTAGCCTCCCGCCATGACGTCGGACCCGGCGGCCCCGCC
>NZ_JBHSBM010000016.1:335997-364871 GCF_042650625.1 Planomonospora corallina
CGCGCCGCGCCGGCCGCCGGGGAGGGGCGCCGCGACGGCGACCGGCGGCCGAGAGCCCCGCCGGGACAACGGAAGCGAGGAGAAGCCATGGCCGAAGCCGTCATCGTCGACGCCGCCCGCACACCGGTCGGCCGGCGCAGGGGGGCCCTCTCGGGCCTGCACCCGGCGGAACTGCTCGGGCTCGTCCACAGGGGCCTGCTGGAGCGCACCGGGGCGGACCCGGCCGAGCTCGGCCAGGTCGTCGGCGGTTGCGTCACCCAGGCGGGCGAGCAGTCCAACAACGTCACCCGCCAGGCGTGGCTGCACGCGGGCCTGCCGTACGGCACGGCGTGCACGACGATCGACTGCGCCTGCGGCTCCTCCCAGCAGGCGGTCCACCTGGTCGCCGGACTGATCGCCTCCGGCGCGATCGAGGCCGGGATCGGCTGCGGCGTCGAGTCGATGAGCCGCGTCTTCCTCGGCCAGGCGGCCACCCCCGAGACCGGCAGCCCCTTCCCGGACGGCTGGTCGCTGGACATGCCCGACCAGTTCACCGCCGCCGAGCGCATCGCGGCGCTGCGCGGCATCACCCGCGCCGACGCCGACGCCCTCGGCCTGGCCTCGCAGCGGCGCGCCGCGCGGGCGTGGGCCGAGGGCCGCTTCGACGGCCAGATCATCGCGGTGGACGCGCCCGTCATGGGAGAGGAGGGGCCGACGGGGGAGACCGTCCGCGTCGAGAAGGACCAAGGGCTGCGCGAGACCAGCGCGGAGGCGCTGGCGAAGCTCAAGCCCGTCCTCCCCGGCGGCGTCCACACCGCCGGCAACTCCTCGCAGATCAGCGACGGCGCGGCGGGCGTGCTCCTGATGAGCCGGGCCAGGGCCCGCGATCTCGGCCTGCGCCCCCGGGCCCGCATCGTCGCCTCCGGCATGGTCGGCGCCGACCCCTATTACCACCTGGACGGGCCGGTGCAGGCGACCGAGCACGTGCTCCGCATGGCCGGGATGGCGCTCTCCGACATCGACCTGGTCGAGATCAACGAGGCGTTCGCCTCCGTGGTGCTCTCCTGGGCGCAGGCGCACAAGGCGGACATGGACCGGGTCAACGTCAACGGCGGCGCGATCGCCCTCGGCCACGCGGTCGGCTCCACCGGAGCCCGCCTGGTGACCCAGGCCGTGCACGAGCTGGAGCGGTCGGACCGGTCGACCGCGCTCGTCACCATGTGCGCCGGCGGCGCCCACGCCACGGCCACGGTCATCGAGCGGATCTGAGGAGGGCACGGGCACCGCACCGGCCCGCCGGGGCCGGGCGGCGCCGCCGCGACCGGCCGGTCGTACGCGGGGATGCCTCCTCAGCGCGTGGCGGGTGGGGCCTGCGCGCCCGCGGTGACTCCGGCGATGCGCTCCACCTCGGGGCGGACGACCTTGCCGGTCGCGTTGCGGGGGAGCGGCTCGGTGACGATCCGCCACCGCGACGGGACCTTGAAGTAGGCCAGCTCCTTGCCGGCGTACTCCCGCAGCTCCTCCTCGCCCACCGGCCGCCCGTCGCCGGTGACGACCACCGCCACGACCTCCTGGCCCAGGTCCGCGTGGGGCACGCCGATGACGGCGCACTCGCGCACGCCCGGGTGCTCGGCCAGAACGCTCTCGACCTCGGCCGGGTAGACGTTCTCCCCGCCGCGGATGATCAGGTCGGAGCGCCGGGCGGTGAGGCGGAGCCGGCCCTGCTCGATCACCCCGATGTCGCCGGTGTGCAGCCAGCGGTCCTCGCGCAGCGTGTTCCGGGTGGCCTCCGGGTCGTTCCAGTAGCCGAGCATGTTGAACGGGCTGCGCGCGCAGACCTCGCCCTCCTCGCCCTCGGGCAGCGCCCGGCCGTCCGGGCCGCGGATCTCCAGCCGCACGGTCGCGATGGCACGGCCCAGCGTCCCGGGCGCCTCCGCCAGGTCGAGCGGCGAGGCCACCGAGATCGCGGTCGAGGACTCGGTCAGCCCGTAGCTGTCGGCCAGGGCGTGCCGGGCGACGGGGAGGACCGCCTTCAGCCGCTCCTTGAACGCCGGTGAGGACGGCGCGGAGGCCAGCGCGAACGCGGTCAGCGACGACAGGTCGTACGCCGACAGGTCGCCGTGCTCGATCAGCCGGTGCGCCATGGTGGGCACCGCGCCCCAGTTGGTGACCCGCTCCTTCTCGATCAGCCGCAGCACCCGGTCCACGTCGAAGGCGCCCTCGTGCATGACGAGCGCGCTCCCGGTCGCCAGGCGCGGCACGGCGAGGTTGTGCAGGCTCGCGATGTGGAACAGCGGCAGCGCCAGCAGGTAGCGCCTGTCCTCCGGCTTCCTCGGGTCGCCGAACGCCTGGGCCGTCGCGTCGTTCATCCGGTGGTACTCGATCACCGAGGTGAGGTTCCGGTGCGAGTGCACCGCGCCCTTCGGGCGGCCGGACGTCCCGCTGGTGTAGAGGATGACCGCCGGGTCGTCCTCGGCGGCCTCGTACTCCGGCAGCGCCTCGCCGGGGAAGAGCGCGGCCAGGCGCGGCACGTCCTCCTCGGTGCCCAGCACGGCGGGCGCGGCCCCGCCCGTGCCTTCTGCGCTCCCCGTGCCTTCTGCGCTCCCCGCGCCTCCCGCGCGCCCCGTGTCCTCTGTACTGTCTGCGCCCGCTATGTCGTCTGTGCCCTCTGTGAGAACGCGGGCGACCACCGCGGCCCGCCTTGCGTCGGCGACGACGACCTTCGGCGTGGTGTGGCCCAGCGCGTACGCGACCTCGCGCCGCGACCACCAGGCGTTGTAGCCGACGGCGACGGCCCCCAGGGAGACCGTCGCCCAGAACGCGACGATCCAGGCGGGGGAGTTGGCGGCGATGATCGCGACGCGGTCGCCGGGGCGCACGCCGTACTCGTCGCGGAGCGCCCGGGCCAGCGACGCGACCCGCGCCGCGTGCCCGGCGAAGCTCAGCCGCTCGTCCGCGGTCACGATGTAGTCGCGCTCGCCGTACCGGACCGACCGGGCGAGCACCTCGCCGAGGTTGCGGGCCCGGTTGGCGAAGACCCGCATCCGCGAGCCGAGGACGTCCTCCTCGGCCAGCTCGAACTCGCCGCCGGGGCCGGTCAGCGCCGCCATGACCGCTGCCATCGCAGCCTTCGGGTCCGTCGGTGTGGACATCGTCTCCCTCTCGTCCCGCCGCCTCGCGAAGACGCCGCCGGCGCGTGCGTCAGGCCGCCCATTGTGATCGTGCGCGGCGGAGCGGCACGGCCGGTCCCGGTGACCGGGACGGGCCCCGGGACCGCGGTGGAGGGGCGTTCCCGGTGAGCGGGACCGCCGGTTCGCGGCAGGACGCGGCGCGGCACACCATTGCCGGAGCCATGCACCGGCGTCATGGCCGAACGGGAGGCGCGCGTGGGAAGCCTGGACGGGAAGAACGCGATCGTGACCGGGGCGGGACAGGGAGTGGGGCAGGGCATCGCGCTCGCCCTCGCCTCCGAGGGAGCGGCCGTCGCGGTGCTCGGCCGGACCGCGGCGAAGCTGGAGAAGACCTGCGCCATGGTCCGCGAACGCGGGGTGCGGGCCGAGGCGTTCCGCTGCGACGTGAGCGAGACCGGCACCGTCCCGGACGTCGTGGAGGAGGTGGCGGCCCGGCTCGGCGGGATCGACATCCTCGTCAACAACGCCTACTCGGGCGCGTTCGGGCCGCTGCTCTCGATGAGCGACGCCGATTTCCAGCGCGGGTTCCGCAGCGGTCCCTTCGCCACGTTCGCCTTCATGAAGGCCTGCCACCCCCACCTGAAGCGGCGCGGCGGCGGCAGCGTCGTCAACCTCGTCACCTCCGCGATGGTCCGCTGGGACACGAGCACCTACGGCGCCTACGCCGCCGCCAAGCAGGCGGTCCGCTCGCTGACCCGGACGGCCGCCGCCGAATGGGGCGCCGACGGCATCCGCGTCAACTGCATCGCCCCGCACGCCCTCTCGCCCGGGCTGAAGTGGTGGACGGAGAACAACCCCGCCGAGGCGGAGGAGTTCCGCAGGAGCATCCCGCTCGGCTACATCGGCGACTGCGAGCAGGACATCGGGCGGGCCGTGGCCGTGCTCGTCGGCCCGGACATGCGCTACCTCACCGGCGCCACCGTGCCGCTCGACGGCGGCCAGGCGGGCTTCTGACGGAGCCGCAGCCCGTCCCGCCACCGCGGCCCGTTCCCGGTACGGCGCCGCGCTGTGCCGGGACGGGCCGGCCGGGCGGACCCCGGCCGGGGCGGTGACCTCCCGGTCAGCGGGATCACCCGGGTGGGGCGGAGCCCCGCTGGTTAACGTCGACGACGCCACCCGACGGGTGCGCGGACGGAGGACCCCTTGACCCAGACACCACCCCCCGGCGCCGGCGTCCCGGACGTGCTCGCCCCGGCGAGGCTCGGTCCGGTCACCCTGCGCAACCGCATCATCAAGTCGGCCACCTACGAGGGACTGAGCAGGCGGAGTCTGGTCACCGACGAGCTCATCGGGTTCCACGTCCGGCACGCGGCGGGCGGCGTCGGGATGACCACGGTCGCCTACTGCGCGGTCGCCCCCGAAGGGCGGACGGAGCGCAAGCAGATCCTGTGGACCCCCGAGGCGCTGCCCGGCCTGCGCAAGCTGACCGAGGCCGTGCACGCCGAGGGCGCGGCGGTCTGCGCGCAGATCGGCCACGCCGGCCCGGTCGCCGACCCCAGGTCCAACCGCCTGCCCGCGCTGGCGCCCTCCCGGCGCTTCCACCTCGCCACGGCCAGCGTGACCAGGGCCGCGACCCGCGCCGACCTGGAGCGGATCGTGCGCGCCCACGGCGAGGCGGCCGTGATGGCCGCCGAGGCGGGGTTCGACGCCGTGGAGATCCACCTCGGGCACAACTACCTCGCCAGTTCCTTCCTGAGCCCCAAGGTCAACAGGCGCAGGGACTCCTACGGCGGAAGCCTGGAGAACCGGGCCCGGCTCTCCCGGGAGATCGCCCGCGCGGTCCGCGACGCGGTCGGCGACCGGATCGCGATCACCGCGAAGCTCAACATGGACGACGGCGTGCCCGGAGGTCTCCAGATCGACGAGGCGATCCGGCTCGCCCGGTGGCTGGAGCAGGACGGCTCCCTCGACGCCCTGGAGCTCACCGCGGGCAGCTCGCTGTTCAACCCCATGTACCTGTTCAAGGGCGAGGCGCCGCTGAAGGAGTTCGCCGCGGCGATGCCCCAGCCCATCAGGCTCGGCATGCGGATGTTCGGCGGGCTGCTGCTGCGCTCCTACCCCTACCGGGACGCCTATCTGCTCGAGGACGCGCGCCGGGTCCGCGCCGCGGTGAAGATGCCGCTCATCCTGCTCGGCGGCATCACGAACAAGCAGGTGATGGACCAGGCCATGCGGGAGGGCTTCGAGTTCGTCGCGATGGCGCGGGCGCTGCTGCGCGAACCCGACCTGATCAACCGGATCAAGGCCGACGCGAGCACCGAGTCCCTGTGCATCCACTGCAACAAGTGCATGGCGGCGATCTACGGCGGCACGCACTGCGTGTTCACCGGCCCGCTGGGCGTGCGCGCCGCCGGGGAGGTCCCCGGGCCCTCGAAGCCCCCGGGTCCTTGAAGCCCCGAGCCCCCTGAGTCCCTGAAGCCCCGAGCCCCCTGAGTCCCTGGAGTCCCGAATCCCCGAAGGGCCGAACGTGCACCACGAGACGATCGCCGACCTGCTGCTCGCGCGGGCCGGGGACACCCGCCCGGGCCTGCGCACCCGTGAGCGGACCTGGAGCTGGGACGAGGTGGTCCGCGCCGGCGCCTGCGTCGCCCTGACACCGAAGTTCTCCGCCTCCGGCTTCCTGCCCGACGTGCGCCTGTACGGGGCGACGTTCTTCACCTACGTCGGCAGGGCGATCGCCCACATCCTCGCCACGCCCGAGAAACCCGACGACGCCGACAACCCGCTCACGCACGCCTTCGGCACCGAGGCCTCCCCGGAGGACCGGGCCGCGTTCCTGCGCCGCTTCGGCTGCCGCCTCATCGAGGGGTACGGCTCCAGCGAGAGCGCGGGCCTGATCAGACCAGACCCGGACGCCCCCGCGACGGCGCTGGGCCGGCCCGCCCACGGCGGCGTCCGGATCGCCGACCCGCGGACCCTCCGCTTCCTGCCCCCGGCGGTGCTCGACGAGCACGGCCGGGTGGACGATCCGGAGGAGGCCGTCGGCGAGATCGTCGACACCGAGGGCGCGGCGAGGTTCGAGGGCTACTACAAGGACCCGGCCGCCGACGCCGAGCGGGTCCGTCACGGCTGGTACTGGACCGGTGACCTCTGGACCGGGCGCGGCGCGCCGGAGTACACCCCGATGACCGACCGGGACCGGGCCGCGCTGCGCCAGGAGTTCCTCGCCGCGGGGCGCCTGCGCTTCCTGCCCTAGCCCCGCGGCGACCGCCCACGCCACGACCCCCGACCGCCCACGCCACGACCCCCGAGAAGGAGAAGCGGAGACCATGGACCTGCGCGAGACCGAGGAGCAACGGCGTCTCCGCGCCGAGCTGCGGAGCTACTTCGCGGGCCTGCTGCCCGCCGAGGAGCGCCGCCGCGCGGGGGAGGAGGGCGTGGGCGGCGACCGCTTCCGCGAGGTGGTCCGCCGGCTCGGCGCCGACGGCTGGCTCGGCCTCGGCTGGCCCGTCGAGTACGGCGGGCAGGGCCGGTCGGCCGAGGACCAGTACGTGTTCTTCGACGAGGTCCAGCGGGCCGGGCTGCCGTTCCCGTTCGTCACCGTGAACACGGTCGGTCCCACCCTGATGCACCACGGCACCGAGGAGCAGCGCAGGCGCTTCCTGCCCGGCATCCTCTCCGGCGAGATCATTTTCGCCATCGGCTACACCGAGCCCGACGCCGGCACCGACCTGGCGTCGCTGACGACCCGGGCGGTCCGCGACGGCGACGAGTTCGTCATCGACGGCGCCAAGGTCTTCACCAGCGGCGCGAACACCGCCGACCACATCTGGCTCGCCTGCCGTACCGACCCGGACGCCCCGAAGCACAGGGGCATCTCGATCCTGATCGTGCCCACCGACGCCCCGGGGTTCTCCTGGAGCCCGATCCGCACGGTGGGCGGCATGGCCGTCACCGCCACCTACTACAGCGGCGTACGGGTGCCCGCGAGCGCCGTCGTCGGCGAGGTCGACGGCGGCTGGAAACTGATCACCACCCAGCTCAACCACGAGCGGATCGGCCTGGCCGCGCTGGGCGGCCGGATGATCCGGCTCTGGGAGGACGTCGCCGCCTGGGCCCGGGAGAACGGCGCGCTCGACCTGCCGTGGGTCCGGCAGGACCTGGCCCGCGCCTACGCCCGGCTGGAGGCGATGCGCCTGCTGAACTGGAAGATGGCCGGCGCGGTCGAGCGCGGCGCGCTCTCCGGCGCGGACGCGGGCGCGGTCAAGGTCTACGGCACCGAGACCCACATCCACGTGCAGCGCACCCTGGGCGGGATCCTCGGCGCGGCCGGCCGGATCCGCCCGGAGTCGCCCGGGGCCGCGCTCGCCGGGGAACTCGAGCAGCTGTCCCGGCAGGGCATCGTCAACACCTTCGGCGGCGGCGTCAACGAGGTCCTGCGCGACATGGTCGCCGCCCAGGGGCTGGGCCTCCCCCGGGTGGGACGGGGCGCATGAACGAGCGGACCGACGGGCGCGAGGAGGGCGCATGAGCCAGGAGGCGGAGACCGGGGCGCGGGGCCGTACGGGCGGCGGCGCGGACGACTACGAGGAGCGGCTGCAGGCGTTCACCGGCCGGGTCCTGATGCCGCTCCGGCCCGGACCGGACCCGGTCAACCGGCCGATGATCCGGCACTGGGCCGAGGCGATGGAGGACGGCAACCCGGTCTACCTCGACGAGGAGGCGGCCCGCGCCACCGGCCGGCCCGGCGTCGTCGCGCCCGCGTCGATGATGCAGGCGTGGACCATGCGCGGCTACGCCGCGACGCGGACGCCGGGCGGGCCGGAGGGCGCCTACGGCGAGCTGGTCGCCCTGCTGGACGAGCGCGGTTACACCTCGGTGGTGGCGACCGACTCCGAGTTCGAGTTCCACCGGGAGCTCGTGCCCGGCGACCACGTCGGCGCGGAGGAGGTCGTCGAGTCGATCTCGGCGGAGAAGTCCACCGCGCTGGGCGCCGGGCGGTTCATCACCACGCTGCGGACCTACCGCGACGCGGACGGCGAGGTCGTGGCCACGCAGCGCTGGCGCACCCTGCGCTTCCGCCCGAAGAACCCGCCCGGGGGGCAGGCCGGAGACCGCACCGAGGAACGGGCGGGGGAGCAGGCCGGACAGGAGGGGCGGCCCGGGCAGGAGGGGCCGCCGGACCGGTCCCGGGCGCCGAGGCCGCGGCCGGCGCTCAACCGGGACAACGTGTTCTGGTTCGAGGCCGCCCGCGGGCACCGGCTGCTGATCCAGCGCTGCGCCTCGTGCAAGGCGCTCCGCCACCCGCCCGGCCCCTGCTGCCCGGAGTGCCGCTCCTTCGACTGGGACACCGTCGAGGCCTCCGGCCGCGGGCACGTCTACAGCTACGTCGTCAACCACCACCCCCGCCACCCGGCCTTCGACTATCCGCTGGTCGTCGCGGTCGTCGAGCTGGCGGAGGGCACCCGGCTCATCACGAACCTGGTCGGCGCCGCCCCCGAGGAGGTCACGATCGGCATGCCCGTCGTCCTCGACTGGATCGACCCCGACCCCGACCTGTCGCTCCCGGTGTTCCGGCCGGCCGAGCAGGAGGAACGCTGATGGACTTCACCCTTGGCGAGGAGCTCGAGGAGGTCCGCGGCCTGGCGGCCGAGGTCCTCACCGACCGGGCCGCCACCGAGCGGGTCCGCGCCGTCGAGAGATCCCCGGGCCGCGTCGACGAGGACCTCTGGACGGAGCTGGCCAAGACCGGCCTGCTCGGCGTCGCGCTCCCCGAATCCGACGGCGGCGCCGGGCTCGGCCTGGCCGCGCTCTGCGTCCTGCTGGAGGAGCAGGGACGCCGGGTGGCCCCCGTACCGGTCTGGCCGGCGGCCGTCGCGGCGCTCGCGATCGCCGGGTACGGCACGGCGGCGCAGCGCCGCGACCTGCTCCCGGCGTTCGCCGACGGGTCGGCGCGGCCGACCCTGGCGCTGGAGGAGTTCGGCCCGCACGACCCGCGTGATCCGGCGTGCGAGGCCCGGCCGGACGACGGCGCCGGTGGCGGTACGGCCGGCGGAGCGGACGGTGGCGGTACGGCCGGTGGGGCGGACCGCGGTGCCCCCGGCGCGTGGCGGCTGACCGGGGTGCAGGCCCAGGTGCCCTCGCCGGCCGGCGCGGCCCGGAGGATCGTCTCCGCGCGCACGGCGGCCGGCCCCGGCCTGTTCCTGGTCGCCGCCGGCGGCGAGGGCGTGGCCTGGGAGCACGCCGAGACCACCAGCCGCGACCTCAGCGGCCATCTGACCCTCACCGGCGCGCCCGCGCAGGCGGTCGGGGAACCGGGAACGGGCGTCCTCGAGCGGACCCTCGCCCATGCCCGCACCGCCCTGGCCGCCCTCCAGCTCGGCGTCTGCCAGGGAGCGCTCCGGCTGGCCGCCGGCCACCTGACCGGGCGCAGGCAGTTCGGCCGCCCGCTCGCCGCCTTCCAGGCGGTCCAGCACCAGCTCGCCGACTGCTACATCGAGATCGAGGCCATCCGGGTCTGCCTCTGGCAGGCCGTCTGCGCTCTCGACGGCGGCGACGGTCCGAGGGAGACCGAGGCGGCCGCGCTGGTCGCCAAGTGGTGGGCCGCCGAGGCCGGGCTGAACGTCGTCCACCGCGTCCAGCACGTGCACGGCGGGATCGGTGTCGACGTCGACTACCCGGTCCACCGCCACTTCCTGTGGGGACGGCAGATCGCCGGGACCCTGGGCGGGGCGAGCGCCGGCCTCGCCCGCCTCGGCGACGTGCTGGCGGAAGGAGTGGTGACGCCGTGACCCCGCCCGCACCCAGGACCCTCACGACCCGGACCTACGACGAGGTCGCGGTGGGCGACACGCTCGACGAGCTGACGGTCCCGCTGACCCGGACCCTGATCGTCGCGACCGCGCTCGCCAGTCGTGACTACCAGGACGTGCACCACGACCACGAGCTGGCGGCCGCCCGGGGCTCGAAGGACATCTTCATGAACATCCTGACCACCAACGGGCTGGTCGACCGGTACGTCACCGCGTGGGCGGGGCCCGCCGCCGTGGTGAAGGCCATCAGGATCCGGCTCGGCGCGCCCAACCACCCGGGCGACACCATGGTGCTGACCGGGACCGTCACCACCAAGCACGACGGGGACCGCCGGGTGGAGATCTCCGTGCGCGGCGCCAACGGCCTCGGCTTCCATGTGACCGGCACCGTCGAGGTCCGGCTCCCCGGCGGGGAGGGTGGTGCCGTATGAGCGCCCGCACCCGCTCCGGAGGCCTCTCCGGCGCCGCCGCGATCGCCGGCATCGGGGCCACCGAGTTCTCCAAGGACTCCGGACGCAGCGAGCTCCGGCTGGCCTGCGAGGCGGTGCTCGCCGCCATCGCCGACGCCGGGCTGGAACCGTCCGACGTCGACGGGCTGGTGACGTTCACCGCCGACACCAACTCAGAGATCCACGTCGCCCGCAGCACCGGCATCGGCGAGCTGAGGTTCTTCTCCCGTGTCGGCTACGGAGGCGGGGCCGCCTGCGGCACCGTCCAGCAGGCCGTGCTGGCCGTCGCCACCGGGATCGCCGACGTCGTCGTCTGCTACCGCGCCTTCAACGAGCGCTCCGGCGTGCGCTACGGCCTCGGCCAGGCGGACCGGGCGATGGACGCCGGGGCCGAGAGCGCGGCCTACGCGTGGATGACCCCGTTCGGCCTGCTCACCCCCGCGCAGTGGGTCGCCATGTTCGCCCGCCGCTACATGCACGAGTACGGCGCGACCAGCGAGGACTTCGGCCGGGTCGCCGTGGTCGCCCGGAAGCACGCCGCGGCCAACCCGGCGGCCTGGTTCCACGGCCGGCCGATCACCCTGGCCGACCACCAGTCCTCGCGCTGGATCGCCGAGCCGCTGCACCTGCTGGACTGCTGCCAGGAGACCGACGGCGGCCAGGCGCTGGTCGTCGTCTCCGCCGAGCGGGCCCGCGACCTGCCGCACCCGCCCGCGGTCGTCCGCGCGGCCGCGCAGGGCTCGGGCGCCGACCAGCACATGATGACCAGCTACTACCGGCAGGAGATCACCGGAATCCCGGAGATGGGCCTGGTCGGCGAGCAGTTGTACGCGCAGAGCGGCCTGCGCCCGGACGACATCGGCGCGGCGGTCGTCTACGACCACTTCACCCCGCTGGTGCTCCCGCAACTGGAGGAGCTCGGCTTCTGCGCCCGCGGAGAGGCCAGGCACTTCATCGCCGACGGGCACCTGGAGGTCGGCGGCCGGCTGCCCTGCAACACCCACGGCGGTCAGCTCGGCGAGGCGTACCTGCACGGCATGAACGGCATCGCCGAGGCGGTGCGGCTGGTCCGCGGCACCTCGGTCAACCAGCCCGCCGGGACCGGCCATGTGATCGTCACGGCGGGAACGGGCGTGCCGACCAGCGGCCTCATCCTGGGACCGGACACCTGACCGCGGTCAGGCCGGCGGCCGGCCGGCCTGACCGGGACCGGAGGAGGCGCGGTAGGCCGCGTCGTCGAAGTCGGCGGGCAGGCCGCGCCCGGTGAGGTCCCAGACCCACAGCCCGACGAACGCGCCGGTGAACCCCATGGTCCGGATCCGGCCGTCCTCCATCTCCTCGGCGTGCTCGTCGGAGAGCACGGTCGCGTCGAGCCGCGGGCCGAAGGGGCGCCAGCCGGAGCCTGTGTCGCAGCGGAAGCCCAGCTCCGCTCCGTCGATGTCCAGGCCGAGCCTCAGGCGGGTGACCCCGGGGAGGGGGAGCCCGCCCGCCTCGTCCACGGTCAGCGCGCCCCGGTCGCAGCCCGCCCAGCGCAGCACCGTCTCGCCGTGGTCGTCCGCGGTGAGGTGGAGGTAGTACCAGTTGCGGGTGTTGTAGTACGCGGTGATCCCGGCCAGGTGCTGGAAGGAGCGCGGGCGGTACTCCACGGTGGCCTCGAACGAGCAGCGGAGCGAGGTCACCCGGCGGGCCACCAGGCTGGGGCCGACCAGGCTCTGCGGGGAACGGCCGCCGTGCACCCGGAGGTGGGACGGCCGCCCGGTCAGGGAGAGCCAGTCCGGGGCGGCGGGACGGCGCAAGGTGGACCACTGGGGACCCAGGACGGGCCGGTCGAAACCGTCGCGCTCGCCGGATCCGTCCACGGCCACGTCCGCATGGTCCGCGTCCGCATGGTCCGCGTCCACGTCCACGTCCACGTCCACGTGCACGGTGTCGGCGCGGGCGGGCGGTCCTCCGGCGTCCCCGAGCAGGTCGGCGACCGGAAAGCCGGGCAGGGGCAGGCCGGTCGGAGTGCGCGGCCACCCGTCGGACGTCCAGGTCACGGGTGCGAGCGCGGTCTCCCGGCCCAGCACGCACGGCCCGTGCCGGCCCAGCGGCCGGGCGACGAGATAGGCCAGGCAGGAGCGCCCCCCGGCGGTCTCCGCCAGGCTGCCGTGCCCGGCCTTCTGCAGTGGCAGGCCGGGGTGGTCGCGGGCGGTGATCAGCGGGCCGGCCGGGTCGCGCTCGTAGGGACCGGGCAGAGAGCGCGAGCGGGCGACGGTGACCCGGTGCCCGTAGCCGGTGCCGCCGTCCGCGGTCAGCAGGTAGTACCAGGGACCGCGGCGGTAGAGGTTGGGGCCCTCGATCCACGAGGCCGACGGCGGCAGCCGGAGCCGGACGGGATCGCCGACGAGGCGGCGCGCGGCGCGGTCGTAGCGGGTCGCCTCCAGGCCCGCCGAACCGCCGTGCCCCGGCCGCCAGTCGTGCACCAGGTTCACCATCCAGCTCTCCGGCCCGTCGTGGAACAGGGACGCGTCGAAGCCGCGCGCGTGGAGCAGCACCGGATCGGACCAGGGGCCGTGCACGGACGGCGCCGTCGTCACGTAGGCGGGGGCGTCGGTGAAGCCGCCCGCGTAGGCCGACACATTGCTGTAGAGGAGGTGGAACAGGCCGTCCGCGTGACTCAGGTTCGGCGCCCACACCCCGCCGGAGTCGGGGCAGCCCGCCAGGTCCAGCAGCCGGGTGCCGTCCAGCGCCCCGCCCAGCGGACGCCAGTGCACCAGATCCCTGGAGTGGTGCAGCCGCACGCCCGGGCACCACTCGAACGTCGAGGTCGCCAGATAGTAGTCCGGGCCCACCCGGAGCAGGGACGGGTCGGGATGGGAACCCGGCAGCACCGGGTTGCGCACGGTGTCCAACGTCTGTCGCCTCATCCGTCTCCGGGCTCTATCGCGGGCGGCCCCGGTCCACGGCGGCGGACCGGTGATCGAGCAGGACCGTAGTGTCGAACGTGTTCGCGGGCAACGGCCCGCGGCACGGCGGGATCGGCCGGCCGTCCCGAGAAGCGTCCGCCCACCGCCCGCCGGAGCACGGCCTCCCTCCGGCCTCGCCGTACGGGGGCCGCCGTCACCGCGCCGGCTCGCTTCGGCCCATCACCGGTGCCGCGTCGTCGCGGAAGACGGCGGCACCCGTGGTGAAACCGTTCCGCACCCTGACCGCTCCGGGTCGGGAGCCATGCTGGGGGACTCGCCCCCGACAGCGGAGGAGTCCCCTTCCATGCGTAAGCACCACCTGCTCGCCTTCTCCGTCGCCGCAGGGCTGACCCTCGGTGGCGTGGTCGCCCAGCCCGTGCTCGCCGCCCCGGCCCACGCGGCGGTCTCGGCGTCGAAGTGGCGCCCCGCGCCGGTCAAGTCCGTCTTCCGGATCGGCGGCACCGTCGCCGCGGTCGACGCCACCGCCTCCACCGTCGCCGTCGCCGTCCCGGTCGCCGCCGGAACCACCACCACGAACGTCCTGCCGGTCGCCGCCACCGCGGCCGTCACCGTCGACGGTGCCACCGCGACACTGGCGGACGTGCCGGACGGGGCCCGCATCGCGATCACCGGAACCAGCGTCCGCGGCGCCCGGACCGCGACGAAGCTGGCGGTGACCACGACGTGGAGCTTCCGTCAGGACGGGACGGTCGTCGCGGTGGACGCCGAGGCGTCGGCCCTCACGGTCAGGGCGTCGAACGGGGTCGAGAGCGCCGTCCCGGTCGCCGTCGACGCGGCGGTCGTCATCGACGGCGTCGCCACGGCGCTGGCGGACGTGCCGGCCGGGGCCCGCATCACGGTCACCGGTACGGTGACCAACAGCGTGGCGTCCGCGGCGAAGCTGGTGGTGACCACGACGTGGAGCTTCCGCCGGGACGGGACGGTCGTCGCGGTGGACGCCGAGGCGTCGACCCTCACGATCAGGGCCGTGAACGGTGTGCGGAGCACCGTCCCGGTCGCCGCCGACGCGGCCGTCACCCTCAACCGGACCTCTTCGACGCTGGCGGACGTGCCGGCCGGGGCCCAGGCGCAGATCACCGGCACCGTGACCAACGGTGTCGCCTCCGCCACCAAGATCAATGCCGTCAAGGTGGTGAAGAAGCGCCGCTGAGCGGGCGGCCGGCCGGCGCATCGACGAGGTCCCGGCCGGCGCCGGCAGGTGGTGAGCCCCCCGCGGCCGAGGCTTGCGGGGGCCACCGCTTCCCGTGTGGTTCCCGGACGGGCTCCGGGACGCCGGCGGCGCCGGGGGAGTGCGGAGGGTCGGAGGCGGCCCCGGATGTCTCCGGGTCGATCCGGGCCAGGATGTGCCGCGTCGTCGGCGCCACGTCCGTCCCGTCGAGCTCGCCGGGACGGACGGAGCGGAACCGGGCCACCTCCTCCCCGTCGGGCACCGGCTCGCCGGAGACGATCCGGCAGGCGAACACGGTCGACACGTACGCGACGCGGTCCCCGTTGCGGTACTCGGCGACGAAGTCCGGGCCGCCGAACACCCCCGGCACGGCCGTCGGTTCCACCTCGACGCCGACTTCCTCCCGCATCTCCCGGACCAGGGCGTCCGCCGGCCGGTCCCCTGTTCAGCTCGGACCGACGCCACGGTCCTCGCGCCGCATGTCCCCGCCGCCGGGGGTCCCCTCGCCGAGGCCGTAGCGCAGGAGCACGGCGCCCTTGGGCGAGGCGACGGGCGGCTCGAGGAGCACCAGGTTGGCGGGCACCGTACCGTCGGCGAACACCTTCTTGCCGACGCCGAGCGTGATGGGGAAGATCCACAGGTCGAGCCGGTCGAAGAGGCGCTCGCGCAGGAGGGTCTGCACCAGGTTCAGGCTTCCGATCACGTGGATGTGCTCATGCTTGTCGCGCAGCTCGTGCACGGCGCTCACCGGGTCGGGCCCCAGCCGCGTCGAGCCCGCCCAGTCCAGATCCGGGTTGCCGCGCGAGGCGACGTACTTCGGGATGCTGTTGAACAGGGTGGCGATCCCGCCGTCGACGCCGTCGACCTGGTTCGGCCAGAACGCGGCGAAGATGTCGTAGGTCCTGCGGCCCAGGAGCAGGGCGTCCATGCCCTCCATCCCGGCGCCGACGTGCCGGCCGACCGTCTCATCGAACAAGGGCGCCTGCCATCCCCCGAACGGGAAGCCGTCGGGGTCCTCCTCGGGGTCACCCGGCGCCTGGCCGACCAGATCGAGCGTCGCGAACAGGTCGATGTGGATCATGCCCATAACGTCCTCTTCCTCGGGTTCCGCCTTGTCTCCCGGCGCGCACCCGGCGCGGCGTCCGGACGGGAGGGCTGCGAACGATCGCCGAGGACCCGCCAGGTCGTCCACGGCAGGGACTCCATGCGTCTCTTAAGGGAACTTACTGGGGCGACGCTAGCAGGGGTCCCTCTCTTCAGGGAACCCTCTCGCCTATCATCGAGCCCATGCAGCGAACCCGGTTCGGTGACATGGCCTGCTCGATCGCGCGCACGCTGGACGTGATCGGCGAGCCGTGGTCGCCGTTGATCTTGCGCAACGTCATGGTCGGGATCTGCCGCTTCGACCGGCTCCAGAGAAGCCTCGGCATCTCCCGGAAAGTGCTGGCCGAGCGGCTCGGCCGGCTCGTGGAGAACGACGTGCTGGAACGGCGGCGGTATTCGGAGCGGCCGCCCCGGTACGAGTACGCGCTCACCGCCAAGGGGACAGAGCTGTGCGACCTGCTGATGGTGATGGTGCGGTGGGGTGACCGCTGGACGGCGGGCGAGGCCGGACCACCGGTGCTGTATCGGCACCATGCCTGCGGGCAGATCGGTCACGTCGAGCTGCACTGCTCCGTGTGCGACCGTCCCATGGACGTCACCGGCGTCGACATCCTGCCCGGTCCGGGAGCTGTGGCGACCGCCTGAACGGGAACCGCCGAGCCGGCCTCGACGCGGTCCCCTACGCCTGCGCCGGCGGCGCCGCCGGGTCGGGGGAGCTCCGTCAGCCCCGCTCCCGGGTGGCGACGTAGCGGGCGGGGAACTCACCGCCGCCGTGGACGGCGACGTCCGCCCCCGTGACGTAGGACGACAGGTCGCTCGCCAGATAGAGGCAGGCGTCCGCGACGTCGGCGGGCGCCGCCATCCGCGCCATCGGGATCACCCCGGCGACCGCGGCCCCGCCGTCCTCTCCGTACACCGAGGCCGCCGCCTCGGTCAGGACGAGCCCGGTGGTGACGTGGTTGACCCGCACCTTCGGCGACCACTCCAGGGCCAGCGCCCTGGTCAGCGTGAGCAGTCCCGCCTTGGCCGCCGCGTAGGCCGCCACGCCCGGCTGCGGGTCGTGAGCGGCGACGCTGCCGATGTTGATGATCGAGCCGCCGCCCTCCTGCCCCTGCATGACCCGGTTGGCCGGCTGCGCCACGTAGAACGGCGCGAGCAGGTTCAGGGCCACGATCTTCTCGACGAACCGCGGGGAGACCGTCGCCGCGTCCGCCGACGGTGAGCCGCCGGCGTTGTTGACGAGCACGTCGAGCCGGCCGAGCAGGCCGGCCGTACGCTCCACCAGGCCGGCCGCGGTCGCGGCGTCCCGGACGTCGGCGGCGACGAAGCGGGCCGTCCGGCCGCCTCCGGCGGGCGGCTCTGCGGGCTCGGCGCGCCCGCAGACCACCACCTCGGCCCCGGCGGCCAGGAAACGCTCCGCGATCACGGCCCCGATGCCCCTGGTCCCTCCGGTGACCAGCACCGCCCGGCCGGTGAAGTCCATCGTCACGTTCATCGTCGCCCTCCCGGTGCGCGCGGCCCTCCCGCCTCGGGAGGGTACGGCCGCGCGCACCGGGGCGGGCGGACAGTACCGATCACCGGGACGACCCCTCCCGGGCCCGCGGACCGGGCGTCACCATGGGCGGCACCGGACGGCCCGCGGCGGGGCCACGTACGCCAGGCCCCGCGCCAGGCCCCACACCGAGGCCCGCACCGAGGCCCGCACCGAGGCAGGGAGCCCATGAGCGAGAACGACGCACTGACGATCCCGCGCGTCCTGGACCGCGCCGCTCGCGACTTCCCGGAGCTGGAGGCCGTGGTGGACGGCCCGGTCCGGGTCACCTACGGCGAGTTGCACGGGCGGGTCCGCGCGGCGGCGCGGGCGCTGCTGGCCCGCGGCCTGGAGCCGGGGGAGCGGATCGCGATCTGGGCGCCGAACGGCCTGGAGTGGATCGTGACCGCGCTGGGCGCGGTGAGCGCCGGCCTCGTCCTGGTCCCGGTCAACACCCGCTACAAGGGGGAGGAGGCCCGGTGGCTGCTGGCCAGGAGCGGGGCGCGGCTGCTCTTCGTGGAGAACGGCTTCCTCGGCAACGACTACCTCGCCATGCTCGGGGCGGGCGGCGGGGGCGCGGCCGGACGGCCGGTGCCGGACCTGCCGGAGCTGACCGCGGTGGTCGACTTCGGCGATCGTGCGGGCGCGGACATCGGCACGTATGCGGACACGGGCGCGGACACGGGCGCGGACGGGGGCGCGGACGGGGGCGGGGCGGCGACAGCCGGCGCGGGCACGGGTGTGACGGGCTGGGAGGCGTTCCTCGCCGCGGGGCGGGCCGTACCGGAGGAGGAGGCCGTGGCACGGGCGGCCGCGGTGACCCCCGGGGACGTCGCGGACGTGCTGTTCACCTCCGGCACGACCGGCAGGCCCAAGGGCGTCAGGTGCACCCACGGCCAGGACGTGCGGACCTACGAGGCGTGGTGCGGCCGGACCGGGCTGGCCCGCGGCGACCGCTACCTCATCGTCAACCCGCTCTTCCACTGCTTCGGCTACAAGGCCGGCGTGCTCGCCTGCCTGCTCCGGGGGGCCACGATGGTGCTCCAGCGGGTGTTCGAGCCCGGCGAGACGGTGCGGCTGGTCGAGGCCGAGCGGATCACCGTGCTGCCCGGGCCGCCGACGGTCTACACGTCGATGCTGGACGCGCCGGAGCGCTCCCGCCACGACCTGTCCTCGCTCCGGCTCGCGGTCACCGGCGCGGCGACGGTGCCGGTCGCCCTGGTCACGCGGGTGCGCGCCGAGCTCTTCCCGCAGGTCGTCACGGCGTACGGGCTCACCGAGTCGTGCGGCACGGTCACCTCCTGCTCGCTCACCGACGACGACGTGACCGTGGCGACGACCTCCGGCCGTCCCATCGAGGGCGTGGAGGTCAAGGTGGTCGACGGCAAGGGCGAGCCGGTGCCCGCCGGGGAGGACGGCGAGATCCTCGTCCGCGGGCACAACGTGATGCTCGGCTACCTCGACGACCCCGGGGCGACCGCCGAGGCGGTCCGGGACGGCTGGCTGGTGACCGGCGACCGGGGCCGTCTCGACGAGCGGGGCAATCTGACCGTCACCGGCCGATCGAAGGACATGTTCACGGTCGGCGGGTTCAACGTCTATCCGGCCGAGGTCGAGCAGGTCCTGGTCCGCCACGGGGCGGTCGCCGAGGCGGCCGTCGTCGGCGTGCCGGACGCGCGGCTGGGCGAGGTCGGCCGCGCCTACGTCGTGCTCCGCCCCGGCGCGCGGGCCGCCAGGGAGGAGCTGGTCGCGCACTGCCGGGAGCTGCTGGCGAACTTCAAGGTCCCCCGGGAGGTCGTCGTGCTCGACGCCCTGCCGCGCAACGCGGCCGGCAAGGTGCAGAAGTCGGAGCTGCCCAGGTGAGACCGGGTGCGCGGACCGGAACGGGGGGTGCCGAGGTGGGCCGGCGCCGGCTCATGAACGGATGATGGCCTGTTCGAGCAGGTCCTGAAGGGCGCGCTGCTGCTGGGCGGTGAGGCCGGCCAGCGGTGAGTCCTGGACAAGGAGTTCGAGGAGCCGTTCACGGAGGGCGTCGCCCTCCGCGGTGAGGACGAGTTGCTTGGCGCGACGGTCGGTGGGGTGCGCACGGCGCTCGATCAAGCCCTGTTTCTCGAGCTTGTCGACGACGAAGGTGGCGTTGGAGGGCTCGCAGCCCATGCGTTCGGCGAGCTCGCGCATGGTCATCGGTCCGGTCATCTCCCGCAGCGCGGTCGCCTGGGCGGAGGTGAGGCCCAGGGTGGCCGCGCGTTCGCGTACGTGAACGGCGATCTGCTGGGCCAGCCCGTTCACCAGGCCGCACAGCTCCCGCTCGGCGACGGCCTGCGGTTCCGGAGACGTGGTCATGCACCCCATCCTAGCAAGTCCATCAAGCCAGCATATTTGCAGCTTAACTGTTTCAAACAAATATGTTTTAAGCTTGACTGTTTCAAGCTTGATGCTTATGGTGGCCCGGTCGGCGACAGGGGACGCGGCGACGGCCTGAACCCCGAAGAAGGGAACGCGAGCATGGCGAACTCCGTGGTTCACCGGGACGAGCGGCTGCGGCGGCCGGCGGGGATCCGCTCGGTACGGCTGGGCGGCACGAAGGTGTCCTTCGTGCCGGACGGGGCCATCCAGGGGAGGCCGCGCAGCTGGCTGCCGGACACCACCGATGAGATCTGGGCCGCCCACCCGCAGTACCTGGATGCCTCCGGCCATCTTGTGGCGAGTATCGGCGGTCTCCTGGTGGAGAACGGCGACCGCGCGCTGCTGATCGACGCGGGATGGGGGCCGGTGTCGCTGCCGGCCGAGCCGGGAAGCCCGAACGGCGCCGTTCACGGCGGCGCGCTGCCGGACGGTCTGGCCGAGCTCGGCCGCAGGCCGGAGGAGATCGAAACGGTGGCATTCACCCACCTGCACATCGATCACCTCGGCTGGGCCTGGCATCCCGCCCCGGGCGGTGACCGCCCCGTGTTCACCCGGGCCGAGTATGTGGTGGCCGAACCGGAATGGGCTCGACGCGACCTGCTCGCGCAGGGCGTCACCGAGGAGGAGGCCGCCGCGCTGACACCGCGCGTGCGTACGGTGACGGACGGCCAGGAGGTCTTCCCCGGCGTGCGGGTCCAGATCACCGGTGGTCACACGGCCGGGCACACGCAGTACGTCATCACCGGGGGCGGAACCCGGCTGATCGCCTTCGGCGACGCCCTGCACTCGCCGATCCAGGTGGATCACCCCGAATGGTCCTGCCTCTACGACCACGACCCCGCCCGGTCCGCCGAGCATCGCCGTCGTCTCATCGCCGAGTTGGAGGAGCCCGACACGATCGGCTTCGGCATCCACTTCGCCGATGCGGTCTTCGGGCGGGTCCGCCGGGACGGGGCCGGCCCCGCCTGGCGCCCCCTGGACGTCTGACCCGTCCCGGGACCGGCCGTGACCACGACGACCACGTGCGGCCTGCCCGCCCGCCCGCTCGCCCGCACGGCGGGCCGGGCATCGGCCCGCGAGCCGCCCTCTCAGGTCCCGTAGACCGGTTCGGGCTCGGCGGCGCCGGCCAGCAGGCCGGTGACCACCGGGCCGAGCTCGGCGGGATCCCAGCGGGCGCCGTTGTCGGCGGCCGGGCCGTGCCGGAAGCCCTCCATCACGCAGATCCGGCCGCCCTCGACCTCGAAGACCCGCCCGGTCACGTCCCGCGACCCGGCCGAGCCGAGCCAGACGACCAGCGGGGAGACGTTCTCCGGGGCCATCGCGTCGAAGGCGCCGCCGGCCGGGGGCGCCATCGTCGAGGCGAAGACCTGTTCGGTCATCCGGGTGCGGGCGGCCGGGGCGATCGCGTTGACGGTCACGCCGTACCGGCCCAGCTCGGCGGCGGCCACCAGGGTCAGTCCCACGATGCCGGCCTTGGCGGCGGCGTAGTTGCCCTGCCCGAAGCTGCCCAGCAGGCCCGCCCCGGACGAGGTGTTGACCACCCGGGCGTCCACCGCCCGGCCCGCCTTGGCCTCGGCCCGCCAGTGCAGCCCGGCGTGCTTGAGCGGCAGGAAGTGGCCCTTGAGGTGGACGCGCATCACCGCGTCCCATTCCTGCTCCGACATGTTGACCAGCATGCGGTCGCGCAGGAAGCCGGCGTTGTTGACCAGCACGTCCAGCCGGCCGAAGGCCTCCAGGGCGGTGGCGACCAGGCGCCGGGCCCCGTCGTCGGAGGCGACGTCGGAGCAGTCGGCCACCGCCCGGCCGCCCAGCGCGCGGATCTCCTCGGCCACCCGCTGGGCGGGCCCGCCGGAGGCGCCCTCCCCGGAGGCGCTCACGCCGAGGTCGTTGACCACGACCAGGGCTCCCTGCCGGGCGAACTCCAGGGCGTGCGCGCGGCCGAGGCCGCGCCCGGCACCGGTCACCACGACGACGCGGTCCTTGCAGATCATGGTCAGCTCTCCTCATCGGCGACGGCGGGGTCGTGCGGGGTCGTGCGGGGTCGTGCGGGGTCGTGCGGGGTCGTGCGGGGTCGTGCGGGAACGGCCCGGCGCCGGGGGAGGCCGCCGCGCCGTTCCTCTGCTACCTTAGTTTCTAACAAATGTTTGGTGGAAAGGTGGCGTATGGGAATCTCCACCAGGGACCACGGTGACGGCGTCACCGAGATCGTCATGGACGTGCCACCGGTCAACGCGCTGCCGGTCCAGGGCTGGCTCGACCTGGCGGAGGCCGTACGGGAGGCCGGGCGCGACGCGCGGACCCGTGCCGTGGTGCTGCGCGCCGAGGGCAGGGGCTTCAACGCCGGGGTGGACATCAAGGAGATGCAGGCCTCCGCCGGTTTCGAGGCGCTGGTCGGCGCGAACCGCGGCTGCCACGCCGCGTTCGGCGCGGTCTACGAGTGCGAGGTGCCGGTGGTCGCGGCCGTGCACGGGTTCTGCCTGGGCGGCGGCGTCGGCCTGGCCGGCAACGCCGACATCGTGGTCGCCTCCGAGGACGCCTACTTCGGCCTGCCCGAGGTGGAGCGGGGCGCGCTCGGCGCCGCCACCCACCTGGCCCGCCTCGTCCCGCAGCACCTGATGCGAGCGATGGTCTACACGTGCCGGAACGTCACCGCCGCCGAGCTGCACGCCTTCGGCTCGGTGCTGCACGTCGTGCCCGCCGGGGAGCTCCGCGGGGCGGCCCTCGAGGTCGCCGCCCAGATCGCGGCCAAGGACCCGTACGTGATCCGCCGGGCCAAGGAGTCGCTGAACGGCATCGACCCGGTCGACGTGCACCGCAGCTACCGCTACGAGCAGGGCTTCACCTTCGAGCTCAACCTGATGGGCGCCGGCGACCGGCACCGCGACGCCTTCGTCTCCGAGGGGGCGGAGCGATGAGCGCGGCGCGAGGAGATCAGGCCGCCGGTGGAGCGAGGGAGGAGCGGTGAGCGGGCCGGCGGGCAAGGTGATGACGGCCGAGGAGGTCGTCGCCTCGCTGGAGGACGGCATGACGCTCGGGATCGGCGGCTGGGGCTCGCGGCGCAAGCCGATGGCCCTGGTCCGGGCGATCCTCCGGTCCTCCCTGAGGGATCTGACGGTCGTCTCCTGCGGCGGGCCCGACGTCGGCCTGCTCTGCGCGGCCGGCCGGGTCCGCCGGGTGGTCGCCCCGTTCGTGACGATGGACTCGGTCCCCCTGGAGCCGCACTTCCGGGCCGCCAGGCAGAGCGGGGCCGTCGGGTTCACCGAGTACGACGAGGGCATGTTCATGTTCGGCCTGCTCGCCGCGGCGCACCGGCTGCCGTTCCTGCCGACCCGCGCCGGGCTCGGCTCGGACGTCATGCGGGTCAACCCGGAGCTGCGCACGGTCCGCTCGCCGTACGGCGTGCGCGGGCCGTACGGCGCCCCGGGGCGGGACGCGGGGGAGGGGACGGGCGAGGACGGCGAGGAGCTGGTCGCGGTGCCCGCGCTGACGCTGGACGCGGCGCTGGTGCACCTGGACCGGGCCGACACCCGCGGCAACGGCCGGTACCTCGGCCCCGACCCGTACCTGGACGACCTGTTCGCCAAGGCCGCCGCCCGCACCTACCTGAGCTGCGAGCGGCTGGTGGAGCCGGGCGGACTGGACGGGCCGCCGCAGACGCTGCTGGTCAGCCGGATGCACGTCGCGGGCGTGGTGGAGACCCCGGACGGCGCGCACTTCACCGAGTCCGGCGACCACGGCCGCGACGAGGCGTTCCAGCGGTACTACGCGGCCTCGGCCGCCGATCCGTACGCGTGGGCGGCCTTCACCGACCGCTTCCTGTCCGGTGACGAGACCGCCTACCAGGACGCGGTACGGCGCTGGCACGAGGAGCAGGCCGGATGAGCGTGCCCCGTACGGGACAGGGCCTCCGTGAGGTGACGGCCACGATCCCCGCCGATCCCCGCGGCGGCACCGGCACCGGCACCGGCACCGGCACCGGCACCGGCACCGGCACCGGCACTGGCACTGGCACTGGCATCGGCACCGGCGCGGAGGAGGGGACCCGATGAGCGCGACCCGGGCGGAGATCTGCGTGGTGGCCTGCGCCGAGGCATGGCGCGGCGACGGCGAGATCCTGGCCGCGGCGATGGGCACCTGCTCGGTGCTGGGCGCGCGGCTGGCCCGGCTCACCTTCGAGCCGGACCTGCTGACCACCGACGGCGGCGCGCTGCTGACCGCCGAGCCGGTGCCGCTCGGCGCGCCCGCGGGCCCGGCCGAGGGCTGGCTGCCCTTCCGCGACCATCTCTGGCTGGTGCAGAACGGGCGGCGGCACGTGATGATGGGCGCCTCCCAGATCGACCGGTACGGCAACACCAACATCTCGGCGGTCGGCGACTGGGCCCGGCCCGCATCCCAGCTGCTCGGCGTGCGCGGCGCCCCCGGCAACACGATCTGCGACCCGACCAGCTACTGGATCCCCCGCCACTCCAGGAGGGTCTTCGTGCCGAAGGTGGACGTGGTCAGCGGGGTCGGCGCCGACCGGGCGGCGGAGCTGGGCGCGGCCGCGTCCCGCTTCCACGACCTGCGCCGGGTCGTGACCGACCTGGCCGTGTTCGACTTCGGCACCCCGGACGGGGCGATGCGGCTGGTCTCCGTCCACCCCGGGGTGGAGGTCGAGCAGGTCCTCGCCGCCACCGGCTTCGACCCGGTGGTCGACGGCGACGTCCCGGAGACCCGGCAGCCGACCGGCGAGGAGCTGCGGCTGATCCGCGAGCGGCTCGACCCGGCGGGCCTGCGCGACAAGGAGGTCCGGGCGTGATCGGGCAGCTCCTGGACACGCCGCTCACCCGGCTGACCGGCGTCCGCCATCCGGTCGTGCAGACCGGGATGGGCTGGGTGGCGGGCCCCCGGCTGGTCTCCGCGACGGCGAACGCCGGCGGCCTGGGCATCCTCGCCTCGGCCACCATGACCCTCGACCAGCTCGACGCCGCGATCGAAGAGGTCCGCTCGCGCACCGGCGCGCCCTTCGGGGTGAACCTGCGCGCCGACGCCTCCGACGCGGGCGAGCGCGTCGACCTGCTGATCAGGCATCAGGTGAAGGTCGCCTCCTTCGCGCTGGCGCCCCGCCGGGAGCTGATCGCCAGGCTGAAGGACGCCGGCGTCGTGGTGATCCCCTCCGTCGGGGCGCGCCGCCACGCGGAGAAGGTCGCCGCCTGGGGCGCCGACGCGGTGCTCGTCCAGGGTGGCGAGGGCGGCGGCCACACCGGTCCGATCGCCACCACGCTGCTGCTGCCGCAGGTCGTCGACGCCGTCGGCATCCCGGTGATCGCCGCCGGCGGCTTCTTCGACGGCCGGGGCCTGGCCGCCGCCCTGGCGTACGGCGCGGCCGGCGTGGCCATGGGCACCCGCTTCCTGCTCACCTCCGACAGCGCCGTCCCGGACGCGGTCAAGCGGCTCTACCTGGAGGCCTCCGAGACCGTGGTCACCCGCCAGGTGGACGGCATGCCGCACCGGGTGCTGCGCACGCCGCTGGTGGCCGGGCTGGAGGAGTCGGGCCGGCTGACCGGGCTGGTCCGGGCGGTGCGCAACGCCGCCCGCTTCCGGAGGGTCTCCGGGATGTCCTGGGCGGCGCTGCTCCGCGACGGCCTGGCCATGAAGCGCGGCAAGGAGCTGACCTGGTCCCAGGTGCTGATGGCGGCCAACACGCCCATGCTGCTCAGGGCGGCGATGGTCGACGGCCGCCCCGACCTCGGGGTGATGGCCTCCGGCCAGGCGGTGGCGGTCATCGGCGACCTGCCCTCCTGCGAGGAGCTGATCGACGCCGTCGTCACCCAGGCCGCCGCGACCCTGCGTGAGCTGGGGCGCAGGCACGGCGGGCCGTAGGAGGCGATCCCCGGGCGGTCATGCCGGACGGGCCCCCGAGAGCACCGGAGCGCCGGCCTCACGGCAGGTGCATCCCTGCCTGGAACGATCCATATGCGGGCTCCGCCGAAGGGTGTCAGCATCGCCGGGGGAGACGGAGAGGGGAATGACATGGGCGAGGCCGCGGTTCGCGCGAACGAGACGACGATTCCGCTGATGCCGTGCGCGTCGGTAGAGGAGACCTCGGCGTTCTACGAGGCGCTGGGGTTCGAGGTGACCTACAGGCAGAGCAGGCCCTATGTCTATCTGGCGATGCGGTGGAGCGGGTTTCAGCTGCACTTCGGCCCGGCGCCGGGAGGGCTGGATCCGGCCCGGGAGGAGTCCGGAGGCTGTCTGGTCATGGTCGACGCCGTGGCGCCGTACCACGCGACGTTCACCGCGGCGATGCGCCGGGCCTACGGGAAGGTGCTGGGTTCCGGCCTTCCGCGGATCACCCGTTACCGGCCGGGTGCGTCCCGGTTCACGCTGATCGATCCATCCGGGAACTCGATCGTCTTCATCCAGCGCGACGAGCCGGTCGAGCTGGAGTACGGCGGCTCGAAGCGGCTGACGGGCCTGGCCAGGGCACTGGACAACGCCCGGATCCTGCGCGAGTTCAAGAACGACGACCTGCAGGCGTTCCGCGCGCTCAAGTCGGCGGTGCGCAGGCGCGGCGGGGACGCCCCGCCGGTCGAGCTGGCCATCGCCCTGTGCCACCTCATCGACCTGGCCGCGGTCCTCGGTGAGCCCACCGATCCGTGGGTCGCCGATCTACGCGATCTGGAGCTCACCGCCGACGACAGGCAGCGCATCGAGTCGGAGGTCGGGCATCTCGCCGGGCTGCGGGAGTGGCTGGGCTGAGGGGTCTTCAGCGGCCTGTCCGGCAGGCCATCACCCGGGCGCGGTGGTCGGCGGCCCCGGCGCCTTCGCCCCCCGCGACAGCGCCACCCTTGTCCCGGACCCGTCGGTGCAGGTCGACCGCTCTCCTCCGCGGGCGAGGTTGGAGGGATTTCGGAGAGAATCGACCGTGGAAGGTGTTCATGAAATCTGAGAGATGGGGTGCGAGTGTGTCTGTGAACACATTCGATCCGTCATACCTAGACCATAGTCCCGACACCGCGAAGGCGCTTGAGGATGAGTCGGTCAAGCTTGACTCTCTGGTGGTCGTTATAGCGACTCAAGACTCCGGAGAATGACGGACGGCGTCATGGGATGCGTTTCTGCCGCATAACCGGCGATCAAAGGCAGGCGCTACCCGGGGCAGGGCCGAAGCGTGCTCATGTCGTGAGACCGAGCAGCTGAAGACCGTCTGCGGGATGGTTGCGGTGGCGGTCGGTGCGGCGGCGCTTGACCTGCAGAGCCTGGGCGGCGTACGGGAAGGGCAGGCTCCGGCCGGATCGGCTCCGGGAGGGCTCGGCTCCGGCCGCCAGGCGGGTTCGGACGACCAGGTCGTGCAGGACGCCGTCCGCGGTGGCGGCCTCCAGCCCGGCCGTCAGCCGGGTGACGTCGCGCTGCGGCGGCGGAGCTCGACACCAGCCGTCAATCTTCATTGACCCCGCGGGGAGCCCCCTCAACGAACCGCTGGAAGACGATCCTCCTCGTCCTGGCGGTGGCCGTACCGCTCAGCGCCCCGCCCGCGGAGCCGAGAGGCTGACGTTCGTGCTCAACTGCCGGCCGGATCATCCCAGCGAGCGCGGGGATGATCCCCGGACTTCGTGTGCGTGGTCCCCCGCTCAGCCGCCGCTCCGATACTCCCCGGGTAGCCTTGCTCATCCGGGGAGCAGTGCTGGGCGCCCCCCGGATGACGTCGGTGCGGCTCCCGAGAGGCAGCGGCAAGAAACCACCCGGATGAGAAGAAGAGGGCCGGCTCTCGGCGCCGCTCGCGGCAGACGTGTGAGAGCGAGACCGCC
The DNA here is from genome assembly GCF_042650625.1 of Planomonospora corallina. Classification (NCBI taxonomy): domain Bacteria; kingdom Bacillati; phylum Actinomycetota; class Actinomycetes; order Streptosporangiales; family Streptosporangiaceae; genus Planomonospora; species Planomonospora corallina. The sequence continues at coordinate 363,337 of NZ_JBHSBM010000016.1, forward strand.
GACGGTGACTTCCAGATGTGCTTGCCGTCCTTGGAACGCACGCAGCCCTGGGATCTGTCGCGTCACGGCACGCCCCTCGCCCCACCTGATCGGCCGGATCGAGGATGAGCCGGTGGCGGCCTACCGACTCCGGGAAGCGTCGGAATACACTGCGGCCGCCTACCAGGCCCCCTGCGTGCGCAGCACGGGCCTTCTCGGTGACCGGCCCGGTCAGGGCAGGATCTCGACGTACCCGCCGGTTCCGTGCACGCGGATCCGCTGCCCGTCCCGGATCAGCCGGGTGGCGTCCACCACGCCGACGACGGCCGGCAGACCGTACTCCCGGGCGATCACCGCCCCGTGGGTCATCAATCCTCCGACCTCCGTCACCAGGCCCGAGACGGCGACGAACAGGGGCGTCCAGCTGGGGTCCGTGTGGACCGTGACGAGGATGTCGCCGGCTTCGAGGTCGGCCCGGGTCATGTCCAGGATGACGCGGGCGCGCCCCTCGACGGTCCCGGCGGAGACCGGCAGGCCGACCAGGGCGCCGGCCGGCACGTCGTCGCGCCGGTACGCCCCGGTGACGGCCTCGCCGTCGGAGGTGAGCACCCGGGGCGGCGTGAGCGCGTGGTACGACCGGAACGCGTCCCTGCGCCGGCGGATCAGCTCGTCGTCCACCCGGCCGGTGCGCGCGACGTCGTGGAACTCCTGGAACGTCAGGTAGAAGACGTCCTCCTCCTCGGCGAGCACGCCGGCCCGCACGAGGCGCCCGGCCTCTTCCAGCAGGGCCTGCTTGTAGACGAAGTAGCGGCTGACGATGTCGTACTTCGGGTACTCGCGGTAGCCGATGAAGGTCCGGACCCGATCGATCATCCGCTCGGTCTCGGCGGCCTTGCGCTCCCCGTCCGGCAGGGCCCGCAGGCGTTCGAGCACCTCCTGCGCCTTCTCCCGCGCGACCTGCCGTCCCTGCTCGAAGCGCCGCTCGGCGGCGCCCGGCTCGAAGTTCCTGACGTTGTCGAGGATCACGGGCACGAGCGTGGCGGGGCGTTCGCGCCAGCGCGGCCTCGTGATGTCGATCTCGCCGACGCAGCGCATGCCGTACCGGTCGAGGTAGGCCTCGATGGCGCGGCGCGCTTCGGTCCCGCCCGCGAACCTCGGCAGCTCGTCCAGGAAACCGTCGTCCTCGGCGCCCTGCAGGAACGCCACCACCTCCGGATGCGGGCGGATCACGTCGGCGACGTCGAGCAGCGCCAGACCCATCTCCGACGTGATGTTGCCGGAGGCGGACAGCGTGAGGGTGTCGGCCGCGTTCTTCTCGCCCAGCCATTCCCGCAGCCGGTCGTTGAGCCACCAGGTGGCCTCCATCCCCGCCATGATCGCCTGCATGCTCAGCGGATCACCGAGGACCCGCTTGTGCTCCTGGAACGCCTCCAGCAGGAAGTCGAACAACGCCGGTCCGGTCCTCGCCCGGATGTCGCGCCGCAGGGCGGCGATGGACGCCCGGCTGCGCTCGACCAGCTCGGTGACGATGGCCGGATCGGTCTCGATCGGGGCGG
>NZ_JBHSBM010000016.1:364897-383045 GCF_042650625.1 Planomonospora corallina
CCGCCGGGACCGCCGGGACCGCCGTCCGGGAGCTCGGGGACGAAGCCGCGGCGTTCGAGGACGGTCTCCAGCGCGTCCCTGGTCAGCGGATCGGACCTCCCCGCCGTCTCCAGGAGGCCGGCGCGGCTCGCGGGCGAGGCCAGGCGCGGGGTGACGTCGACGAACAGCCGCCCGCCGGCCTCGTGCATCGGCACCAGGGCCGTCAGCTGCCACATGGAGACGCCCAGCGGCTTCATGGGGTCGGTCATCATCTGCTGGTGGCCGACGGAGAGGTAGACGCGGTTCTCCCGGTCGGGGGCCGCTGGGACGGGGAACAGCGTGGTGATCGGCCGGCTCTGCACGATCTGGAAGTCGTCGCCGACCAGGCACCACTCGATGTCCTGCGGGCGGCCGAAATGCGCCTCGATCCGCCGCCCGAGCCGCACGAGCCGCACGACCTGCGCCTGCGTCAGCGCCGGCTGCTCCTGCCGCCGGGGGTCGACCGCCACTTCCCGCGTCCCGCCGGCCGGCAGGGCATGCACGGCACGCCGTTTGACGGCGATCGCCTCGGCGACGACCTCGCCGTCGCGCACCTTGAAGACGTCCGGGTTCACCAGGCCGGAGACCACGGCCTCGCCGAGGCCGAAGCCGGCGTCCACGGTGGCGACCTTCCGGTCGCCCGTGACGGGGTCGGCCGTGAACAGGACGCCGGCCGCGTCCGGGAAGACCATCCGCTGCACGACGACGGCCATGTGGACCTTCCGGTGGTCGAAGCCGTTCCGCAGGCGGTAGGCCACGGCCCGCTCGGTGAACAGCGACGCCCAGCACCGGCTGACGTGCCGCAGGACCGCCTCCGGCCCCACGACGTTCAGGTACGTGTCCTGCTGGCCCGCGAAGGAGGCCGCCGGCATGTCCTCCGCCGTCGCGCTGGACCGCACGGCGTAGGCGGCCCGCTCGCCGAGCCGGGCGAGCCCGCGGGTGATCGCCGCCGCGAGATCGCCGGGGATCGCGATCCCTTCGACGGTCCGGCGGATCTCCGCGCTGAGCGTGCGGACCGCCTCCCGGTCGCCCGGGTCCAGGCGCGCCAGCCGATCGAGCGGATCGGCCATCGACGGCGCTTCCGCCACGACGCGCCGGTAGGCGTCCGTCGTCACGCAGAAGCCGGCCGGCACGCGGATCCCCTCGATCCGTGACAGCGCGCCCAGCTGCGCGCCCTTGCCGCCCACGACCGCGGCCCGCGTCTGGTCGACCTCTCGCAGACCCATCACGTACTGCTCGGTCATGACGACACCTCCGCCGCGGTCGTGCTCCGTCGCCCCGTCCCGGGCGCCCGCGACCGCGCCACCGGTCCCACCGCCGGTCCGGTGCCAGCGCGTCCCCCGCGCATCGACAGCGACACAGACATGTCGCGCCCCCATTTCCGCAGATCGTGGCCTCGGCCGACGATTCTGCGGCAAGGCCCGGGTCTTGCCGCAAGCCCCCCGGTGCGCTATACGCTGAGAGTGGCGGGGGAGCGGCCTGAGGCCTTCCACTCGGAGGACACCCGTTCGGGCACGTCGATGTCCGGCCCCCGTCTCCCCTCCGCCGGCGCCCCCGGAAGACCGGCCGGGCCCGTCCCTACGCGTGCCAGAGGGCGGCGAGCCGCCGGGTGGCCAGGCGGGACGGCACGGCGCGCAGCACCGTGTCGCGTAGCCAGGCGGTGACGCCGGTCCGGGAGGTCAGCCGCGACTGCCGGGACGCCGCCCGCATGACGCGGTCGGCGCGGGGCCTGCGCTCGGCGTCGTAGCGCAGGAGCCGCTGGGCGGCGTCCGCCGGTCCGGCGCCGGCCAGGCAGCGGGTCAGCGCGGCCGCGTCCTCGAAGGCCTGGCTGGCGCCCTGGCCGAGGTCGGGCGGCATGGCGTGCGCGGCGTCGCCGAGGAGCGCGATCCTGCCGGTCGCGAACGAGGGCAGGGGAGCGGCCAGGCAGGCGATCGGATCGACGTGGATGCCGGCGGGAGGGGTGGCCTCGATCAGTGCCGTGACGAGGGGGTGCCAGTCGGTCATCAGGGACAGCATCTGCCGGCGCGCCTCCTCCGCGCCGGGCGGCGTGCCGCGCAGGACGGAGTCGGTGAACCAGTACAGGCGGTCCTCGCCGACGGGGAACAGGCCGAACATCGCCCCGCTGCGGCGGTCGACCAGCTGGCAGGCGAGCAGGTCCGTCGCCATGCCGGGAGGACGGGGCAGCATGCCGCGCAGGTCCATCCGGCCGGTCCGCCGCAGCCCGGGGTGGCCGGGGAAGAGCCGCCCGCGCAGCGTGCTGGCGATGCCGTCGGCCACGATCACCGCGTGCGCTCTCGCGACGGGACCGCCGTCACCGATCACGGTCACCCCGGCGGGGTCGGACTCCAGGCGCTCGACCGGGGTCGCGGTTCGCACCAGGTCCGCGGGGAGCGGGGCGCGTAGTGCCCGGTGCAGTTCCGCCCGGTCGACGATGGCGGGCGTGCCGACCTCCTGCTGCGCCTGGACCGCGTCGGTGACCAGCAGGGGCCGTCCGCGCCAGTCCCGCAGGCCCGCGCGGACGGCGTGCACGGCGTGTCCGCGGACGTCCTCGGCCAGCCCCAGCGCGTCCAGCGCACGGAGCCCGTTGGGCATGACGACGATACCGGTGCCCGCCTCCCGGAGCTCGGCGCCCCGTTCGAAGAGGGTCACCTCATGGCCCAGGCGGTGCAGTCCCGCCGCGGCCGCCACTCCTCCGAGCCCGGCGCCGACCACCACGATCCTCATGAGACCTCCGTACTCGTTTACTACGATCGTACTAGTACGGATGTTGGGATAGCGTGGCCGCATGCCGCCCACCAATCCGGTCCGCCGCCGTGCCCTGACCGATGCCGCGATCGGGCTGCTGGCGTCGTCGGGCGTGCACGGGCTGACCCACCGCGCGGTGGAGAAGGCAGCGGGCCTTCCACCGGGAACGGCCTCGAACTATTTCCGCAGCCGGGAAGAGCTGCTCGTGGCGACCGCGGAGCGCATCGCCGAGCTGCACCACGCCGGCACCGAGCGGGCCGCCGGGCCGCATCATGCCGGCACCGGGTGGCGCGTGTCCCTGGTCGACCTGCTGACGGAATCGCTGCTCGCAGCGGCGACCACACTGCGCGACCGCTACCTGGCGATCTTCGAACTCCAGCTGGAGGCCGTGCGCCGGCCGGCGCTCGCCGCCGCGCTCGGAGGTCTGCAGGACATGGCGGCGCAGATCACCGCCGGGCAGCACGACGGGCTCGGCCTCGCCGTCCCGCGCGAGAGGATCCCCGCACTGATCGCGCTCTACGGGGGTGCGCTGTTCACCTTGGTCACCGCGCCACCGGGGAGCGTCGGCAGGGACGCCGTCCGGCACCTGGTCCAGGTGATCGTGCACGGCTGCGCCGGTCCGGACGGCTCGGACGGCCCGGGGGGAGGGCGGTGACCCGGTGAACGGGCGCGGGGGAGGGGCCTCGGTCAGCCGCCCGTCAGGCAGGCCATCACCCGGGCGCGGTGGTCGGCGGGGGAACCCCAGGCGGTGCGCAGGGCGCGGACCCGGCGGATCCAGAGGCTGAGGTCGTACTCGTCGGTGTAGCCGATGGCCCCGTGCACCTGCAGGGCGGTCCGGGCCGCCGCGTAGGCCGCCTCCGAGGCCGCCGCCTTCGCGGCGGAGACGTCCCTGGGGAAGTCCGGCGAGCCGTACGCCAGCGCCGCGCCGTGCACCAGCGGGCGGGCGTACTCCAGGCCCACCAGGACGTCGGCCAGGTGGTGCTTGACCGCCTGGAAGGCGCCGATCGGCCGGCCGAACTGGTGCCGGGCCGTGGCGTACTCCACGGTGACCTCCAGCAGGCGGCGGCCCAGCCCGGCCAGCTGGGCGGCGCAGGCCAGCGCGCCCAGGTCGCAGGCCGCCCCGGCCGCCGCCCGCACCCGCGGGCCGGAGGCCAGCACGGCGCCCGCGGTCACCGGGAAGAGCCGCCGGGACGGGTCCAGCGAGGAGCGCGCCGTGCCGGGGACCGCCGCGTGGAGCCGGTCGCCGTCCACGGCCCAGACGGCGGCCGCGACACCGGCGTCCAGCGCGTACGGCACGGCCGGGGGGAGCACCAGCGAGACGGCGGCCGAGCCCTCGGCGATGCGCGGCAGCCACTCTGCGGCGGGCCCGCCGTCGCCGAGCCGGGCGAGCAGCTCGGCGGCGGCGACGGTCTCGGCCAGCGGCCCCGGTACGGCGTGCCGCCCCAGCTCGTGGAAGGCGGTCACCAACTCCACCGGGAGCGGTCCCGCCCCGCCCGCGGCCTCCGGCACCGCCAGCGCGAGGACCCCGGCCTCGGCGAGCGAGCGCCACAGCGCCAGGCCCGGCCCGGCGTCCCCGGCCGCCCAGGCGCGGATCACCGCCGGGGTGCCGGCCCCGGCCAGCAGCTTGTCCAGGGTCTCGCCGAACAGCCGCTGCTCGGCGTCGAGGATGAACTTCACCGTCGTCTCCCGGTCCGGTCGTGTCCGTGGCGCGTGCGTGTTCCCGCCGTGCTCACCGTCGCTCCCTGGGCAGGCCGAGCAGGCGCTCGGCGATGACGTTGCGCTGGATCTCGTTGGTCCCGGCGTAGATCGGGCCGGCGAGGGAGAAGACGTAGCCCTCCAGCCACTCGCCCGCCAGCTCCCCGTCCGGGCCCAGCAGGTCGAGCGCGGTCTCGTGCAGCGCCACGTCCAGCTCCGACCAGAAGACCTTGTTGACGCTGGACCCGGCGCCGACGTCGTCGGTGCGGGAGATCGTCTCGAAGCCCTTCAGCCGGTAGGCGCGAGCCCTGATCCAGGCGTCGGCCACCCGGTCGCGCAGCGCGGTGTCGGCGGGGTCGGCGCGCTCGCGCCAGAGCTCCACCAGCCGGTCGGCGGCGGCCGTGAACCGGCCGGGGCTGCGCAGCGTGAGCCCGCGCTCGTTCCCGGTGGTGCTCATCGCGACCTTCCAGCCCGCACCCGGCTCGCCGATCACGTCGGCGTCCGGGACGAAGACGTCGTCGAAGAAGAGCTCGGCGAAGGCGGGTTTGCCGTCGATGCGGCCGATCGGGCGCCGGGTGACCCCCTCGGCGTCCAGCGGGAACATCAGGTAGGTCAGGCCCCGGTGCCGCTCGGCCCCGGGGTCGGAGCGGAACGGGCCGAAGCCGCGGTCGGCGAAGGCCGCCCGGGAGCTCCACGTCTTCTGCCCGTTGAGCCGCCAGCCGCCGTCCACCCGGGTCGCGGTGGCGCGCAGCGAGGCGAGGTCGCTGCCGGCGCCCGGCTCGGACCAGGCCTGGGCCCAGATCACCTCGCCGGAGGCCATCGGCGGCAGGATCCGCTCCAGCTGCTCCGGGGTGCCGTGCGCGAAAAGGGTGGGGGCGAGCAGGTTGATGCCGTTCTGGCCGACCCGGCCGGGCGCTCCGGCCGCGTAGTACTCCTCCTCGAAGACCAGCCACTCCAGCGGGCTCGCGTCCCGCCCGCCGTACCGGGCGGGCCAGGAGACGACCGACAGGCGCGCGGAGTGCAGTTCCCGTTCCCAGGCGCGGTGGGCGGCGAAGCCCTCGGCGGTCTCCAGCGAGGGCAGGGGGACGGCGGGCACGTGGGCGCGGAGCCACGCGCGCACCTCGGCGCGGAACGGCTCCGCCGACGAGAGGTCAAGATCCATCTGCGACCGCCTCCGTGCTCCCGGAGCCGGAGCCGCCGGCGGCGGCCTTCATGCTTCTGGGGTCCATGCCGGCCAGGGCGTCGGCGGAGGTCTCGGCGTTGTGGGCGTGGGCGAGGTGGTGCAGGCCGAAGACCGAGTCCATCCCGGCGTGCAGGCCCTGCGCGTCCTCCGCCTGGTTGACGGCCCTCTTGGCGAGCGCGAGGCCGAGGCGCGGCATCGCCGCGATCCGCTCGGCCAGGGCGAGGACTTCTCCCTCCAGTTCCTCCCGGGGCACGACCCGGTTGACCATGCCCACCTCGTACGCGCGCCGGGCGCTCATGCGGTCGCCGGTGTAGAGGAACTCCTTGGCGATCCGCGGCGGCATCACCCAGGGGTGCGCGAAGTACTCCACGCCGGGGATGCCCATGCGGACCACCGGGTCGGCGAAGAACGCGTCGTCGGAGGCGACGATCAGGTCGCAGACCCAGGCGAGCATGAGGCCGCCCGCGACGCACGCGCCCTGCACCATCGCGATCATCGGCTTGGGGATCTCCCGCCAGCGGCGGCACATGCCGAGGTAGACCTCGGACTCGCGGGCGAAGCGGCTCTCCGCCCCCTGTTTGCCGACGTGGTCCCACCACAGGGTCGCCTTCCGCTCGAAGGAGACGTGCGCGTCCCGGCCGGGGCTGCCGATGTCGTGCCCGGCGGAGAAGTGCGTCCCCTCCCCGGCCAGCACGACCACCTTGACCTCGTCGTCGGCGACGGCCCGGTAGAAGGCCTCGTCCAGGGCGTAGGTCATCGCGGAGTTCTGCGCGTTGCGGTACTCCGGGCGGTTCATGGTGACCACCGCCACGGGTCCGCGCCGCTCGTAGCGGACCACGGTCATCGGGGACCCTCTCATTCTTTCTAACAACTGTTTGGTAGGGTAGACCATGTGAAGCCCGACGAGGAGAGGGAGGCGCGGCCGTGACCCCTCCCGAGCCGCCCCGGAGAGCGCCGCTGCGGCCGTCCCCGGAACCGACTCCGAAACCGGCCTACGTCCCCGGCCACGGCCTGCTGCGCGACCGGGTCGCCGTGGTGACCGCCGCCGCGGGCACCGGAATCGGCGGCGCCTGCGCCCGCCGCCTGCTCGAGGAGGGCGCGCGCGTGGTGATCAGCGACGCCCACGAGCGGCGGCTCGGCGAGCACCTGGCCGCCCTGGAGAAGGAGTTCGGGGCGGGCGCGGTGAGCGCGGTGCCCTGTGACGTGACCTCCGAGGAGCAGGTCCAGGCCCTGCTCGCCACCGCCGAGGAGCGCCTCGGCCCGGTGGACGTGCTGGTCAACAACGCCGGGCTCGGCGGCACGGCGCGACTCGTCGAGATGACCGACGAGCAGTGGGGCCGCGTGCTCGACGTGACGCTGACCGGCACCATGCGCTGCACCCGCGCCGCCCTGGCCCGCATGCAGCCCCGCGGCCGCGGCGTCATCGTCAACAACGCCTCGGTGATCGGCTGGCGGGCCCAGGAGGGACAGGCGCACTACGCGGCGGCCAAGGCCGGCGTCATGGCGCTCACCCGGTGCGCGGCGATCGAGGCCGCGCCGTACGGCGTGCGGGTCAACGCCGTGGCGCCCTCGCTGGCCGTGCACGCCAACCTGGCCAAGGTGACCACCGAGGAGCTGCTGGCCGAGCTCACCGCGAAGGAGGCGATGGGGCGCGCGGCGGAGCCGTGGGAGGTCGCGAACGTTATCGTCTTCCTCGCGAGCGACTACTCCTCCTACATGACCGGGGAGGTCGTCTCCGTCTCCAGCCAGCATCCCTGACCCGTCCCTTCCCGGACGGACGCCCGCTTCGAGAGGTCGACTTCCCATGAGCCCACGACGCCGAGACTCCGCCAGCACCGCCGCCGCCCGCGCCGGCCGGCGGACCGAGCTGCTGGCCACGGCCGCGGAGGTCTTCGCGTCGCGGGGCTACGCCGCCACCACGGTCCGGGAGGTGGCCGACGCGGCCGGCATGCTCGGCGGGAGCCTCTACTACCACTTCGACTCGAAGGAGGCGATGGTCGACGAGATCCTGTCGACCTTCCTCACCGACATGTGGGCGGCCTACGACCGCGTCACCGGCTCCGGCCTCGGCGCGCGGGAGACCTTCCACGCGCTGATCACCGAGTCGTTCCGGATGATCGACCGCTACCGCCCCGCGGTCGTCATCTACCAGAACGAGTCCAAGCACCTGGCGGCGAACCCGCGCTTCACCTACCTGGTCGAGTCCATGCGGCGCTTCCGCGAGATGTGGCTGTCGGTGCTGGACCGGGGCGTGCTGGCCGGCGAGTTCCGCGCCGACCTCGACACCGGCCTGATCTACCGCTTCATCCGCGACACGGTCTGGGTGGCGGCGAGCTGGTACCGGGGCGACGGCCCGCTGAGCGCGGACGAGATCGCCCGGCAGTACATCGTGATGGTCCTGGAAGGGATCACGGCAGACTGAGAAGGAGTTGCGATGTCCTCTCCCCGCGCTGAGGCGTATATCGTCGAGGCGGTGCGCGCCCCCGTCGGGCGGCGCGGCGGCGGCCTGTCCGGCGTGCACCCCGCCGACCTGGGCGCGCACGTGCTGACCGCGCTGGTGGAGCGTTCCGGGATCGACCCGGCCGCGGTGGAGGACGTGGTCTTCGGCTGCGTGGACACCGTCGGCCCCCAGGCCGGCGACATCGCCCGCACCTGCTGGCTGGCCGCCGGGCTGCCCGAGGAGGTGCCCGGCGTCACCGTCGACCGGCAGTGCGGCTCCTCCCAGCAGGCGGTGCACTTCGCCGCGCAGGCCGTGCTCTCCGGCACCGCCGACCTGGTGGTGGCCGGCGGGGTGCAGAACATGTCGCAGGTCCCCATCGGCTACGCGATGACCGCCGGGCAGGCGCTCGGCTTCGGCGAGGGGCCCTTCGCCGGCTCCGCGGGCTGGCGGGCCCGCTACGGCGACCAGGAGGTCTCCCAGTTCCGCGGGGCCGAGATGATCGCCGAGCACTGGGGCCTGTCCCGGCAGGAGCTGGAGGCCTTCGCCTACGAGAGCCACCGGCGGGCGGTCCGGGCGGTCGACGAGGGCCGCTTCGCCCGCGAGATCGCGCCGCTCGCGGGCGTCGAGCACGACGAGGGGCCGCGCCGCGACACCTCGCCGGAGAAGATGGCCGCCCTGCGGCCCCTGGTCGAGGGCGGGCGGCTGACCGCGGCGGTGGCCTCGCAGATCTCCGACGGCGCCGCCGCCCTGCTGATCGCCTCGGAGGAGGCGGTGCGCACGCACGGCCTGCGGCCCCGCGCCCGCGTCCACCACCTCTCGGCCCGCGGCGAGGACCCGATCCGCATGCTCTCCGCGCCCATCCCCGCCACCGCGTACGCGTTGAAGAAGGCGGGCATGGCGATCGGCGACATCGACGCGGTGGAGATCAACGAGGCGTTCGCCCCGGTCGTGCTGGCCTGGCTGAAGGAGACCGGCGCCGACCCGGCCAGGGTCAACCCCAACGGCGGCGCGATCGCGCTCGGCCACCCGCTCGGCGCCACCGGCGCCCGGCTGATGACCACCCTCCTGCACGAGCTGGAGCGCACCGGCGGCAGGTACGGCCTGCAGACCATGTGCGAGGGCGGCGGCCAGGCCAACGTCACCATCATCGAGCGCCTCTGACGCCACCGCCCAGCCCGCCGTCCCGCCCGCCGCCCCGTCCCACCCGCCGCCCCGGCCCGGCTCGCCGCGGGTCCGTCACGGGTCCGTCACGGGTCCGTCACGGGTCCGTCACGGGTCCGTCACGGGGCCGGAACCGGCCGCACGGCCCGGTACGGACCCGTCCGAGGGCCGGAGTCCGGAGAGGGAGCGGTGACCGATGCGCACATGTCAGCGAAAAGTATGGTCCTCGTGTCATCGGCCAGCCTACGATCTTGTCTCTGGCATCCGAAGGTGACGAACCGGGGAAGTGGACGCGATGAGCAGCCGGCAGCGGTTCCTCGCGCTGGTCGCCGCGGCGTTCGCGATCACCGCCTTCGGCCTGTACGCGCTGGTGACCGGGCCGGACGCCGGGAACGCCGCGCCCCCGCGCGGGGCGCGCACCCACGGCGTCGACGTCATGGAGGTCTCGCCCGTCCCGGACGGCGAGCCCGAGGAGTCCGGGGAGCCGGACGCGCCCGCTGTGACCCCGCCGACCCCGCCGACCCCGCCGACCCCGCCGGTCCCGCCGTCCTCGACGGCCCCCGCCCCGGCGCCGCCGGACGGGCCGGAACAGGTCGCGGCGCGGTACTTCGACGCCTGGCGGTCGGGTGACTTCGCCGCCATGGCGGCGCTGGTCGCCGACCCGCCGGTCGACTTCATGCTGCGGCACCGGAGCTTCGACTCCGACCTGAGGGTCTCGTCGATCTCCCTGACCTCCGGCACGCCCTCCCCGCCCGGCGCGGAGACGGCCGAGGTCCCCTTCAGCGGGACGCGGGAGGTCTCGGGGATGGGCCGCTGGGACTTCTCCTCGGTCCTCCGCCTGGCCCGGCGGGACGGCTCCTGGAAGGTGCTCTGGTCCCCGGAGACGCTGCACCCCTCGCTCGCGCACGGCGGGAGCCTGCGGATCGAGGGGGTCCCGGTCGTCCGGCCGGCCAAGCTGACCAGGGAGGGCCGGCCGTTCCCCCGCGAGAGCCGGGCGGGCGACTACTTCACCGGTCTGGACGGCACGGTGGAGGACCTGGAGCTGCGTGAGGAGCCCTCGGGCCGGGTGCTGCTGGCGGCCCGGGCCCCGGAGGTGCCCGGGGAGCGGACCACGATCTCCCGGCCCGTCCAGGCCGCCGCCGCCCGGGCCCTGGACGGCGTCGGGCAGCCCGCCGCGATCGTGGCCGTGGACGTGCGGACGGGCCAGGTGCGCGCGGTGGCGGACACCCTGGGCGGCAGGCAGGCGTTCGGCGGCCTCTATCCGCCCGGCTCGACGTTCAAGGTGGTCACCGCCGCCGCGCTGCTGCGCACCGGCCTGACCGCGGACTCGCCGGTCGGCTGCCCGGCCGCCTACACCGTCCCGAACGGCCGGGGCTTCACCAACGACGGCGGAGCCGGTCACGGCACCGTGCCCCTGAACACCGCCTTCGCGGTCTCCTGCAACACCACCTTCGCCCAGCAGGCCTACGAGCGGCTCCGCGACGGCCGCCTGCACGCCGAGGCCGCCGACCGGTTCGGCTTCCGCGAGAAGCCGGGCCAGAGCACCTGCCGCATCCGCCGGGCCGCCACCGCGGACGAGCTCGGCTCCGACGCCATCGGCCAGAACTCGGTTCTGGCCAGCCCGCTCTGCATGGCCGAGGTCGCCGCCGCCGTCGCGAGCGGCACCTGGAGACCCGCGATCATGACCGAGCAGCCGCCCGCCGGCACGCCCGGCCCGGTCCCGCTCGACGAGGGCGTGGCCGCCGCCCTGCGGACGATGATGAGCGCCGCGGTCACCCGGGGCACGGCCGCCCGGGCGGGCCTCCCGCCGGACACCGCGGGCAAGACCGGCACCGCCGAGGTGCAGGGGGAGCGGTCCCACGCGTGGTTCGTCGGCTACCGGGGCGACCTGGCCTTCGCGGTCTTCGTGCGCAACGGCGGGAGCGGCGCCGCCACGGCCGCCCCCCTCGCCGCCCGCTTCCTGAAGGCCCTGTGAGCCCGTTTGTGAGCCCGTTTGTGAGCCCGGCGCCCCGTCTCCCGCCCGGAGGACGCCGCGTACGGACGTCGCCTCCGCCGGTCCCGGGCGGAGGCCGGATCAGCTCCGGGCGATGACGTACGGCACCAGCTCGCCCAGGCCCCGCACGGTGAGGCGCTCCACGGGCCGGAGCGTGAACGCGGACTGGCCGTCCAGCTCCTGGGCCATCGTGGGGCCGGCGAGCACGGCGTCGGCGGGGGCGAGCGAGGTGAGCCGGCTGGCCAGGTTGACCGTGGTGCCGAACACGTCGCCCATGCGGCCGATCACCGGGCCGATCGCCAGCCCCACCCGGAGCGGCGGCATGCCCCTGGTCCTGGCGTGGACCTCCACGAGCTGCAGGGCGATCTCGGCCGCCGACGCGGCGGTGTCGGCGACGAACAGCACCGAGTCGCCGAGCGTCTTGACCACCCGGCCCGCCGAGGAGGTCACGACGTCGGCCGACCGGCTCTCGAACCGCTCGACCAGGCGGGCCAGCTCCGTCTCGGAGATCTGACGGCTCAGCCGGGTGAATCCGACCAGGTCGGCGAAGCCCACGGCCAGCTGTACGGTGCCCGTCTCCTGGTCCGCGACGCGGCCGGCCGCGGCGGCCAGCTGCCGCCGCCAGGCGTAGACCAGCAGCCGCTCCAGGTCCGGCACCACCCGGTCGGCCCGCCTGCGCCAGGCGGCCGGCCGTTCGCTGAGGGGGACCCCGGCCTGGTCGAGCGCCTCGGCGCCGAGCACGGCCTGCGACTCGGCGAGCCGGGCGGAGGCCCTGCCCAGCGAGCGGGTCACCAGCAGCGCGTGCTCCTCGTCGTAGGTGCCGTCGCGGACCAGGCCGACCAGTGTCCTGAGCGCCTCGACGTCGGCGTCGGTGAACTCCACGGCGTCGTCGGCGACGTTGGCGAAGCCGAAGGCCCGCCAGAACCGCCGCGCGCGGTACATCGGTATGCCGGCCATCGCGGCCACCTGGTGGCTCGTGTAGCGGCGGTGCTGTCGGAGGAACGCCCCCGCCAGATCGTCCGTCACCCCGGATCCCCGACCGTCGTGAACTCTGATTCGTGAACTCTGATTCGTGACCCCTGTGCGGGGAATCGCAACATACATCCTGCGGGCTGTCGGATGCCAGCGGCGTATGCCGGGAAGATGGGTGTCCGTCCAGGTCGGCACCGTGCTCCGGCGCCGCCGGGCGTCACCCGGGGACCCGGGGCGGCGTTAGTCTCACAGGGTGTACGTGAAGATCTGCGGGCTGCGCGAGCCCGAGCATGTGGCGGCCGCCGTCGAGGCGGGGGCGGACGCGATCGGTTTCGTCCTCACCCGGAGTCCCCGGCGGATCACCCCGGAGCGGGCCCGCGAGCTGGCCGCGGCGGTCCCCGGGCATGTGCTGACCGTGGCGGTGTTCGCCGGGGAGTCCCCGGAGCAGGTGCGGGCGGCCGCGCTGGAGTCGGGGGTGCGCGCGGTCCAGTTGCACGGCGACCATCCGCACGGCGACTTCCTGGCCCTGCGCGACCTCGGCCTGACGCTGGTCCGCGCCGGGGGCGCGGGCGTGGACCTGCGCTGCGGCGCCTACGACGAGGACCTGCTGATCGTCGACGCGCCCCGGCCCGGCTCCGGGGAGCCGTGGGACTGGGCGGCGGTGCGCGGGCGCCCGGTGGGCCGCTGGATGCTGGCCGGAGGGCTCGACCCGTCGAACGTGGCCGAGGCGATCGCCGCGGCCCGGCCGTGGGGGGTCGACGTGTCGAGCGGCGTGGAGACCGGGCCCGGCGTGAAGGACGCCGGGCTCATCAAGGACTTCGTCGCCGCCGCCCGCGGGGCCGTCGCGGGCTGACCCGCCCGCAGGCGCGGCGGCCCGCTCCCGGCCTCAGGGCACGGCACCCGGGCCGCGACCCGGCGGGCCCCGGGCTCAGGGGCGGAGCGCGGCGAGCTGCTGCTCGAAGGGGACGACGTCCTCGAACGGGTCGCCGGCCGGCCCGGCGCCGTACCGGCCCAGCACGAGGTCCGCCAGCTCCCCGGCCGCGCGCTCGATCCGGCCGGCGAGGCCGCCGGTGCTCCCGTCCCCGCCGGAGCCCCAGTCCTCGGTGGCGGCGTAGACGGCGGTGGGCGCCACGACCGCGCGCAGGTAGGCGAACATCGGGCGCAGCGCGTGCTCCAGGGCGAGCGAGTGCCGCGCTGTGCCGCCGGTGGCCGCGATGAGCACGGGCTTGCCGGTGAGCGCGGTGTTCTCGATCACGTCGAAGAACGACTTGAACAGCCCGCTGTAGGAGGCGGTGAAGATCGGCGACACGGCGATGAGGCCGTCCGCCGCCGTCACCGCCTCGACCGCCTCGCGCAGCGCCGCGCCGGGGAAGCCGGTCACCAGGTTGTTGGCGATGTCGACGGCGAGGCCGCGCAGCTCGACCACGCGCACCTCGGCCTCCCGCTCCCCGGCCAGGCGGGCGCGGGTCGCCTCGGCCAGGCGGTCGGCCAGCAGGCGCGTCGAGGAGGGCTCGCGGAGGCCGGCCGAGACGGCGACGAGCTTCAGGGGTTCCATCGGTTCTTCCTTCACGGGGACGGGTGATACGGGGTCAGGAAGCGGCGGGGGCGGAGGCCTGGCCGGAGGCGTCCCCGGCGGCCTGCGCGGCGCGCCGGGCGACCAGCGCCGCGTGGGTGGGGGCGTCCGGCACGCCGGCCGGGCGGCGGGCGGCGAACTCCCTGCGCAGCACCGGCACGACCTCCTCGCCGAGGATGTCCAGCTGCTCCAGCACAGTCTTCAGCGGCAGGCCGGCGTGGTCCATCAGGAACAGCTGGCGCTGGTAGTCGCCGACGTAGTCGCGGAAGGCGAGGGTCCGGTCGATGACCTGCTGCGGGCTGCCCACGGTCAGCGGGGTCTCGGCCGTGAACTCCTCCAGCGACGGGCCGTGGCCGTAGACCGGGGCGTTGTCGAAGTACGGGCGGAACTCGCGGACCGCGTCCTGGCTGTTCTTACGCATGAACACCTGGCCGCCGAGGCCGACGATGGCCTGGTCGGCCGAGCCGTGGCCGTAGTGCTCGAAGCGCTGCCGGTACAGGCCGACCATCCGCTGGGTGTGCTCCTTGGGCCAGAAGATGTGGTTGGCGAAGAACCCGTCGCCGTAGTAGGCCGCCTGCTCGGCGATCTCCGGGCTGCGGATCGAGCCGTGCCAGACGAACGGCGGCACGCCGTCGAGCGGGCGGGGCGTGGAGGTGAAGCCCTGCAGGGGCGTGCGGAAGCGGCCCTGCCAGTCCACCACGTCCTCGCGCCAGAGCCGGTGCAGCAGCGCGTAGTTCTCGATGGCCAGCGGGATGCCCTGCCGGATGTCCTGGCCGAACCACGGGTAGACCGGCCCGGTGTTGCCGCGGCCCATCATCACGTCGACGCGCCCGCCCGCCAGGTGCTGCAGCATGGCGAAGTCCTCGGCGATCTTCACCGGGTCGTTGGTGGTGATCAGGGTCGTGGCGGTGGACAGGACGATCCGCTCGGTGCGGGCCGCGATGTAGCCGAGCATGGTCGTCGGTGACGACGGCACGAAGGGCGGGTTGTGGTGCTCACCGGTGGCGAAGACGTCGAGGCCGACCTCCTCGGCCTTGAGCGCGATGGCCACCATCGCCTTGATCCGCTCGTGCTCGCTCGGCGTCCGGCCCGTGGTGGGGTCGGTGGTCACGTCGCCCACGGTGAAGATCCCGAACTGCATCATGTCGCCGCCCTCCTTTTGTTGAACTTTCAACTTTCCCCAGCGTCGCGGAAGCCGACTGTATTCCCTGCGCGGGCCGTACGGCGGGGCGGGTGCGCCCGGCGCCGGAGGGACCGCCCGGTGGGCGCCGGGCGGGGAGTGCTCAGAGGCCGAAGAGGCGGGCGGCGTTGTCGTGGCAGACGGCGCGCAGCCACGCGTCGCCCAGGCCGAGGTCCGCCAGAGCCCGCAGGGCCTCCACGTAGGGATAGGGGATGTTCGGGAAGTCGGTGCCGAGCAGGATCCGGTCCCCGAGGCCGGCCAGGCGCGGCAGCTCGGCGCGCGGGAACGGCGCCATGGCCTCGCTGAAGTCGGTGAAGGCCATCGTGGTGTCCAGGTGCACGCCCTCGTACCGCTCGGCGAGGTCCAGGAAGTCGCCGTACTCCGGCATGCCCATGTGCGCCACGACCAGGCGCAGGCGCGGGTGCCGGGCCAGCACCCGCCCGATCGGCCCGGGCCCGGTGTGCCGTCCCGGGGCGGGACCGGAGCCGCAGTGGGTGACGACCGGCACGCCCGCCTCGGCCAGCAGGCCCCAGGCGCCGTCCAGCAGCTCGTCGCCGGGGTCGTACCCGCCGACCTGCAGGTGCGCCTTGAACACCCGCGCGCCCTGCTCGACGGCGCGGGCGGTGTAGTCCACCGCCTCCGGCTCCGGGAAGAACGTCGCGGTGTGCAGGCAGTCCGGCGTCCGGGCGGCGAACTCCGTCGCCCAGCCGTTCAGCCAGGCGGCCATCCGGGGCTTGTGCGGGTAGAGCATCGAGGTGAAGCGGCGCACCCCGAAACCGCGGAGCGTCTCCAGCCGCTCCCGCTCGTCCGCGCGGTAGGTGATCGGCCACGGCACCCCGGTCAGCGGCCCGACCGCGTCGAAGTAGTCCCAGACCTTGACCAGCACCCGCTCCGGCATGAAGTGCGTGTGCACGTCGATCAGGCCGGGCAGCCCCAGCCCGCGCCAGAAGGCGGTCACCCGCTCGCGCTCGTCCTCCGCGGCGTCCTCCGCGGCGTCCTCCGCGGCGTCCGCCGCCGTCTCCGCCGCCGCCGTCTCCGCCGCCGCCGTCTCCGCCGTCCCGGCGGTGCCGATTGTCCCCGTCGGCCCCGTCGCACCCGCCGGGCCGCCCGTGCCCGTGTTCGCCCTGACGTCCGTCATCCGCCGCCTCCGTGTCCGCGCCCGTGCTCGTGCTCCGGTGTACCACCCGGCGGGGGCGGAGCCCGGAACCGCCCGGGGATGGATCTTGTCATGGCCGGGTACCTGGGGGAGGGTGGAGAGCGTGTGTCCGACGGGAGGCGGCATGTCCTTTCTCACCGAAGACCCCTATCTCACCGAAGACGACGTCTACGCCCACGCCCACGGCATCTGCTTCAAGACCGGCCCGCCCGGCCTGACCGGCGTCGAGTCGGAGTGGCTGGTCACCTCGACCGGCGGCCCCGGCGGACCCGGCGCCCACATCCCCCTGCACCGTGTCGCCGCCGCCGTCCGGGCGGCCTCCCCGCTGCCCGCGGGCAGCGCGGTCACCTACGAGCCCGGTGGCCAGCTGGAGCTCAGCTCCCCGCCCCTGCCCGGCCCGGCCGCCGCCTGCCGGGCCCTCGCCGCCGACCTGCGCCACCTCGACCCGCACCTGGCCGCCGCGGGACTGCGCCGCACCGCATACGGCCTGGATCCGCACCGCTCCCCCCGGCGCCAGCTGGACCTGCCCCGCTACTCCGCGATGGAGGCGTACTTCGACGCCCGCGGCCCGGCCGGGCGCACCATGATGTGCTGCACCGCCTCCCTCCAGGTCTGCCTCGACATCGGCCGGGACGGCGCCGACGCGCGCCGCCGCTGGCGGCTGCTCCACCGGCTGGGGCCGGTGCTGGTGGCCGCCTTCGCCAACTCGCCGCTGCGGCGGGGGCGCCCCACCGGCTGGCGCTCCACCCGGCAGGCCGTCTGGACGGAGCTCGACCCCTCCCGGAGCCGGGCCGTGCCGGACGGCGACCCGGCCCGTGGCCCGGGCGGTGACCCGGCCCGCGGCCCGGGCGGTGACCCGGCCCGTGGCCCGGGCGGTGACCTGGGCCGCGGCCCGGGCGGTGACCTGGGCCGCGGCCCGGGCGGCGGCCTCGGCCGGGACGCCGGCTGGGACCTCGACGGCGGCCCGGACCCGGCGGAGTCCTGGGCCCGCTACGCCCTCGAGGCACAGGTCATGGTCCTGCGCCGGGCGGACGGGGCGTGGATCGTCGATCCGGGCCTGCGCTTCCGCGACTGGCTGGCGGGCGGCCCGTACGGCCGGCCGACCGCGGCCGACCTGGACCACCACCTGAGCACCCTGTTCCCGCCGATCCGGCCGCGCGGCTGGTTCGAGCTGCGGATGATCGACGCCCTGCCGGAGCCGTGGTGGCGGGTGCCGCCCGCCGTCGCGGCCGCCCTGCTCGACGACCCCCGGGCCGCCGACGCGTGCGCCGAGGCCGTCGGCCCGCTGCCCCCCGACTCCTGGGCCGAGGCGGCCCGCACCGGGCTGGCCGGACCGGCGCTCGCCCGGGCCGCCCGCGCGTGCTTCGCCGCCGCCCGCGACGCCCTGCCCCGGATCGGCGCCGCCGACCTGGTCCCCCTGGTGGACGCCTACATCGAACGGTACGTCGAACCCGGCCGGTCTCCGGCCGACGACCTGCTCAGCGAGGTGCGGACATGACAGGCGACATGACGGACGAGGACACGATCAAGGAGCGCGTCGCCGCCGAGCTGGAGGCCGTACGGCGGCGCAGCCTCGGCCTGACCGTCGAGGTGCTCGACCCCGCGGAGCTGACGGCCCAGCACTCGCCGCTGATGTCGCCGCTGGTGTGGGACCTGGCGCACGTCGGCAACTACGAGGAGCAGTGGCTGGTACGGCTGGCGGCGGGGGACGCCCCGCTCCGGCCGGAGATCGACCGGCTCTACGACGCGTTCGAGCACCCACGGGCGGAGCGGGTCGCGCTGCCCCTGCTCCCGCCGGACGAGGCGCGCGGCTACATAGCGCAGGTGCGCTCGCGCGTGCTGGACTCCCTGGAGCGGGTCCGCCTCACCCCGGACCGGCCGCTGCTGGCCGGCGGCTACGTCTACGGGATGGTCGTTCAGCACGAGCACCAGCACGACGAGACGATGCTCGCCACCCACCAGCTCCGCCGGGGGGAGGCGGTGCTCGCCGACCGGGAGGCGGACCCGCCCGGCCTGGTGGCCGGGGCGGGCG
>NZ_JBHSBM010000016.1:383094-408390 GCF_042650625.1 Planomonospora corallina
CCCCGCGGCGCCGCCGGACCACCGGCCGGGGCCGCGGACGGCGGCCTGAGCTCCTGCCCGGAGCCCTGGGCCTACGACAACGAGCGTCCCGCGCACACCGTGAGCCTGCCCGCCTACTGGATCGACGCCTGCCCGGTCACCAACCGCGCCTACCTGGAGTTCATGGAGGACGGCGGGTACGACCGGCCCCGCTGGTGGACGCCCGCCGGCTGGGAGTGGCGCGAGCGGTCCGGCAAGCGGGCCCCGGCCTTCTGGACGCGGGAGGGCGGGCGGTGGGCGCGGCGCAGGTTCGGCCGGATCGAGCCGCTCCCGCCGGACGAGCCGGTGCAGCACGTGTGCTGGTACGAGGCGGACGCCTACGCCCGCTGGGCCGGCAAGAGGCTGCCCACCGAGGCCGAGTGGGAGAAGGCCGCCCGGCACGACCCGGCCACCGGCGCCTCCCGCCGCTTCCCCTGGGGGGACGCCGGACCCGGTCCGGAGCACGCCAACCTCGGCCAGCGCAGGCTCCGCCCCGCCCCGGCCGGCGCGTTCCCCGCGGGCGTCTCGCCGTACGGCTGCCACCAGATGGTCGGCGACGTGTGGGAGTGGACCGCCACCGGCTTCACCGGCTACCCCGGCTTCCGCGCCTTCCCCTATCCGGAGTACTCCGAGGTCTTCTTCGGCGACGGGTACAAGGTTCTGCGCGGCGGCTCGTGGGCGACCCACCCGTCGGTGGCCCGGGCCACGTTCCGCAACTGGGACCTCCCGGTCCGGCGGCAGATCTTCGCGGGGTTCCGCTGCGCCCGGGACGCCGCCTAGTGTGCCGCCACCTCGCCTACCTCGGGGTGCCGGTCACGCTGCACGAACTGCTGCACGCCCCCGCGCAGTCGCTGCTCGTCCAGTCCTACGCGCCCCGCCGCCAGAGGCACGGCCTCGTCAACGCCGACGGGTACGGGGTGGGCTGGTACCATCCCGGCCGCCCCCGCCCGGTCCGCTACCGCAGGGCGATGCCCATGTGGGCCGACGCCTCCTTCGCCGAGGTCGCCCAGGTGGTCCCGGCGGCCTGCGTGCTCGCGGCGGTGCGCAGCGCCACCCCGGAGTTCCCCGTCGACGAGTCCTGCGCCCAGCCGTTCACCTGCGACGGCTGGCTGTTCAGCCACAACGGCAGGATCGACGGCTTCGCCGGGGTGGAGGAGGCCCTGCGCCGCGAGGCCGAGCCCGCCGTCCCCGACGTCCGCGCCCCGGTCGACTCCGCGCTGCTGTTCGGCATGGCCGTACGGCTCTGGCGGCGGGGCCGGCCGCTGGCCGAGGCGCTCGCGCACGTCACCGCGCGGGCCTCGGCCCTCAGCCCCGGCCGCTACAACCTGCTCGCCACCGACGGCGTGCGGCTGGCCGCGACAGCCCGCGGCGACAGCCTGTACGTCCGGCGCACCGGCGAGGCCGTGGTGATCGCCTCCGAGCCCTTCGACGGCGACACCCGCTGGCGGCCGGTTCCCGACGGCTCCCTCGTCACCGCGGACGCGCACGGGGTCGTCATCCGCCCTATCGAGGAGGTCGTATGCACGGACCCGTTGTCGAGCGCCACCTGACCCCGGACGACCTGGCCAAGTCCCTGCGCCAGGACGTCTACGACGGACTGGCGGCGCCGCCGCGGAGCCTGCCGCCGAAATGGTTCTACGACGAGCGGGGGAGCGAGCTGTTCGAGGAGATCACCCGGCTGGAGGAGTACTACCTCACCCGCGCCGAGAAGGCGATCCTGCGCGAGCGCGCGGGCGAGATCGCGGCGGCGACCGGCGCGGAGACCCTCATCGAGCTGGGCGCCGGATCGGGGGAGAAGACCCGGCTGCTGCTCGACGCGCTGCGGGCGGCAGGCACGCTCCGGCGGTACGTGCCGGTCGACGTCAGCGGCGACTTCCTCGTCGCCTCGGCCCGGCGGATCGGCGCCGAGTACCCCGGCCTGGCGGTGCGGGCGCTGGTGGCCGACTTCGAGCGGCACCTGGACGCGCTGCCCGGCGGCGGCAGGCGGTTGGTCGCGTTCCTCGGCTCGACCGCCGGCAACCTGGACCCGGAAGGGCGCCGCTCGTTCTACGGCGGGCTGCGCTCGGTCCTGGAGCCGGGCGACTCCCTGCTGCTCGGGTTCGACCTGGTCAAGGACCCGGACCGGCTGGTCGCGGCCTACGACGACGCGCGCGGCGTCACTGCGGAGTTCAACCGGAACGTGCTGCGCGTGATCAACCGCGAGCTGGGCGCCGACTTCGTGCCCGAGGCGTTCGAGCACGTCGCGGCCTGGGACGCCGGGCAGGAGTGGATGGAGATGCGCCTGCGCCCGGTGGACGGGCAGCGGGTGAGCATCCCCGAGCTGGACCTGGAGCTGGTCCTCGGCGCGGGGGAGGAGATCCGCACCGAGATCTCCGCCAAGTTCCGGCGGGAGGGCGTGCGCGCCGAGCTGGAGCGGGCCGGCTTCGCCCTGGAGTGCTGGTGGACCGACCCGCCGGGCGACTTCGCCCTGTGCGTGGCCCGGGTCATCGGGGACTGAGCCTTCTGCGTGGCCCGGGTCATCGGGGACTGAGCCTTCTGGGTGGCCCGGGCCGCCCCGGGAGCTGAGCCTTCTGCGTGGCCCGGGCCGCCCCGGGAGCTGAGCCTTCTGCGTGGCCCGGGCCGCCCCGGGAGCTGAGCCCTGTGCGTGGCCCGGGCCGCCCCGGCCGGAACCGGAGAGGACCGGGGACCCCGCGCGTCACCGGGGCCGGGTGCCCCTCTCCCGGCCACCGATGTCGAGGAGCGTTCCCGATGCCCACTCCTGCGGGCCCACCCCGCAGACAGGTTCACCTGGCGGCGCACTTTCCGGGCGTCAACAACACCACGGTCTGGGCCGACCCCCGCTCGAAGAGCCAGATCGACTTCTCCTCCTTCGTCCACCTCGCGCGGACCGCCGAGCGCGGCCGGTTCGACTTCTTCTTCCTCGCCGAGGGCCTGCGGCTCCGCGAGCACAAGGGACGCATCCACGACCTCGACGTCGTCGGCCGCCCCGAGTCGCTGACCGTGCTGTCGGCGCTGGCCGCCGTCACCGAGCGGCTGGGGCTGGCCGGCACGGTCAACGCCACCTTCAACGAGCCCTACGAGCTGGCCCGGCGCCTGGCGACCCTGGACCACCTCAGCGAGGGCCGGGCCGCGTGGAACGTGGTCACCACCTCCGACGCCTTCACCGGGGAGAACTTCCGGCGCGGCGGCTTCCTCGACCGCGCCGACCGCTACACGCGGGCCGCGGAGTTCGTCGGGGTCGCCCGCGCGCTGTGGGACTCCTGGCGGCCCGGCGCGGTCGTCGCCGACCCCGGCAGGGGGATCTTCGTCCGGCAGGGCGGGATCGGGGCCGTCCGCCACTCCGGCCGCCACTTCACCGTCGACGGGCACTTCACCCTGCCGCGCTCCCCGCAGGGGCACCCGGTGATCATCCAGGCGGGTGACTCCGACGAGGGGCGGGAGTTCGCCGCCTCCACCGCCGACGTCGTCTTCAGCCGCCACGGCACACTGGAGGACGGCCGCGCCTTCTACGCCGACGCCAAGCGGCGCCTGGCCCGGTACGGCCGCCGCCCCGGCGACCTGAAGATCATGCCCGCGGCGACGTTCGCGCTCGGCGACACCGACGCCGAGGCCGCCGAGAACGCCGCGGAGATCCGCCGCCTCCAGGTCGGCCCCCAGACGCGATCGCCTTCCTGGAGCAGATCTGGGGCCGGGACCTGTCCGCCTACGACCCCGAGGGGCCGCTGCCCGACGTCGACCCCGAGCCGGACCGGGACGTCACCGAGGGCCGGGTACGGCTCGCCGACCGCGCCGCGGTCGCTGCCAGGTGGCGGGCGGTGGCGCGGGAGAAGAACCTGACCATCCGCGAGCTGGTCATCGAGATGACCGGCCGCCAGTCGTTCGTCGGCACCCCGGAGACGGTCGCCCGGCGGATCGACGAGTTCGTGCAGGCCGAGGCCGCCGACGGCTTCATCCTCGTGCCGCACCTGACCCCGGGCGGCCTGGACGAGTTCGTGGACCGGGTGGTCCCGCTCCTGCAGGAGCGCGGCGTCTTCCGCACCGAGCACACCGGCAGGACCCTCCGCGACCACCTCGGCCTAGCCGAGCCGCGTGCCGTGACCCCGGTGACCCCGGCGGTCCCGGGCGCCCCCGCCACCGCGGCGTCACTGGGAGAAGCATCATGATCCGACCACTCCACCTGGCCGTCGCCCTCGACGGGGCAGGCTGGCACCCGGCGGCCTGGCGGCAGGTGACGGCCCGGCCGGAGAAGCTGTTCAGCGCCCGCTACTGGGCCGGGCTCGTCGCCGAGGCCGAGCGCGGCCTGCTGGACTTCGTCACCATCGAGGACTCCCTCGCGCTGCAGACGAGCCTGCCCGACGCCGTGGACGAGCGGACCGACCAGGTCCGCGGCCGCTTCGGCGCGGTGCTCCTCGCCGCCCGGCTCGCCCCGCTCACCAGGAACATCGGGCTCGTCCCCACCGCCACCACCACCCACACCGAGCCGTTCCACGTCGCCGTCGGCATCGCCACCCTGGACCACGTCAGCGGCGGCCGGGCCGGGTGGCGGCCCAGGGTCTCCGCCCGCCGGGCCGAGGCCGGCAACGTCGGGCGCCGCGAGATCCCCGAGCTCGACCCGGCCGCCCCGGACGCGGAGCTCCTCGCCGACCTGTTCGAGGAGGCGGCCGACGTGGTGGACGTGACCCCGCACGACCGCGGCCACGCCGAGTCCATCGTCGGACAGGTCAGGTCCGCCCCCCCGCGAAGGGAAGCCGCTGAAGGTCTTCGCCGACCTCGTCGTCTTCCTGGGAAGCGACGCGGCCGCGCGCAAGGCGCGCCTCGACGAGCTGGACGGGGCCGAGTTCACCTCCGACGCCGCCGTGTTCACCGGCACCCCGGAGGAGCTGGCCGACCTGCTGCTGGACTGGCGCGAGGCCGGGATCGACGGCTACCGGCTGCGCCCCGGCAGCCTGCCGTACGACCTGAAGGCCGTCACCCGCGGCCTGACCGGGGCCTGCGCAGGCGCGGCGCCTTCCACGCCGGCTACGAGGCGCGCACCCTGCGCGGGCTGCTCGGCCTGCCCCGGCCCGCCAACCGGTACGCCGGGGCGGTGACGCCGTGAAGTTCCTGCTCATCACCCTCATCGCGCACGGTCCGGACCCGGTCACCGGGAAGACGACGTCCACCACCGAGCGTTTCCGCGAGGTCGTCGCGGACGCCGTCCTCGCCGAGGAGCTCGGCTTCGACGGCTTCGGCTTCGGCGTCGGCGAGCGGCACGAGCGGCCGTTCCTGTCCTCCGCCCCGCCGGTGGTGCTCAGCCACATCGCCGCCCGCACCTCCGCGATCCGGCTCTTCACCGCCGTCACCACGCTGAGCCTGCTGGACCCAGTGCGGGCCTTCGAGGACTACGCCACCCTCGACCACCTGTCCGGCGGGCGCCTGGAGCTGATCATCGGCAAGGGCAACGGGGCCGCGCCCCCTGCAGCGGGAGATCCGCGTCTGGCACGGCAGCGCCACCAGCAGGGAGTCGGTGGACCTGGCCGCCCGGTACGGCGACCCGCTCTTCTCGGCCAACGTCACCCACCCCATCGAGCCCTACGCCGAGCTGATCGACCACTACCGGGAGCGCTGGGCGCACCACGGCCACGACCCGGCCGACGCCCTCGTCGGCGCCGGCACGGCCGGCTACTACAGCGCCCCCTCCTCCCAGGAGGCGATCGAGACCTACCGCCCGATCTTCGACGCCCGGACGGCGCTGCTCGCCCGGCACGGCGTCGAGCCGGTCTTCCCCACCCTGGAGGACGCCGTCGAACGCGGCTCCATCCTCGTCGGCAGCCCCCAGCAGATCATCGACAAGGTCCTGCGCTACCACGGGCGCTTCGGCCACGAGGTCATGCACCTGCAGGCCGACGCGGGCGGCCTGACCCCCGCGCGGCACCGCGGGGCGCTGGAGCTGTTCCAGGCAGAGATCGCCCCCGTGCTGCGCAAGGAGATCCCCAGCCGGCCGTTCCCCGGAGGGACGTCATGACCGTTCCGCTCTCGATCCTCGACCTTGCGCCGGTCCCCGCCGGCGGCACCGTGCCGGACGCGCTCCGCAACACCCTCGACCTGGCCCGCCGCGCCGAGGAGTACGGCTACCACCGCTACTGGCTGGCCGAGCACCACTTCGCCACCGGGGTGGCCAGCTCGGCCCCGGCCGTGCTCATCGCCCTGGTGGCCGCCGTGACCAGCCGGATCAGGGTCGGCTCCGGAGCCGTGCAGCTCGGCCACCGGACGCCGCTGGACGTGGTGGAGCAGTTCGGCCTCGTCGACGCCCTCCACCCCGGCCGGATCGACCTCGGCCTGGGCCGCTCCGGACAGCGCCGGGCCGAGGAGGCCGGGAAGGCGGTGCCGGAGCAGCGCGGCCCGGTCACGGGCTCGGCGGACCCCCGCCCGGGCGGCGCCGGACCCGCGGCCGGACGGGGGAGGGAGAGCCGGGTCGTCGACGGCCTGCTCATCCCGCCCCCGTTCGACTACTCCGTGCTCGTCACCTCCCCCCGGCTGGCCTTCCAGGCCTCGCTGCTGCAGCAGCCGGGGGCGCGCACCCCCGACTTCGCCGACCAGGTCGACGACATCGCCGCCTTCCTGAACGGGACCTACCGCTCGCCCGACGGGCTGCCCGTGCACGCCGTACCGGGGGAGGGCGCCGGCGTCGAGCTGTGGATCCTGGGCAGCAGCGGCGGCCGGAGCGCGCAGGTCGCGGGGGAGCGGGGCCTGCCGTTCGC
Source organism: Planomonospora corallina (assembly GCF_042650625.1). Classification (NCBI taxonomy): domain Bacteria; kingdom Bacillati; phylum Actinomycetota; class Actinomycetes; order Streptosporangiales; family Streptosporangiaceae; genus Planomonospora; species Planomonospora corallina. Next base: position 389,853 of record NZ_JBHSBM010000016.1, read on the forward strand.
CGCGAACTACTACGTCAGCCCGTCCGGCGTGCTGGAGGCCGTGGAGGCATACCGGGCGGCGTTCAAACCCTCGCGGGCGCTGGCGGAGCCGTACGTGATCGTCTCCGCGGACGCGGTCGTGGCCGCGGACGACGCCACCGGGCGGGAGCTGGCCAAGCCGTACGGGCTCTGGGTGCGCAGCATCCGCAGCGGCCAGGGCGCCATCCCCTACCCCACCCCGGAGCAGGCCGACGCCCACGTCTGGAGCGAGGAGGACCGGGCGCTGGTCGCCGACCGCCTCGACACGCGGTTCGTCGGCTCGCCGGAGACGGTGGCCGACGGGCTGGACATGCTCCGGCGCGTCACGGGGGCCGACGAGCTGCTGGTCACCACCGTCACCCATGCGCACGCCGACCGGGTGCGCTCCTACGAGCTGCTGGCCCGGGCATGGCACGGCAGGTGACGGCCGCGCGGACCCCGGGGCCACCGGGTCCCGCGCGGTCCCGCGCGGTCCCGCGCACGGGAGCAGGGCCCGGCATGACCCTGCGCGGCCCGCACCGCCCACCCGCAGAGAGACGGAGACATCCGATGCGATTCCACTGGTTCCCGCCCACCAGCGGTGACAGCCGCCACAACCTGGGGCGACCCCCCCGGCCGCGGTGGCGGAGAAGAGCGAGTGGATCCGGGGCCTGGCCGCGGCCGAGGGCAGGATCCTCCGGTTCGGCATCCGGCTGCACGGCGGCTCCCGCGACGGGCTGGAGGTCGCGCCCAACCTCTGGGCGGGCGTCGGGCTGGTGCGCGGCGGCGCTGGCACGGCCCTGGTCCCCTTCGCCGCCTCCTGACCTCCGGCGGTCTCCCGCGCACCCGGCCCCGGCCCCGCCTCGCGCAGGCGGGCCCGGGGCCGTGCCGTATGCACGGCCGGGCCGTACGCGCACGGCCGGGGAGGCGGGCGGGCCGTACGCCCGGCTGCGTACGGCCCGTCCCCGTGCGCCGGTTTCTCGCGCGGCTCAGGCCTCTGCGCGCAGGAGCAGGGTCCCGGCCAGGAATCCCGCCAGGCCCAGGACCGCGACGGTGACGGCGAGCGGCGTCAGGGAACCGGTGCCGAAGGTACCCGCCACCGGGCCGGTGATCCCGCCCATGGTCCACTGCGTCAGGCCGAAGAGGGACGAGGCGCTCCCCGCGCGGGAGCTGGGCTGGCTGGACATGGCGATGGTCAGCGCCATCGGGTAGACCATGCCCGTCCCGGAGGTCATCAGGAACAGGGCGGTCGTCACGACGGGCAGCCCGAGGCCGGCGAGGGCCGCGGTGAGCAGCAGCGCCCCGGCGGCGGCGGACAGGGCCAGCCCGATCGCGAGCATCCGGCGCATCGGGACGCGCCCGGCGAGCCGCCCGGCGAGCTGGCCGCAGGCGACCATGCCGACCGAGTTCACGCCGAACAGCAGGCTGAAGTCCCGCGGGGACAGGCCGTAGACCTCCTGCAGGACGAAGGAGCCGGTGGAGACGTAGCAGAACATCGCGCCGCTGGCGAAGGCCGCGGTGAGCGTGGGGGCGAGGAACGCCCGGTGCGCGAGCACCCGGGCGAGCGGCCGCAGGACCGCGCCGGGGGCGGTCCCGGTCCGCAGGTCCCGCGGGTGCGTCTCGGGCAGGGCGAGCAGCGCGGAGAGCCAGAGCAGCCCACCGGCCCCCGCGAGGACCCCGAACAGCCCCGGCCACGGCGTGACCCGCAGCAGCTCCGCCCCGAGCAGCGGCGCCAGCAGCGGCACCAGCCCGGTCACCAGCATCAGCATGCTGAAGAACCTGGCCGCCTCGGTCCCGCCGTACAGGTCGCGGACCATGGCCTTGGTCAGGGCGACGCCGGTGGCGGCGGTCAGCCCCTGCAGCAGGCGGAGTGCGACGAGGACCTCGATGGACGGGGCCGCCGCGCACAGCACGGAGACCGCGCAGAAGGCCGCGAACCCGATGAGCAGCGGGCGCCTGCGGCCGAACGCGTCGCTGAGCGGCCCGATGACCACCTGCCCGGCCCCGAGGCCCACCATGAACGCGGTGAGCGAGAGCTGGGCCGCCGAGGCGCTCACGCCCAGGTCGGCGGCGAGCCGGGGGAGCGCGGGCAGGTAGAGGTCGATGGCGAGGGGCCCCACCGAGGTCAGCGCGCCGAGCAGGACGGACATCGCGACGCGCCGGTGCGGGACGCCGGCGGGCGGTGCGGGGGCGGCCGCGGCGGGCCCGCGGGGTTCGTCGTCCGCCATGGAGTCCGCAGCGGAGTCCGTCATGGAGTCCGTCACAGGGCCGGCGCCGGGGACGTGGTGGTGCACGGGTTCATGTTCTCTTTCTGACTCGTAAGGGGGTCCCACCGGCGGGTACGGCCCGCCCGCCCGCGGGAAGGGCTCCCTCCCGTCGAAAGGAGGGAGCCCTTCCCGCGGGCCGGGGTCAGCCGGCGACGGTGAAGCCGCTGAACAGCAGGGCGGCCAGGCCCAGGGCGACCACGACGTTGACGACGGTGGCGGCGGCGAACACCCCGACGGGGCGCCAGCCGGCCTCCTTCAGCGAGGAGACCCGGAACTCCAGGCCGATGCTGACGAAGGCCAGGATGAGGAACCAGGTCCGCAGGTCGTTCGCGACGCCGATGACGGCCTTGCCCTCGGCGGCCGGGACGGTGGTCAGGTACCAGGTGGCGATCACCGAGGCGGTGACGAAGCCGAGCACGAACTTGGGGAAGCGCCGCCACAGCTCGCCGAGGCCCGGCCGGGCGGCGTCGGGGCGCCGCTCGACGCGGAAGGCGAACCAGGCGGTCAGCGCGACCACGACGACGCCGATGAGCGCGTTCTGGGTGACCTTGACGATGGTCGCGACGGTGAGGGCGTCCTCGCCGACGAGGGCTCCGGCGGCGGTGACGGCGGCGGTGGTGTCGATGTTGCCGCCGACCCAGGCGCCGGCCACCTCCGGGCTGAGCCCGAGCGCGGAGGCGAGGGCGGGCAGGATGAAGATGGACGGCAGGGCGAAGGCGATGACCAGGCTCGAGCTGTAGGCGAGCTGCTCGCGCCGGGCCTGGACGGCCCCGGCCGCGGCGATCGCGGCGCTGACGCCGCAGATGGACACGGCCGCCGAGAGCAGGGCCCGCAGCCGCTGGTCGAGGCCGAGCCTGCCGCCGAGCCACCAGGTGAACAGGAAGACCGTGCTGATCAGCACGACGCCCTGGACGATGGCGGGGCCTGCGGCGGTGACGATGACCTTGAGGTTGATCGAGGCGCCGAGCAGGACCAGGCCGGTCTTGATGAAGAACTCCGTGCGGAACCCGCCCGCCAGGCGGTCCCGCAGACCGGTGCCGGTGAGGACGGCGTTGCCGAGCAGCCCCAGCGCGATGGCGTAGACGGGGTACTCGACGGCCGCCGCCAGGTCCGACCCGGCGAACCACTCGGGGACGTTCTGCTCCAGGTAGCGGGTGGCCGCGGCGAGGACCAGGACGGCCAGGACGCCGAGGGCGGGCCAGTGCCAGGCGGTGGAGGCCGGGGCGGGGGAGGCGCCCTCGGCCCGCGGGGCGCGGGCGGCGTCGCCGGCGGTGCCCTCGGGGCGGGCGGTGATGTCTCCGGTGCTCATCACGGCACCAGCCCTGTCGGGATCACGCCGGTGACGACCAGCAGGAGCAGGACCAGGCCGAGGGCTGTGGCGGCCCAGTCCTCGTTGAACGCGGTACGGCTCTCGCGCTCCGTCGGCGGTGGTGACGACTCACTCATGGGAGTGCCTTTCTGCGGCCTCGCGGGCCGCCGCGGTACGGGCGGGGGACACCCCCGGGTCCCCCGCCCGCGTCCAGGGGGCGGGCTCGCCGGACGGCGAGCGGGAGGCGGCTGTGGGCCCGGGGCCCGCCGCCGTGCGGGGCGGAGGTGCGCCGGCCTGCGGCCGGCGCGGCCGGAGGAGGTGGCGGAGGCACACCGCCGCCCGCGGTTCCGACTCTGACCCAGATTTACCTATAAGTCAATAGGGAATACATGGATTGCCTGTGCCTCGGGCGTTCAGCAGGGTGAGCACGCCCGCGCCCACCAGCGCGACCGCCCACATCCGGTCCAGGTTGAACCAGGCCCGGCCCGGGGCGGCCTGCCCGCCACGGTCGCCGCCCGCCGGGCGCGGGACCGCCTTCCTCGGCTGGAACAACGTCGTCCTGGGCGCGCTCTACCACGGCATCGCCCGCGCGGCCCGGGACTGGCCGGTGCGCTACCTCAACGAGCGCACCCCCGCCAACCTCGGCCGCCCGCTGGCGACCCTGCCCCGCTTCCAGGCGGCCGTCGGGGAGATCGAGGCGTGGCTGCTGACCGGTGACCGGCGAACCGAGAGAACCAGAGCAGGCTGGAGGCCATCGTGGTGATAGCGCGCAGCACGCAGGAGGCGATCGTGGTCAACCTCGACGAGCTGAGCTGACCGGCCCGGTCCTGACGTCGCGGTGACGGCCGCGGCGGTGACCGGTCTCCTCCGGCCGGACGCGGGCGGGGCGCCCAGCCGGTCCGGGCGGGACGCGGAGGCTTCGTCATGAGGTTCCACTGGTTCCTGCCGACCGCGGGCGACAGCCGCGGACTCGTCGGCACGGGGCAGGGGGCGCGCCGGGGGTACGGCCTGGGCCGGGGGAGCGGCGGCGCGGAGTCCTTCCGCGAACCCGACATCGACTACCTCGCCCAGATCGCCCGCGCCGCCGAGCGGCTCGGGTTCGAGGGCGTGCTGACCCCCACCGGCACATGGTGCGAGGACGCCTGGCTCGTCACCGCCGCCCTCGCCCGGGAGACCGAGCGCCTGAAGTTCCTGGTGGCCTTCCGGCCCGGCGTGCTGTCCCCCACGCTCGCCGCGCAGATGGCCGCCGCCCACCAGCGGCTGTCGCGGGGCAGGCTGCTGCTGAACGTCGTGACGGGCGGGGACCCGGCCGAGCAGCGCCGCTTCGGAGACCACCTGCCGAAGGACGAGCGGTACGCGCGCACCGGGGAGTTCCTGTCCGTCGTGCGCGGCGCCTGGAGCGGCGAGCCGTACGACTTCACCGGGGAGCACTACCGGGTGGAGGGCTCGACGGTCTCCGTCCCGCCCGACCCGGTGCCCGAGATCTACTTCGGCGGGTCCTCCGCGGCGGCCGGGCCGGTCGCCGTCGCGCACGCCGACGTCTACCTCACCTGGGGCGAGCCGCCCGCCCGGGTGGCCGAGAAGATCTCCTGGATCCGCGGCGCATCGAGGAGTTCTTCCTCTCCGGCTACCCGCACCTGGAGGAGGCGTACCGGTTCGGTGAGGGGGTCCTGCCGGAACTGAGGCGGCGGGGGTGGCGGTTCGGGAGGTCCCGGCGGAGAAAGGCCAGGTGGCAGAGGTGTAATCGGCATCATGAGTGGCGCAATCCGACTGTTATACGATTATCCCTATCGGTTGAGTAGGGTTATGCCCGTCATCACGTCGACGGACACCGGGAGGCGGGCATGGAGAGGGCGACGGCCGTACCCGTCATGGCCGAGGCGCGGCGGCGCCGGGCCGACCGCGCCAGGCAGGTCGCCGACCTGCGGCCGCGGCCGCCCTGCTGCTGACCGTCGCGGGCTGCTCCGTCGCCGGGGCCGCGGGCGGCGACGGCGGCGACGGCACCGGGAAGATCGACATCGGCTCGATGGGCGACTACCCGCTGCTGATCAACGCCTCCCGCACGCAGGGCATCGACTCGGCCCGCACCGAGCTGGTCTCCATCACCGGCTACAACCTGCGCGGCGCGCTCAACATGGTCGTCGTCGGCAAGGACGCGAAGGCGGAGACCCTGGCCGACCTCAAGGGGACGAAGATCTCCGCCAGCGTCGGCTCCGCCGGGCACGGCACCCTGGTCCAGGCGCTGGAGAAGGCCGGGATCGACCCGGTGGGCGAGGTCGAGACGGTCAACCAGCAGCCGCCGGTCGGCGCCTCCGCGCTGGAGGCCGGCACCGTCCAGGGGTACGCGCAGTTCGTCGCCTGGCCCGGCCTGCTCGTCTTCCAGGACAAGGCCCGCCTGCTCTACGACGGCGCCGCCCTGGACGTGCCGACCTTCCACGGCGTCGTGCTGCGCGCGGCCTAGCCAAGGAGCACCCCGAGGTCGTCGACGCGTTCCTCAAGGCGCAGATCGACGCCACCCGCCACCTGCACGAGCACCCGCTCCAGGCGGCCGAGAGCGTCGCGGAGGAGACCGGGCTCCCACCCGAGGTGGTCTACCTCTACAACGGCCCCGGTGGCATCTCCACCTTCGATGTGACCCTCAAACCGCGGCTGCGGGCCGCCCACGAGCACGACGTGCCCTATCTCAAGCGCATCGGCGACGGCTTCTCCGGGGTGGACCTGTCCCGCTTCGTCAACGACTCCTACCTGCGCAAGGCGTACGGCCCGGCCTACGACACCGACAGCGCCTCCACCGCCAACCCGGCCCGGATCTCCGGCACCGACCCCGTCTGCGGGGTCCCGGTGAACGACCCCGCCACCGCCTCCGAGCTCTGGCTCGCCGGCGAGAGCGCCACCCGGCCCGCGGCGACCCCCACCTGCCTGCTGCGCGCGGTCGCGAAGGCGCTGGAGGACGGGGCGGCGGACGTCCGCGCCGCCTACGTGCCCGACGCCGCCACCGGCACCCGCTGGTTCGCCGACAAGGCGGTCTGGGTCGAGGACCCGGACGCGGAGGCGGACGCCCGCTTCCTGCCCTTCACCACGAGGACGGGATCGAGGCGATCCGGGGCCTGGTCTAGCTCGACGCGTGCGACCTGGTGGCCGCCGCGGCGGGCGACGCCTCTCGGGAGGTCCGCGTCCAGGCGGCGAGAGGACTGGGCGTGATCGGCAAGCCGTCCGAGGCGCTGGCGGTGCTCGCCCGGGACCCGGATCCGCTGGTGCGGGCGGAGGCGCTGGAGTCCTCCGGGGCAGTGGGCGCCCCGCTGGCGGACCTGGCCGTGCAGGCCCTCGCGGACCCCGCCTGGCAGGTGCGCGTCGGCGCGGCCCGGTGCCTGGGGGCGGCCGGTCCCGAGCACGCGGCCGGGCCGCTCGTCGGCGCGCTCGCCGACGCCAACCTCGACGTGCGCAAGGCGGCCGTGCTCGCCTTGGGCGCCTGGGCGGAGCGGCCGGAGGTCGCCGGGGCGCTGCGCGGAGCCCTGTCCGACAGCGACGCGGACGTCCGCGCCCACGCCCGCCGGGCCCTGGCGCGGGTCGGGTAGCGGCGGGCGGCGCCGGAGCGCGGCGTGCAGCGCCGTGGTACCGGCCTTGGGGGCGCCGATGACCAGGAAGCCGGGCAGGGGCATGCGCGTCTCTCCCTCTCCCCGTTTACCTTAATTTCCTACCAAGTGTGTGGGATAATCTAGCCATGAGCCTGGATCAGACCCGCTCGCCGAGCGCACGCGCCGAGACCCCGCTGACCGCCGCCATCATGGCCGGGCGGTGGATACGGTCGGCCGCCGTCGACGACGGGCGCGGCCGGCACTGGAGGGCCAACCCGGACCCGCGCGGCCGGTCGGCCCTGACCGCCGAGCCGGCCTCCCTCTACGCCGGAGCGGCGGGCATCGTGCTGTTCTTCCTGGACCTGGCCGCCGCGACCGGCCACGAGGCCTACCTCGAGGACGCGCGGGCCGGGGCCCGCTACCTCGCGGCGACCTGGCGCGACCAGACGGACCTGTCCCTCTACCACGGCCTGACCGGCGTGGTCTTCGCCCTCTCCGAGGTGGCCTGGGCGACCGGGCGGGAGGAGTTCGCCGCCGAGGCACGCCGGGCCGCCGACCGGATCGTGCGCGCGGCGCGCCCGCTGGACGACGGCGTCGGCTGGTCGAGGGATCCGGCGCAGCGGGGCGACGGCGGGATCGTGCTGGGCCTGCTGCACGCCTCCGGGACGCTCGGCGTCCCCGCCTACGCGGAGATCGCGGCGGAGGCCGGCCGGCGCATCTCCCGTCTCGTGGTGCCGGGTCACCGCTTCGGCGACCGCCCCGACCTGCCCGCCGACGCCGTCACCCCCGGATTCCTCTCCGGGACCGCGGGCACCGCCTTCCTGCTCGCCCGCCTGTACGGCGTGACCGGTGACGGGCGCTTCCTGGAGGCCGCGCGCCGGGGCGCCGGATTCGTCCGCGAGGTCAGCGCGGTGGGCGAGCGGTGCGCCCTGGTCCCGCATCACGTGCCGCAGGGGCGTGACCTGCACTACCTGGGGTTCTGCTCGGGGTCGGCGGGAGTGGCGAGGATGTTCTACGAGCTGTACCGGGTGGCCGGCGACGAGGGCGATCTGGACTGGGTCCGGCGGCTCGCGCACGGCGTCGTGCGCAGCGGCGTGCCGAGCCGCCGGACGGCCGGCTACTGGAACACCGCCTGCCAGTGCTGCGGCACCGCCGGGCTGGTGGAGCTGTTCACCGGGCTGTGGGCCGCGACCGGGGAGGAGTCGTACCTGGAGTTCGCCCGGACGCTCGCCGAGGACCTGGTCGGCCGTGCCAGCGGCCACGACGGCCGGGGCTACCGCTGGTACCAGGCGTACCGGAGGCTCCGGCCGGAGGAGGTGACGGCGGACACCGGCTACATGGCCGGCGCCGCGGGCATCGGCTCCGCGCTGCTCCACCTGGACGCCGCGGGGCTGGCGAAGAACCCCCGCCGGGTCGTCCTGCCGCCCGACAACCCGTTCCCCGCGATCCCCCTGCCGGCAGCGGCGCTGCGCCGCTCCGAGGGCCGCACGGACCGCCTCTGAGGCGAGGCCACGCAGAGGCGCCCGGGGCGTGCTCCCAAGTATCAGTCCTGGATGGATCTCCAGGACTCCACGGTCGCTTCGGCGATGGCCTCGATGCGGTGTCCGTATGCCAGATGCCCAGCGGACACGAAGCTGCCGTCCCTGAACGGCAACCTGCAGAACGTAGCGCGGAAGTGCCTGGGAGGCCCGCCCGGCGGGAGCGGCTCGTACGCCGCCAGCGGCGCCATGTCGTAGCTCGACCGTGCCCCGTGCCTGTTCCTCGCCACCTGATGAGCCGCCACGCGGAGCAGCGCGTCGAGGCCCTTGTCCAGGTAGAGCTGCAGCTGGCGGAATTGACCGTCGAGGTACTTCTCGTGAGCTCTGGAAGGATGTTGCAGGAGATACGCACAGACCACAGGCGCGTGCCACCTGTACATGTGAGGATCGGTCTGCTCCTCAGAGAGGATGGCGTGGTAATAATCCACGCATGTGCCCAGCGGGCCGGCGATCGCGCCGCAGTCGCACCGACCGCCGACGGGGCTCTCTGTCATGATCTGCAACATAGGCGGCCGGAAACGGCCTTGTCGACGGGATTTCGGCATCGTCTGACGTTCTACCGGGCTGTGGTCCTGCAGGCCGCGAGACCTGGCAGGCCGCAGAGCGCGGCTGGAGTGCGGCAGGCATACGAACAGCCAGGACTGCCTTGCCGCCGTGGTCCTCTGGATCGGCCCTTCGCGAAGCGCGTCCCAGCGACACAACGGAAGCGGCCTCATGACCACATCTGTGGTCATGAGGCCGCTTCCGTTCGATCTGCTTCGCCGACAGTGTCCCGAGGGCGTCGCGAGGATCAGGCGGCGACGGGGGAGTAGGCGGTGGCGTCACCGGTGAGCACGGTGCTCGGCCGGCCGTCCACGCCCACCGGGACGTCCCCGGCGACGGTGACCCGGTGCAGGCGGCGGGGCCGGTCGCCGAAGTCGTGCACGACCCGGTGCTGGGTGGCGCGGTTGTCCCACACCGCGACGTCGCCCGGGGCCCACCTCCAGCGCACGGTGTTCTCGACCTGCGTCACCTGCTCCTGGACGAGCCGGATGAGCGCGGCCGACGCCTCGGAGGGCAGGCCGACCAGGCGCTTGGCGAAGTCGCCCAGCAGGATCGCGCGCTCCCCGGTCTCGGGGTGCACGCGGACCACCGGGTGCTCGGTCTCGAAGACGGTGGAGGCGAAGACCTCGGCGTACTGGCGCGCCCGCTCCGGGTCGTCGGAGAAGGCCACCTTCGCGTAGTCGAACTGGTTGGTGTGCACGGCCCGCAGCCGGTCGAGCAGGTCGCGCAGCTCGGCCGGGAGGTGCTCGTAGGCCGCGACCGTGTTGGCCCAGAGCGTGTCGCCGCCCGCCTCCGGCACCTGCACGGCCCGCAGCACCGAGGCCAGCGGGGGCCGGTCGACGAAGGTCACGTCGGTGTGCCAGCGGTCGACCTTCTGGCCGCCGCTGTAGTCCAGGTCGAGGATGTGCGTGTTGCCGTCGAGCGAGGGCACGGTCGGGTGCGCGGTGGTCGGCTCGCCGAGCAGGCCGGCGAAGGCCACCTGCTGCTCCTCGTCGAGGTGGTCCTGGCCGCGGAAGAAGATCGCCTTGTGCGTGAGCAGGGCCAGGCGGATCTCTGCCACGACGTCGGCGGGCAGGTCGCCGCCGAGCCGTGCACCGGAGATCACGGCGCCGATGCGGCCGGCGACCGGGGTGATGGTGAGGGATGACATGGTTGCTTTCCTTCCGTTCAGGGGTGGGCGAGGGGACGGAAGGACCGACAGAGCGCGCTGGCCACGCGGCAGAAGTCCACGTGGCCCCGGATGGTCAGCAGAACCGAGGTCGTCACGGTGGCACCGTAGGCAGGGCGTCCGCCTATTGTCAACACAATTGGTAGGAAATTAGGGATATCGGGGCGCCGTCCCGGAGGCCTGCCCCTGCCGGGGTCCGGGCCGGGAGTGCGGGATTCGGAGGGCCGGAGAGGCGGAGGGGTGGAGGGGTGGAGGGGTGGAGGGTCGGTGGTGCGGTGGCTCCGGGGACTCCGGCCGCCGGAGGGCCGTCCCGGTCGCCGACCGCCTCGACGTCGGCCGGATCGACCGCCCGCTCCACGGCATCAGGTTCGGCGACGCGGCCGGGCTCCGGCGGTGGATGGACGGCTACCTGGCGGCCGCCCTGGAACGCCGGAGCGATCCGGCGCACAGCGCGGACCTCGCCCTGATCGGTGGCCTGCGCTCCGTGCGGGCCGTGCTGGCGGGACTGCCCGCGGGCCGGCTCGCCCCGGACCCGTGGTTCGCCGGATTCTCCGCCTTCGTGGCGGAGGGCCCGCCCGCGCCGCGCCTGGAGGAGCTGCGCGCGCCGGCACCGCGCCGGCGGCGCTCCGGGACGCGGCCGGCACCCGCCTGCGCGTCGTGGCCTGAGACGCCGTGGCCGAAAGACGAGGAGAGAAGAAGATGAGATTCCCCCGAGGAAGATTCGGCAGAGGCGTGCTCCCCCTCGCCCTCGCCGCCGTGCTGGCGCTCGCAGGGTGCGGTTCGGGCGGAGGGGAGTCCGGGCCCGCGGGCGGCGCGGCGGCCGGCGGCTCCCTGGTGTGGGCCGTGGAGACCGAGCCCGTCACCTTCAACCCCCACCTGTGGGCCCAGAACAAGGCCAGGCTGCTGGTGTTCAACCAGTTCGACGCACTGCTCGCGCGGGACGCGGAGGGCGGGTTCCTGCCCTGGCTCGCCACCTCGTGGGAGGTCTCCGACGACGGGCTGACCTACACCCTGAAGCTCCGCGAGGACGTCACCTTCCACGACGGGGAGAAGTTCGACGCCGCGGCGGTGAAGGCCAACTTCGACCAGCTGCTCACCCCGGGCTACAACCCCTCGGTGGCCGCGATCCAGCTGCGATCCTTCGACCGGGCGGAGGTGGTCGCGCCGTACGAGATCGAACTCGTGCTGAAGGAGCGCGACGGGCTCTTCCTGGACTTCCTGTCCGCGCCGTACGCCGGGCAGGTCTCCCCGAAGTCGCTGAGGAGCGCCAAGGACCTCAAGGCGGGCGGTCCCGGCGTCGTCGGCACCGGACCGTTCATCCTCGACCGGTACGTCCAGGGGCAGGAGGTGCACTACCGGCGCAATCCGGCCTACCGCTGGGCGCCGCCATCAACCGCACCCACTTCGCCGACGGGGAGGTCGACCGGTGGCTGGCCGAGGCCGCCGCCGGCTCCGACCAGGCCGAGCGCAAGGAGCTGTACGCCAAGGTCCAGCAGGCGGTCGTGGCCGAGCACGCCATCGTCCTGCCGCTCTACGTGCCCGCCGACCAGATCGCCGCCCGCGCCGAGGTGAAGGGGATCGGGTTCGCGCCCGTCACCGGTACCCCGGGCAGCGCCTACGACGTCTCGCTGGGCACATGAGCCGGCAGCGCACGGGCACGCCGTACCTCCGCCACGCACGGGCGCTGCTGCGGCGGTCGGCCTCGGGGCTGGCCGTGCTCTGGGCAGCGGCCACCGCGGCCTACGCCGCCCTGCTGGCGGCGCCCGGCGACACCGTCGACGTCCTGGTCGCCGACGGCGAAGCTCGCCCTGGCCGCCGTGGCCGTCGGCGTCCTGCTCGCCCTGCTCGTCGCGCTCGCCACCGCCGGCCGGTCGGCGTGGCCGCGCCGTACGGCCTCCGCCGCCGAGCTGATGGCGGTCTCGGTGCCCCCGTTCGTGATCGGGATCCTGCTGCTGTCGCTGTTCTCCTTCACGCTCGGCTGGTTCCCTGTCTCCGGTGACCGGGACGCCTCGGCGCTGGTGCTGCCGGCCCTGGCCCTGGGACTGCCGATCGCCGGGACTCTCGGCCAGGTGCTCCGCGAGGGCCTGGAACGGGCGCTGGAGCAGCCGTTCGCGGTCACCGCCCGCTCGCGGGGGCTGACCGAGCGGGCGGTGGTCGCCCGGCACGCCCTCCGGCACGCGCTGCTGCCCGCCGTCACACTGGCCGGCTGGATCGTCGGCGGCCTGCTCGGCGGGACCGTCATCACCGAGGCGGTCTTCGGCCGCCCCGGCCTCGGACAGGTCGCGCTGGAGGCCGTCACCGGCCGGGACATGCCGGTGGTCATGGCCGTGGTGCTGCTCTCGGCGGCCGTCTACGTGTGCGTGAACACCGCCGCGGACCTCGCCTACCGCGTCATCGACCCCCGGCTGAGGAGCACCTGATGGCCGCCGGAGCCGCTGCCGCCGCCCCCGCGCGTGCGGGGCGCCCGCGACCCTACGGCCCGGCCGCCGCCGTGCCGGCCGCCCTCCTCGTCCTGCTGGCCGTGGCGGTCGCCGCGCCCGGCCTGCTCACCGGGACGGACCCGCTGGCGGCCGACCCGGTGCGCGCGCTGGAGGCGCCGGGCGCGGAGCACTGGTTCGGCACCGACCACCTCGGCCGGGACGTGTTCTCCCGCGTCGTGCACGGCGCACGGCACTCGCTCAGCATCGGCGTCCTGGCGACCGCGCTCGCGACAGGCGCCGGCCTGCTGCTGGGCCTGGCCGCCGGGCTGGCGCCCCGGTGGGCGGACGAGGCGCTGGCCCGCTCCTTCGACGTGCTGGCCACCTTTCCCGAGCTGGTGCTCGCGCTCCTGATCATCGCGATCATCGGCCCGGGCACCGGGAACGTGATCCTCGCCATCGGCGTCGCGCAGATCCCCACCTACGCCCGGGTGGTGCGCGCCCAGACCTTCGTGGTCCGGCGGGCCGGCCACGTCGAGCAGGCGGTGACCTTCGGGCACGCCCGCGCCCGGATCGTCGCCCGGCACGTGCTGCCCAACGTGCTCGGCCCGGTCCCCGTCCTGGCCACCATCGGGCTCGGCCAGGCCGTCATCGCCGCCTCCGGGCTCAGCTTCGTGGGGATGGGGCCCCGGCCGGCGGCCTCGGCCGGCGTGCCCGTTCCCCTGGTGGAGGCCGAGGACCTGCGGGTCGGCTTCCCCTCCGCGGGGGTGGAGGCCGTACGCGGGGTCTCCCTGACGATCGCGCCCGGCGAGTGCGTGGCCCTCGTCGGGGAGTGGGGCTCCGGCAAGAGCGTGACGGCCCGCTCCCTGCTCGGGCCGGCCGGCCGCGGCGCGCGGGTGGGCGCCGCCCGCCTGCGGATCGCGGGGCGGGACGCCCTGTCGTTCGGCCCGCGCGACTGGCGGCGGGTGCGCGGGCGGTTCGCGGGCCTGGTCCTGCAGGACGCCCTCGTCTCGCTCGACCCGCTGCGCACCGTCGGGGACGAGATCACCGAGACGCTCGCCGTGCACGGCGCCGTCCCGCGTGCCCGGCGCGGGGAGCGGGTCCTGGAACTGCTGGAGGCCGTGGGCGTGCCGGACCCGCCGCTCCGGGCGGGGCAGTACCCCCACCAGCTCTCCGGCGGGCTGCGGCAGCGGGGGCTGATCGCCTCGGCCATCGCGGCCGGTCCGGAACTGATCATCGCCGACGAGCTCACCACCGCGCTCGACGCCACAGTGCAGGCGCAGATCCTGCGGCTGCCGGCCGGCCGCAAGGAGGCGGGCGCGGCACTGCTCATGATCAGCCATGACCTCGCCGTCGTGGCCTCGATCGCCGACAGGATCCTCGTCATGAAGGACGGGACCGTCGTGGAAGAGGGGCCTGCCGCCGGGGTCCTGTCGGACCCCGGGCACGGCTACACCAGGTCCCTGCTGGCCGCCGTGCCCTCGGCGGCGTCACGGGGGACGCGCCTGTCCGCGCCGCCGCCGCCCGCGCCCTCCGGGGCTCCGTCCACGCCCTCCGGGTCCACACCCGTGCCGGGACGTGTCCCGCTGCCACCGCGGGCGGTGGACCGCTCGGTCCCGGTGCTGGAGGCCTCCGGCCTGACCGCGGCGTACGGCCCCCGCCGGGTGGTGGACGACGTCTCCTTCACTCTGGGCCGGGGGAGACGCTCGGCATCGTGGGGGAGTCGGGGTCGGGGAAGACCACGCTCGCCCGTCTCATCCTCGGGCTGCTCGACCCCCTGCGCGGCGAGGTGCGGCTGCACGGGCGGCGCTGGAGCGGGCTGCCCGAGCGCGCGCGCCGCCCCCGGCGGCCGGCGATCCAGCTGGTCTCGCAGAACCCGCTGGAGTCGTTCGACCTCCGGCACGCGGTGGGGCGCCTGGTTGCCGAGCCGTTGCTCGGCCTGTCCCGCGCGCTCCGGGGGAGCGCGTGCTGGAGTTGCTCGACCGGGTGGGGCTCTCCCCGGCGCTGGCGGGCAGGCGCCCGCACGAGCTCTCCGGCGGGCAGCGCCAGAGGGTCGCCATCGCGCGGGCGCTCGGTCTCCGGCCGGACGTCCTCGTCTGCGACCGTCCCGGGCGCGCGATCGGGGCCGGATCCCGGTCGGGGCTTGACGGGAGGCCGTCCGGGCCCTATAAACACACTAAGTCTACTAAATAAGTGGGAAATAGGGAGAACTGATGAACGCTCGCAGGGTCCGCGGAGCGGTGGCCGCCCTGGCCGCCCTGGCGCTCACCACCTTGGCCGCGGCCTGCGGGAGCTCCGAGCCCGCGACGACCGCCGCGGCCGGGGAGGGCGGCGGGAGCGGCCCGGCGGAGGTCCGGCTCGGCTTCTTCCCGAACATCACGCACGCCACCGCCCTGGTCGGAGTGGAGAAGGGGCTGTACGCCGAGCACCTCGGCTCCGGTACGACACTGAAGACCAGCACCTTCAACGCCGGTCCCGCGGCGATCGAGGCGATCTTCTCCGGCGCGATCGACGCCACCTACATCGGCCCCAACCCGGCCATCAACGCCTGGGCCAAGTCCAAGGGCGAGGCCATCAAGATCGTCGCCGGTGCGGCCTCGGGCGGCGTCTTCCTCGTCGTCAAGCCCGGCATCGACGGCGTCGAGGACCTCAGGGGCAAGAAGATCGCCACGCCGCAGCTCGGCAACACCCAGGACGTGGCGCTGCGCCACTGGCTCGACTCCAAGGGCGTCAAGACCGACACCAAGGGCGGCGGCGAGGTCTCGATCGTGCCGCAGGAGAACTCCCAGACCATCCAGACCTTCGCCACCGGCGACATCGACGGCGCCTGGGTGCCCGAGCCGTTCGCCAGTCGGCTCGTCACCGAGAGCGGCGGCGAGGTCCTGGTCGACGAGCGCGACCTGTGGCCGGGCAAGGAGTTCGTGATCACCCACCTGATCGTCCGCCAGGAGTTCGCGAAGGAGCACCCGGAGGCGGTGCGCAAGCTCATCGAGGCCCACGTCGAGGCCAACGGACTCATCGCCGCCGACCCGGCCGACGCCGCGAAGACCACCAACGCCGCGCTGGAGAAGCTGACCGGCAAGCCGCTCAAGCCGGAGGTCCTCGAGCGCGCGTTCAAGAACATCACCTTCACCAACGACCCGATCGCCTCGTCCCTGGTCGGCAGCGCCGACCACGCCGTCAAGGTCGGGCTGCTCGAGCCGGTGGACCTCGCCGGCATCTACGACCTGAAGATCCTCAACGAGGTCCTCGCCGCCAAGGGCGAGTCCCCGATCTCCGACAAGTGACCGGCGAAGGTGGGAAGGAGAGCACGTGACCGCTCCGACGACGGAGCAGGCCGCAGGCCGGACGGAGGGCCGCGAGCCCGCCGTCCGGCTGGAGGCCGTCTCCAAGATGTACGGCCAGGGCAGGACCGGCCTGCTCGCCCTGGACGAGGTCTCCCTGACGGTCGGGACCGGCGAGTTCGTCTGCCTGCTGGGCGCCTCCGGCTGCGGCAAGAGCACCCTGCTCTCCCTCGTGGCCGGCCTGGACCGGCCCACCGCGGGCCGGATCGAGGCCGACGGCGGCCGGGTGGCGATGATGTTCCAGGAGCCGGCGCTGTTCCCCTGGCTGACCGTCTCGGCCAACGTCGAGATGGCGCTGCGGGCCAGGGGCGTCTCCCGTAAGGAACGCCGCGAGCGCGCCGCGGAGTTCCTCGAGACCGTGCACCTGGACGGGTTCGGCGCCAAGCGCCCGCACGAGCTCTCCGGCGGCATGCGCCAGCGCGTCGCGCTGGCCCGCGCGCTCGCCCAGGACGCCGACGTGCTGCTGATGGACGAGCCGTTCGGCGCGCTCGACGCGATGACCCGCGACCTGCTCCACGACGAGCTGGAGCGCATCTGGCGCGAGCGGAACCTGTCCGTCCTGTTCGTCACGCACAACGTCCGCGAGGCCGTACGGCTCGGCGACCGGGTGGTGCTGCTGAGCAGCCGCCCCGGCCGGGTCGTGGAGGACTTCCCGGTCACCCTGCCCAGGCCCCGCCGCACCGACTCCGCCGAGGTGGCCCGGCAGGCCGCCGAGATCACCGACCGGCTCCGCCAGGAGGTCATGCGCCATGGCCGCTGACCCCGCCGTCCCCGGCGTTCCTCCTGTGGGGAGCCCCTCCCGGAAGGCGGCCCGAGATGGCCGTTGACGCCCGCGCCCGCCAGGGCGACGCCCACGCCCGGCAGCTGGCCGGGCTCGACGCGCTGGAGCTGACCGTCCGGCGGCGGCGCGGCCCCGCCTCCCGGATCTGGGCCGGGGCCTGGCCGATCGCCTCCGCCGTCGCCCTCGTCCTGGCCGCCTGGCAGCTGGTCGTGCTGGCCGGCTGGTGGCCCGAGTACGTCTTCGCCGGTCCCGTGACGACCCTGGCGGAGCTGGGGCACCGCCTCGGTGAGGCCGAGTTCTACACGGCGCTGACCGTCACCATGCGGCGGGCGGTCGCCGGGTTCGCGCTGGCCATAGCGGCCGGCGTCGTCGTCGGCGCCCTGGTCTCGCGCATCCGCCCGCTCCGCCGGGCCGTCGGCGCGCTCATCACGGGCCTGCAGACCATGCCGTCGATCGCCTGGTTCCCGCTGGCGATCCTGCTGTTCGGCCTGACCGAGAGCGCGATCATGTTCGTCGTCGTGCTCGGCGCGGCGCCGTCCATCGCCAACGGGCTCATCACCGGCGTCGACTACACCCCGCCGCTCCTGCTGCGCGCCGGGCACATGCTCGGCCTGCGGCGGCTCCGGCTCTACCGGCACGTGATCATGCCGGCTTCCCTGCCGTCGTTCCTGGCCGGGCTCAAGCAGGGATGGGCGTTCGCCTGGCGCTCCCTGATGGCCGGCGAGCTGCTGGTCATCATCGCCAACCAGCCGTCCCTCGGCGAGCAGCTGCACTACGCCCGGGAGCTGGCCGACTCCCCGGGCCTGCTCGCCACGATGATCGTGATCCTGGTGATCGGCATCGTGGTGGACATGCTGTTCGGCGCGGCGGACGGCGCGCTGCGCCGCCGCTGGGGCCTGCGGCAGGCCGCGGACTGAGAGCCCGTGCGGACCTCAGCCCGGACCCGGTACGCCCTGCGCGCGGCGGTGGAGCTGGCCGCCGCGCCGCCGGGACCTGTGCCCGCCGAGAGGATCGCCGAGGCGCAGAGCATCCCGCGCCGGTTCCTCGACAACATCCTGCTGCAGCTCCGCCGGGGCGGCCTGCTGCACAGCCGGCGCGGCTCCGACGGCGGCTACTGGCTGACCCGGCCGGCCGAGGAGATCACCCTGGCCGACGTCGTGATGATCATCGATGGGGTGCCCGAGGGCGGCGGGCCGGGGGAGTACCCGGGGGTGGCCGGGGCGCTGGCCGAGGTGTGGAGTGCGCTCCGCGACCACGAGGAGCGGCTGCTCACCGAGATCACTCTGGCCGACGTCGCCCGGGGCCGGGTCCCCGGGCGGGAGGCCCCGTCCGGTGCCCGGCCCGATCAGGGCGGCTCCGCCCGGTGCCCGGCCTGACCACCGCACCCGGGCGCGGTGCCCGGCCCGGTCAGTACGCGCCGGTGCGGCGCATGGCGCGCGGTCGGCCGTCGGGATCGCACAGGACGCGGTAGATCGGCGTCACCAGCGCGGCGGCCCACGGGGACAGGGGAGCGGGCTCGTGCCGGCGGAGCCGTCCCGGCCCGGGCGGCTGCCCGCCTTCCCCGCCGGCGCGCGGCTCGGCCGGGGCCGGTTCACCCCG
>NZ_JBHSBM010000016.1:408452-422670 GCF_042650625.1 Planomonospora corallina
CCCGAGGCGTGCCAGTCCTCCAGCGCGGTCGCGGCGGCGGCGTAGGCGGCGAAGAACGAGCGCGGGTCCAGCAGGTCGCGGTCGTCGCCGTCGGCGCGGTCGAGGTGCTCGCGGGCCAGTGCCAGGCGCAGCTCCCGGGGCAGGCGCCGGGCGCCGTCGCCCAGCCCGCCCGGATCGCGCGGCTCCCGCCCGTCCGAGGTCTCGTCGAGGACCGCGCAGGTCAGCTCCGAGTCGTAGGTCCAGGAGCGGCGGTTGAAGTTGTCGGACCCGATGGTCGTCCACGTGTCGTCGACGACGCAGACCTTGGCGTGCACGTAGACGGGCGTGCCCACGCGGTTCTCCACGCCGTAGACCGCCACCCGGTCCCCGCCCGCCTCCTTCAGCACCTGCAGGGCCTGCCTGCGGCCGAGGACCTGCGGGGTCCCGGCGAGCAGGCCGTCCTGGTCGGGGTGGAGCGGCAGCACGCCGACCATCAGCAGCTCCGGCCGGTCCCGCAGCGCCTCGGCGAAACACTCGGCGACCTGCGGCGACCACAGGTACTGGTCCTCGATGTAGATCAGGGAGCGGGCCCGGCGCAGGGCCTTGAGATAGCCGCGGGCGACGCTGTGCTCCCCCCGCGGGGCGAAGGAGTAGCGGGAGCGGCGCTGCGGATAGGTGCGCAGCAGCTGCACGGCGTGCGGTCCGCACGCGGGCGGGTCGGGGAACTGCGCCGGGAGCGGGTCCGCCCGGGTGTCGTCGTGGCGGAGCAGGTCGGCCAGGCGGTGCACGGGGTTGCGGGTCAGCGGCTGGGGGTCGGTCCACCGCTCCCGGAAGACGGCCTCCACGTCGCCCACGGCCGGGCCCTGGATCGCGGCCTGCACGTCGTGCCAGGGCGGGCGGGGACCGTACGCCGCCGCCATCGGCGCGGCCTGCGGGTCGCCGGCGTGCGAGGCGTCGTCGCGGCGGGACCGGCACAGGTCGATGCCGCCGACGTAGGCGATGTCGCGGCGCGGGTCGCCGCGGTGCCGGAGCACCACGAGCTTCTGGTGGTGCGAGCCGCCGGGCGGGACCCGCATGTCGCGCAGGTACTCCCCGCCCGCCGCCTCGATCTCCTCGCCCAGCTGGCGGTTCTCCTCCGCGCTGAAGCGGAGCCGGTCCCAGTGGGAGCGCCAGATCAGGCCCTTGACCACGACGCGGCGCCGGGCCGCGTCCGCGAACACGGAGGCGACCTCGGTGCCGGGGCCGTCCAGCCGCTCGTCGGGGTCGCCGCGCCAGTCGGTGAAGAGCAGCAGGTCGCCCTCGCGCAGTTCCCGGACCCGGGCGAGGAGGTCGGCGAAGTACGCGGCGCCGTGCACGAGGGGCCGGACGGTGTTGCCGGTGGACCAGGCGACGCCGTCGCCGTGCCGGGAGTCGATCCGGCTGGCCGGATTGCCCCGCTCGCCGGCGGTCAGGAACCAGTCGTGGACGCGCACAGGCGTCGCCTACCCCTTTTCCGCCGTCCGACGCCGCACAGGTGCGGCCAGGGCGCCGCGTCCGGCCGGTCCCGTGGCGGTGTGAGCGGTCCGGCAGGTCCTGCGGGTGCGAGCGGTCAGGCCGGTCCCGCGGCGGTGCGAGTGTTCCGGCTGGTCCCGCGCGGCACGTGCCGTCCGGGACGGAGGGCGGCACGTGCGGGGGTGACCTCCGGCCCGGGATCGGGCCGTCCGGCACTCCCGGCGCCCGGTCCGCCGCTCCTAGGGTCGGGCTGTCCCTCTCCGTCACCGGCCCGCCTCCCCATCGCCTCCATCGCCTCCATCGCCTCCGTCGCCTCCCGTCGCCCCGCCCGTCCTCCCACCGTCCCACATCACCGAACAGGAGCTTCATCCGATGTCCCCCTCATGGTTGCCGCGCTTCGGCGCGGTCTGCGGAGTCCTGCTGGGACTGTCGATCGGCCTGCCCGGGATCGCCGAGGCGTTCACCGGCGAGACCGCCGTCACGAGTTTCGTCATCGGTCTCGGCGCCGCCTTCGGGCCGCCCGCCCTGACCGCCTTCCACCTGCACCAGGGCGCGGCCGCCGGTCGGTTCGGCGCCGTGGCGTACGCCGTGAACACGGTCGGCCTCGGGCTGTTCACCGGGGTGGCGTTCGCCCTGAACCTGGTGGTGTTCTTCCTGGACGCGCCGGTCGCCGCCGGTCTGATGGCAGGACCGACCCGGTTCGCGGTCTTCGGCGGCATGGCGGTGTTCGTCGCCGGCACCGTGCTGTTCGGGGTGTCGATGTGGCGCGCCCGGGTGTTCCCGCGCCCGGCCGCGGCGGCCTACGTCGTCTCGCTGGTGCTGCTGACCGCGCTGGCTCCGCTGCCCGACACGCCGTTCACGAGCCTCGTCCACGTGGCCGTCTGCGCGACGCTGGTCTGGTTGTCGGCGCGGGTGTGGTCCGGGGCGGACGCGGTCCGGCGGCCGGGCGTGCCCGGCCGGGACCTGCCGTCGCCCGCGCCGGCGGGCGGCCGGTAGGCCCTGTCCGGACCGGGCGCCAGGTCCGGCACGTGCCGCGCCGGGCATCCGGCCGGCACGTGCCTTCCGGCATATCGATCCCCGCGCCCGCCGGTCGTAGGCTTGCGCCGTGTCCCCCTGCCCCCGGCCCTTCTGGGTCTCGCCCGTCCTCTACGGCGCCGTGCTCGCCGCCGGCCTGTACGCCGGGCTGGCCGGGCTGGGCGCCACCCGGCCCGCCTGGTTCGCCGGCGGCCTGGCCGTACTGCTCGGGCTCGACCTGGCCGAGCACCGCCGCCACCCCGCCGGCACCCCGCGCGGGCCGGCGGCGGCGCTGCTCGCCGCGCGCGTGGCGCTGTTCGCCGTCGTGGCCGCGGCCGACGGCTCGGGACTGTCGCGGATCCTGTTCGTCCTGGTGCCGTTCACCGCCTACTTCTCCTTCGGCCGGACGGCCGCCGTCGTGCTCGCCGCCGCCTGCGCGGGACTGGTCGTGGCCGGCCACCAGCTGGGCGCCCCCCGCTGGTACACCGACGTGGAGCAGGTCACCGACCTGCTGATGTTCTGCGTCGGGCTGGTGCTGGCGGTGGCCATGGCCGCCGTGGCGGTGGAGGAGCGCAGGGGCAGGGCCAGGCTGGAGGAGTCCCACCGGGACCTGACCGCCTACGCGGAGCGGGTCGCCGAGCTGTCGGCCACGGCCGAGCGCAACCGGCTCGCCCGCGACATCCATGACGACCTCGGCCATCACCTCACGGCGGTCGTCGTGCTGCTGGAGAAGGCCGCCGCGTTCCAGGACCTCGACCCCCGGGCGGCGCGGCAGGCGCTCGACGACGCGCACGGTTCGGCCAGGCGCGCGCTCGACGACGTGCGGCGGTCGGTGCGCGCGCTGCGCGCCGACCGCGCGCCGTTCCGCCTCGCCCCGGCGCTGTCCGGCCTCGTGGACGGACTGGCCGGGGACGGGCGGGCCGCCGTCACGCTGGAGTTCACCGGCGACGAGGACGGGTACGACTCCCAGACCCTCACCACTCTGTACCGCGCGGCGCAGGAGGGCATCACCAACGCCTGGCGGCACGCGGACGCCACCCGCGTCTCGGTCAGCGTCGTCCTCGACGGGGCGGCCGCGCGGCTGACGGTCGCCGACGACGGCAGGGGCCTGACGCCCGGATGCGAGGGGTTCGGCCTGCTCGGCATGCGGGAACGGGCGGAGCTCGCCGGGGGCAGGATCGATCTCGAGGGCGGGCCGGGCGAGGGCACCCGCCTGACCGTCACCATCCCGCGCGGAGCCGATCGGCACGGGCCCGATCGGGGGGGACGGCCGTGACCGGGGAGCAGGAGAGCGTTCGCGTCCTGGTCGCCGACGACCAGCGCCTCATCAGGGAGGGCATCGCCTCCCTGCTCGGCATCCAGCCAGGGATCACGGTCGTCGGCACGGCCGCCGACGGCCGCGAGGCGGTCGGCAGGGCGGTGGAGCTCGGGCCGGACGTGGTGCTCATGGACGTGCGCATGCCCGGGATGGACGGGATCCGGGCCGTGGCCGAGCTGAGGCGCCGCGCCCCGTCCTGCCGGGTGGTCATGCTCACCACCTTCGACGACGAGCAGTACGTGGTGGAGGCGCTGCGGGCGGGCGCGACCGGCTACCTGCTGAAGGACCTGCCGGCGCGGGAGCTGGCCGCGGCGGTGCGGCTCGCGCACGCCGGGGTGGTGCAGTTCGACCCGGCGGCGGCCGCCCGGCTGGCCGCGGCTCTCACCCGTCCCGCGCCGGCGGGCGCCGCGGACGCGCTCCCCGGGCCTCCCGGCCCGGCCGCCGGCGGGACGGAAGCGGCGCTGACCGCCCGCGAACTCGAGGTGCTCCGGTTGGTCGCCCGGGGCGCGACCAACCGTGAGATCGCCGGCCGCCTCTACCTGAGCGAGGGCACGGTCAAGAACCACATCTCCCGCATCCTCGGCAGGCTCGGGCTGCGCGACCGCACCCAGGCGGCGATCTACGCCCGGGACCGGGGCCTGCTGTGACCCGTCCCTCCCGCGGCGCGTCCCCCGCGGGAGGGACCGCGGAAGGCCTCCGGGGGAGGGACCGCGGAAGGCCTCCGGGGGAGGGACCGCGGAAGGACTCCGCCGTACCCGGACGGCCGGTGACGGCGGACCTCCTCCGTCCGGGTCCTGAGCGCGCGGTCGCGGATGGTCAGGGCGCCTTCCGGTCGGTGCCGCCGGTCTCCCACTCCAGCCGGTCGACCACGTCGACCACCCCGTGCACCCGCTGGACCAGCCGGACGACGAGCCGGGCGTCCCGGCGCAGCCGCATGCGCCCGCTCAGGGTGACGATCCCGCGCTCGACCGTGGCGGTCGCGTCGTGCGGGCCCTCCCAGAGGGGCCGCCCCAGGATGTCCTGGTTCACCTCGCGGGCGATCTCGGCGTCGTCGCGGACGAAGACCTTCAGCAGGTCCTGCCGGCTGACGATGCCCTCCAGCCGCCCCTCGGCGTCCACCACCGGCAGGCGCTTGACCCCGTGCTCCTCCATGAGCCGGATCGCCGAGACGATCGAGGCCGCGGAGCGGATCGTGACCGCCGGAGACGTCATCAGCTCCGCCGCGGTGTCCCCGGTGGCCTTGCGCCGGGCGTCCTCCCGGCCGCCGAGCCGCCGGCGGAGCCGGACGCGCAGCGGCGGCTGGTAGCCCTCCTGGTAGTACTGCTCCTTGAACTCCTCCTTGCGGAGCAGGTCGGCCTCGGAGACGACGCCGATGACGTGCCCCTCGCCGTCGACGACGGGGACCGCGCTCACCTCATGGTTGATCATCACCTCGGCCACGTCCTTGAACGGCGTGCAGCCGTTGACCGACGTCACCTGGGCGGTCATGACGTCCTCGACCTTGACGTGCATCTCTCCTCCTCGTCGGGCGGGCCGGCCCGCGGGCGGGCAGGGCTCCTGCGGAGAGTCTTCCCGGCTTCCCCCGCATCCCCATCCCATCGCGGGGGAGGTTCCGGGGCAGGGGACCGAGGTCCCCGCCCTCCGGGTCTTTCGGCCGCTGCACGGAGATCCGCGGTGCGGTCGGATGGAGGAGAAGGCACCCCCCGAGGAGGATCAGATGACAAGGCATGTGGTTGTGGGCGTGGACGGCTCCCCCGCTTCGACGGCCGCGGTGGCCTGGGCCGCCGCCGACGCCGCGCGGCGCGGTTGCGCCCTGCGGATTGTGCACGTGTGCGAGCCGTGGGCCTACGACCTGCCGCTGGACACGCCGCCCGGCTTCCGCGACTCGGTCGCGGAGCACTGCGAGGGCGTCGCCGAGCTGGCGGAGGACGTGGCGCGCGGGCACGAGCCGGGGATCGAGGTGAGCACCGCCCTGGAGCGGGGCGGCGTCGCCGAGGTCCTGCGGCGCGAGGCGGAGAGCGCGGAGGAGGTCGTGCTCGGCAGCCGGGGCCTGGGCGGTTTCGCCGGACTGGTGCTCGGCTCGGTCTCCTTCGCGGTGAGCGGCCACGTGGACACGCCCGTCGTGGTCGTCCGTAACGTGCCCGAGCAGGTCCGCGGCCGGATCGTGGTCGGCTTCGACGGCTCCGAGCACTCGGCCGCCGCCCTGCGGTACGCCTTCGCCGAGGCCGTACGGCGCGGCGCCGTCCTGCACGCCGTCCACACCTGGCAGATGCCCGTCCTGGGCGCCGGCGCCACCGCCTACACTCCGCTGGTCGAGGACATCTTCGCCGCCGAGCGGCAGGTCGCCGAGGAGACGCTCGCCCCGCTGAGGGAGGAGTACCCGCAGGTCACGGTGGAAAAGACGGTGATCTGCGGCCACCCGGTCCTGACCCTGTCCGACGAGTCGAAGAAGGCCGACCTGGTCGTCGTCGGCTCGCGCGGCCTGGGCGCGCTCGGCTCGGCCGTGCTGGGCTCGGTCAGCCACGGCGTACTGCACCACGCCCACTGCCCCGTCGCGGTGGTGCGGGCCCGGAAGGAGACATGATGGACGTCCGCGATCTTCCCGTCGCGCGGGTGATGAGCCGCACGCTGGTCACCGTCGGCCCCGACGAGTCGCCGCTCATCGCCTGGGAGATCATGCGCTGCGCCGGTGTCCACCACCTGCCGGTGGTGGACACCGGCGGCCGGCTGCGGGGGGTGCTGGCGAGGGACGAGCTGGCCGCCGCCTGGTCGGGCGGCCCCGCCGAGCAGTCCCGGGTGCGGGTCGCCGAACTGCTCGCGGAGTACGGCTGCCCCCGGGTCCCGCCGGACAGCCGCCTGTCCGAGGCCGCGGAGTCCATGCTCGGCGCCAGCGCCGACGCGGTCGCCGTCGTCGAGCACGGCGAGGTCCTCGTGGGGATGGTGACGGCCACCGACGTGGTGCGGGCCGTGGCCGGGCTGGCCCCGGACGGGGAGGGCCCCTCCGAGGTGCTGACCGGGATGTTCCGCCTGGTCCCGGTCCTGCCCCGGCACCCGGGGGAGTGACAGGGCGAGGCGGGGACGGAACGGAGGAGGGAACCGGCATGGGACGACTCGGCACGCCCCTGTTCCTCGGGTTCTCCGTGGCCGGGCTGCTCGCCGGGGCGCTGCTCCACCTGGCCGGGGCCGCGCAGGCCGCCGGTGCGGTCTGGGCGGGGGTCACCGCCGTGGCGCTGGTGCCCGCCGTCTGGTGGGTGGTCTCCGCGCTGCGGGCCGGCCACCTCGGGGTGGACGCCATCGCGGTGCTCGCGCTGGCCGGGTCGCTCGCCGTGGGGGAGTACCCGGCCGGCGCGGTGATCGGTGTGATGCTGGCGACCGGCCGGGCGCTGGAGGACCACGCCCTGCACCGGGCCCGCCGGGACCTGACCGCGCTGTACGAGCGCGTCCCGCGCACGGCGCACCGGTACGAGAACGGGGTGCCGCAGGCGGTGGACGCCGGGCGGGTGCGCCCCGGCGACCTGCTGCTGGTCCCCGCAGGGGAGACCGTCCCGGTCGACGGGACCGTGGAGGCCGGGACCGCGCTGCTGGACGAGTCGGCGCTGACCGGCGAGTCGCTGCCGGTCGAGCGCGCGGCCGGGCGGAGCGCGCGCAGCGGCGTGGTCAACGCCGGGGCCGCCTTCGACCTGCGGGCCACCTCGACCGCCGCCGAGAGCACCTACGCCGGGGTGGTGCGGCTCGCCCGCCAGACCGAGGCGGGCAGCGCCCCCGTGGTCCGGCTCGCCGACCGCTTCGCCGCCTGGTTCCTCCCGCTCACCCTCGTGGCGGCCGCCCTCGCCTGGCTGCTGTCCGGCGAGGCGGTCCGGGCGGTGGCCGTGCTGGTGGTCGCCACCCCCTGCCCGCTGCTGCTCGCCGCGCCCGCGGCGATCGCCTCCGGCCTGTCGCGTACGGCGCGCCGCGGCGTGGTGGTCAAGGGCGGCGGGGCGCTGGAGCGGCTGGGGCACGCCCGCACCCTGGTCCTGGACAAGACCGGCACGCTGACCGCCGGCCGGCCCGAGGTGGTCGACGTCGTGCCCGCGCCCGGCCGCACCGCCGGCGAGGTGCTCGCCCTGGCCGCCGCGGTCGACCAGGTCTCGGCGCACGTGCTGGCCGCGGCGATCGTCCGCGCGGCCCGCGAGCGGGGGCTGGAGACGCCCCGGCCCGACGGGGTGCGGGAGAGGCCGGGCGTCGGCACCGAGGCCGTGGTGGAGGGGCGGCGGGTCCAGGTCGGCAAGGTCCGCGAAGGCGGTGCGGACGGCTCCCGCTCGGACTGGGAGCGGGCGCAGCGGGCCCGGGCCGCGCTGGACGGCGCCATGACCGTCTGGGTGACGGTGGACGGCGAACCGGCAGGGGTGGTGCTGCTGCGCGACGCGGTGCGTTCCGACGCCGCGCGGACCCTGCGGCGGCTGCGCACCGCCGGGATCGAACGGGTGGTCATGCTCACCGGGGACCGGGCCGAGGTCGCCGAGAGCGTGGGTGTGGTGCTCGGGGTGGACCTGGTCCTGGCCGAGCGCACGCCGGAGGGGAAGGTGCACGCCGTACGGCAGGAGACCGGGCGGGCCGTGACCGTGATGGTGGGCGACGGGATCAACGACGCCCCCGCGCTGGCCGCGGCCGACGTCGGCGTCGCGATGGGCGCCCGGGGCTCGGCCGCCTCCACGCAGGCGGCCGACGTGGTGCTGACCGCCGACCGGCTGGACCGGCTGGCCGACGCCATGGACGTCGCCCGCCGCTCGCGCCGCATCGCCGTGCAGAGCGCCGCGGCCGGGATGGCCCTGTCGCTGCTGGCCATGGCCTTCGCCGCGGCGGGCAGGCTCCCTCCCGCGGCCGGCGCCCTGCTGCAGGAGGCGATCGACGTGGCGGTGATACTCAACGCGTTGCGGGCGCTGCGCCCGGCGCGGGGCACCCGGGCGGTGCTGGACGCCGAGACCGAGGACCTGCTGCGCCGCTTCGAGACCGAGCACTACGAACTGAAGCCGCCGCTGGAGCTGATCCGGCAGGCGGCCGACGAACTGGACGGCCGGTCCGCGGGGAAGGCGCCCGACCGGCTCCGCGAGGTCCTCGGCTTCCTCACCGGGCGGCTGCTCCCGCACGAGCACGCCGAGGAGCGGCGGCTGTACCCGGCGATGGGCAGGGCGCTCGGCGGGCCCGAGGTGACGATGACCATGAGCAGGGCGCACGCGGAGATCGACCGGCTGGCGCGCCGCCTGGAGCGCCACCTGGCGCTCGCCTCCGACGGCGGACTCCGCGCCGAGCAGCTCGACGACCTGCGCGCCTGCCTGTACGGCCTGCACGCCGTGCTGGTCCTCCACTTCGACCAGGAGGAGGAGGCGTACTTCTCGCTCGCCGCGGGCTCGGCGCTCTGAGCCGCCGTCCGGCACACGGAGGCGTCCCCGCGGTGTCCCCCCGGCGTCCCGGAGGTGTCCCCGCGGCATCCTGGGGTGTCCCTGCGGCCTCCCGGGGGTGCCGAGGCGGGGCCGGAGGGGGATCGTGGAAACATGAAGCCGAGCCTGCGTCTGGGAAGGGTGGCCGGGATCCCGCTCGGGGTCCACTGGTCCGGTCTGCTGATCGTGGCGGTGGTGGTGGCCCTCCTGGGGGCGTCCGTGCTGCCGTCCGCCGTCCCGGGACTGCCGGGGGAGTCCTACTGGGGCGTGGCCGCCGTGACGGCGCCGGTGTTCTTCGCCTCGCTGCTGGCCCACGAGCTCGCCCACGCCCTGGTCGCCCGCCGCCGGGGGATCGGGGTCAAGTCCGTCACGCTGTGGATGCTGGGCGGCGTCACCGAGCTCGAGGAGGAGGCCCGGACCCCGGGGACGGAGCTGGCGATCAGCGCCGCCGGTCCGCTCACCAGCCTGGGCATCGGCGCGGTGCTCTTCGGCGCGGTGCTCGTCGTCGACGGGCCGGCGCTGCCGTGGGCGGCGCTGGCCTGGCTGTCCCTGGTCAACGTCATGCTCGGGGTGTTCAACCTGCTGCCCGGCGCCCCCCTGGACGGCGGGAGGGTGCTGCACGCCCTGCTCTGGTGGCGCCACCGCGACCGGGCCCGCGCCGACCGGGGCGCCGCGCGGGCGGGGGAGGGGCTGGGCATGGTCCTGGTCGCCGCCGGCATCGCGCAGATCTTCCTGATCTCGCCGTTCGGCGGGCTGTGGACGGTGCTGATCGGCTGGTTCCTGACCGGCGCCGCCCGCGGCGAGGCGGTCACCCGCACGGCGCGGCAGGGACTGCGGGGGCTGCGCATGGGCGACATCATGGTCCCCGGCCCCGACCTGGCCCCCGCCTGGGCGGACCTGGAGGGCTTCACGGCCTCCGTGGCGCTGCGGTCACGGCAGAGCGTCTTCCCCGTCGTGGACTTCTCGGGAGCCCCCACCGGCTCCGTCTCGCTCGACGCGATCGCGGCCCTCGCCCCGGAACGGCGCGCCGGGACCCGGGTCGACCGGCTGGCCCGCCCGTTCCCGCCGGAGCGGGTCCTGGCCCCCGGCGACCCCGCCGAGCGGATCCTGGAGTGCGCCGCGCCCCCCGGCGAACCGGTCGCGCTGGTCGCCGAGGCGGGCCGGGTCGTCGGCATGGTCACCGCCGCCGACCTGGCCAGGATCCTCGGGCAGGCCCTGCTGCGCAGCCGCCCCGGCGAGGAGGACGCCGCCGGCCGGTCCGCCGGGGACGGCTCCGGAGCCGGCGCTCCGGGCGAGGCGGACGAGGAGGGCGCGGACGGGGGGACCTCCGGCGAGGGCCGTGCCGGCGGGGCGTGAGCCGCGGGTTCCCCGGGCGGGGGGCGCTCCTTCCCGGGGCCGGACCGGGTTCCCGCCACGGCGCGGGGCATAAAGACACGTGAACGGAGGGAGGCCCCGAGCGCCGGAGACCGTCCGGACGGCGCGGGGCTCCGCCCGGGAGGAGGTGGAGAACCGCCATGAGGACCCACACCGCCGAGGAGACCGCCCAGGACCTGCGCACCGCCGTCGAGGCCGCGACCCGGGCTCCGTCGGTGCACAACACGCAGCCCTGGTCGTTCGCCGTGCGCGGCGACGAGATCAGCGTGCGCGCCGACTCCGACAGGAAGCTGCGCTCCGGTGACGAATCCGGGCGGGAGATGCTCGTCAGCTGCGGGGCGGCGCTGTTCAACACGCGCGTGGCCCTGCGCGCCCTAGGCCACGAGCCGGTGGTCCGCGTGCTGCCGGACCCCGACCGGCCCTCGCTGGTGGCGACCGTACGGCCGGGCCCGGCCGTCGAGCCGGACGAGCACACCCGGATGCTGCGCGCCGAGATCGAACGGCGGCGCACCCACCGCGCGGGCTTCGCCGACCTGCCGGTCTCGGACGAGCTCCTGGACGACCTCTCCGTCCAGGCGCTGACCGAGGGCGCCACGCTGACCCCGGTGCGCGCGCCGGCGGCCGTGCGCGTGCTCGGAGCGCTGACCGTCGCCGCCCAGGAGATCCAGGCCCACGACCGGAGGTTCGGCCTCGAGGTGATCCGCTGGGGCAGGCCGCCGGGAAGCACCCGCTCCGACGGGGTGCCCGCCGACGCCTACCCCCGGGAGGCCGTGCAGACGGAGCCCCACTTCGCGCAGCGGGACTACGCCGGGGAGCACGCCTGGGGGTACGAGGCCGACCGGAACGCGGCCGCCTCCACCGGGGTCGTCGCCCTCCTCACCACGCCGGGCGACACCCGCCGGGAGTGGGTCGCCGCGGGACAGGCCCTGCAGCGGGTGCTGCTGCACGCCTCCGCCTGCGGAGTGAGCGCGGCCTTCCACACACAGGCGCTGGAGCTGGCCCATCTGCGGGAGGTGCTGCGGCAGGAGCTGTGCTCGGGCGAGCACCCGCAGATGATCATGAGGCTGGGGATCACGCTCGACACGCCGCCCGAGACCCGGAGGCGCGGGCTCGCCGAGACGCTGGAGGAGGGCTGACACCTCCGCGCGGCCGGGGCCGGAGGCCGAGGTCCCCGGCCGGCGGGACGTCGTGCCCTGCCGGTGGCGGCCGCCGCCGGTGACGATGGATCCGAGGTGAGGACCATGACTGAGCAGCGTGGAGTCGTCGTCGGTTACGACGGTTCGGACTTCTCCATGCAGGCCCTGGACTGGGCGATGGACGAGTGCGAGCTGAGGCGGTCGCCGCTCACCGTCACCCACGCCTGGCGCTGGCCGTACGGGGACGCTCCCGAGGAGGCCAGGCTCCACCTGCGCAAGGCCGCCGACCACGTGCTCTACCACGGCGCCGAGTGCGCGCGCTCGTGCAGCGCGGTCGGCGCCGTCACCGCCGACCTGTACGAGGGCTCCGCCTCGGGGCGCCTCGTCGAGCTCTCGGAGGGCGCGGACGTCGTCGTGGTCGGCTCCCGGGGGCTGGGCTCCCTGGCGCGCTCCGTGGTGGGCTCCGTCACCGCCCACGTCGCGGCCCACGCGCGCGCCCCGGTGGTCGTCGTGCGCGGTCCCGGCCCGATCCCCGTGCCGGCCGAGCCCGGCCCGGTGGTGCTGGGCCTGGACCCGGCCGCTCCCGACGAGGTGGTGGAGTTCGCTTTCCGGGAGGCGGCCCTGCGGCGGCTGCGGCTGGCCGCGGTGCACGCCGCCGGGCCGGAACCCATGCGTCCGCCCGCGGCGGAACCCGTGCCGGGATCCGGCGGAGCGGAGCCCGGGGCCGGGGGCGGGGGAACGGCCGGAGGCGCGGTCCGGGAGCGGATGGAGGAGCGCCTGGCGCCGTGGCGGGAGCGGTACCCGGACGTCCCCGTCGAGACCCGGGTCGTGGCCGGGCCGGCGCGGGAGACCCTGGAGGATGCCTCGGCCGGCGCGGTCCTGCTCGTGGTGAGCGCGGGCGGCAGCCGCCGCCCCGGCCGCCTGGGCACGGTCGCCCGGGAGATGATCGAGGGCTCCCGCTGTCCCGTGGCCGTCGTCCCGGTCCCCGCGGACGAGCGGCCGGGATCGCGGCAGGAAGCGGACGAGGGGGTGCGGGAGGGGCACACCGTCCCCTCCCGGCACGATGGATGACCCGGCGGCCGGCGCGTTCCCCGCCTCCGGCCCCGGCACCGTGCCTCCGGCGCGGCAGGGGCCCGGCCCTGCCGTCCCACAGGCACGCCCGGGCCTCGACTCGGCCGAGGCGGCCCGCCGCCTGGCCGCCGACGGTCCCAACCGGCTGCCCGAACGCGAAGGCAGCCCGGTGCCGCTGCTGCTGCTGAAGCAGATGGTGCACTTCTTCGCGCTGCTGCTGTGGGCCGCGTCCGGCCTGGCGCTGCTGGCCGGGATGCCCCAGCTGGCGGTCGCCATCGTCGTGGTGATCCTGCTCAACGGCACCTTCGCGTTCGCCCAGGAGTACCGGGCCGACCAGGCGGGCAGGCGGCTGCGCGAGCTGATCCCCGCCGACGTCACGGTCCGCCGCGACGGCCGCCGCACGGTGGTGCACGCCGCCGACCTGGTCGCCGGGGACGTCGTCCTGCTGGAGGCCGGTGACCGGATCAGCGCCGACCTTCAGCTGGCCGAGGCCCACGCGCTGGCGGTCGACGAGTCCATGCTGACCGGCGAGAGCGTCCCCGTCCGGCCCGGCGAGAAGGACGCCGTCCACGCCGGCACCTTCGTGGTCGAGGGGCAGGCCGAGGCCGTCGTGACGGCCACGGGCCCCCGGACCCGGCTCGCCGCCATCGCCACGCTCACCCAGTCGGCGCAGCGGCCGCCCAGTCCACTCGCCCGCCGGCTGGACCGGGTCGTCAAGGTCGTCGCGGCCATCGCGCTCGGCGTCGGAGTGGCGTTCTTCGTCCTGACGCTGCTGCTCGGCATGGCGCCGGCCGAGGGGTTCCTGCTCGCGCTCGGCGTCACCGTCGCCCTCGTGCCCGAAGGGCTGCTGCCCACGGTCACCCTCTCCCTGGCCCGCGCCGCCCGGCGGATGGCGGACAGCAGGGCGCTGGTCCGCCACCTGGAGGCGGTGGAGACCCTGGGGTCGGCCACGTTCATCTGCACCGACAAGACCGGCACCCTCACCCGCAACGAGATGACGGTCGCCGAGATCTGGACCCCGCACGGCCCGCTCGACCTGACCGACCCCGCCCCGGCCGCGGAGATCATGCGCTCGGCGGTGGCGTGCTCGACCGGGCGGCTGGTCCCCGCCGACGGCGGGCACCGGGGGGTCGGCGACCCGATGGAGGTCGCGCTGCACGCGCTGGCGCTGGAGGCCGGGGCCGGGCAGGAGGAGCAGGTCATCCTGCGCTTCCCGTTCGATCCCGTCCGCCGCCGCTCCTCGGCGGTCGCCGGCGGCCGGCTCCACCTCAAGGGCGCCCCCGACGCGGTCCTGCCGCTGTGCGGGCCCGCGCCGGGAGCCCAGGCAGCCCTGCACGCGATGAGCGAGCGCGGCCTGCGCGTGCTGGCCGTCGCCCGGCGCGACGATCCCCGCGCCGCCGCCGCCGACGAGGCCGAGC
>NZ_JBHSBM010000016.1:422699-436421 GCF_042650625.1 Planomonospora corallina
TGGTCGGCCTGGAGGACCCGCCCCGCGACGACGTCGCCGAGGCGATCGCCACCTGCCGCCGCGCCGGGATCAGGCTGGCCATGGTCACCGGCGACCACCCCGGCACCGCGCGGGCGATCGCGGCCGTCGTCGGGCTGCTCGACCCGGACGTGCTCGTGCTCACCGGTGCCGAGCTGCCCGCCGCCGACGCCGCCCTCGGCGAGCTGCTCGACCGCGACGGCGTGGTGGTCGCCCGCGTGACGCCGGAGGACAAGCTGCGCATCGCCCGCGCGCTGCGCGGGCGCGGCCACGTGGTCGCGATGACCGGCGACGGCGTCAACGACGGCCCCGCGCTGCGCGAGGCCGACATCGGCGTCGCCATGGGCGCCTCCGGCACCGACGTGGCCCGCGAGGCCGCCGACGTGGTGCTGCTCGACGACCACTTCGCCACCATCGTCACCGCGGTCGAGCTGGGCCGGGCGACCTACGCCAACATCCGCCGCTTCCTCACCTACCACCTGACCGACAACGTCGCCGAGCTCACCCCGTTCCTGGCGTGGGCGGTCAGCGGCGGCACCATCCCGCTGGCGCTGAGCGTGCTGCAGGTGCTCGCCCTCGACATCGGCACCGACCTGCTGCCCGCGCTGGCGCTCGGCGCCGAGCCGGCCAACCCGCGCACCATGCGGGGGCCCGCCCGCACCGGGGCGCTGCTCGACCGGCGCCTGCTGGGTCGCGTCTTCGGGGTGCTCGGGCCCGTCCAGGCCACGGTGGAGATGGCCGCGTTCACCGCCGTGCTCGCCCTGGGCGGCTGGGCGGTCGGCACCGAGCCGCCGGCGGCGCTGCTGGCCGCCGCCTCCGGCACCGCCTTCGCCGCGGTGGTGCTCGGGCAGCTCGCCAACGCCTTCGCCTGCCGGAGCGAGACCCGCTGGGCCGGGCGGCTGGCCTGGCCCGGCAACCGGCTCCTGCTGGGGGCGGTCGCGGCCGAGCTGGTCATGCTCCTGGCCTTCCTGGGCCTCCCGTTCCTGGCTGACCCGCTGGGCGGTTCCCTGCCTCCGCTCGAGGGCTGGGCGCTGGCCGCCCTGGCGATCCCCGCCGTCATCGGCGCCGACGCCCTGCACAAGGCCCTGCGCGCCAGGCGCACGACAGGCACCTCCCCCCGTGCCCAGGGGCGGGCCGCCCTTCACCCGGCCGGGGACGGGGCGGAAGATGGAAGGTGAGGACGGTCCCGCCGGGCGGGTGAGCCCTCGGAGGCCGCCGTCCGGTACGGCCGGCGCGGGCCGGCGGAAGGAGTACGCGATGAAGGCGGCGGTGGGCGACCGGCTGGTCGTCGAGGGCACCTACAACCACGAGTCCCGGAGGGTCGGCGTGATCGTCGGCCTGCGCCACCCCGACGGCTCGCCACCCTACGTGGTGCGCTGGATGGACGCCGAGCACGAGACCCTGGTGTTCCCGGGGCCCGACGCCCGCGTGGTGAGCAGACAGGAGCGGGAGACGGAGTTCGCCGAGCTGTACGGCTGACCGGCCCGGCCACCGTCCGTCACACTCCGTGCAGGGCGTGATCGTGGTCGACGACGAGGACCTGGAAGGTGATCTCGGGCGGGATCCGGAGAGAGTTGTAGACCGCGCAGTGCTCGATGACCCGGGTGAAGGACTCCCGCAGTCCCTCCGGCAGGCCGGGAGCCTCCACGGTCAACGCTATCCGGCTGACGCGCGCCGGCTGGACGCCCGTCTCGTACCGGGCCGTCACGGTGACGTCGGCGAGCAGCTCGCACCGGTGCAGGTAGCGTTCGGCGGCGTGCGCCGCGCACGCCGCTAGGCTTCCGACGAGCAGTTCGCACGGTGTGGGACCGGTGTCGGTCCCGCAGAAGTCCGGCGGCTGGTCGACCCGCACCGTGTGATGGCGGGTCCGGATGTCGAAACGGCTGCCGCCCCGCCAGACGACCTGCAGGGTCTCGCTGGGATTGTCGGACATGGTGGCCCCCTATGCCTGTTCTCCCAGCGTACCGAGGGCCGGTCCGGCGGCCGGGACCGCCCGGATGCACGCGAGGGCTTCCTCAAGGGGTGCACGAAGAGATAACGGGAATAAAGGGAACAAAAGGTACAAACCGCGAAAAATGTGGAGGTGCCGATGAGTTCGCTGATGCGGCCGGAGGCGCGCGGGCTGCTCCCCGAGATCCTCGACTGGATGGAGGCGCCCTTCGCCGGGCTCCGTCCGGGCGCGGGGCAGCCGATCCGGCTCGAGGAGTGCGTCCGGGACGACCGGTACGTCCTCCGGGCCGAGCTGCCCGGGGTCGACCCCGACAAGGACATCGAGATCACCATGCAGGGCGGCGTGCTGACCGTGCACGGCGAGCGCCGGGAGGAGGAGCGGGAGGCCCATCGCAGCGAGTTCCGCTACGGCTCGTTCACCCGCTCGGTGACCCTGCCCGCCGGCGCCGACGAGAGCGATGTCAGGGCGACCTACGACAAGGGCATCCTCGAGGTCAGCGTGAAGATCTCCGAACGGGAACGGCAGGGCAGGCGCATCGCGATCGAGAAGCCGTCCTGACGAGGGGCGAGGGTCCCGCCGCGCGGCGGAGGCATCCTCCCGGTCTCGCCTCCGTGCGGTTCGTGCGGGGGCGAGGTCCGGGCGACATGGACGGCCTGCTGGTGTACATCGGCGCACCCGCCCGCTACGTCGTGCACACCGTGCACTCCAAGCCGCTCAAGGAGCAGGCGGCGGCCACCGGCACCCAGCGGCTGTCGCTGATCGCCGGCAAATACGTCGGCAAGGACGATCCCGTAATGATCGTCCGCTGCCAGTCCGGCCTGCCGGCCGCGATCCAGGGCCGGGCGCCCGCCCCGGGTCACCCGGTGGGTTCGGCGGGCTCGAAGAGGCTCAGCACGCCCGCCATCGCTCCCAGATGGATGCCCTCGGCGGTGGTGCCGCCCTGCACGTCGCGCACGTCGCTGCTGAGCGCCTCCACCAGGAACGGCTCCGACGCGCCCGGCCGGATGCGCGCCAGCACCTCGGCGTGGACGATCGCGCTCAGCGTGGAGCCGTGGCAGGTGCGGGCGAGGTAGTAGTCCACGGTCCGCTCCGCCGCCCCGGCGTCCCAGCCGTAGCCCAGCCCGGTCATGACCTCCGCCAGCCCGTCCGGCCCGAGCAGGTGGAACAGCATGAGCACGTCGGCCTGTTTGGAGGCCTGGTAGCGGTTGGGGGTGTCCCCCTCGGCCTCCAGGATCCGGTCCAGCCGCCGGATGTCGCCGTAGACGCGCCGGTACCGCTCCCAGTCGAGCTCCGCGAGCCCGCCGTACCCCTCGAACTGGCTGATCACCCCGTCGTGGAAGCACACCCGCATCCGGGAGGCCATGCCGGCGAAGCGCTCGGCCTCCTGGGCGGTCATGCCCTCGGGGCCCACCGCGCCCGCGAGGTCGGCCGCCTCCAGGACGCGGCGCATCAGCCACGCGGTCATGACGTTGGTGTAGGCGTTGTCGTCCAGGCCGGGCTCGGTCCGGCCGGGGTAGCCGTCGTGGTACTCGTCGGGCCCCATCACCCCCCGGATGGAGTACCGGCCGTTCTCGAAGACCGCGAGCGAGGCGAAGAAGCGGGCGACCTCCAGCAGCAGCTCCCCGCCGTAGCCCGCCAGGAAGGCGGTGTCCTTCGTCGCCAGGTAGTGCTGCCAGACGTTGACGGCGACGGCGAGCCCGACGTGGCGCTGCAGGTGCGAGTTGTCGGGCAGCCAGCGGCCCGAGCGGGGATTGAAGTGCAGGGCGGGGGTTTCCTCGCGGCCGTCGCTCCCGCTCTGCCAGGGGAACATCGCTCCGGCGAGGCCGGCGCTCCGGGCGGCCCAGCGCGCCTCGGGCAGGCGCCGCCACCGGTACCGCAGCAGCGCCTCGGTGATCTCCGGGAAGCGGGGTGCCAGGTAGGGGAAGACGAACAGCTCGTCCCAGAAGACGTGTCCCCGGTACGCCTCGCCGTGCAGGCCCCGGGCGGGCAGCCCGGCGTCGAGCTCCGTCACGTGCGGGGAGGCCGTCTGCAGCAGGTGGAACGCGTACAGGTTGAGGATCTGCTGCACCTCGTCGTCCTCGGAGGCGACGTGCGCCCGTGACCAGAGGCGCTCCCAGGCGCGGGCGTGCCGCGTCAGCAGCTCCTCGAAGCCCGCCGCCCGCGTGACGGCGGTCCGGGCCGCCTCCGCCGCCGAGGTGATGGCGCGGTCCCGGGAGGTGTGCACGGCCACGACCTTCTCCACGTGGACCGCCTCGCCGGCCCTCGCCTCCACCGCCAGGTCGCATCCGGCCCAGCCCTCCTCGGCGTGCGCGCGGTGCCGGGCGCCCGCCACCGTGGTCCGCGCGGCGAGCGCGATCTCCACCCGGGAGGTGACGGTGCGCACCAGCACCTCGGCCACGCCGTCCGCCGCGTGCGCGGCGAGCGGGACCAGGTGGCGGCGCTCCAGGTCCCGGTAGCGGGCGACCCCGGCGTTGACGACACGCCCGTCGAGCGCGGAGCGGACCTCCAGCGGCCCGCTCCAGTCCTCGGGCGTGATCGTGACGTGCAGGGCGGCCAGGTGCGGGTCGTCCATCGAGACCAGGCGGCGCTGCTCCAGGCAGGTGGTACGGCCGGCGCGGTCGCGCACCCGCACCACCCAGGTCAGGGTCCCGTGGAGCATGTCCAGCCGCCGGTGCCAGGCCAGGATCTCGGCGTCGCGGCCCGGGGCGAACCACTCGCCACCGGGGGTGCGGAAGGTCAGCGGCAGCCAGTTCGGCGCGTTGACGAGGTCCTCGTTGCCCACCGGGCGGCCCGCCACCTGCGAGGTCAGCCGGTCGTAGCAGCCGGCGAGGTAGGTGCCCGGATAGCAGACCCCGTCGGCGCGGGCCTCGGCGGCGGCGCCGCGGGTGGCGAGGTAGCCGTTGCCGAGCGTCGTCAGCGCCTCCCTCAGCCCCTCCTGCGCGGGGTCGAAGCCGTCGTAGGCCAGGAGCCAGGGGTTCACGTCGTCTCCTGCCGGGTCGTAGGCCTGTTCTCCGCAGGAGCCGCGGGTCCGAGGAGCCGGAGATCCGCCAGGTCGGCCACGACGAGGTCGGCGCCCGCGGCCAGCGGGGAGCCGTCCCGGCCGTGCCGGTCGACGCCGACGACGAGGCCGAAGCCGCCCCGCCGCCCGGCCTCCACCCCGGCGAGCGCGTCCTCCACCACGGCCGTCTCGGCCGGCGCCGCGCCGAGCCTGCGGGCGGCCTCCTCGAACAGGGCGGGATCGGGCTTGCCGGGCAGGCCCAGCCGGGCGGTGTCCACGCCGTCGACCCGTACGTCGAACAGGCCGTCGACCCCGGCCGCCCGCAGCACCTCCGCGCAGTTGCGGCTCGCCGAGACGGCGGCCGTGCGCACGCCCCGGCGCCGCAGCTCGCGTGCGAGCTCCGCGGTGGAGGGGAACGCCGTCACGCCGCGGGCGCGGATCTCGGCCAGGAAGCGGGCGTCCTTGCGGGCGGCCAGCTCGCGCACGGTCTCCGGGCCGGGGTGGATGCCCCGGGAGGACAGGAAGGCCCGCACGCCGTCGGCGCGGGACCTGCCGTCGACGTGGCGCAGGTAGTCCTCGGCGGCGTCGAAGGGGCGCAGCGGCTCGCCGTACCGGGCGGCGCGTTCGCGCAGGAACGCGTCGAACACCCGCTTCCAGGCGGCGGCGTGCACCCGGGCGGTGTCGGTGACGACCCCGTCGGTGTCGAAGACCACCGCCGTGATCCGGGTGAGGTCCACCTCGGCGGAGAATGCCATCGCCTACCCCCTTCTCCTTGCACGCTACGGGCCCACCGGTCATCGCGGCCAGGGTCCATCGGCTCTGACGGCCGCTTCCGTCCGCGGCGCCACCCGGCCGGTAAAGGGCCCTTCCCGTTTCGGGATACGGCCTTGCGGCGGCCTGCCGGACGGGATCCCATAAAAAAGGGGACCTTATGGATATAACGGAAAAACCTATCGTTGTCGGGACGGATGGATCGGATCTTGCCGCAGTGGCAGTGCGCTGGGCGGTCCGCGACGCCGCCCGGCGGGGTCTGCCGGTCCGCATCGTCCACGTGGTGGATCGGCGGCCGTACGGGACTCCGGCCGCCGGCAAGGTGGACCCCCGCGCTTACGCCGGGGAACGGATGCTCGATCACGCGGCCAGGACCGCCGGGGAGTGCGCGCCGGACGTCGCCGTGGCGACCGTGCTGGCGGAGGGGGCGCCGGGCGAGGTCCTGAGCGAGGAGGCCGCGGCGGCGGCCGAGCTGGTGGTCGGCTGCCGGGGCCGGGACGGGTGCGCCGGAGCCCTGCTGGGCTCGGTGCCCGTGCGGACGGCGGGTCACGCGCCCGGCGCCGTGGTGGTCGTCCGCCCGGAGCCCGCCGGCTCCTGCCGCGAGGTCGTCGTGGGGGCGGACGGCTCCGCCGGCTGCGAGCCCGCCCTGGCGTTCGCCTTCGAGCAGGCCCGGGCGCGCGGCTGCCCACTGCGCGCGGTGCACGCCTGGAGGGAACCGCAGGACCTGATGGCCGGTCCCGTCCGCGGCGCCGGCCCGGCCGCGGACGAGTCCGCGCGCGCTCGGTGCCGCCCGGTCGCGGAGCGGATCGCCGCCTGGCGGGAACGGTTCCCCGATGTCGAGGTGAGGGAGGACCTCAGACACGCCGATCCGGTTCCCGCGCTGGTGGACGCCTCCGGCGGGGCCGAGTTGCTCGTCGTGGGGGCCCGGGGGCTGAGCGCCGTCGGCTCGCTGCTCCTGGGATCGGTCAGCCGCGGCGTGCTCCACCACGCGCACTGCCCCGTCGCGGTCGTCCGGTGAGCAGTGCCCGCCGGCGAGGGCCCCGGCCTGCGGTGGTGCCCCGCCGGGAGCCCGCGGAGCAGGTCCGGTGCGCGGCAGGGACGAGGCTGAGGCTCGGGAGGTGACGGCGTGGTCAAGTTCGCCCCACGGGACCGCCCGGTGCCGCAGACCGCGGTGCCGGGCGGGGAATGCAGAGGACCGTGGACACGAGTGGCCGTTCCGACGCGTTCCGCGCCCTGGCGGACCGGCGCGGGCGCCCCGGCGTCGAGCTGGCCGAGGCCCTGGCCAGGGCGGCGCGGGGCGAGCCCGGCACGGCCGGGGGCGCCCGGGACGGAACCCGGGACGGCGCTCGGGGCGTCACCGGAGGCGTGCCCGGAGGCCCGGAGACCTGGGCGCCCGGCGTCGCCGCGGCACTGGGCCTGCCCGCGGCGGCCGGGCTCGGACCGGCGACCTTCTACGCCGTCCTCGCCGCCGGGCACGGCGACCGCCACGTCCGGGTCTGCACCGCCGCGGCCTGCTTCGCCGCCCGGGCGGGCCGGCACCTGCCCGAGGTCGAGCGGGCGCTCGGCGTCGCCGCCGGCGGGGTGAGCCCGGACGGCGGGGTGTCCCTGCAGGCCGTCCGCTGCCTCGGCTACTGCTACGCGGGTCCCGCCTGCCTCGACGGGGACGCCCCGCGCACCGGCCCGGACGTCGCGGGCCAGCTCACCGGCCGCGTGCCGCCGCGGGATCCGCCGGTCCCGGCCGCCGACGCCACCGGTGACCCGGTCGTGCTCGCCGGGGTCACCGGCGCCTGCGGCCCGTGGCGGGTCTGGCCCGAGACCGTGGCCGGCGGCACGCCGGAGCGGGTCCGCGCCGAGGTGGCCGCCTCCGGGCTGCGCGGGCGCGGCGGCGCGGGCTTCCCGGTCGCCGCCAAGTGGGCCGCCGCGGGCGGCTCGCCCCGCACCGTGGTCGTCGCCAACGGCGACGAGGGCGACCCCGGCTCCTACGCCGACAGGCTGCTGATGGAGGCCGACCCGGAGCGGGTGCTGGAGGGCCTGGCGCTGGCCTGCTACGCCTGCGGGGCCCGCCGGGCCGTGGTCCTGGTCCGCTCGGAGTACCCGCGGGCGCTGGAGCGCATGCGCGCCGCGCTCCGGGAGGCGTACGCCGGCGGGCACCTGGGCCGGTCCGTGCACGGCAGCGGGACGGACCTGGACGTCGAGGTCGTCGAGGGAGCCGGCTCCTACGTCGCGGGGGAGGAGACCGCCCTCGTCGCCTCCCTGGAAGGCGGGCGCGGCTGTGCACGGCCCCGCCCGCCGTACCCGACGCGGCAGGGCCTGTGGGACGCCCCGACGGTGGTCAACAACGTCGAGACGCTGGCCGCCGTGCCCTGGATCGTGCGGTACGGCGGAGCCGCCTACGCCCGCCGGGGCACCGGCGCCGAGACCGGCACGAAGCTGGTCTGCCTCTCGGAGCGGTTCGCCCGGCCCGGCTGCTATGAGGTCGAGCTCGGCACGCCGGTGCTGCGGATCGTCACCGAGCTGGGCGGCGGCCTGAAGGAGGGCTCCGAACTCGACGTCGTGCAGGTCGGCGGGCCGCTGGGCGGCTTCCTGGCCGCCGACCGGCTGGACGTGCCGCTGACCGGGGCCGCGCTGGCGGAGCGGGGCGCGGCCCTCGGCCATGCCGGCCTGGTCGCCTTCGACCGGAGCCTGCGCCCAGAGGAGGTACTGCGGCACGTGTGGGAGTTCGCCGCCGCGGAGAGCTGCGGGGCCTGCTCCCCCTGCCGGGTCGGCTCCCGCCGCGGCCTGGAGATCACGGCCTCCGCCGGGGCCGGAGGGCCGGACGGCGCCGCAGGCCGGGAGTACGCGCGGCTGCTGCGGGTGATGGACGGGGCGAGCCTGTGCGCCTTCGGGCGGCGGGTGCCCGCCGCGGTGCGCAGCCTGGTCCGCGCCTACGGCGACCGCCTCGCGGGGTGGGACCGGTGAGCCGTCCGCGGCCCGGGAAGGGCCCGGACCTCGGCCGGACCGGCGGGGGCCGTCCCGGGGCGGCCCTGGCCGAGGTCGACGGCGTCGCCGTCCGGGTGGCCGCGGGCGGCACGCTGCTGGACGCGGTCCGCGCCGCCGGGGCCGGGCTGCCCGCCCTCTGCCACGACGACCGCCTCACCCCGGCGGGCTCCTGCCGTACCTGCCTGGTGGAGGCGGACGGGAAGGTCGTGGCCGCGTGCGTGACCCCGGCCGCCGACGGCGTCCGGATCACGACCGGCGCCGCAGGGCTGCGGGAGCTGCGCCGCGAGGCCGTGGAACTGATCGTCTCGGTCCTGCCGCCCCGCGCCCTCGACGGCGGCGCGCACGGCTCCGAGCTGGCCCGGACCTGCCACGCGCTGGGCGTCGGGCCGCAGACCGCGCGGGGCGCCGGCGGGCGGGGCCGCGACGACAGCCACCCCTACGTCCGCCTCGACCGCGACCTGTGCATCGCCTGCGGCCGGTGCGTGCGCATGTGCGCCGAGGTGCAGGGCACCTTCGCCCTCACCCTGACCGGCCGGGGCGCGGACACCGTGGTCGCGCCGGGCACCGGCGGCGCCTGGATCGACTCCGACTGCGTCGCGTGCGGCGGCTGCGTCGACACCTGCCCCACCGGCGCGCTCAGCGAGCCCGGCCTGCCGCCCGGGCCCCGTCCGCCGGTGACCACCACCCGCACCACCTGCGGCTACTGCGGGGTCGGCTGCGCCCTGGACGTCCTGACCGAGGGGGAGGACGTCGTCGCGGTCCTGCCCGCCCGCGACGGCCCGGTCAACCGGGGGCACGCCTGCGTCAAGGGCCGCTTCGCCCACGCCTTCCGCACCTCGCCCGAGCGGCTCACCCGGCCGCTGCTCCGCCGCGACGGCCGCCTGGAGCCGGTGAGCTGGGACGAGGCGCTCGGCCACGTCGCCCGCGGCCTGCGCGCCGCCCTCGCCGCAGGCGGTCCCGGCGCGGTGGCGGCGATCTCCTCGGCCCGCGCCACCAACGAGGAGAACTACCTGGTCCAGAAGTTCATGCGGACCGTGATCGGGAGCAACAGCGTCGACAACTGCTCCCGGCTCTGCCACTCGCCCTCGGCCGCGGGACTGACCGCCGCGTTCGGCCTGGCCGGGGGGACCGACTCCTTCGACGACGTCGAGCGGGCCGACTGCCTGCTGGTGGCGGGCGCCAACCCGGCCGACGCCCACCCGGTGGTCGGCGCACGCCTGCTCCGCCGTGTCCTGGGCGGGGCGCGGCTCGTCGTCGCCGACCCGCGCGCCGTCGGGCTGGCCCGCCACGCCGACGTGCACCTGCGGCCCAGGCCCGGCACCAACGTCGCCCTCTTCCACGGCCTGGCCCACGTGCTGCTCGCCGAGGGCCTGACCGACGAGGGGTTCCTGCGGGAGCGCGCCACCGGCCTGCCGGAGCTGGCCGTGCTGCTCGCCGGCTACCCGCCGGACCGGGTGGAGGCGATCACCGGGGTCCCGGCCGCCGACGTCGTGGCCGCCGCCCGCCTGTACGGCCGCGCCGGGCGCCCGGCGATCCTCTACGGCCTGGGCGTCACCGAGCACCTGCACGGCACCGACGGGGTCCGCGCCCTGGCCAACCTGGCGATCCTGCGCGGCGCGGTCGGCACCGGCCGCGGGTACGGCGTCAACCCGCTGCGCGGCCAGAACAACGTCCAGGGCGCCTCCGACATGGGCGCGCTCCCCGACCTGCTGCCCGGGTACCAGAAGGTGACCGACCCGGCGGCGCGGGAGCGGGCCGCCCGGGTGTGGGGGAGCGAGGTCCCGCGGGAGCCGGGCCTGCGCATCCCCGAGATGTTCGCCGCCGCCCGCTCGGGCGCGCTGCGGGCGCTGTGGATCGTCGGCGAGGACGTCTGCGCGACCGACCCCGACGCCACCCGGGTCGCGCAGGCGCTGGAGGCATGCCCGCTCGTGGTCTGCCACGAGCTGTTCCTGTCGGAGACGGCGCGCCGCGCCGACGTGGTGCTCCCGGCCGCGTCCTGGCTGGAGAAGGACGGCACGTTCGTCAACTTCGACCGCCGCTTCCAGCGGGTGCGCCCCGCCCTCGACCCGCCGGGGGAGGCCCGCGCCGACTTCGCGATCGTGCACGCTCTCGCCGGGGCCCTCGGCGCCGACCTGGGCTGCCCGACCCCGGCGGCGGCGCTGGCCGAGTGCGCCAGGGTGGCGCCGCTGTTCGCGGGCGTCTCCCACGAACGGCTGGACCGCGAGGGCGCCCTCCACTGGCCGGTCCCGGACCCGGACGGCCCGGGTCAGGCCCGGCTGTACACGGAGCGGTTCGCCACCGCCGGCGGGAGGGCCCGCCTCGCCGCCCGCCCCTATCTGCCGCCGGGCGAGGAGCCGGACGGCGACTACCCGCTGGTCCTGGTCACCGGACGGCGCTGGGCGCACTACAACTCCGGCGGCATGACCCGGCGCACCGGCAACCTCCGGCTCGACGGCACCGACCGGCTCGACCTGCACCCCGCCGACGCCGCCCGGTACGGCCTGCGCGACGGCGACCCCGTCACGGTGGAGAGCCGGCACGGCCGGGCCCGGCTGGTCGCCCACGTCGGCGACGAGACCGCGCCGGGCCAGCTGTTCTGCGCCTTCCACTTCCCCTCCAGCGGGGTCAACACCCTCACCTCCGCCAACGCGGACACGGTCACCTCCTG
Source organism: Planomonospora corallina (assembly GCF_042650625.1). Classification (NCBI taxonomy): domain Bacteria; kingdom Bacillati; phylum Actinomycetota; class Actinomycetes; order Streptosporangiales; family Streptosporangiaceae; genus Planomonospora; species Planomonospora corallina. The sequence continues at coordinate 434,085 of NZ_JBHSBM010000016.1, forward strand.
CCCGGAGTACAAGGTCACCGCAGTACGGTTGCTGATCGACAGCGAGCCGGAGAGGTACGGTGCGCCCTCCTGGGAGGGGTGACCGGCACCGGGGACCGGACACCCGGCGGACCGAGGTCCCACCGGCGGAGGACTTCCGGCCCGTCCCCGCGCGCGCCGTCCTGGGATGTGATGGATCAAGGAGAGGGAGGACGACATGATCCTGGTGGGAGTCGACGGGTCGCGGGCCGGACTGGACGCGGTGGGCTGGGCCGTGCGGGAGGCCGAGCTGCGTAAGACAGGGCTGCGCATCGTGCACGTCATGCCGGCGTGGGCCTACGAGATGGCCGAGGACGCGCCGCACGCGGGCGTCGGCACGTGGATGCGGAACGGCGCCGCCGAGATGCTGGAGCAGGGAGTGGAGCGGGCCCGCCAGGAGGACCGCCCGGTAGAGGTGGAGTCCCGGATCCTGCCGGGTGATCCCCGCCTCGCCCTGATCGAGGCCGCCGAGGAGGCGGAGCTGCTGGTGGTGGGCAGCCACGGCCTGGGCGGCTTCCGCGGGATGCTGCTCGGCTCGGTCGCGCTGGGCGTGGCCGGGCACACCGCCTGCCCGGTGGCCGTGGTGCGCTCCCTCCCCGCCGAGCGGGGCGGGCGCGTGGTGGTCGGCGTGGACGGCTCCCCCGGCGGAGCCGAGGCCGTCGAGCTCGCCTTCGCCGAGGCCTCCCTGCGCGGCGCGGAGCTGCACGCCGTGCACGCCTGGAGCGGGCCCGTCATCGAGGGGGCGCCCCGGCTGCTGGCGCCCGCGGAGGTGGCCGAAGGGGAGGAGCAGCGGGTGCTGGCCGAGAGCCTGGCGGGCCGCCGCGAACGCCATCCCGACGTCAAGGTCGTCGAGGAGGTGACGCACGGGCACCCGGTGGACGTGCTGAAGGAGGCCTCCACCGAGGCGGACCTGCTCGTCGTGGGCTCGCGCGGGCGCGGCGACCTGACCGGCCTGCTGCTGGGCTCGGTGAGCCACTCCCTGCTGCACCACGCGGCCTGCCCGCTGGTCATCGTCCCGCCGCGGCGGCAGGCGGGCTGACCCGGTCCACCGGGGGCGGGCCGCCGAAACGCCCGCCTCCGGCCGTCGGACGCCTCTCCGGGTCTCCGGGGACTCAGCCCCCGACGTGCAGTACGGCGGCGCCCGTGACGCGGTCGGCGGCCAGGTCGGCCAGGGCCCGGTCCGCCTGGTCCAGCCCGTAGCGGGTGGTGGCGACCCGCAGCGGGTGGCGGGCGGCGTGCGCCAGCAGGGCGCGGGCGTCCGCGCGCGTGTTGGCCGTGACGCTGCGCAGGGTCCGCTCGCGGAACAGGTGCTCGTCGTAGTTCAGCGGCGGGACGTCGGTGAGGTGGATCCCGGCCACCGCCAGCGTGCCGCCGGCGTCCAGCGCGGCCAGCGCGACCGGGACCAGGTCGCCGACCGGGGCGAACAGGATGGCGGCGTCCAGCGGCTCGGGAGGGGCGTCGTAGGCGTCCCCCGCCGAGGCGGCCCCCAGCTCCAGGGCGAGTCGCCGGGCCGAGGCGGCCCGGGTCAGCACGTGCACCGTGGCGCCCCGGGCGAGGGCGACCTGGGCGGTGAGGTGGGCCGAGGCGCCGAACCCGTAGACGCCCAGCCGCCCGCCCGGCGGCAGCTCGGCGCGGAGCAGCGCCCGGTAGCCGATGATGCCCGCGCACAGCAGCGGGGCCAGCTCCTCGGCGGGCCGGTCCTCCGGCAGCGGGTGGACGAAGTCCTGCGGCGCGGTCAGGTACTCGGCGTAGCCGCCGTCGGCGTCCCAGCCGGTGTAGCGCGAGTCCGGGCAGAGGTTCTCGGCGCCGCGCAGGCAGTGGCGGCACCTGCCGCAGGTGGAGCGGAGCCACGCGACCCCCACCCGGTCGCCGGGTGCGAGCAGGTCCGCTCCGGGGCCGCGGGCCACCACCCTGCCCACCACCTCGTGCCCGGGGACGGTGCCCGGGCGTCTCGGAGCCAGGTCGCCCTCGGCCAGGTGCAGGTCGGTGCGGCAGACCGCGCACGCCTCGACCTTGACCAGCACCTCGCCGGGCGCCGGCTCGGGCACCGGGAGCCGCACCCGCTCCAGGGGCCGGCCGGTCATGGGGCCGGGCCGGCGCACCACCCAGGCCGTCATCGTCTCCGCCATGCGCCCATGGTCACACGCCGTCCGGGCCGTCCTCGGCTCCGGGGCGCGTGTTCCGGGCGTCCTGCCCGTGCTCCCGGCGGGTGCCCCGAGTCTCCCGGGACGCCGCCCGTCCCGCTCCCCGGTGTGTTCCCCGGCCGGCGGGCAGGGCCGAAGGTCCCGGCGGGCGGGGACCTCAGGACGGCCGGGCGGT
>NZ_JBHSBM010000017.1:0-26709 GCF_042650625.1 Planomonospora corallina
TTCTTTAGTGGGGGCCGCCCTGGGGGGCGCCCCTTTCTGTTTTTGCGGGGGTTGTGCGGGGGTGGGTTCTCCGGGGTGGGGTCGCTGGTGGGCGGCCCCTTTTTTCGTTGCCCAGGGTCGTTCTCGGGGCGGTCTCTTGTGCTCTGTCCGTGCGGGATTCTCTGTCCGTGCGAGGTCGCCGGCCGGTGGCCCTTTTCGTTGCCCGAGGCGGCCTCCGGGAGCCGGGCGGGGTTCGCGCTGCTGTAAGGCCGCTGCTGTAGGGCGATGTGCCCGGCCGGGAATCTCTTCGTCGTCCCACCCCGCCACGATCACGGCCGGTCCGGCGCATCCGGCGGTACTCCGGACCGGTGCTCCTGGAGAACGGTGCCGGCCCGGAGAACCGCGCGGGAGTAAGTCAGAGAGTGGTGAACTCAGGGGGTGATGAACAGAGCGTCGCCCACGGTCCGCTCCCGGCCGTCGGAGGGCCGGTTGACGACCTTGTGGCGGACGACCATCGCGGACGATCCGCCGCCGTCGAAGTTGATGGCCTGCTTGGCGCCCAGCCAGCGCATGATCTGAGCCGCCTCCACCATCGAGGCTCCGACGGAGACGCCCGGGTTGCGGCCGTCCACCGTGACGAGGATCAGGCCGCCCGACCTGTCGACGCCGACGAGCGTGCGCGGATGGCGCCGGAGCATCATGTTGACCGAGGCGTGCCCGTCGGCCGCGGCGCTGATCCGCACACGGCCGTTCCTGAGCAGCCCGACGCCGCCTCCCATCACGTACGTCTCCGGGGTGAGCGGGATGGCCCTTCCCGTCCGCAGGTCGATCACCCGGGTGCTGATCCTCATCGTCCAGGTCTCCCAGGCGTGCTCATACAGCCACTCGGCCATGGTGCCGGTGCCGTGGAGCACGTAGTGGCCCCGGGGCACGACACCTCCGGCCGCCCGGGCCCTGACGATCCTGCCCTGGGCGTCGACCACGATCTCGGCGCCGCCGTCCGCGGCGGTCTTGGCGCCGAACTCCTCGGTGTAGAGGACGAGGTCCTCCGCGCCGGCGGCCCGGTTGACGCCCTTCACCTCTATCCTCGCCCCGTCCGAGGAGAGGGCGGTGACCAGCGTCCTCAGTTCGGTGATCCGGGCCTTCCTGCCGGTGATGACGAGGCCGCTCCGGCCGGGAACCCCTTCGCTGAGCAGTCTCCCGCCCACCACCGAGACGCCCACCGGGTCGCCCTGGAGCGCCTTGGCCGTGTGGATGTTGAAGAAGCCGCCGTTGACGCCCGCGATGGCCTTGGTCTTCTTGGATATGGAGGAGGTGGTCTCGCGCTTGGCGACGCTGACGCCGACGCTGGTCCGGTAGGAGCCCCTGAAGACCTTCGGGTCGACCATCACCACCCGCATGGCCCATGGGCCGGTGGTCTGGTCACCGTCGTCACCGAGGTAGTCGGCCTTGGCGCGGATGCCGGCTTCCTTGAGCTCCTTGACGAGCTTGTCGGCCTCGGCCCGCTGCTTGAGCGTCCACAGCCCGATCCGCACCATGTACCGCTCGACGGCGGGGGCGTCCGCGGCGGCGGGCTGCACGATCTTGAGGACGCTCGGCGTGAACCCGGCGGCCTCGGCCTCCGCGGCCTTCGCCTGGGCGGTGGCCAGGGTGCCGTTGTCGTGACCGTTGGGCATCAGCAGGGACACGGTCCACCCCTGGGTGGGCTTGCCGTGCGTCACGCTGAAGAGGCTGACCCCGGGGGCGATCGCACGCTGGGTCTTGAGCGTCGTCCCGGTGCCGCCGAGCGGGAAGGCGGCGGAAGGGAAGGCGGAGCCCGCCCGGTCCGCCGCCGCCGGGATCGCCGTGGCCGTGATCGCCACAGCCGTGAGCCCAACGACGAAACGTCGTGACATGTGTCTCTCTCCCCGTAGGTGACCATATTGCGGTGCACCATGCTGCCGAGATCCGTCCACCCATGGGGGCGAAACGCGGGAAACGGCCTAAGAAAGTGATGTTTCTCGTACGAGATCACACGAATGGTGTTCATTCGGTGGCAGGCAGGTGGCAGGGGCATGGCGAAGGGCCGGTGATTCCAGAAAATTCGGAAAGAAGGTGGATCGCGCTCCGGTGCGCTGCCTCCGGCCTGCTCGGAATCCGCCCCGAATCCGCCCCGAATCCGCTCGGAGTCCGCCCCGAATCCGCTCCGAATTCGCTCTGGTCCTGCTCTGCGCCTGCTCGGGGTCTGCTGCGGCTCCGCCGCGGGCCGGCCCCCGGCGGAGCGGGCGGCCCTCTCAGGAGCGGGGGGCGTCCCGGCGGAAGGACTCCAGCGCCAGCAGGGCGACGTGCAGGGAGAGACAGGACTCCACGTCGTCGAGGTCGGTGTCGAGGATGCGCTCCAGCCGGCGGAGCCTGTCGTAGAAGGCCGGACGGGACAGGTGGGCCTTCTGCGCGGCGACGGCCTTGTTCCGCCCGGAGTCCAGGTAGATGCGGAGGATCCTGGTCAGGTCGCCGCCGCGCTGGGCGTCGTGGGTCAGGAGCGGGCCGAGCTCGCGCTCGGCGAAGGTCTGCAGCCGGGCGTCGTCGCGGAGCAGGTGGAGCAGGCCGCGCAGGCGCAGGTCGGGCAGGCGGTAGAAGGCCCGGCCGTCGGGCTGCCGGACGGCGACGTCGGCGACCTGTTCGGCCTCGAGGAAGCTGCGCCGTACGTCGCGCACGCTCTCGACGACCGAGCCGGCGGCGAGCACGAAAGAGGCGGTGGAGGCGGCGCGCAGCCGTTCGGAGAGGATGGTCAGCGCGGGTTCGGCGAGCGTGCGCGGCGGAAGGGGGAGCAGGATGCCCACCCGGCTCTGGTCGAGGGCGCCGACCAGTGCGGGGAAGCGGGCGCTGCGGCAGGCCGCGGCGGCGGCCTCGGCCAGCTCGCCGAGCCGGGCCAGCTGCTCCGGGCCGTCGGCGGGGCCGTCGGGCGTCTCCACGAGGCGGAGCACCGCGCTGACCAGCTTGCGGCCGGTGAGGGGCACGCCGACCGCGCGGGCCCGGGCCGCGGCCTCGTCGGGGTCGGCGTAGGCGTGGCTGAGGATGCCGGAGATGATCGTGCCGTGGGCCTGGCGCTCCAGGGACTCCTGGTGCCGTTCCAGCAGGCGGCCGAGGGCGAGGGTGGTCGCGGCGCGCTCGGCGAGCACGATGTCGCGGGGGCCCGGCTCGCTGTCGCAGAGCAGCACCAGCCGGCCCCAGTCCTGGCCTCGGGCGCCCACCATGGTGACGAGCCAGCCGGAGGAGGCGTCGTAGGCGGTCCGCTGGTCGGAGGCGACCGCGCGGGAGCGGCTCTCCCAGCTCGCCAGCAGCGTGCCGGTGTCGTGCCCCGCCGACTCGCAGGCGAGCACCTGGTGGGCGAGGTTCTCCAGCAGGACCGGGCGGCCGGAGAGGCGGGAGACCTGGGTGAGGATCTCCGTGGGTGAGGCGCCCTCGACCGACAGGGCCGTGAACACCTCGTGGAGCTGCTCGGAGGCGCGCAGCTCCTCCAGCTGGCGGTCGATGATGCGGGCGTGCACCGCCTCGGTGATCTGCACGAACGGGGTCTCGCGTGCCAGCGTGACCAGCGGCAGACCGTGCTCCTCGGCGGCGGTGACCACGGAGCGGGGGAGCTCTCCGACGAACTTGCGGCCCATCTCCACGATCAGCCCCGCCGCGCCGACGGAGGCGAGCCCGGCGATGTAGGCGGCGAGCTTGTCGGGGTCGTCGGGGAGGGCGATGCCGGTGGTGAGCACCAGCTCGCCGCCGCGGAGCAGGTGGGCGATGTCGGTGACCTCGCCGATGTGCACCCAGCGCACCGAGGTGTCCAGCCGGTCGGCTCCCGCGACGACCCGGGGCATCCCCCGGCGGACGCTGTCCAGGGCGAGGACCTCGGAGATGGTGGGGAGCACTCACCGAGAATATCTGATCAATGTGTAAACATGCCCAATTGTTGGCTTACGTTATGTTCGTCGGGATTTCTGGGACGGTGCGGTGGGCGGGGCGTCGTGTTCCAGGCGCACCTTCATCCCGTCGAGCAGGCAGGTCAGGCCGAAGTCGAAGCTGACGGCGTGGACGACGTCCCTGTCCTGGGCGGTGTACCGCCCGTGGCGTTCGAGGAGCTCGGGGTGGTCGTGGGCGGCCCGGTGCACGGTCTGGTGCAGCGCGGTCGCCAGCTCCTCGTCGCTCAGCCCCGAACGTGCCGCCATCGTCCGCCAGGCGATCTCGGGTGTGATCGCGCCGAGGACGTGGGAGAGCAGGGCTGTGGAGGCGTAGTCCAGGGTCATGCCGGTGAATCCGGCCTGCTCGAAGGTGGCCGCCATGCGGGTGGACAGGCGCATGGCGTTGGGCCCGATGGACGGCCTGGTGCTGATGAGGGGGATCGCCCAGGGGTGCTTGAGCAGTGCCTCGCGCAGGCCGTAGGCGAAGCGCACGGCGGCGTCCTGCCAGCCGGAGAGCTCCGGGTCGGGCAGCGGCACCTCGCCGTAGACCTCGTCCATGACGAGTTCCAGCAGCTCGTCCTTGTTGGCGACGTGCCAGTAGAGGCTGGTGGCGCCGGAGCCGAGCTTGGCGCCGAGCCTGCGCATGCTCAGGGCGTCCACCCCCTCGGCGTCGAGCAGCTCCATCGCGGCGCGCACGATCTGGCCGCGGCTGAGCGTCGGGCTCTTGGCGGTGCGGGGCGGGCGGGTCCAGACCGACTCGAAGGGTTGCTGCATCCTTCCAGGATAAATCCACTCGCACGCCGTACGAGTTTTGTCGTACGGTGTGCGAGTGGAATCGAACACTGTGCGAGAAGATCCCGTGAGAGAGGGCCGTGACCCCAGGCGCTGGTGGATCCTGGGGGTCCTCTGCCTGAGCCTGCTGGTCATCGGCATAGACAACACGGTCCTGAATCTGGCCATCCCGCCCCTGATGACCGACCTCGGCGCCGACCCGTCGGACGTCCAGTGGATCATCGACGCCTACATCCTCGTCTTCGCGGGCCTGCTGCTCACCGCGGGCAGCCTCTCCGACCGGTACGGCCGCAAGCGTTTCCTGATCATCGGCCTGGTGCTGTTCGGCGGGGCGTCCGCGCTCGCCACCGCGGTCACCGAGCCCTGGCAGCTCATCGCGGCCCGTGCGCTGATGGGCGTCGGCGGCGCCATCCTGATGCCGAGCACCCTGTCGGTCCTGATCACCGTCTTCGACGAGGAGGAGCGGCGCAAGGCCATCGCGGTCTGGAGCGCCGTCGCCATGCTCGGCGTGATCGCCGGTCCCACCCTGGGCGGCTTCCTGCTGGACCACTACTGGTGGGGGTCGATCTTCCTGATCAACGTGCCCGTCGCGGCGGTGGCGGTCGTGGCCGCGGTCGTGCTGATGCCCGAGTCCCGCGGTCCCGCCCGGCGGCTCGACCCGCTCGGCGTGGTGCTGTCCGTCACCGGCATGACCTCGCTGGTCTTCGCGGTGGTCTCCGTCCCGGAGGAGGGCGTCACCGCGACGCCGGTCCTGGCGGCCGCGGGACTGGCCGTGCTCGCACTCGGCGCCTTCGTGCTCTGGGAGCGCCGCAGCGGGCACCCGATGCTCCCGCTGGAGCTCTTCCGCGACCGGAACTTCAGCGGGGCGTCGTTCTCGATCGTGCTGATGGCGTTCGGCATGGGCGCCCTGCTGCTGATGCTCACCCAGTACCTGCAGTTCGTGCTGGGCTACAGCCCCATGGGGGCCGGGCTCGCGCTGCTGCCGTACGCGGTGGCCGCCGCGCTCTTCAACGCGGTCGGCGCCGGGCTGGGGCAGCGGGTGAGCAACCGCGCGCTCATCGGAGTCGGCCTGGGCGTCATGGGGCTCGGGTTCGGCGTGCTCACCCTCCTGACCGCCGACTCCGGGTACGGCCTGCTGATCACCAGCCTCATGATCATGGGGGTCGGCGGCGGACTCGCCGGACCGGCGGCCTACGCGACGCTGATGGGCGCGGTGCCGCCGGCGCACGCGGGGGTCGGCTCGGCGCTGAACGACACCGTCCAGCAGGTGGGCATGGCGCTGAGCGTCGCGGTGCTCGGCAGCGTGCTCGCCGGGGTCTACACCGCCTCGATGCCGGCCGGCGCGCCCGCCGCGGCGCGGGAGTCCATCGCCGGTGCGAAGCTGCTCGGGGACCCGGCCGTGATGGAGGCCGCGCGGGAGTCGTTCGCCTCCGCCATGTCCCTCGGTTCCTGGGTGAGCGTGGCCTTCTGCGCCGCCGCCGTCACGGTGGCCCTGGCCGTCATCCGCCCCGCCCCGAAGGTGCCCGCGGCCCCGGAGGGGGATCTGGTGGAGGCCTGAACGCCTCCTGAACGCCTGAGAGGTCCCCGCGGCGGGCCGGCGCCGGTCGCGGGGGAACCCGCTGGTACACCCGGGTGCGGCCGGGAGAACGGTGGTTACAGGGTGACGGAGCACGGCCGCTTTCCCCGACGGAGTGACGGGTGGGAGAGGCTGCCGGAACCCGGGATACTCGGTTCATGTCAGACCTTCTTGCGCGTCACCGGGCGGTTCTGCCCGACTGGCTGGCCCTCTACTACAACGAGCCCATCGAGATCGTCAGCGGCAAGGGGTGCCGGGTCGTCGACGCGTCCGGCAAGAGCTACCTGGACTTCTTCGCGGGCATCCTGACCAACATGATCGGCTACGACGTGCCCGAGGTGCGCGAGGCCGTCGAGCGGCAGATCGCCACCGGGGTGGTGCACACCTCCACCGTCTACCTGCTCCGCGGGCAGATCGAGCTCGCCGAGAAGATCGCCCGGCTCTCCGGGATCGAGAACGCGAAGGTCTTCTTCACCAACTCCGGCACCGAGGCCAACGAGGCGGCCCTGCTGCTGGCCACCTACGCGCGCAGGTCCGACCAGGTGCTCGCCATGCGGCAGAGCTACCACGGCCGCAGCTTCGGCACGGCCGGCGTGACGGGCAACCGCTCCTGGCGGAACAACTCCCTCTCGCCGCTGAACGTGCACTTCCTGCACGGCACGGACCGGCACCTGCCCCAGTTCCGCGGGATGACGGACGCCGAGTACGTCGCCGCCTGCGTCGAGGACCTGCGCCACGTGCTCGCCACCGCCGCCGGGGGCGACGTGGCCGCGCTGATCGCCGAGCCGGTCCAGGGCGTGGGCGGCTTCACCACGGCGCCCGACGGATTGTTCGCCGCCTACAAGGAGGTCCTGGACGCCGAGGGCATCCTGTTCGTCTCCGACGAGGTGCAGACCGGCTGGGGCCGTACCGGCTCGGCCTTCTTCGGCATCCACGGCCACGGCGTCGCACCCGACATGATGACCTTCGCCAAGGGCCTCGGCAACGGCTTCGCGGTCGGCGGCGTCGTCGCCCGCGGCGACCTGATGGACGCCCCGCACGCGACCGGCCTGTCCACCTTCGGCGGCAACCCGGTCGCCATGGCCGCGGCCGGCGCCACCCTGGACTACGTGCTCGACCACGACCTGCAGGCGAACGCCGCCCGGACCGGCACGCTGATCATCGACGGGCTCCGGGAGGCCGCGCCGCGGCTGCCGATCGTCGGGGACGTGCGCGGCAGGGGCCTGATGTTCGCCGTCGAGCTGGTCGACCCGGCCACCGGCGAGCCCGCCCCGGCGCTCGCCGCCCGCTTCATGGAGGAGAGCAGGAAGGCGGGCCTGCTGGTGGGCAAGGGAGGGCTGTACGGCAACGTGCTGCGCATGGCGCCGCCGCTCACCCTGACGACGGAGGAGGCCGCCGAGGGCCTCGGGATCGTCGTCGCCGCGCTGGAGGCCGTCAACGAAGAGGTCGCGCCGTAGGCGCGCGGGGAGCACAGGACCGTGAAGAACGTCACCCACTGGATCAACGGAACCGCCGTCGAGGGCGCCGGCCGCAGCGCGGAGGTCTTCGATCCCGCCACCGGCGAGGTCGCCGGGCGCGTACGGCTCGCCACGGCCGCCGAGACCGACGCGGCCGTGGCGGCCGCCGCCGCGGCCTACCCGGCCTGGCGGGACGCCTCGCTGACCAGGCGCTCGCAGGTGCTGTTCCGCTTCCGCGAGCTCGTTCACACCCACGCGGACGAGCTGGCCCGGCTGATCAGCGCCGAGCACGGCAAGGTGCGCTCCGACGCGCTGGGCGAGGTCGCCCGCGGCCTGGAGGTCGTGGAGTTCGCCTGCGGGATCCCGCACCTGCTCAGGGGCGGCTTCTCCGAGGGCGTCTCGACCCGGGTCGACTCCTACTCGATCCGCCAGCCGCTGGGCGTGGTCGCCGGGATCACCCCGTTCAACTTCCCGGCCATGGTCCCGATGTGGATGTTCCCGGTCGCGATCGCCTGCGGGAACACGTTCGTCCTCAAGCCGTCGGAGAAGGACCCGTCGGCCTCGCTGCTGCTGGCCCGGCTCTGGCAGGAGGCCGGGCTGCCGGACGGCGTCTTCAACGTCCTCCAGGGCGACGCCGGGGCGGTGGACCGGCTGCTGGCGCACCCGGACGTCAAGGCGGTCTCGTTCGTCGGCTCGACCCCGATCGCCCGCCACGTCTACGCGACCGGCGCCTCCCACGGCAAGCGGGTCCAGGCGCTCGGCGGGGCCAAGAACCACATGCTCGTCCTGCCCGACGCCGACCTCGACCTCGTCGCGGACTCCGCGGTCTCGGCGGGCTTCGGCTCGGCGGGTGAGCGCTGCATGGCGATCTCCGTGGTGCTGGCCGTGGACCCGGTCGGCGACGAGCTCGTCGACAAGATCGTCTCCCGGGTGCGGAAGCTGGTCGTCGGCCCCGGCGGCGACCCCCGCTCCGAGATGGGCCCGCTGGTCACCGCGGCCCACCGCGACAAGGTGGCCTCCTACCTCGACCTGGGCGTCGCCGAGGGCGCGAAGCTGGTGGTGGACGGCAGGCGGACGCCGGTCCTCGGCGGCGGGGCCGCGGCCGAGACGCCCGGTTTCTGGCTCGGGCCCACCGTGCTCGACCACGTCCCGCCGGGCTCCCGGGTGCACACCGAGGAGATCTTCGGGCCGGTCCTGGCGGTCGTGCGGGTCTCCTCCTACGAGGAGGGCCTGTCGCTGATCAACGGCGGCGAGTACGGCAACGGCACCGCGATCTTCACCAACGACGGCGGCGCCGCCCGGCGCTTCCAGAACGAGGTGGAGGTCGGCATGGTCGGCGTCAACGTGCCGATCCCGGTGCCGATGGCCTTCTACAGCTTCGGCGGCTGGAAGGCCTCGCTCTTCGGGGACACGCACGTGCACGGCGCCGAGGGCGTGCACTTCTACACCCGGGGCAAGGTCGTCACCTCGCGCTGGCTCGACCCGAGCCACGGCGGGGTGAACCTCGGCTTCCCCACCAACGGCTGAGCCGCTCCCGGCGGCGTGCCCGGGGCCCCGCTCCTGCCGCGGGGCCGGCACGCCGCCGGGAGCAGGGGGATGCGCCCATGCCCGCCCGCCGGCCGGGAGGCCGCCCGCGGTCCCCGGCCGGGGCCCGCAGGCCGGTAGGCTCCGGGCAGGTGGGCAGCGGCGTCGTCAAGGGGGATTCGTGGGCAGGGACCGGCTCCGCCGCATGATACTGGCAGCGATGGCGGGGGCGGGCGCCCTGGCGCTCGCCGCGTGCGCCGGGACGGCGGGGGCGGGCCCGCGGCCCGCGGCGGGCGTCCCGGCGGGCGCCGGGCCGGCGCCCACGGGGACGCCCACGGGGACGCCCACGGGGACGCCCACGGGGACGCCCACGGGGACGCCCGCAGGCTCGCCGGGAGCGAGCGCCGGCCCGGGTCCGAGTGCGAGCCCCTCGCCCTCGATCGGCGCCTCCGAGGGGACCCTGCGGGTGCTGGCGCTGCAGGGCCGCGTCGAGTACGGCGGGACGAGCGCGAAGGTCGACTGGGTCACGCCGTTCGAGCGGCGGACCGGGTGCCGGGTCGTGGCGCTCGACCGGGTCCGGACGGGAGAGGAGATGGCCGCCAGGCTGGACGGCGGCTCCTACGACGTCGTCTCGCCCCCGCCGGAGCTGGCGGGGGAGCTGATGGCCGCCGGGCGGGTCGCTCCGGTGGACACCGCCCTGGTCGAGACGTACGGGGAGATCCCCGAGTGGCTGCGCGAGCTGCCCGCGCTGCGCTGGAAGGACAAGGTCCACGGCGTCCCCTACCTGTGGGGCGTCAACCAGGTCGTCCACGACGGAGGCCGCTACGGCGGCCCCGAGGCCCTGTACGCGCAGAGCCCGGTGGCGATCAGGAACGACCCGCTGAGCATCGCCGACGCCGCGCTCGTGCTCGCGCGGACCGAGCCCGGACTGGGCGTCTCCGACCCGTTCCGGCTCACCCCGGCCCAGCTGGACGCGGCGGTGGAGCTGCTCGCCGAGCGGGACGGCGCGGACCGGATCTACTGGGACGACCCGGTCGAGGTGGTCCGGGCGCTGGCGAGCGGGACGGTCCGCCTGGCCCAGGCGTGGCCATACCACGCCGACCTCTTCGAGCGCGCGGGCCGGGCGGCGGGGACCTTCGGCGAGGCGCCGCGGACCGGCTGGGCCGACTCCTGGATGATCACGGCGGACGCCGCCAGCCCGAACTGCGCCTACCGGTGGCTCAACTGGGTCACCTCGGCCGAGGCGCAGCGGTGGGCCGCGGCCTGGACGGGGCTGGCGCCGGCCAATCCCGCCGCCTGCACCGGGCGCGCCCGCCAGGTCTGCGCGGTCCACGGGTCGCGGGACGGCGAGCGGCCGGACGACGTGTTCTTCGCCGTCCGCCCGTCGGCGGACTGCGCGGGCGAGGGCGGGCGGTGCGCCGACTACGGCGACTGGGTGAGCCGCTGGAAGGACCTGGTCTCGGGGTGAGCCGCCGGGCCCGGACCCTCCCCTGAGCGGGAGGCGTCCCGCCGTACGCGCGGCCACCGCGCCTGCCGCGCCTGCCGCGCTCACCCGGGGCGGGAGGCCGCGGGTTCACGGCGTCCCGCCGCACGTGGGGGCACCGCGCTGATCGCGACGGTATCCGTAGTGATCATCTTCTTGTGCTCTGGATTCGGTGGGAAAACTCCGTGTCCGCTATCGACTGGTCGACCAGTCAGTTATAGAGTCCCGACATGAGAATCCTTCTTGTGGGGGCCGGCGGCGTCGGCTCCGCCGTCGTGCCCATCGCCGCCCGCCGAGATTTCTTCGAACACATCGTGGTGGCGGACTCTAAACAGAGCCGGGCCGCCGACGTGGTGGCCAAGGTCGGAGACCCGCGCTTCAGCGCCGTCACCCTGGACGCCTCCGACCAGGGGGCGGTCGAGGCCGCCCTCCGCGAGCACCGCTGCGACGTGCTCTTCAACGCCGTGGACCCGCGCTTCACCATGCCGCTCTTCCGGGCAGCGCTGAACGCCGGGGCCCGCTACCTCGACATGGCGATGTCGCTCTCCCGCCCCCATCCGCTCCGGCCGTACGAGCTGCCGGGCGTGAAGCTGGGCGACGAGCAGTTCGCGCTGGACGGCGAGTGGCGGGCCAAGGGCTCCCTGGCGCTGGTGGGCATGGGGGTGGAGCCGGGCCTGGCCGACGTGTTCGCCCGCTACGCCGCCGACCACCTGTTCTCGGAGATCGACGAGATCGGCGTCCGCGACGGGTCCAACCTCGTGGTGGACGGCTACGACTTCGCGCCGACCTTCTCCATCTGGACGACCATCGAGGAGTGCCTCAACCCGCCGGTGGTCTGGGAGGACGGGGCCTGGCGCACCACCGAGCCGTTCAGCGAGCCGGAGGTGTTCGACTTCCCCGAGGGCATCGGCCCCGTCGAGTGCGTCAACGTCGAGCACGAGGAGGTCCTGCTCGTGCCGCGCTGGATCGACGCCAGGCGGGTGACGTTCAAGTACGGCCTCGGCGAGGAGTTCATCGGCGTGCTGAAGACGTTGCGCAAGCTCGGCCTGGACAGCGCGGACAAGATCAAGGTCGGCGGGGTGGAGACCTCGCCGCGCGACGTGGTGGCGGCCCGGCTGCCCGACCCGGCCACGCTCGGCGACCGGATGCGCGGCAAGACCTGCGCCGGCACCTGGGTGAAGGGCGTCGGCAAGGACGGCGAGCCGCGCGAGGTCTACCTGTACCACGTGGTGGACAACTCCTGGTCCATGCGCGAGTACGGCTGCCAGGCCGTGGTCTGGCAGACGGCCGTGCACCCCGTGGTCGCGCTGGAGCTGCTGGCCGCCGGGGTGTGGTCGGGCACGGGCGTGCTGGGGCCGGAGGCGTTCGACGCGGTGCCGTTCCTGGAGCTGCTGTGCGACTACGGCTCGCCGTGGGGGATGCGCGACCAGGCGAAGGTCGAGCCGATCCGCGAGCCGGGTCAGGAGCGCGAGGTGCTGCTCTCCGCCTGACCGCGGACTGTCCGGCCGCCGTCCGCCTGACCGTGGGTCGTCCGGCCGGATCGGGCCGGTCGGGTCCGCCTGCCGCCGTCCGCCTGCCGCCGACCGTCGGGGCCGCGCGACCGGAGCCGCCCGAGGGCGACGCGCACGGGCGCGTGACGAGGGGGCGGCCACCAGAACCGTCTGGTGGCCGCCCTTTCGCATGTCCGGAGAAGTCCTCCCAGGTCAGGGGAGGTACGGCTGATCGCCTTCCACTTCCGTGCCCGGCCTGCCGTGCGTTGTGTCACAAGATCGAGACATATGTCATGAAAACCTGACACAGGGATCGTCAATCGTTACACCGCTTGGTTGGGCCACTCCATCGCTACAGGTATCGTTTCGCTTATCCCGGACTTAATCCCTTAAACCGGGATCAATCGTGCGTTAATGGGGATTTTTGCCTGCGCGGGTACGAACCCGTCACGGTGCCCCTCGCACTCCCACGTGACCCCCGAGGGGAGGATGATGGGCGCCTACCTGTTCAAGCGACTGGTCAGCAGCATGGTGCTGGTGGCGATCGCGGCGAGCATGGCCTACTTCCTCGCCGCGACCAGCCTCAACCCGCGCTACAAGTACGAAGGCCGGCAGCCGCCGGTGGCCGAGGAGGTCATCGACGCGACGCTGGAGCAGTACAACCTCAACGACAAGACGCCGGTCTTCCAGCGCTACGTCACCTGGGTCGCCGGGGTCGCCACGGGCGACCTGGGCGAGACCTGGGACGGCAAGTCCGTCAACGAGGAGCTGGGCCGCCGGGTCGGGGTGAGCCTGCGCCTGCTGCTCATCGGCACGCTCCTGGGCGCCGCCGTCGGCGTGAGCGTCGGCGCCTACGCCGCGGTCAAGCAGTACAGGATCAGCGACCGGGTGATCGGGGTGAGCTCCTTCGTCGTCATGGCGATCCCCGTCTTCGTGCTCGCCACGCTCCTCACCATCGCCGCGGCCGGGCTCAACGAGGGGCTGGGCTTCACGCTCCTGGAGTACACCGGTGAGTACAACCCGGCGCTGAGCGGCTGGGACCAGTTCGTCAACCGGCTCAACCATCTGATCCTGCCGACGCTCTCCCTCACCCTCGGCCAGGTCGCCTACTACAGCCGGATCCAGCGGAACATGATGCTCGACGTGCTGGGCCAGGACTTCATCCGCACCGCCCGCGCCAAGGGGCTCAGCCGCAGGGACGCGCTGTTCAAGCACGCGCTGCGGACCTCGCTGGTCCCGGTCGCGACCTACTTCGCCTTCTCGTTCGGCACGATGCTGACCGGCGCGACCTTCACCGAGAAGATCTTCGGCTGGCACGGCATGGGCGCCTGGCTGGTCGACTCGATCCAGAGCCACGACACCAACGCGGTCGCCGCGGTGAGCCTGTTCACCGCCGTCTGCGTCCTGGTCGCCGGCTTCCTGTCAGACCTGATCGTGGCCGCCATCGACCCCCGGGTGCGGGTGAGCTGAAGATGCGTTCCAAGATGGTCCTCGCCCGCATGATGCGGAACCGGGAGGCCCGCTACGGCCTGATCGCGCTGGTCCTGCTGCTGGCGCTCGCCTACGTCGGCCCCTTCCTCGGCCCGCACGACTGGACCGAGAAGGACTTCCTGGCCTTCATGGAGCCGCCCTCTGCCGAGCACTGGTGGGGCACCACCCAGATCGGCCAGGACGTCTACGCGGTCACGCTCCGCGGCATGCAGAAGTCGATCATCATCGGCTTCCTCGTCGCCCTCATCTCCACCGGACTGGCCGCGCTGGTCGGCGCCACCGCCGGCTACGTCGGCGGCTGGGCGGACAAGGCGCTGATGTGGGTGGCGGACCTGCTGCTCGTGCTGCCGAGCTTCCTGATCATCGCGATCATCTCGCCGCGGCTCAAGGGCGGCTCCTGGCTCTGGTTCGTGGCCCTGCTCGCGCTCTTCTCCTGGATGATCACCTCCCGGATGGTCCGGAGCATGACGCTCTCCCTGCGGGAGCGGGAGTTCGTGCTCGCCGCCCGCTACATGGGCATCCCCGGCTGGAAGATCATCCTTCGGCACATCGTGCCGAACCTCTCCTCACTGCTGATCATCGACGCCACGCTCAACGTCAGCGCGGCGATCATCGGCGAGGCGGCGCTGTCGTTCTTCGGGTTCGGCATCCAGCCGCCCGACGTCTCGCTCGGCACGCTCATCGCGGACGGCAGCCCCAAGGCCATCGGCTACCCGTGGCTCTTCGCCTTCCCCGCCGGCCTGCTCGTGCTGCTCGTACTCAGCGTCAACCTCGTCGGCGACGGCCTGCGCGACGCGCTCGACCCGGGGAGCAACAAGTGAACGAGCCGACCAAGGGCAACGGCGCGCCCCTGCTGGAGGTGGCCGACCTCAACGTCACCTTCCGCGGCGGCATCAAGGCCGTGCGCGGCGTGAGCTACCGGCTCGACCGGGGGGAGATCCTCGGCATCGTCGGCGAGTCCGGCTCCGGCAAGTCGGTGACCTCGCTCGCCGTGATGGGCCTGCTCCCGGAGGGAGCGGAGATCAGCGGCTCGGTGAAGCTGCACGGCCGGGAACTGATCGGGGCGCGGGAGGAGGACCTGACCCGGCTCCGCGGCAAGAGCATCAGCATGATCTTCCAGGACCCGCTCTCCGCCTTCACCCCGGTCTACACGATCGGCGACCAGATCGCCGAGGCCGTGCGCGTGCACCAGAAGGTGGGCAGGGACGCCGCCGCCAAGCGCGCCGTCGAACTGCTCGACCTGGTCGGCATCCCGCACCCGGAGGTGCGGGCCAAGGCCTTCCCGCACGAGTTCTCCGGCGGCATGCGCCAGCGCGCCATGATCGCCATGGCGATCGCCAACGACCCCGACGTGCTGATCTGCGACGAGCCGACCACCGCGCTGGACGTGACCATCCAGGCGCAGGTGCTGGAGGTGCTCAAGACGGCGCAGCGGGAGACCGGCGCGGCGATCGTCATGATCACCCACGACCTCGGCGTCGTGGCCGGGCTCGCCGACCGGGTGCTGGTGATGTACGCCGGCAAGCCGGTCGAGCTGGGCACCGTGGACGAGATCTACTACCGCCCGCGCCAGCCGTACACGATGGGCCTGCTCGCCTCGATCCCGCGGATGGACCGCCCGACCGAGCGGCTGATCCCGATCGAGGGCAACCCGCCCTCGCCGGCGGACCTCCCGCCCGGCTGCCCGTTCGCGCCGCGCTGCCCGCTCAAGGTGGACTCCTGCGACGACGCCGAGCCGGAGCTGGAGCGGATCGGCACCGGCGGCCGCATGGCGGCCTGCATCCGCGCCCACGAGATCGACCTGAAGAACCTCGACGGGGCGGACGTCTACCCGGTGCCGGAGGCCCCGGCCGAGGCCGAGGCCGCCGCGCGCGGGCCGCGCGAGGAGCGCGGGACCGTGCTGGCGGTGGACGGCCTCGTCCGGCACTACCCGCTGCTGAAGGGCGCGATCTTCAAGCGCCGGGTCGGCACCGTGTACGCGGTGGACGGCATCAGCTTCGACATCCGCGAGGGCGAGACGCTCGCCCTGGTGGGCGAGTCGGGCTGCGGCAAGACCACCACGCTCCAGCAGATCATGCAGCTTCAGGCACCGCAGGACGGCACGGTCGTCGTGCTCGGCAAGGACAGCGCGAAGCTCGCCAAGGCCGAGCGCAAGGGGCTCCGCAAGGACCTGCAGATCGTCTTCCAGGACCCGATGGCCGCGCTCGACCCGCGCATGCCGGTCGGCGACATCCTCGCCGAGCCGCTGCGCGCGCACGGCTACAAGGACGCCAAGGCCGTCCGGTCCCGGGTCGCCGAGCTGCTCACCCTGGTGGGGCTCGCGCCCGAGCACGCCGAGCGCTACCCGCAGCACTTCTCCGGCGGCCAGCGCCAGCGCATCGGCATCGCCCGGGCGCTGGCCCTGGAGCCGAAGCTCATCGTGCTCGACGAGCCGGTCTCGGCGCTGGACGTGTCCATCCAGGCGGGTGTGATCAACCTGCTGGAGGACCTGAAGGTCCGGCTGGGCCTGTCCTACCTGTTCGTCGCACACGACCTGTCGGTGGTCCGGCACATCGCCGACCGCGTCGCCGTGATGTACCTCGGGAAGATCGCCGAGATCGGCACGGTCGACGAGGTGTACGGCAACCCGGCACATCCCTACACGCGGGCGCTGCTGTCGGCGATCCCGCTGCCAGACCCGGAGAAGGAGCGCTCCCGCACGCGCATCCTCCTCCAGGGCGACCTGCCCAGCCCGGCGGACCCGCCGTCGGGATGCAGGTTCCGCACCCGCTGCCCGAAGCGCGCCCTGCTGGGCGAGGCCGAGGCCCGCAGGTGCGCGGAGGAGGAGCCCTCCGTCGTACGGCTCGCGTCCGCCGCCGACCACGGCGCCGCCTGCCACTACCCCGAAGGCGTCGAGGCCGTCCCGGCCCCGCGTCGCTAGATTCCCTGGAGGAAAACGTGAAGGTTGGCTACAAGGCCGCCGCCGGGGCCGCGCTCCTGGCCATGGCCCTGACCGCCTGCGCCGGCGGCGGCGCCGACAAGCCGAAGGCCGGCTCGACCGAGGCCGCCCAGCAGGCCCAGCAGGCCGCGGCCCAGCTGCCCGCCAGCACCATCAACCCCGTCCCCTACGAGCAGGTCGCCGACGGAGGCACCATCACCCTGGCGCTCAGCTCGTGGCAGGCGAACTGGAACTACAACCAGGTCAACGGCACCCACGACAACACCGACCAGGTCGCCGAGGCCCTCATGCCGTACGCCGGCGCCTCCGACGACAAGGCCGACGTCAACAACCACCCGGACTACGTGACCGAGTGGAACATGGAGCTCAAGGACGGCGTCCAGACCGTCACCTACAAGATCCACGAGAAGGCGACCTGGTCGGACGGGACGCCGATCACCTACAAGGACTTCCAGGCGCAGTGGAAGGCCCTGAACGGCTCCAACAAGAAGTTCCAGGTCTCCTCGACCGACGGCTACGACCGCGTCGAGTCGGTGGAGAAGGGCGCCACCGACAAGGACGTCGTGGTGACGTTCAAGAAGACCTACCCGGACTGGAAGGGCATGTTCTCGCCCCTCTACCCGGCCTCCACGAACTCCGACCCCGAGGTCTTCAACAAGGGCTGGGTCGGCAAGATCCCCGTCACCGCGGGCCCGTTCAAGGTCGACTCCCTCAACGAGACCACCAAGACCGTCACCCTGGTCCGTGACGACAACTGGTGGGGCCGCAAGGCCAAGCTCGACAAGGTGATCTTCCGCGCCATGGAGACCGGCGCGACGATCAACGCCTTCGTCAACGGCGAGCTCGACGTGGTCGAGATCTCCGCGGGCGACGCGGCCGGCCTGAAGCGGGTCAAGGAGGTGCCGAACAGCGACGTCCGCAAGGCGGCCGCCCCGAACTGGCGCCACTTCACCGTCAACGGCTCCAGCGAACTGCTGAAGGACAAGTCGGTCCGCCAGGCCATCGCGATGGGCATCAACCGCGACACGATCGCCGCCTCCGACCTCAAGGACATGGACTGGCCGATCCAGACGCTCGGCAACCACGTCTACATGAACACCCACAAGGGCTACGTGGACAACTCCGGCGAGGTCGGCAAGTACAACCCGGAGAAGGCCAAGCAGCTCCTGGACGCCGCGGGCTGGAAGCTGGAGGGCGAGTACCGCAAGAAGGACGGCAAGGAGTTCGCCATCCGCTTCACCTACCCGGCCTCGCTGCCGGTGGCCAAGCAGGAGGGTGAGCTCACCCAGGCGATGCTGAAGGAGATCGGCGTCAAGGTCAACGTCGAGCCGGTCCCGGACGACAAGTTCTTCGACGACTACGTCATCCCCGGCAACTTCGAGATCGCGCCGTTCTCCTGGCTGGGCACGCCGTTCCCGAACAGCGGCCTGCCGCAGATCTACAAGACGCCGGAGAGCGCCGAGAACTACGGCAGCAACTTCCCGCGCATCGGCAGCCCCGAGCTCGACGCCGTGATCGAGCAGGCGTCCGGTGAGATGGACCCGGCCAAGGCCATCGAACTGGGCAACCAGGCCGACAAGCTGATCTGGGACCTGGTCCACACCATCCCGCTGTACCAGCGCCCGGACATCTACGGCACCAAGAAGAACCTGGCCAACTACGGCTCCTTCGGCTACCACGACCCGAAGGACTGGACGGCCGTCGGCTTCACCAAGTAGGCCCGCCGACCGCTCGGCCCACCCCGTGCCCTTCCCCGCTCCGGCGGGGGAGGGCACGGCCCTTTCACCGGGCATCCCAGCCTTTCCGGTGTACCGGTGTCCCGGCCTGGCGGGCGGGCGCTCAGGTGGTGAGGACCACGCTGCGGGACAGGGGCCGCACGTCGGCCGCCGGCTGCGGGAGCAGCGCCTCGGCGCACTCCGGGCAGGCG
This sequence comes from Planomonospora corallina, assembly GCF_042650625.1. NCBI lineage: Bacteria > Bacillati > Actinomycetota > Actinomycetes > Streptosporangiales > Streptosporangiaceae > Planomonospora > Planomonospora corallina. The sequence goes on from NZ_JBHSBM010000017.1 coordinate 18,587, forward strand.
AACAGGATCGCGTCGTTGGGGAGGCGTCCGATCCGGATCCTCGGCCGGGGCCACCTCTTGTGGCAGGCCACGCAGGCGTCGCCCTCGCACTGGGCGGGGGTCAGGCCCTCGGGGTCGAACGTCATGAGCCGTGCCGCTGCGGTCGGCCTCCAGTGCATCGCGTTTCCCGTCCTGATCACGCAGTCTCCCGTCGCAACCGTTATAACCTCGCCACCCTCCGTGATCGCTTTGCTCAGTCCCAAGCCGCGGTTAAATCGCCTCCGGGAAGCGCGTCGAGCGATGACAAAAAGGGGCACACGGTGTCAAGCCGGATGCCCCTTCTCCCGGGTCGTAAACGGTCAGACCTCGCAGACCGCCTTCTCCAGGATCGTCAGGCCCTCCTCGAGAAGGTGCTCGGGCATCACCAGCGGCGGCAGGAAGCGCAGCACGTTGCCGTAGGTGCCGGCGGTCAGCACGAGCAGGCCCTCGGCGTGGCAGCGCCGGGCGATCTCGGCCGCGGCCGTCGGGTGCGGGTCCCTGGTGCCGGGGACGACCAGCTCGATCGCCGTCATGGCGCCGCGGCCGCGCACGTCGCCGACGACCGGGGCCCGCTCGGCGAGGGCGCGCAGCCGGGGCAGCATCACCTCGCCGATCCGGCGGGCCTTCCCCACCAGGTCCTCGGCCTCGATGGTCTCCAGCACGCCGAGCGCCGCCTCGCAGGCGAGCGGGTTGCCGCCGTAGGTGCCGCCCAGGCCGCCGACGTGCACCGAGTCGAGGATCTCGGCGCGGCCGGTGACGGCCGCCAGCGGCAGGCCGCCCGCGATGCCCTTGGCGGTGACGATGATGTCGGGGACGACGCCCTCGTCCTCGCAGGCGAACAGGTGACCGGTGCGGGCGAAGCCGGTCTGCACCTCGTCGGCGATGAAGACGATGCCGTTGGCCCGGCAGTACTCGGCGATCCGCGGCAGGAAGCCCCTGGCCGGCTCGATGAAGCCGCCCTCGCCGGCGATCGGCTCGATGAGCACCGCCGCCACGTTCGCCGCGCCGATCTGCTTGTCGATCTGGTCGATCGCCTGGGCCGCCGCCTCCTCGGCGCAGTTGTCCGGGCCCGTCGGCCAGCGGAACGGGTAGGCCAGCGGCACCCGGTAGACCTCGGGCGCGAACGGGCCGAAGCGGTGCTTGTACGGCATGTTCTTGGCCGTCAGCGACATGGTCAGCAGGGTCCGGCCGTGGTAGCCGTGGTCGAAGACCACGACCGCCGGGCGGCCGGTGGCGTGCCGGGCGACCTTGACCGCGTTCTCCACGGCCTCGGCGCCGCTGTTGAGCAGGAAGGTGCGCTTGGCGTGGTCGCCGGGGGTGATCTCGTTGAGCTTCTCGGCGAGGAGCACGTACGACTCGTACGGCGTGACCATGAAGCAGGTGTGGGTGAAGTCCGCGACCTGCCTGCGCACCCGCTCGACCACGCGCGGGGCGGAGTTGCCGGCGTTGGTCACCGCGATGCCCGAACCGAAGTCGATCAGGGAGTTGCCGTCGGCGTCGACGACGACGCCGCCCCCGGCGTGCGTCACGAAGACCGGCAGCGTCGTGCCGATGCCCGCGGGGACGGCGGACTGCTTGCGCGCGAACAGCTCGCGGGACCTCGGGCCGGGGATCTCGGTGACGACGCGGCGCTCCTGGGGGAGGGACGGGCCGCCCTGGGTGGGGGTGCTCATGCCCGTGACGGTATGCCGGGCGGGCCGGAGTGCCGATGGTGCGCTGTGGCAAAATCGCCGGGACCGGATGGACGCGATGGACAAAAGGCGGCGGGCTGGGCGACGGCCGCCGCGCGGGGACCGGGACGGACGGATCAGGGGGTGGGGGGCGTGGCTCCGACGCTCCGCACGGTCGTGCGGCGGCCGCCGCTCGGGCTCTCCGTGCTGACCGGGCACGACGCGCTGGAGCGGCCGGTGCGCTGGGTGGCGGTCAGCGAGCTGGAGGACCCCACCCCCTTCCTGGAGGGCGGCGAGCTCGTCCTGACCACCGGCATGCGCCTGGACGCCGCGACCGCAGGGCCGTACGTGGAGCGGCTGGTCGCCCGGGGCGTCGCCGGGCTCGGGTTCGGCGTGGGGCTGGGGCACGAGACGATCCCCGCCGAGCTGGTGGCGGCGGCCGCCCGGACGGGGCTGCCGCTGCTGGAGGTGCCGCGCGAGACCCCGTTCGTCGCGATCGGCAAGGCGGTCAGCGACCTGCTGGCCGCCGAGCAGTACGAGGAGATCACCCGGGCCTTCGCCGCCCAGGGGCGGCTGACCCGCGCGGCGCTGGGCCCCGAGGGGGCGCACGCGGTGATCGACCGGCTGGCCCGCGAGCTCGGCGGCTGGGCGGTCCTGCTCGACGAGGCGGGCGCCGTACGGCACGCGGCGGGCCGGGGCGCGGAGGCCGCCGGCGCGCTGGCGCCCGAGCTCGACCGGCTCCGCGGGCGCGCGGGCCGGGGCGGGGGCTCCCCGGCGAGCCTTGCCTTCTCCACCCCGGCCGAGCACGTCGTCGTGCAGCCGCTCGGCGCGCGCCGGGTCAAGGGGTTCTTCGCCGCAGGGCGCGGCACGCCGTTCAGCCCGGTCGAGCACACCGTGGTCAACGCGGCGGGCTCGCTGCTCACCCTCGCGCTGGAGCACGGCCGCGAGCACGCGTCCGCCGAGCGCGGGATCCGCGCCGCCGTGCTCCGGCTGCTGCTGGCCGGTGAGGTGGAGGCCGGGCGCGAGGCGCTGGAGCGGCTGGGCGAGCGGCTCCCCGGCGGGCCGCTGGCGGTGCTGGCCGCCGGCGGCGACCCCGGGGCGGCGCTGGAGGCGGCGGGGGAGGAGTTCGCGGTGGCCGACGGGGACCGGGTGGTCGTCGTCGTGCCGGCGGCGCGGGCGGACGCGGTGGCCGAGGCCCTCGCGGGCGCCGGCCCGGCGGAGACCGGTGGCGGGGCGGGGTCCGGGGTGGCCGGGCGGGCGCTCTCCGGGGCGGCAGGTCCGGTGGGCGTCGGCGGCCCGGTGGAGCCGGAGGAGCTGAGCGCCGGGCTCGACCAGGCCGACCGGGCGCTCGCCTCGGCCCGGAGCGGGGCCCACGCGGTGGTGCGCTTCGCCGACCTCGCGGGGCAGGGGCTGCTCGCGCTGCTGGACCCCGGCGCGGCGGCGGCGTTCTCCGCGGCGCTGCTGGCGCCGTTGCGCGAGTACGGCTCCCGGGCGGACCTGGTGGAGTCGCTCCGCGCCTACCTGGCCTGCAACGGGCACTGGGACGCGGCGGCCCAGCGGCTGGGCGTGCACCGGCACACCCTGCGCTACCGCATGCGCCGCGCCGCCGAGCTGCTCGGCCGGGACCTGGACGACCCGGCGGCCCGCGCCGAGCTCTGGGTGGCGCTGAGCGTCTAGAGGCACGCCGGGCGTCCGGGGGGCGCGTGCCGAGATGCGCGGGGCGGCGTATCCGGAGGCGTGCCGGACGTCCGGGGCGGTCAGCCGGTGGGGGGGTCCTCTGCCAGGTAGCGGTAGATGACGGAGCGGGTGGCCGCGTCGAAGGCGGAGCCGTCGCGCAGGTGCCCGGCACGTTCCAAGCTGATCGCGCCCTGGGCCGCCGCCCAGAGCACGTCGGCGATCTTCCTCGGCTGGGTGGGGACGAGCCGCCCCGCCGAGATGCAGTCGGCGATCACCCGATCGAAGATGTTGAGAGCGGCCCTGGCCAGGGTCCTGGCCCGCTCGCTGGGCGTGAACCCGGGGATGGCCCGCTCGAACATCAGGCTGTAGTAGCCGGGCTCGGCCAGCGCGGCCTCCCGGTAGGCGGCGCCGAGCGCGGTGAGGCGCTCCAGGCAGTCCGGCTGCGGGGGCACGGCCTCCAGGCGTCGCCGGAACCGCTCGAAGCCCTCCAGGTAGAGCGCCTCGGCCAGGCCCTCCTTGCTGCCGAACATGGTGTAGATGACGGTCGTGGAGCACCCCGCCTCGGTGGCGATGCGCCGCATGGACAGGCTCTCCGGGCCGATGGTGAGCAGCAGGTGGTTGGCCACGTCGAGGAGCTTGGCGCGCAGCTCGTCCTGGGCGGTGCGCTCGCCTGCCAGGTAGGCGCCCTGAAGTCCGAGCGGCACCGAGGGGATCACTGGGGGGCCATGCCTTTCCGCTCGGGGGACTCGCACCCGATGACTTAGCCAGGGTGGAGATCGTTCAAACCGTCCTCGCACAGAAATATCGCCAGATAAACCTGTTTTCGGCCAGTAATCAGGATCGATCGTTTTATGCGGAACGGCCGGTGCGGCCGGGGGCCTTGTGCGGAGTGGAGCAACCCCGGGCTCCGCCCGGTGGCATACCGTCGGAGACATGGACGTGCGCCCCTTCTGGCTCGCCGGCCGCCCCGCCACCGGGGACGGCGAGCTCACCGTGACCAACTCGCATGACGGCCGCGTCGTCGGCGTCTGCTCCGTGCCCACCCCCGGCCAGGTCGAGCAGGCCGTCGCGGCGGCCGACGCCGTACGCAAACGGGCCGCCGCGCTCCCGGTCCACGTGCGGGCCGAGGCACTCGCCCACGTCGCGCGCCGGCTGGCCGAGCGGGCCGAGGAGATCGCCGGCCTGATCACGGAGGAGAACGGCAAGCCGGTCCTGTGGGCCCGCGGCGAGGTCGGCCGGGCCGTCTCCACCTTCCGCTTCGCGGCCGAGGAGGCCCGCCGCCTGGGCGGTGAGGCGATGCGCCTGGACACCGAGCCCGCCGCGGCCGGACGCCTCGCCTACGTCTCCCGCGTGCCGCGCGGGCCCATCCTGGCGATCACGCCGTTCAACTTCCCGCTCAACCTCGTCGCCCACAAGGTCGCCCCGGCCATCGCCGTCGGCGCCCCGGTCGTCGTCAAGCCCGCCCCGGCGACCCCGCTCTCGGCGCTGCTGCTCGGGGAGATCCTCGCCGAGACGGACCTGCCGGAGGGCATGTTCTCCGTGCTCCCGGTGCCCAACGAGCGCGCCGCCGCCCTGGTCGAGGACCCCCGGCTGCCGGTGGTCTCCTTCACCGGCTCCGGGCCGGTCGGCTACTCGATCATGGACAGCGTGCCGCGCAAGCACGTCACCCTGGAGCTCGGCGGGAACGCCGCCGCGGTCGTCCTCGCCGACGCCGACCTCGACTGGGCCGCCTCCCGGGTGGCGCTGTACTCCAACTACCAGGCCGGGCAGAGCTGCATCGCGGTCCAGCGCGTGATCGTCGAGGAGTCCGTGCGGGAGGAGTTCCTGACCCGGCTCGTCCCGGCCGTCGAGGCGCTGGTGACGGGCGACCCGGCCGACGAGAAGACCCAGGTCGGCCCGCTCGTCTCCGAGGCGGCCGCCGAGCGCGTCGAGCAGTGGATCGCCGAGGCCGTCGCGGGCGGCGCCCGCGTGCTGACCGGGGGCACCCGCGACGGCGCGACCGTCGCGCCGACCGTCCTGACCGACGTGCCCGCCGGCGCCAGGGTCGCCTGCGAGGAGGTCTTCGGCCCGGTGATGACCGTGCAGGGCGTGCCGGACGCGGACGCGGCCTTCGCCGCGGTCAACGACTCCAGGTACGGCCTGCAGGCCGGGGTGTTCACCCGGAGCCTCGACGTCGCCTTCCGGGCCAACCGCGAGCTCGAGGTCGGCGGCGTGGTCATCGGCGACGTGCCGTCCTACCGCGCCGACCAGATGCCCTACGGAGGGGTCAAGGAGTCCGGCGCCGGCCGCGAGGGCATCCGCTCGGCCATGGCCGACTACACCTACGAGAAGGTGATGGTGCTCACCGGCCTGACCCTGTGAGCCGGGCTCGGCGATCGGCCCTGTGATCGGCCCTGTGATCGGCCCCGCGCGGCCTCGCGGGGCCGGTCCTCACCGGTGCCGCTACGACCGCTGCGCGGCGAGATAGAGCGCTCTGGCGGTCTCGCCGAAGTAGGGGCCGTACATCGTGCCGTGGTCGTCGCTGTACTTGAAGCTGCTCACCGAGGTGATGGTGCCGCGGCCGGTGACCGGGTCGAAGCCGGTGAACCACGGGCCGCCGCTGGATCCGGCCGTCATGTTGCAGCGCAGGCCCTGGTCGCGGGTCTGGCCGTGCGGGTCCTCACGGACCGGGCCGGCGCAGTAGATCATGTGCTCGCCGTCGTAGGGCGGGTCGACGGGGAAGCCGAAGCCGTAGGCGTGCCGGCCGCGGAGCTGGTTGAAGGCGATCTCCTGGGCGCCCACCACGTCGGTGAGATGCCTGCCGCCGCGGGTGTTGAGCGCGACCATGCCGATGTCGTGACTGTCGTCCGCGCTGCGCGACCACGGGCCCGCGACGAACATGCGCCGGGCGGTGAACTGCCCGTACGGCCGGTCGCCCCGGTCGTAGCCGGGGACGAAGGTCCAGTTCTCCGCCCACGCGCCCTTGCCGTCCTTGACGCAGTGCCCGGCCGTGACGACGAGGTCCCGGTTGGCGCTCCTGACCGCGCTCGCCGAGCAGACGAAGTCGACTCCGCCAAGGGTGAGGAACACCCGGCCGGTGGTGCTGCGCACCGTGCCGCCGGTGGTCCAGCGGGCTCCGCTGGTCACCACGGTGCTCCTGGGGGCCTGGGCGGTGTGCTCCCGGCGGGGGGCGGTGGCACGGGCGGTGCGCTCCCGGCCGGGAACGGCGAGCCGTCCTGCCCGGGAACGATCGGGCGGGAGGGGCCGGCCGGCCTCCCGGCGCCCGGGAGCGGGCTCCGCGGGGATCAGGCTGCTGTCCAGCGAGAGCAGGTCCGGGCGCTGCCCGAGCGCCTCGGAACCCCCGGTCAGCGCGCCGGTGAGCGTGCCGAGCAGGTCGAGCGGGACGGCCCGCTCCATCCGCTCGGGTGTCCAGTAGTCGAGCACGCGGCGCTGCTCGGCCGCGCTGCGGGCGGCCGTGTGCTCGACGACGTCCGCCCGGCGCGCTCTCACCCGGTCCCTGCCGGGCGGGGACGCCTCGCCGGCCGGGGAGGCCTTCCCCGTCCGGGCGGCCTGTGCGGTCCGGGTGGTCTTCCCGGACTGGGCGGTCTTTCCGGAGGCGGGCGCGGGACTCAGCAGGACCGCCGCGACGGCGCCGACGGCACCCCGCCCGTCCTCGGTGCTCGTCGCGCCGGTCAGGGGGGCGCCCGCCAGTCCGATGACGAGGGGGGCGGCCGCAAGCAGGGCAAGACTCGGGGTCATGAAAACCGAGTTTGCACTACCGGGAGTGTCGTCGTAACTACTTTGAGTGAATCTACGACGGGGTGTCGGTCCGCTGGGCGGCCTGGTAGACGGCATGGGCCTCCGGGCCGAAGTAGGGGCCGAACATCCAGCCGGGAGCGAAGCCGTACTTGAAGCTGTTGACCGAGTTCAGCGTGCCCGTGCCGGTGCGCTCGTCGAAGCCGAGGAACCAGGGGCCGCCGCTCGAGCCGCCGGTCATGTCGCAGCCCAGACCGAGGTCGCGGGACATCAGGTGGTCGTCGAAGGCCCGCCCGCTGCAGTGGACGAGCCTGGAGCCGTCGTACGGGGCGGCCGACGGGTAGCCGAAGGCGTGCATCTGCTGCCGCCGGGCCCGGTTGAAGGAGACGCCCTGGCCGCCGACCACGTCGGTCAGCCGCCGCCCGTCCAGCGGGGCCACCACCGCGGCGGCGACGTCGTGGTCGATGTCCTCGGAGTCGTTCCACTGCGGGGTCGTGTAGAGCGTGGTCGCCACCCAGGTGCCGTACGGCCGCTCGCCGCCGGCGTATCCGGGCACGAAGACCCAGTTGCCGTGGAAGGCGCCGCCCATCTTCACGCAGTGCCCGGCGGTGATCACCGTGCTCCTGTTCTCACTGGTCACGGCGGTGCCGGAGCAGGAGGCGTTGCGGCCCTGGTAGGTGAAGAAGACCCGGCCCGTGGTGGCGGTGACGGCCCCGCCGCGGGTCCAGGCGGCGCCGGTGACCGGGCGGGCGGCGCGGCTCCCGGCGGCCGGGGCGGCCGGGACGGACGGCGGCGCGGCCCGCCCGGCGCCGGAGACGGTCGCCGGGACGGTGACGGGAGCGGCCCCGGGCCGGGCGGCGGTGAGCCGCAGGCCGTTCCTCCTCTTCGGGGCGAGGGCGTCGAGCGGCCGGGCCGCCTCCATCCGCGCCTCGGTCCAGTAGCGCCCGACGACGCGCTGCTCGCTCCTGGTGTCGGCGACCTCCTTCTCCACCGGCTCCGGGGCGGGCGCGCCGGCTCCGGGGC
>NZ_JBHSBM010000017.1:26717-41314 GCF_042650625.1 Planomonospora corallina
CGCGGCGCCGGCGGCCGCCGGGAGCAGCGCGCCTCCCGCGACGAGGGCGAGGACGGGGACGAGACGTGCCGTGCGGCGCATGGAGTACCTCCCGAGACCTGGGTGCTGGGTCGGGAAGCTAGTGCGCTTGATCTCCGTTTTCTCATGGTTCGCGGCTATTGATATGGCGGGATTCCGGCACGGGGCACGTTCCTCACCAGGGGTTTCCTCCCGCCACGCCTCCCATGCCCGTGCGGCATGGCCCGGGCGGGTCCGCGGGCGCGCCCTCCGCCCGGGAGAATGGGACGGTGCAGCCAGACACCACCCGCTCCGTCGTCCTGCTCGGCTCGACCGGCTCCATCGGGACCCAGTCCCTCGACGTCATCGCCCGCAACCCCGGAGCCTTCCGGGTGGCGGCGCTCGCCGCCGGAGGCGGCCGGGTCGACCTGCTGGCCCGCCAGGCGGCCGAGTTCCGGCCCGAGGCGGTGGCCGTGGCCGACCCCGCGGCCCTGCCCGCGCTGAAGGAGGCGCTGGCCGCCCACGGCGTGACCGCCACGGTCCTGGCCGGCCCCGAGGGGGTCGCCGAGGCCGCGGCCTGGCCGTGCGACACCGTGCTCAACGGCGTCACCGGCGCGCTCGGGCTGACCTCGACGCTGGCCGCGCTGGAGGCGGGCCGCACGCTCGCACTCGCCAACAAGGAGTCGCTGATCGTCGGCGGACCCCTGGTCAAGCGCCTGGCCAAGCCGGGGCAGCTGCTCCCCGTCGACTCCGAGCACTCCGCGCTCGCCCAGTGCCTGTGGGCGGCCGGCCCCACCGGTCCCGACGCCTCCGCCGTGCGGAAGCTGGTCGTCACCGCGAGCGGCGGGCCGTTCCGCGGCCGGTCCCGCGCCGAGCTCGGCGCGGTCACGCCCGAGCAGGCGCTGGCCCACCCCACCTGGTCCATGGGGCCGGTCATCACGATCAACTCCGCCACGCTCGTCAACAAGGGCCTGGAGGTCATCGAGGCCCACCTGCTCTTCGACATCGGCTTCGACCGGATCGACGTGGTGGTGCACCCGCAGTCGGTCGTGCACTCGATGGTGGAGTTCACCGACGGCTCGGTCGTCGCCCAGGCCAGCCCGCCGGACATGCGGCTGCCCATCGCGTTGGCCCTCGGCTGGCCCGAGCGGGTCCCCGGCGCGGCCTCGCCCGTCGACTGGACCCGGGCCCACACCTGGACCTTCGAGCCGCTCGACGACGAGGCCTTCCCCTCCGTGGCGCTCGCCCGCCACGTCGGCGCCGCGGGCGGCACGGCCCCGGCCGTCTACAACGCCGCCAACGAGGTCTGCGTGGAGGCGTTCCTGGCCGGGCGGCTGCCGTTCCTGGGCATCGTGGACACCGTCGCCGCCGTCGTCGGCGAGCACGCCCCCGGCGAGGCCGGCTCGGTGGAGGAGGTGCTCGCGGCCGACGCCTGGGCCCGGGCCCGGGCCCGGGAGCTCACCGCCACGGATTGATCCACGGACCGATCCACGGACCGATCCACCGCCACCGTCCCGTCACCGCCCCGCCGCCGCCCGGCTCGCCGCCAACGCCACCGTCCGGCACTGCCTAGACTGGAGCGGTCGTCGACTCTAAAAGGCTGAAAAATGACTTCTGTTGCTCTCGGTATGCCCGCGGTGAGGACCAAGCCGATCGCCGAGCGCCGCCGTTCCCGCCAGATCATGGTCGGCTCGGTCCCGGTGGGGGGTGACGCGCCGGTCTCGGTGCAGTCGATGACCACCACGGTCACCGCCGACGTCAACGCCACGCTCCAGCAGATCGCCGCGCTGACCGCGTCCGGCTGCCAGATCGTCCGGGTGGCCGTGCCCTCCCAGGACGACGCCGAGGCGCTGCCCATCATCGCGAAGAAGTCGCAGATCCCGGTGATCGCCGACATCCACTTCCAGCCGAAGTACGTCTTCGCCGCGATCGAGGCGGGCTGCGCCGCGGTCCGGGTCAACCCGGGCAACATCAAGAAGTTCGACGACAAGGTCGGCGAGATCGCCCGCGCCGCCGCCGACCACGGCGTGCCGATCCGCATCGGTGTCAACGCCGGCTCGCTCGACCCGCGCCTGCTGGAGAAGTACGGCAAGGCGACCCCCGAGGCGCTGGTGGAGTCCGCGCTCTGGGAGTGCTCGCTCTTCGAGGAGCACGGCTTCCGGGACATCAAGATCTCGGTCAAGCACCACGACCCGGTCGTCATGATCCAGGCCTACCGGCTGCTCGCGGCCAAGTGCGACTACCCGCTCCACCTGGGCGTCACCGAGGCCGGCCCGGCCTTCCAGGGCACGATCAAGTCGGCGGTGGCCTTCGGCGCGCTGCTGGCCGAGGGCATCGGCGACACCATCCGGGTCTCGCTCTCGGCTCCGCCGGTGGAGGAGGTCAAGGTCGGCATCGGCATCCTCGAGTCGCTGGGCCTGCGCGAGCGCGGCCTGGAGATCGTCTCCTGCCCGTCCTGCGGCCGGGCCCAGGTCGACGTCTACACCCTCGCCGAGCAGGTCCAGGCGGGCCTGGAGGGGCTGAAGGTCCCGCTCCGCGTGGCGGTCATGGGCTGCGTCGTCAACGGTCCCGGCGAGGCCCGCGAGGCGGACCTCGGCGTGGCCTCCGGCAACGGCAAGGGCCAGATCTTCGTCAAGGGCGAGGTCATCAAGACCGTCGCGGAGTCGCAGATCGTGGAGACCCTGATCGAGGAGGCCCTGCGCCTGGCCGAGGAGATGGGCATCGAGGTCGACCTCGACGACGACACCCCCGGGCCCCAGGTCGTCGTGGGCTGATCCCCCGGTCCTCCGCGGCCGCCCCCGCGAATGGCCACCCGCCGCAATCACTCGATCACGCGTTGGTAAGCATCCGGCCGGGTGACCGGCGGCCGGGCCGCCCTCCGGGGGACCATCTCCCTGCCGAACGAGGAGGGGGAGTCCCACGTGAAGAGGGTCGTCGGGGTCGTCGCGGGCATCGGGATGCTGGTCGTGGCCGTCGGTGTGCCACCGCAGGCGGTGGCGCACACCAGTCATGACCTCGCCCGGGCCCTCACCTGGGGGCCCTGCGAGCGGACGGGCACGACCCGCGCGGCGCCCGAGACGGAGTGCGCGACGCTCCGGGTGCCGCTCGACCACCGCATGCCGTACCGGACGATCGGCATCGCCCTGAACCGGATCAAGGGGAAGGCCACCCGGGGCCATCTGGGCCCGCTGCTGGTCAACCCCGGCGGGCCGGGGGCCTCCGGCATGGACCTGGCCGCCTTCGTGGCGACGGCGCTCCCCTCGGGGCTGGCCGACCGGTTCGACGTGATCGGCTTCGACCCGCGCGGGGTGGGCCGGAGCAGCCCCGCGCTGAACTGCGTGGACCCGGACAAGTACTACGAGCCGCCGCGCCCGGACCACGTGCCGAAGACCGAGCAGGAGGAGTCCGCGCTGCTCGGCCGGGCCCGGGAGTACGCCGAGGCGTGCGAGCTGCGCTGGAGCTGGCTGCTGCCCCACCTGACCACCGAGAACTCCGCCCGGGACATGGACCTGATCAGGGCGGCGCTGGGCGAGTCCAAGATCAGCTATTTGGGCTACTCCTACGGGACCTACCTGGGCGCGGTCTACGGGACGCTCTTCCCGCACCGGGTCAAGCGGCTCGTCCTGGACAGCGTGGTCGACCCACGCGGCATCTGGTACAGGTCCAACCTCAAGCAGAACACCGCCTTCGAGCGGCGGCACAAGGACTTCCTGGCCTGGACGGCGAAGCACAACGACGTCTACCGGCTGGGAGCCAGGGCCAGGGCCGTCTCCTACGCCTGGTACGCCACCCGGGAGCGGCTGCGCACCCGCCCGGCGGGCGGTGTGCTCGGCCCGAGCGAGTTCGACGACCTCTACACCGTCGGGGGCTACTCCGACCTGGTCTGGCCGGAGCTGGCCCAGGCCTTCTCCGCCTACGTCCGCAGGGGCGACAGCGCCCCGCTGCTGGCCGCCCACCGCAAGCACGTCAAGAACGACGCGCAGACCGAGAACGGCTACGCCGTCTACCTCGCCACGGAGTGCGGTGACGCGCCCTGGCCCCGCACCTGGAGCCGGTGGAAGGCGGACGCCGCCGCGCTCCACGCCCGGGCGCCCTTCCTCACCTGGCAGAACACCTGGTACAACGCGCCGTGCATGTTCTGGCAGCAGCGGGTCGCGCCTCCGGCCCCGGTGAAGATCCGCCAGGACGACCGGCTCCCGGCCGCGCTGCTCGTCCAGTCCCGGCGCGACGCGGCCACGCCGTACGCGGGGGCCCTGGAGATGCGCAGGATCCTCACCCGCTCCCGGCTGGTGGTCGAGGGCGGCGGCGACCACGGCGTCGCCCTCTTCGAGGGCAACCGCTGCGTGGACGGGCACCTGGCCGCCTACCTGCGGGACGGGACGCTGCCCCGCCGCGGCGCGCGCGGGAGCGGGGGAGTCGACGCGCGCTGCGCGGCCCAGGCCCCTCCCGCGCCCTCCGTGCGGGCGGAACGTGTCCTGATGACTCGGGATCAAGTCGGGTAAGCGCCGATATGCGAGCCGGTCCCGCCGGAGCCGGGGCGGTCGCGTAGGCTGGCCCTGTGATGCTGCGCACAACGGTGTCGCGCGTGCTCGACGACAACGACCGCGACGAGGTTCTGGCGATTCTCGACGCCGATCCCGTCGCCAACGTCTTCGTCGCCTCCAGGGTCCGCTCCGTCGGGCTCAGCCCGGCGCGGCTCGGTGGCCAGATGTGGGGGTTCGGACCGCGCGGCGGTCTGACCTCCCTCTGCTACGCCGGGGCCAACCTCGTCCCGGTCAACGCCGGCCCCGAGGCCGTGCACGCCTTCGCCGACCGGGCCCGCAGGCAGGGCCGCCGCTGCTCCTCGATCGTCGGCCCAGCCGACGCGGTCGAGTCGCTCTGGGAGCGGCTGGAGCCCCACTGGGGACCCGCCCGGGCGATCCGCTGGGCCCAGCCGCTGATGGCCACCGCCGGCCCCTCCCCGGTCCCGGCCGACCCCCTGGTGCGGCGGGTGCGGCCGGAGGAGTTCGACATCCTGCTCCCGGCCTGCGTGGCGATGTTCACCGAGGAGGTGGGCGTCTCCCCCGAGCTGGGGGACGGCGGCGCGCTCTACCGCTCCCGGGTGGCCGAGCTGATCCGGATCGGCCGCTCCTACGCCCGGATCGACGACGGCACGGTCGTCTTCAAGGCCGAGATCGGCGCGGTGACCCCGCAGGCATGCCAGATCCAGGGGGTCTGGGTCAACCCCGAGCTCCGCGGCCGGGGCCACGCGGTGGCCGGGATGGCCGCGGTGGTCGGGCACGCGCTCGACTGCTTCGCCCCGGTGGTCTCGCTGTACGTCAACGACTACAACGCCCCGGCCCGGGCGGCCTACCGGAAGGCGGGCTTCACCGAGGTCGGCACCTTCATGTCGGTGCTGTTCTGAAGGCCTGTCCCGCAGATCACGGGAGCCGGTCCACGGCGCCGCCCCGGGGACCGGCGGCGGCGCCCGTCCCGCGCCACGCGGCCGACGCGGCCGACCGGCACCGGACTGTGATCAGCAGCGCGACGCCCCCTGGACGGGTGGCGTGACGGGCGCATAGGTTGATCATCTCTGCCGTCCGGGTGCCGGGCTGCCCGGCGGAGAGCCGGGAGAGAGGCCGGAAGAAGGCCGCCGCCGGATGTCGAGGACCCGTTCCCCGCTCCGACCGAAGGGCGACGGCGCTCCGGTGGGGGGCGCCCGAGACGGAGAGGACACCCGAGATGAAGTACGTCGCGATGATCTACGGCAACCAGGCCAAGTGGGACTCCTTCCCGGCTGAGGCGTGGCCGGAGGCGGTCGCCAAGCAGGAGGCGTTCAACGCCAAGTACCGGGAGAGCGGCGAGCTGCTGGGAGCCTTCGGCCTCGCGGACGCCGCCACCGCCCAGCTGGTGCGCCGCAGGGACGGGGCCCCCGTGGTCACCGACGGCCCGTACCTGGAGACCAAGGAGTACCTCGCCAGCTTCTACCTGCTGGACTGCGAGAGCCTCCAGCGGGCGCAGGAGATCGCGGCGGACATGCCGTTCGCCGACACGGACCCGGTGGAGCTGTGGCCGGTGCTGCACGAGTCCGCGACGGACCTGTGAGCGGCGCGCACCACGGGACAGAGGGGATCGAGGACCTGCTGCGCGAGCTGGCGCCGCAGGTCCTCGCCGCGCTCGTCCGCCGCCACGGCGCCTTCGACGAGTGCGAGGACGCCGTCCAGGAGGCGCTGCTCGCCGCCGCGCTGCAGTGGCCCGGGACGGGGACGCCGGACAACCCGCGGGGCTGGCTGGTGACCGTCGCCTCCCGCAGACTGGTCGACCAGGTGCGCAGCGAGGCGGCGCGCCGCCGCCGTGAGGACGCGCTCGCGCTGGCCACCCCGCAGTCCGCGCTGCTGGCCCAGGCCGCCGACACCGTGCCCGCCGCGGACCGGGACGACTCCCTGGCCCTGCTGTTCCTGTGCTGCCATCCCGCGCTGTCCACGCCCAGCCGGATCGCGCTGACCCTGCGCGCGGTCGGCGGCCTGACCACCGCGCAGATCGCCGCGGCCTTCCTGGTCCCCGAGCCGACGATGGCCCAGCGCATCAGCCGGGCCAAGCAGGCCGTCAAGACGGCCGGCACCGCCCTGTCGCTGCCGGAGGGGCCGGAGGGCGCCGAGCGGCTGGCCGAGGTCCGGCACGTGCTCTACCTGATCTTCAACGAGGGCTACACCACCACCGGCGGCACCGAGCTGACCGCGCCGGAACTGTCCACCGAGGCGATCCGGCTCACCCGGCTGCTGCACCGGCTCGTCCCCGAGGACGCCGAGACCGCGGGACTGCTCGCCCTGATGCTGCTGACCGACGCCCGCCGGCCGGCGCGCACCGGCCCCGGCGGCGAGCTGGTGCCTCTGGCGGAACAGGACCGCGGCCGGTGGGACCGCCGGCTCATCGCCGAAGGCGTGGACCTGATCAGCCGCACCCTGCCCCGGGGGCGGGTCGGCCCCTACCAGCTCCAGGCGGCCATCGCCGCCGTGCACGACGAGGCCGAGCACGCCGACGCCACCGACTGGCCGCAGATCCTCGCCCTGTACGACCTCCTGGAGCAGTACGGGCCGAATGCGATGATCAGCCTCAACCGCGCCGTCGCGGTCGCCATGACCCGGGGTCCGGCCGCGGCGCTCGACCTGCTGGAGAAGCTGGGGAGCGACAAGCGCATGGCGCGCCACCACCGGCTTCTCGCCACCCGCGCTCACCTGCTGGAGATGCTCGGCCGGCACGAGGCCGCCGCGCACGCCTACCGCGAGGCCGCCCGCCGTACCGGCAGCGCCCCCGAGCGCCGTCACCTCATCCGGCGCGCTCACCGCCTGGAGAGCGCGGCATGCCCCGGACCGGGCACTCCGTGATACGTGACGGTGTCCCTCAGAGGCGGACCAGGCAGGCCACCAGGTGCTCCAGTTCGGCCTCGGGGTCGGCGGTGAGGCCCGCGTGGACCGGGCCGGCCTGCACGATCGTGCTGCGCGGCGCGGTCAGCCAGCGGAACCGGCCGCCGAGCGGCTCGGCGGCCAGCGGGCCCGCGTCCGGGGTGCAGGACAGCCGGTAGGCGTCGAGCGCCTGCCGTACCGTCTCGACGTCGGCGCGGGGGTCGAGGGCGAGCAGGCGGGCCTCGTCCAGCTCGACCCGGGCGCACAGGTAGCCGCGCGGCTGGCAGTAGAGCAGCACCCCCGCGTTGATCAGCTCGCCGCGCTCGACGCGGGGGACGACCCGGATGACGGCGTACTCGTAGACGTCTCTCACCGGTGGTCCTTCCAGAACGTGCCGATGGAGCCGCTCCTGCGCTCCCGGCGGGGCTCCGCCGCCCCGGCGACGGGCTCGGGCAGCCAGGCCCGCGGCCCGTGCGCGCGGGCCAGCAGGTGCTCGGCGTAGGCGTGCCGTACGGCCTGCGGGCCGTCGAAGCCGGGCTCGTCCGCCAGCCACTCGTCGGGCACCTCGCCGGTCACCTCGCCGAGCAGGTCCGGGGTGATCCGCGCGCTCAGCTCGGCGTCGGCGGCGGCCATCTCGGTGGCGAAGGGGGCCAGGACGTGGTCGCTCGCGTCGAAGGCGCGCTGGGGGTCGGCGGTGCGCCAGTTGTGGTGGAACCAGAGGGCGGCGCCGTGGTCGATCAGCCAGACGTCGCCGTGCCAGAGCAGCAGGTTCGGGTTGCGCCAGCTCCGGTCGACGTTGTGGACCAGCGCGTCGAACCAGAGCAGCCGGGAGGCGAAGGCCGGGTCGGCGGGCCAGGCGAGCGGCTCGAAGCCGAGCGCGCCGGGCAGGAAGTCGACGGCGAGGTTGCGCCCGGCGCTGGCCTTGAGCAGGTCCTGGATCTCCTCGTCGGGCTCGCGGGCGCCGAGCTGCGGATCGACGCCGACGACCTTCAGCTCGGGGGTGCGGAAGCCGAGCCGCCTGGCCAGCTCGGCGCAGACGACCTCCGCGACGAGCACCCTGCGGCCCTGCCCGGCGCCCCGGAACTTCACCGCGTAGGTGCCGAGGTCGTCGGCCTCCATCACACCCGGCAGCGACCCGCCCTCCCGCAGGGGCGTCACGTAGCGGGTCGCCGTGATCTCTTCCAGCACCCGGCCAGGCTATCGGCTCGCGGTGCGGCGCCCCGCCCCCCGGGCCGCGGTGTCGTCGGCCATCCGGCGGTCATCCCGCGACGGCGCGCCCGGCCTCGCGCTCGAGGTTGTCGAGGAGCCTTTCCAGCACCGCGTCGTGCTGCCGTCGGATGAGCACCGGCCACAGGATCCGGAACAGGCCCGTGGTGCGGCCGGTGATCTCGTGCCGGACCAGGGTGCCGCCCTCGGCGGGGTGGAGGGTGAAGCCGTGCCCGCCGGTCATCTCCCGGGTGTCGAACCACAGCCGGCGGCAGGGCTCGACGGCGCCGACGCGGTAGCGCATCGGGCCGTGCTCGACGGGGGCGCCGGGACGGGCGCCCTCGGGGAGGCGGAAGCTGCCCTTCTCCTGGGGCCAGAGCCGGTCGCCCTCGCCGCCGAGTCCCGTGAGCAGGTCCCAGACGCGCTCGGGGGAGGCCGGGACGAGGCGCTCGTGCATGTTGTACACCATGAGATTCCTCCATACGGTTGCGTACGGTCCGACTGTACGCCTCCGTATGGAAGACTGTGCGAATGGGTCGGCTGAACGCGGGGGACTGGGCGATGGCGGCGCTGGAGGCGCTGGCCGAAGGCGGTCTGGCGGCGGTGGCGGTGGAGCCGGTGGCCGTACGGCTCGGCACCACCAAGGGCAGTTTCTACTGGCACTTCGCCAACCGCCGGGCGCTGGTCGAGGCGGCGCTGGCCCGCTGGGAGGCCGGCACCGAGGAGATCATCGCCGGGCTGCTGGAGATCCCCGACCCGGTGCTGCGCATGCGCACGCTGCTGGAGTCCGCCTTCGGCGACCCGGTGGACTCCAAGATCGCCTTCCAGCTCGTCAGTGCGGCCGACGACCCGCTCGCCGCCGAGACCGCCCGCCGGGTGAGCGCGCGGCGGCTGGAGTTCATGGCGGCCACGCTGGAGGAGGCCGGGCAGCCGCCGGACCTCGCCCGGGGCCGCGCCGTCGCCGGCTACAGCGTCTATCTCGGGATGGCCGCCCTGCACAGGGTCGGCGCGGTGGACGAGCCGATCGGCGCCTTCATGGACCTGGCCCTGTCGGAGATGGGCCTCACCTCCTAGACGTCCTCGGCGACGGTCGCGGGGCGCCTCCGGCGGAGGGGGACGAGCGGCGGCGGGCGCCTTCGCGGGCCGGACCGCGGGGCCGGCGGGCCTGACCTGAGCATCACATGAGTGTCACGGTCGCGGGCAGATGGGATTGACTTCCGTTGACTGCGGGGGATGCCTCTTCTTGAGTGGGAGAGTGGCGGCGAGGGGAGGCCCGCAGGTGCCGTATGCGCAGCCGCTCAAGCCGGGGGATCCAGAACGGCTGGGCGCGTACGAGATCGTCGGTCGGCTGGGCGAGGGCGGCCAGGGGGTGGTGTACCTCGGGATGCATCCACAGGCCGCCCCCGAGCCGTACGCGGTCAAACTGCTGCACGGCGTGCTCACCGAGGACCGGGCGGCGTTCCTGCGCGAGGTGGAGCTGGCCAAGCAGGTGGCCAGGTTCTGCACCGCGCAGGTGATCGACGCGGGGCTGGAGGGCGACCGCCCCTACATCGTCAGCGAGTTCGTCGACGGCCCGTCCCTCCACCGGGAGGTCGCCATCGGCGGCCCGCGGGCGGGCGGCGCGCTGGAACGCCTGGCCATCGGCACGGCCACCGCGCTGACGGCGATCCACCGGGCCGGGATCGTCCACCGCGACCTCAAGCCGCAGAACGTGCTGCTCGGCCCGGACGGGCCGCGGGTCATCGACTTCGGGCTGGCGCGGGCACTGGACGCGGCGGCCACGCAGAGCGGGCGCGGCGCGGGCACCCCCGCCTACATGGCGCCGGAGCAGGTCGAGGGGGCCGAGATCGACCCGGCCGCCGACGTCTTCTCCTGGGGCGCGACCATGTGCTTCGCGGCCAACGGCCAGGCGCCGTTCGGGCAGGACTCGATCGCGGCCGTGCTGCACCGCGTGCTCACCGCGCGGCCGGAGATGGGCCGCCTCGACGGCTGGCTCCGCGAGCTGGTCGCCGGCTGCCTGGACAAGAACCCGCGCAACCGCCCCACGAGCCGCGAGCTGCTGCTCACGCTGCTCGGTGAGGGCGGGGACGGGGAGATCGCGGCGGGGCGGGCCGCCGGTGGGACGGCCGCGGAGGGCGGGGAGGACGCGGCGGGGCGGGCCGCCGGTGGGACGGCCGCGGAGGGCGGGGAGGACGGCACGCCCCGGTCGTCGCTCTCCACCGGTCTGCTCTCCCGTTCCGAAGTCCCCCTGGGCTCCGGATCCCCCCTTGGCCCGAAGGGTCCCGGTGCGGAGGGCTCCAGTGCAGAGGTCCTCGGTGTGGAGGTCCCCGCGGCGCAGGGGGCCACCGGGGCGCGGGGGGCCACCGGGGCCGTCTCCATCCGCTCGCGCTCCCTGCCCTTCCCCGCGGGCGCGGTCCCCGCGCCCCGCACGGCGGCCGGGCCCGCGCCGGCGGTCCTTCACGAACCGGCCGGGGCGCGCACGCACCCGGGGCGGGCGGCCACCAGGGCGTCGGTGGCGGTGTCGGGCTCGTTGCTGGTCAGCACCGCCGTGCTGGTGGCGGTGCTGGTCCCGGCGCTGAGCGGAGGCGGCGGACCCGCTCCGGGCGCGGCGCCGGCGGCCACGGCCCCGTCCGGGACACGGGCGGGCGCCGGTGAGCGGGCGGAGCGCGACCTGCGGACCGATCCGCTCGCCGCCCCCGACCGGGCCGCTCTCCCGGACGGGACCGCGCCCCGCGCCGGGAGCCCGGTCACCGTACCGGCCGTCGGCGTCACGGTCCCGGCACTGGCCGGGACGGAGCGCTCCGAGGCGCTGCGCGCGCTCAAGAAGGCCGGGCTGGCCGGGACCGTCACCCAGGTCGACTCCGCAGAGCCGGTCGGCAGGGTGCTCGGGAGCACGCCGGAGGCGGGCGCCATGGTGGGCAGGGGAAGCCGGGTCGACCTGCGGGTCTCTGCGGGTGTGCCGGTGCCGGAGCTGGCGGGGCTGCGCAGGAAGGCCGCCGAGCGCGCGCTCGCGGCGCTGGGGCTGGCGACCGGCGAGGTGACCGTGCGCTGCGCGGACCGGCCCGCGGGCCAGGTGGTCGCGAGCAGCCCCGGTGCGGGCGAGCGCGTCTCCTCGGGCGCCGCGGTCGCGCTGACGGTGTCGCGGCGCGGGGCCGGGGTGCCCTCGGTGGTCGGTCTGAGCGAGGCGGAGGCGCGTAGCGCGCTGACCGGGGCGGGCTTCGCCGTGCGGACGCGGGCACGTCTGGTGGACGGGGCCCGCTCCGGGCAGGTGCTGGCGCAGAGCGCGGGGCCCGGCGGGTGCGTCCGGACGGGCGCCACGGTCGTGGTCACGGTCGGGGTGGGGATGCAGAGCGGGCCCGGGCCGGGGGAGGAGCCGACCACCGGGCCGACCACCGGGCCGACCACGGGGCCGACGACCAGGCCGACCACGGGACCGGACCCGGCTGATCCGGCCGGCCCGGGGAGCGTCGAGGGGGCCTGATGCGGCCCGGGAACGGCGAGGACGTCCGGCTCCTGCCAGCGCGGGGTCCGCCGGAGGGGGAGGTGGCGTTCCTCGCAGACGGTGTCCGGACGCGGTGATTGTGGTGATCGTCTCATTTCCGAATGCCGTACGGTCATCCGGGAAGTTCACGCCTAGGCTTTTCCGGTACCCCCGTGTGGTGTACCGGACGTTGTCCGCGCGTTGCTCTCGAAGACGTCAATAGGGTGGTCCCCCATGTCAGGGTTTCTGGGACGGCTCGGTGAATGGTGTGCGCGGCACGGCAAGATCGTGCTGGCGCTCTGGATCCTGGTCGCGGTGGGGCTCACCGCGGGATCGCTGCTGTTCCCCGGCCCGGTCAACAACAACGTCGCCATTCCCGGCACGGACGCGCAGCGCGCCCACGAGCTGATGCGCGAGGGGTTCGGCCCCGGGTTCGATCCGGGCGGCACCGTGCAGATCGTGCTGCACTCCCCTGACGGCCTGCTCACCGACGAGCCGCGCAAGCACGCCGTGGAGCGTGCCATGGACCGCATCCGCGAGATCCCGCACGTGGTGAAGGTGGAGAGCCCCTACCGCCTGGGCGGCATGGCCGCCAACCGGCAGATCGGCATGATCACGGTCAGGCTGGAGGGGCACGACAACTCCAAGCTGGCCGAGACCACCCGGAAGCTGTCCGCCGCGGCCGACCCGGCCCGCGAGGCCGGCATCGAGGCGGTGCCCTCCGACACCGGGACCCCGGCAGACAAGGAGATCAAGACCGGCGCCAGCGAGGCCATCGGCGTCGTCTGCGCGCTGCTCGTCCTGCTGTTCGCCTTCGGCACGCTGGTCGCCGCGATGATCCCCATCTTCACCGCGCTGGTCAGCATCGCGACCGGCCTGGGCGTGATCAGCCTGCTCGGCCACGTGGTGGACGTGCCCAAGCAGGCGTCGATCATGGCGACGATGATCGGCCTCGGTGTCGGCATCGACTACGCGCTCTTCCTGCTCAGCAGGCACCGCAAGCTGCTGGACGACGGGCTGGAGGTGCACGAGTCGGTCCGCCGGGTGGGCGCGACCTCGGGCGGCGCCGTGGTGTTCGCCGGCGGCACGGTGATCATCGCGCTCAGCGCGCTGCTGCTCGCCGGCTTCCCCATGCTGCAGACGCTCGGCTGGATCACCGGCATCTCGGTCGTCTGCGCGGTGCTCACCTCGGTCACCCTGGTCCCGGCCCTGCTCGGCCTGCTCGGGCACCGGATCGGCGCGCTGCGCCTGCCGTTCGCCGGCCGCCGCAGGCCCGCCGACGACTCGTCCGGCTGGGCCGGGCTGGGCCACTGGGTCGCCCGGCGGCCCTGGGGCGTGCTGGCGCTCAGCGTCGCGGTGCTCGCCGCGCTGGCCGCGCCCGCCCTCGCACTCGGCATGGGCACGCTCGACGACGGCTACGGCGACCGCGGCACGGAGTCCCGCCGCGCCTACGAGCTCAAGCAGGCAGGGTTCGGCCCGGGCATGAACGGGCCGCTGATCGTGATCGCCGACCTGGAGGAGAAGGTCGTCGACCGCGAGCCCGCGCCCGCCGTACTGCAGGCGCTGGAGGACGGGGTCGCCGCCGTCGAGGGCGTGGCCCACGTCAGCGAGCCGGTGCTCAACACCGGCGGGACCGCGGTGATGGTCCAGGCCGTCACCGAGTTCGCGCCCAGCGACCCCCGGGCCGTCGAGGTCGTCGAGGCGGTGCGGGAGATCCGGATCGAGGGGGCGAGCGTGCACGTGGGCGGCGAGGTCGCGGGCATGGCCGACGTCGGCGCCCGGATCACCGAGCGCACGCCCGCGGTGATCGGCGTGGTGGTGCTGCTCAGCGCGCTGCTGCTGCTGCTGGCGTTCCGCTCGCCGGTGGTGGCGCTCAAGGCCGCGCTGATGAACCTGGTCTCGCTCGGCGCCGCCTTCGGCGCGCTCTCCCTGGTCTTCTCCCTCGGGCTGGGCAGCGGGCTGGTCGGAATGGACCCGCCGGTCGGCGTGGACGACTCCTACGTGGCGACGCTGTTCTTCTCGGTGCCGATCGACAGCTACATCCCGCTGATGCTGTTCGCGGTGCTCTTCGGACTCTCGATGGACTACGAGGTCTTCCTGCTCACGGCCGTGCGCCAGGCCTATCTGAAGCACGGGGACAACAGCAGGGCCGTGGCCGAGGGGCTGGGCGCGACCGGCAGGGTGATCACCTCAGCCGCTCTGATCATGGTCGCCGTGTTCGTCGCCTTCATCGCCTACCCCGACCCCATGGTCAAGATCTTCGGTGTCGGGCTGGCGGTGGCGGTGGCCGTCGACGCCACGATCATCAGGGGACTCCTGGTCCCGGCGACCATGGTCCTGCTCGGCCGCTACAACTGGTGGTGCCCGAGGTGGCTGGACCGGATCCTGCCCAACCTCTCCATCGAGGGCCACGAGGAGGAGGCCCACGGCGAGGAGCCGGAACGGGAGCTCGTCGGAGCCGGCCGCCTCTGAGCGCCGCCCTCGCCTGACCCGCGCCTGATACGACGGGATACCACGGGCCGGCCGCCCCA
>NZ_JBHSBM010000017.1:41344-126880 GCF_042650625.1 Planomonospora corallina
GACCGGGTCCCCGCCCGGGGCGGCCCGCCGGTCCTGGTCCGGCCTCGGTCCGGGGCGGAGCCGGTTCAGACCGCCGCCGGCTCCCGGCGGCGGCGGCCCCGGTAATCCAGCGGGGCACGATCGAGGTCGGGGGAGAGGATGTCACCGGAGCCGGAGCCGGAGCCGGAGCCGGAGCCGGACAGGGCGGAGGCCGGGAGGGTCGTGCTGACCGCGGTCTCCGTGCGGCGGTGGCGGCGGCCTCGCAGCGGCGCGTCCTGGACGAACGTCGAGGACGCCGAGGACGCCGAGGAGACCGGGGAGACGAGGGCCGCCGGGGAGGCGGCGGGGAACGCGGCGGCCGGGGCCGTCGAGGACCCGGAGGACCCGGGGGACGGCGAGGACACCGAAGGCACCGGGGGCGCCGTCGTCTCCGTGCGGCGGTGGCGGCGGCCCCGCAGCGGCGCGTCCTGGACGAACGTCGAGGACGCCGTGACGGCGGGGACGACCGGGCGCTCCCGGAGACGGCGCCTGCCCTGGTAGGGGAGGCGGGGCCGCTCGGCGGGGGCGATCCCCTCACCCCGGGCCGCCGGGGCGAGCCCGAGGACGGGACCCGTGGCCGCCGGGTCCCCTGCCAGGCCGGGCAGGTCCCGGACGGTGGGCAGGTCCCGGACGGCGGGCAGGTCCCGGACGGCGGGCCCGTCCGGGGAGAGGGAGAACTCCTGGGTCGCGAAGGATCCGCGGGTGAGCGGAGCGTGGCGGCCGAGCCGCCGGCGGCCGGGCGCGCGGCGGCGGCCTCCGCTGCGATGGGAGCCTCCGCTCCGGCGAGAGGGGCGCTCCGCGGCCCCGCTCGCGAAGGCCAGGCGCAGTCCGGCCTGCTTCACCTTGGCGTGCGCGATGATCGCCGCGGCGGCGAGCAGGACCGGGGCGAGCACGTTGGGGCTGGAGAGGTCGGGGACGGTCGGGGTCAGGCCGTCGCTCGCGGCGGCCGGAGCCGTGGCGATCGCCTGGGTGTCGGCGGCGGCCGGCTTGGCGTGCTTGCCGCCGCTCCGGGCCGGGACGCTCCGGACGGGGGAGGATGCGGCCGCGGTGGTCCCGGCGGGGGCCGTGGCGGTCCCGGGGACGCCGCCGGAGGTCGCGGTGGCGGGGGTCTTCGGGGTGGTGCCCGGGGCGGTCTCCGCCGCGGTCCCGGCGGTGGTCTTCGGAGCGGCCGCCACGCCGGTCTTCGCGGTGGTCTTCGGAGCGGCCTTCGCGGTGGTCTTCTGGGCCGGCTTGGCGTGCTTGCCCGTCGCGGGCCGCTCGGCCTTCCCGCTCTCCTCCTGCTGGCCGGGCTTCCCGTCCTCCGTGCCGTCCGGCTGGACGGCGATGAGGATCGGAGAGGTCGGGACGAAGGGGGGCAGGCTGGACGGCGGGTTCACGAAGACGAAGGCGGACTCCTGGACGGTGGGAGCGATCCTCTGCTCCGCGGCCTCCCGGTCCAGCCGTTCCTTGATCTTCGCCGGGTAGCCGTAGCCGACGACCTTGGCGGTGTCACGCTCCTTGCGCTTGGCGACCCCGCCGTCGATGTTGCCCTCGATCGTGTGGATCGTCCGGCCCTCGACCTTGGTGACGATCCCGACGTGGTCGATGTGGCTGAGCTTGCCGGTGCCGCTCCAGTCGAAGAAGACGATGGCCCCGACCTCGGGGGTGGTGCCCCAGGCGTCCTGCTCCTTGAACCACTGCGCGTGGTACACGGTGTAGGCGAACTGGCCGATCCACTCCTCGTAGCCGAGCTTCTTCGCCGCCCACGACAGGTACATGTCGCACCAGGCCGCGTTCGTGAAGGCGTCGTCGTTCGCGACGTTCTCGGCGTACCAGCTGCCGAACTTGGTGTAGCCGCTGCTCTTCTCGGAGTATCCGAGCTCGCTCTCGAGCAGCTCGATGAACTTTTCGATCTCAGGCGTCATATGGAAGTGGGGAGAACCCTCCGGAAGCCGTACTGGCATGGCCGCGCCGCCCCGCGACCGGGCTTCCGGAAGGCCGGGGTCGGACGATGGCGCGTTCACGCCGACCCGCCGGGGGAGGACGGGGTGCGTGTGGCGGCGCCATGGGTCAGTGGTCTTCCGTGACGAGGGAGGTTACCCGCAGGCAAAAGCAGGTCAAGACCGTGCCAAGCGGATACCAGGGTCCCGTTGACCCTCCATCAGGCGCAAAGTCCGACGTCATAGGGGTTTGCGAACTTTCCTCCGGTAAACCGGAAAGGCAAAAAATCTACGAAAAAGGTGGGCGGGGTGGACCCGTCCTCCGGGCGTGTCATCCATGGCAGGTCGTCCGGGGCGCGTCATCCGGGGTGTGTCCCGCGGGGTGGAGCCGTGCCCCCGGGGCGCGCGGCCCCGCCCGGTCCGAGCCCCGGGCCCGGGCCTGAGTGCGAGGCCCGGATTCTGTCCTCCGGTGCGGCTCCGCCCGCCAGGTCGGAACCGCACCCTCAGAATGAGATTCTGTAGAACGCGTTCTAAAATGTGGCCATGACGCTCGACCTTGCCTCCACGGAGGACGCCGAACCCCAGCTCGCCGCGTTGACCGACCTCAGCCGGCGGGTCCGCGACCTGATCGACGCGGTCGCGCTGACCGACGTCCCGGAGGGCGAACTCGCCGCCGCCGCGGCCGAAGTGGCCGCGCTCACCGAGCGCCTCAACGCGGTGCGGCGCGACTCCCCGCGGTCGTTCGAGATCGGCCCCGACGGCGCCCCCCGCAACCTGGGCAACGCGGTGACCGGTTCGGCCAACCCGCACGCCCTCCCGCTGGTCGCCGAGGTCACCCCCGAGCGGACGGTCCGGGCCGAGCTGAGCTTCCGCCCGGCCCACGAGGGGCCGCCGGGCACGGTGCACGGCGGGGTCAGCGCCATGATCCTCGACCATCTGCTGGGCCACGCCACCGCGGTGGCCGGCTTCCCGGGGATGACCGGCACCCTGACCCTGCGCTACCGCAGGCGCGTGCCGTACGGCGAGCCGCTGGTCGCCACCGCCGAGTACGTGCGCTCGGAGGGGCGCAAGCACTGGTCCGAGGGCCGGATCGCCCTCCCGGACGGCACCGTGCTGGTCGAGGCGAGCGGTCTGTTCATCGCCCCGTCCTGGTGGTCCGGCCAGGGGCCGGGGCCGGAGTCCGCGGGTGAGGCTGGCTGAGGCGGGCGCGGGGCCGGGCGGGACGGCGGCGGAAAGGGGGAGGCCCCGCCGGGCGGAGGGCGCAGGGTCAAGGGCCGCCCACGAGGCGGTCAAGACCCGGCGCGGACCCTCCGTGCGGCTCCGGCTAGTATCCGGCGCCGGTGAGCAGGCCCCCGTCCACGGTGAACTCGCTGCCGGTGCAGTAGCTCGACCGGTCGGAGGCCAGGAACGCCACCACGTGCGAGACCTCGACCGGCTTGGCGAAGCGCCGGATCACCATGGACTTGAGGAACGCCTCGCCGTCCACCTCGGCCGCGATCTCCGGGTCCCTGACCATGCCGGTGTTGATGGCTCCGGGGTGCACGGAGTTCACCCGGATCCCGAAGGGAGCCAGTTCGCGTGCGGCGGCCTTGGTGACGCCGCGCACGCCGAACTTCGAGGCGGAGTAGGCGGACATGCCCGCGGCGCCGATGAAGCCCTCGATCGAGGAGATGTTCACGATCGAGCCGCCGCCCGCAGCCTTCATCGGCTCGATCACCGACTTGACGCCGAGCCAGGTGCCCTTGAGGTTCACGTCGATGACCCGGCCGAACTCCTCGAGCGTCATGTCCGCGATCCGGCGGAACTTCAGGACGCCTGCGTTGTTGACCAGGACGTCGAGCCTGCCGTACGTCTCGACGGCGGTGGCCACCGCCCGCTCCCAGTCGCCGGGCTCGGTCACGTCCTGCGGGACGAAGACCGCCCCGGTCTCCTCGGCGAGCGCCTTGCCCTCCTCGGCGAGCACGTCACCGAAGACGACCTGCGCGCCCTCGGCGGCGAGGAGCCGCACATGGGACGCGCCCATGCCCCGCGCGCCGCCGGTGACCAGTGCCACCTTGCCGTCCAGCAGACCCATCGTGAGGCTCCTCGCGGTGACTCGGGCCGCTCTCGCGGCGGTCTCGTGGCGGGGCGGCCGGCTCCCGAAGACGCGCGCCGGAGTGCGGCACGCGCTCCTCGAGGTGGCGGGCGCCCCGGGGCGTCGTGGCTGTCAAACTAGCGCACGCTTGGTTTCCTTACAAGACGCCCTGATCTTCGTTCTCCGCCGCGCCGCCCCCGGCGCCCGCCGGATCGTCCGTCACGTCCTCCATCACGTCCTCCGGCACGTCCGGCACGCCACCGGCGGCGTCCCCCGCGCTGTCTCCCGCGGTGTCCCCGGTGGCGTCCCCGGACCCCGGTGACGGCGTGCCGGACGCCGGGCAGGGGTCGGCGGTGACCGCGACCGTACGGCTCGGCGCGCCCTGGGGCGCCCACGGCCGGGTCTCGGCGGTGACCCGGCGCAGGAGCGTCTGCCCGCAGGCCGGGACCGTGAAGGCGTGCGGGACGAGCAGCCGGTAGGAGCCGGAGCCGGTGAGCGTCAGCGTGCGCGCCGGCTCCCGCGTCATCCGGTCCGCTGCCGGGCCCTCGGCGAACGTGACGGTCAGCACCACGTCCGCCGGGCCCGAGGCGCGGACGCCGATCACCGCCCCGGTCGCGTCGACCGCGATGACCGCCAGGTCGTCGACCGTGTGCGGGGGCACGGACGACGGCCGTACGTCGCTCGGGGAGGGAGCGGGGGTCCGGCCGGGCGGCGAGGCGGAGCCCGGCGCGGAGGGCGGGGTCGTGCCGGGGCCCCGGTCATCGGAGGCGCTCCCGGAGGGCTCCGGGGCGGGGGAGTGCCGGGAGGCGGCCGCGGTGGGCCCGGCCGGGGCGGTGCCCGCCGGGTGCGGCCGCCGGGCCGGGCCGGTGGCGCCCGGCGGCGTGGTCGGCGCGGCGGCCCGGGACGGCTCCGGGACGTCCGGAGGACCGGAGGGCGAGCGGTCCGGGGCCGCGGGCCTCCCCTCCCTCGGGGTCCCGGGGGAGGGGGTGAAGACCCGGTCCGAGGCGAGCGGGCCCGCCGGAGGGCCCGCGGCGACCAGCGCCACGACGACCGCGGCCGCCGCCAGCCCCGCTCCGGCCAGCATCCGGGACCCCGGGCGGGTACGGCGTAGCCCGCCCACCCGCCCGCGCACGTGCCGGGCGACCGAGGCGCCCGCCCGGGCGGCGGATCGGGCGGCGGACCGGGAGGCGGTCCGGCCGGCCGGACGGGCCAGCGGGAAGTCGAGCGCGAACAGGGTCGCCCGCTCGGCCAGGTGCCGCCGCCCGCGGCGCTCCCACTCCGGCCCGTAGACCGAGAGCGCGACCGCCTCCAACTCCGAGGCGAGCGCCCGGGCCGCCGGCGGCCGGTCCGAGGGAGCCTCGGCCAGGCCGCGGGCGGCCAGCCGCCGCACCGGGTCCGGCAGGGCCTCCAGCGGGTCCGGCCCGTCCGGCTCCCACCCCGCCGGGGTGGTGAGGCCCGTCCGGTACGGCCTGCCGGTGACGCACTCGGCGAACACGCGGGCCGCGGCCCGGACGTCGGCGGCCTCGCCCGCCGGGTCGGTCCGTCCGGGAGCCGCCGGGTCCGCCCAACCGGGAGTCTCCGGGGCGGTCCGTCCGGGAGGCGCGGGGCTCCCTTTCCCGGACGCCTCCGGTGGCGGGACCGGCTCCGCGGCGGGAGCGGCGAAGCCGAAGCCGGTGAGTTTCCCGGTCCCGTCCGCCCGGACGAGGATCTTCTCCGCCCGGAAGTCACGGTGCGTGACGCCCGCGGCGTGGGCTCCGGCCAGGCCCAGCAGCGTGCCCTTGAGCACGGCCAGCGCGGCCTCCGGGCTCGTCGCGCCGTGGCCGTCGAGGAGCCTGCGGAGCGCGACGCCGTCGACCAGCTCCGTGACCAGCGCGGCCTCCAGCACGTCCTCGTAGTACTCGTGGAGCCGGACGAGGTGCGGATCGTCGAGCTCGACCAGGACGCGCGCCTGCTCGCGGAGACGGGCCAGGAAGCGCTCGTCGTCCCGGAGGGAGGCGTTCAGGTACTTGATGGCCACGTAGGCGCCGGTGCCGGCGTAGGTGGCCAGCACCACGCGTCCGCCGCTCCCGGCGCCGAGCTCGCGGACCTCGCGGTATCCCGGAACCATGCAGTCCCCCTGTCGAGTGCCGTCGCACTGTTCGACGGTCTCACCCGGGCGGTGGGTTGTCACGGTTCGCCGACTTTGACGGTGGGCAGCATAGAAGTCACTGACAGTAGTCAGTTTGGAGGGATGATGCGCCCGTCGAAACCCGACGTCCCGCTGCTGGCCGTCGCCGTGGGGGCGCTGCTGGCCGTGGTGGTGTGGGGAGCGGTCTTCACCGAGTCGCTCGCCGCGGCCGGCGACGCCGCGCTCGGCTGGGTGCTGGGCAACCTCGGCTGGTTGTTCGTGGTGGCGGCTGACTTCTTCCTGGTCCTGGCCGTCGTGCTCGGGCTCAGCCGGTTCGGCCGGGTCCGCCTCGGCAAGGACGGCGACGTGCCGGAGTTCTCCGATCTCGCCTGGACGGCGATGATGTTCAGCTCCGGGATGGGCATCGGGCTGATGTTCTACGGTGTCGCCGAGCCCATGACGCACCTGCTCAGTCCCCCGCCCGATCTGGGGCTGGCGGCGGGTTCGCCCCAGGCCGCGCGGACCGCCATGGAGTACTCGCTGTTCCACTGGACCCTGCACCCCTGGGCCATCTACGCGGTCACCGGCCTGGCCCTGGCCTACTCCACCTTCCGCAAGGGACGGGGCAACCGGTTCAGCGCGGCCTTCACCCCGCTGTTCGGCGGCAGGCCCCGGCCGCTCGCGGGACGGGTGCTGGACCTGCTGGCCGTACTGGCCACGGTCTTCGGCACCGCGACCAGCCTGGGCCTGGGGGCGCTCCAGGTCGAGTACGGCCTCAACGAGCTGCTCGGGCTGAGCGGGCGGCGGCTGGAGGTGATCGTCATCATCGCGCTGACGGCGGGGTTCGTCGTCTCGGCGGCCACCGGAGTGCACCGCGGCGTGCGCATCCTCAGCACCCTCAACGTCTATCTGGCGGCCGCCCTGGCCTTGTTCATCTTCCTGCTCGGCCCGACCGTCGCGGTCCTCGACCTGGTCCCCGCCTCGCTCGGCGGCTACCTCAACGACCTGCTCTCGATGTCCTCGCGGACGGGCGCGTTCGTCGACAAGGAGTGGCTCGGCGCCTGGACCATCTTCTACTGGGCGTGGTGGATGTCGTGGGCGCCGTTCGTGGGCGCCTTCATCGCCCGGATCTCCCGGGGCCGGACCG
Source organism: Planomonospora corallina (assembly GCF_042650625.1). Classification (NCBI taxonomy): domain Bacteria; kingdom Bacillati; phylum Actinomycetota; class Actinomycetes; order Streptosporangiales; family Streptosporangiaceae; genus Planomonospora; species Planomonospora corallina. The sequence continues at coordinate 48,610 of NZ_JBHSBM010000017.1, forward strand.
TCCGCGAGTTCGTCGTCGGCGTCCTGCTCGTCCCGTCCGGCGCCAGCCTGCTCTGGTTCTCGATCAGCGGGGGCAGCGCCGTGTGGCTGCAGCTTTCGGGCACGGCGGACTTCGCGGGGGAGATCGCGGAGGGGGCGGAGGCGGCGATGTTCGCACTCCTGGCCCAGCTGCCGCTCGGCACGATCGCCACCGCGGTCACGGCGCTGCTGGTGGCCCTCTACTTCGTCACGAGTGCGGACTCGGCCTCCCTGGTGCTCGGCTCGCTGTCCACCGGGGGCTCACTGCACCCTCCCCGCCCCCTGGTGGTGATGTGGGGCGTGCTGGTCGGGACGGTCGCGCTGGTGCTGCTGCTGGCCGGCGGGCTGGAGGCGCTGCAGCAGGCCACGATCTTGGTCGCGCTGCCGTTCGTGGCCGTCATGCTCCTGCTCTGCGCGGCGCTGGTGAAGGAGCTGCGCGACGATCCCGGCGCCGGACCGGTGCTGCACCTCCATCCGCACGGGTTGCCGGACGCCATCCGCAGGGTCAGCGGGGAGGACGGCGCGGAGTGAGCGGGGAGCGGCGCCGGACGCCGGAGACGGAAGCGGGCCGCCCTCGCCCCCGGAGGGCACGGCACGGCGGCGTCGGGCCCGTGGCACTCCGGCCTCAGCCGAGCGACTCGTAGACGGCCTCGGCCAGCCGGTAGGCGCGCAGGCTGCCGGAGACGGCGCCCGCCATCCTGTTCATCGTGTAGGCCATGGCCAGGCCGTGCTCGAGGTCGCCCAGCCCGAGGGAGCCGCCCATGCCGGTGTGGCCGAAGGCGGTCCGCGCCCCCCTGGCGGGGGTGAGATAGGTCATGGACGGGCGCATGTAGCCCAGGCCGAAGGAACTGTCCACGATCAGCACCCGGTCGGGGCCGGCGACCCGGGGCCGTACGGCGTCGCGCAGCGTCTCCGGGCGCAGGATCCGCCCGCCGATCAGCTCACGGTAGAAACCGGCCAGGCCCCGCGCCGTGGTGACGGCCCCCATGGCGGGCCAGCCCGCCCGCAGCGCGACCGGATGGTTGGCGCCGCCGGCCAGCTTGTGCAGCGGCGGGTTGCCCAGGGCCCGGTTCATGAGACTGGCGGGATCCAGTGCGGCGCGGGCCATCTCGTGGACCAGGCCCTGCCCGCCACCTCCCGCCGGGGAGGCGCCGTGCGCGGAACCCCGCGGCTCGGCTCCCGCGGAGCCGCCCGCGGGGGCGGGGGAGACGCCGCCCGGGACGGCGGAGGCCGCGGTGTCTGCGGAGGCAGCGGTGTCCGGGACGGCGGAGGCCGCGGCGCCGGTGGAGTCCGCGGCGGGCGCACCGGGCCTGGCGCGCTCGCCGGCGGACAGGCGGGCCGCCCGCGCCGCCACGTCGTCCGGCGCGCCGACCCAGAGCTCCAGTCCCGCCGGTCCGGCGATCTCGGCGGCCACGAGCTCGCCCACGCTCTTGCCGGACACCCGGCGGACCACCTCGCCGAGCAGGAACCCGTAGGTCAGCGCGTGGTAGCCGTGCGCGGTGCCGGGCTCCCAGAGCGGCTCCTGCCGGGCCAGCCGGGCGGCGATGGCCGCCTGGTCCTCGAACTCCTCCACCGGCACCGGCTCCTCGATCGCCGGCAGCCCCGCCTGGTGGGTGAGCAGGTGCTCGACGGTGATCCGCTCCTTGCCCCGGTCCGCGAACTCCGGCCAGACGCGGGCGACCGGCGCGGTCAGGTCGAGCAGTCCGCGCTCGGCGAGCAGGTGCACGGCCGTCGCGGTCACCGCCTTGGTGCACGAGTAGGCCAGCACGGGCGTGCCGCGCTCCCAGGGGCGGCCGGTGCGCCGGTCGGCGACGCCCCCCCACAGGTCCACGACCGGCTCGCCGTCGAGGTAGACGGCGAACGCCGCGCCGATCTCCTCACCGCGGGCGAAGTGCTCGCCGAACACCTCGCGCACCCGGGCGAACCGGGGGTCGCAGTGCCCGGCCACCGTCGTCGGGGAGCCGCTCCCGGCCCCGTCCTCTGCCGCCATCGACCCGCCCTTCACCGGAGGTGGCGATCGCTTGACCGACCGCTCGGTCTGTGAGCCTAACAACCGGGGCCGCCACCGCCCAGAGGCCCCGGCCGGGAACCTCCCCCGGCTGTTTCCCGGGGCGGGCCCGCCCCGGGAAACAGCCGGGGGAACGGAGGACTCCGGTCCGGACGGTTCTGGTCAGGTGACGGCGGAGTCCGCCGATAGGAGGGCGTTTCCCTCGGAGGTGCCTCCACGTGGAGCACCGCCTCCGTCCCCGCCGGGCCGTCGCGGCGACGCCCGGCAGGCGGGGCGGAGACCCCCTGTTACTTCACGTTCTTCACGTTGGCTTCGGAAAGGAACCGACCGTGTCCGAGGACCGTTCCACCCGCTGGATCCTCTGGGAGCGCGATCCCAGACCGCCGCAGGAGCCGCAGGGCGGCCGGACGCTCTGGGAGCGGAAGGACAGCGCCTTCGCCGGCGCGTCCGCCACGCTCGCCGCGCCAGTCTCCGTCCCGGCGCCCGCCCCCGCCGCCGACCGGCTGGCGACGCTCCCCGCGCCGGAACTGAGCCCGGTGCAGGCGCGGTTCGTCCACGAGCAGCCGCTGGGCATCAGCCAGTACACCGAGCTGATCCACGAGATCATCGACAGGCGGCTGGTGGAGGTGGTGTTCCAGCCGATCGTGGATCTGGCCCATGACCAGGTGGTGGGGTTCGAGGCGCTCAGCCGCGGCCCGCGGAACTCGCCGCTGCGGACGCCGGACCGGCTGTTCGCCGCGGCGCGCGCGGTGGGCCGTGCCGGCGAGCTGGACTGGATCTGCCGCGCCGAGGCGTTCCGGCAGATGCTGCAGCGCAAGATGCCCGCCACGGTCTCGCTGTTCGTCAACGTCGACGCCGCCTCGCTGATCGTGGAGTGCCCCGAGGACCTGCTCCCGATCGTGTGGGAGGCGACCCGGGAGCTGCGGGTCTTCATCGAGATCGACGGGGAGGCGATGAACCGCCATCCCCAGCAGGTGCTGGAGACGGTACGGCGCGCCCGCGCCGCGCGCTGGGGCGTCTCGGTCGGGGAGATCGAGTTCAGCCCGGCCGGGCAGGGGATGCTGCCCGTGCTGGAGCCCGACGTCGTCAAGATCGACCACCGCCTGCTCACCTACGGCCGGGCCTACGCGGGCCAGGCCCTGACCGCGGTGCTGTCGGAGGCCAAGAGCAGCGGGGCGACGCTGCTGGTGGAGAACGTCGAGAACCAGGCGGGCGCCCTGACGGGCCGGAGCCTGGGCGGCACCTATCAGCGAGGCTTCTTCCACGGCCGTCCGGGTGAACTCCCGGCCGCCGTGCCGCCCCCCAAGGCGCCCATCCGGCTGCGCGAGCTGCCGTCCGGCCCCGCGGTCTCCCCCTGGAACCTGGTCGTCCAGTCCGGCGCGCACGTGTCCGGCGGGCTGAGGTGGGAGGAGATCAACGAGCTCACCCCCAACCTGGCCGCCCCCATCGTCCAGTCCTCGGTCGCTCCGGTCGTCGCCTTCCTGCTGCCCGAGTCCGGGTGGAGCACCGAGATGGCGGTCATCTACAGCATCCTCCTGGCCCGCTGCCCGCTGGTGCTGGTGCTGGGCGCCGACGTGGCGAAGTACGGCAACTGGCGGGTCCGCGGCGCCGACCTTCCGGCCGGTCACCCGCTGCTGGAGCACGGCTTCCTGGTGGCGCTCTCGCCGAGCTCCGCCCTCGTCGTCATGGCCCGCCGCCAGGAGAACACCCGGGACCTGTGGGAGGTGGCCATCAGCGAGAGCCCCGAGCTGGCCCGGCAGCTCCTGCGCCACGGCACGGAACTCATCGACGGACTCGAAGGGGGCGTGCGCCACGCCGCCCGGGCGGCGTGAGGGCCGTACCCCGGCCGGCCCGGCGGGCTCCCCGGTGGCGTAGCATCGCGGCCGGTGACAGGCACGGGCACGTCACCCGGCGAGGGAGGGGGCAGGCGCGGTGAGCGGAGCGGGCGGACCGGTCGAGCGTCCCTACGTGCTGCTCAGCTGTGCGATGTCCGTCGACGGGTACATCGACGACGCCACCCCCGACCGGCTCCTGCTCTCCGGGGACGAGGACTTCGACCGGGTCGACGAGGTCCGGGCGGGCTGCGACGCGATCCTGGTCGGAGCGGGCACCGTACGCTGCGACGACCCCCGGCTGCTGGTCCGGTCACCGGAGCGGCGGCGGGCCCGGACGGCGCGCGGCCTGCCGGCCTGCCCCGCCAAGGTGACGCTGACCGCGACGGGAGACCTCGACCCGGCCGGCCGGTTCTTCACCGCCGGGGACGCGGAGAAGATCGTCTACGCCGCGTCGGGCGCGGTGGGCGGGCTCGCCTCCCGGCTCGGGACGGCTGCCGAGGTGGTCGACGCGGGCGAGCCCGTGGACCTCCGCCGGGTCCTGCGCGACCTGGCCGGGCGCGGGGTCCGCCGGCTGATGGTCGAGGGCGGCGGCTCGGTGCACACCCGGTTCCTGAAGGAGGACCTGGCCGACGAGCTCCACCTCGCCGTCGCGCCGTTCCTCGTCGGCGACCCCGCCGCGCCGCGTTTCGTCGGCGGCGGGCCGTTCCCGCAGGGCCCGCGGCGCCGGATGGAGCTGGCGGAGATCCGCCCGCTCGGCGACGTCGCGCTGCTGAGATACCTGATCAGACCGGACGGTCCCGGGCCGGAAGGCCCCGGATCCGGGAGGCGGGCGATGAACGACGACCATGACCGGCTCCGGCTCGCCTGCGAGCTCGCCCGGCTCTGCCCGCCCTCGCGGACCGCCTTCTCCGTCGGCGCCGTCGTGGTCGCCGCCGACGGCACCGAGCTGGCACGCGGCCACTCCCGGGAGGGCGGCGACCCTCACGTGCACGCCGAGGAGGCCGCGCTCGCCAAGATCTCCCCGGACGACCCCCGGCTGCCCGGCGCCACGATCTACAGCAGCCTGGAGCCGTGCAGCGTGCGCCGGTCCCGGCCCCGCACCTGCACCCGGCTGATCATCGACAGCGGGATCCGGCGGGTCGTGCTGGCCTGGCGGGAGCCGGTGCTCTTCGCCGACTGCCACGGCGCGGAGGAACTCGCCGCGGCGGGCGTGGCCGTGGTGGAGCTCCCCGGGCTGGCCGGGCCGGCTCGCGAGCCCAACGCGCACCTGCTCGGGTAGGCGCGCGCCGCGGACGGATCAGGCGATGATCCGGCTCTCGCCGCCGTCCACCAGGAGCGAGGCGCCGGTGACGAACGAGGCCCGCTCGCTGACCAGGAACGCGACCACGTCGCCGACCTCCTCGGGGCGGCCGAGCCGGCCCACGGGCATGCGCTCGCCCCGCTCGTCCAGCTCCGCCGGATCGGGCGTCGTCTCCCGGAGCCGGTCGGTGAGGACCGGCCCGGGCATCACGTTGTTGACCAGGACGCCGTCCCGGCCGACCTCGCGGGCGAGCGTGCGGACGATCCCGGCGACCGCCGAGCGGGTCGCGTTGGACAGCGCCAGCCCGTCGATCGCCTCGCGCGCGGACCGGCTGGTGATCGTGACGATCCGCCCCCAGCCGCGGGAGCACATGTCGGGCAGCACGGCCCGCATGAGCCGGACGGTGCCGAGCAGGTTGCGCTCGACGGCCACCTCCCAGGCGTCCATGCCGACGCTGCGGAAATCCCCCCGCGGAGGCCCTCCGGCGTTCGCGACCAGGATGTCCACCGGCCCCAGCACCTCGCGCGTCTCGGCGACGATCCGCTCGGCGGCCTGGGGATCCTCCACGTCGCCGAGGACCGCGTGCACCGTCCCGCCGTACTCCTGCAGCTCGACCACGGCGTCGGCGAGCCGCTCCGGGGAGCGGGCGCTCACGCAGACGGCGCAGCCCTCCCTGGCGAGGCTCTTGGCCGAGGCGAGGCCGAGGCCGGCGCTGCCGCCCGTGACGAGGGCGACCTTCCCCTTGATTCCGAGGTCCACGACACGACGCTACAACAGGCCGCCGCGCGGTGGCCGGACGCAGGCCGGTCGGGGAGCGGCGGGCGGGGAACGGGGGCCGGGAAGGCGGGGAACGCGGAAGCCGCGGGCGCCCCCCGGCAGGGCGCCCGCGGCTTCCGTCCCCCGGCCCGTCCGCGGGATCAGACCTGGCCGGCCTTCTCCAGCGCGGAGCAGCAGGTGTCCACGATGAGGCGGGTCACCACGTACGGGTCGACGTTGGCGTTCGGGCGGCGGTCCTCGATGTAGCCCTTCTTGTCCACCTCGACCTGCCACGGGATGCGGACCGAGGCGCCGCGGTCGGAGACGCCGTAGCTGTACTTGTCCCACGGGGCGGTCTCGTGGTGGCCGGTGAGGCGGTCCTCGATGCCGTGGCCGTAGTTCTTGACGTGCTCCAGGGGCTTGTCGCCCTCGCCCAGGGCCTCGCAGGCGGTGATGATCGGCTCGTAGCCCTCGCGCATCGCCCTGGTGGAGAAGTTGGTGTGCGCGCCGGCGCCGTTCCAGTCGCCCTTCACCGGCTTGGCGTCGAGCGTGGCGGCCACGTCGAACTCCTCGGCGGTGCGGTAGAGCAGCCAGCGGGCGACCCACATGTGGTCGGCGACCTCCACCGGGCCCGCCGGGCCCACCTGGAACTCCCACTGGCCGGGCATGACCTCGGCGTTGATGCCGGAGATCTTCAGTCCGGCGGCCAGGCAGCGGTCGAGGTGCAGCTCGACGATGTCGCGGCCGAAGACCTCGTCGGCGCCGACACCGCAGTAGTAGCCGCCCTGCGGGGCGGGGAAGCCGCCCAGCGGGAAGCCGAGCGGGCGGCCCTCCTTGAAGAAGGTGTACTCCTGCTCGATGCCGAACCACGAGTCCTGCTCGGCGTAGCGCTCGGCCACCTCGGACAGCAGGGCGCGGGTGTTGCTGGAGTGCGGGGTCATGTCCGGCATGAGGACCTCGCACAGCACCAGGACGTTGTCGCCGCCGCGGATCGGGTCCGGGCAGGTGAAGACCGGCTTGAGCACGCGGTCGGAGGAGTGGCCGCCGGCCTGGTTGGTGCTGGACCCGTCGAAGCCCCAGATCGGGATCTCGGCGCCGTCCGCGAGGACCCGGGTCTTGGAGCGGAGCTTGGCGGTCGGCTCGGTGCCGTCGATCCAGATGTATTCAGCCTTGAAGGTCATCGGCGGAGTCCTTGGAGGAAGAAGTGTGGTTCGCTGCTCCTGAAGAGTCGCAAACGGCGATTTCCCGCCTGTTGCTCATATGTGAACGGAGTGTTACTTGAGTCCATTCCGGCAGGCGGGGGCGGGCGGAAAATCCTCACCGGGTCATTACGCCGCTGTGAGCCGCGCTTTCGCAGGGCGTTCCGGGCCGTCCCCGGGGGCGAGGCCGGGTGCGCCCGGCGCCGTGCCGCCGGAGCGGGATGGCGCGAGGCCGCCTTCCGTGCTGGAGTGGAGCCGTGGCACGCAACCTGATCCTGTCCGGCGGTCCGTTCCACGACTTCCCCGCGACCTCCGCCGCGCTGGCCGAGGTCCTCGCCGACGCAGGGGTGGAGTCCGACATCACCGACGACATCGCCGGCGGCCTGGCCGACGCCCCGGAGTACCGGCTGATCACCGTCAACGCCCTGCGCTGCCGGATGCGCGCCGGCCAGTTCGCTCCGCACCGCGACCGGTGGGGGTTCGAGCTGCCCGCCGCGGCCCGCACCGCGCTCCTGGACCACCTGGAGCGCGGCGGCGGCCTGCTCTGCGTGCACGCCGCCTCGATCTGCTTCGACGACTGGCAGGGCTGGCCGCGGATCCTGGGCGGGCGCTGGGAGTGGCCGAAGTCGCACCACCCGCCGCTGGGCTGGACCACCGTCCGGGTCCACGGCGGGCATCCCATCGTCGACGACCTGCGGGACTTCGACGTGGTGGACGAGGTCTACAGCGACCTGACGGTCCTGCCGGACGTCAGGCCACTGGCCTCGTCGATGGGCCAGCCCCTGGTGTGGGCCCGCCCGGTGCGGCGCGGCCGCCTCGTCTACGACGCGCTGGGCCACGACACCCGCTCCTACGACAGCCCGGCCCACCGCACCCTGCTCCGCCGGGCCGCCCAGTGGCTGCTGAGGCAGCCGCTGAGCGAGTAGGCGCTCCCGCCGTGCACGTGCCGAGGTTCAGGCATGTGGGTTCAGCATGTCCTGCCATTCGAGGTGGGCGAGCCCGTAGGGCTCGCCGTACGCAGTGATGATCTTCATCGCTCGATGGTAGAGCTGGGGATCCTCGTGGTGGACCATGAGGAGGTCGGCGGCGTCGAATTCGCGGACCGCGCGGAAAGCCTGGGATGCGATGTTCTCCGGATCCATGTCGGGACCGAGTTCGATGACCGTTGTGACGGTCAGGAGCGCGACGAGCGGGGAGACCGCCTCCTCCAGCCTCAGCCACCGCTCCGCCTGCGCGTACACCTGGTGCCGGGCCGTGAGTGCCAGGGCGCAGCGGACGAACGGGGCGGCGCAGCGGTCACGGAACGGAGCGAGACCTTCCAGGATCTCTATCGAGGTCTCGCGGGGAAGACGCGGCAGGTCCTGCTCCAGCCGGCTCAGGATGACCGGCAGGGTGCTGTCCAGATGAGCATGGGAGGGGCGCGTCGCGATGGAGCAGGCCGCGCGGTAGATCCGGGACAGCTCCTCCGCGTCCTCGATCCGGGACGCCATGAGGACCCGGATGAGCGCCGCGGCCATCGAGGTGACCGTGGAGCCGCCCGGGGCCTCGAACGCCCCGAGGCTCTGCAGGAGCGCGTCCCCGTCGTCGAAGGCGTCGGAGAGGGCGACGAAGAGGTCGACCTCCGGCAGGCAGAGCAGACCCGTCGACGCACGGAGGTCGGCTGGCTCCAGGTAGGCGATGTCGTAGTAGACGCCGTCCTCCCCCAGATCCAGTGTCCAGGCGAGATCGACGGTGTCCGACGCGGAACCGCGGCCGGAGAGCAGGCGCAGGTCGCGCAGGCCGTCGTCGTACATCCGGACGGCCGCCAGTCCTCCGACTGTGCCCTGCCACTGCTCGGAGGTCAAGGCCGCCCGCCACAGGGGCGCGAGGCTCCGCCAGAGGCGGACCGGGTCCTCGCCGGGGCGGCAGAGCTCGCTCACCCGCAGGTCACCGGAGAGGTGGACAGCCAGCAGGACGAGGTTCGCCCCGTAGCAGGCGTGCCGGGCGATCACCGAGAGGCCGGGGACCGGCCGGTAGGCCTCGTAGGACCGGTCGGTCCGCTCCTCCCGCGCCTGGAACAGGCGGATCAGCAGCGGCTTCAGCCGGTCGTCGCCCCCGGCGAGCTGCGCGAGGAAATCCAGAACCGGCGGCCGGGTGGTGAGCACGGTGAACGAGGTCAGGGCGTGCAGCAGGCCGTCCACGGGCCCGGATCCGCCGAGCAGCGGGGAGGCCCGCTCCTCCTGGTCGGCGAGGTCGGCCAGGACCCGGTGGAGCAACCGGGCGACGAGGTACTCGCCGAAGGTCGCGTGCAGGAACTCGTAGGTCCGCAGCTCCCGCCGGTCCCGTACGGCCTGCGACCGGTGGACGAAGAAGAAGCTCCCGACGGCCAGGTCGGCCTGGCTCAGCGCGGCCTGGAAACCGGCGGGCGCGGCCGGAGGAGGACCCGGGAGCAGGGCGGCCAGGTCGGCGTCCAGCTCCTCGGCGGTGACCCACTGCCGCCCCCGGTTGAACATGGCGAACGCGGTGACCGAGAGCCGGAGCAGCTCGTGCTCGACGGCCCGCCCGCGCTCGCGCGGAGCGAGCCCCGCGTGGTGCTTGTCCACCTCCCGCCCGGCGAAGCGCACCAGCAGCCGCTCGTACAGCTCCGCGCCGCTCATCCCCTCCCCGTCGAGCACCCCGTTGCTGTCGGGGTGGGCGTCGTAGAGGGCCAGCATGAGCAGGAGCAGCGGCTGCCCGGCCAGCTCGCGGTGGGCCGCGGCGGCCTCGGCCGACAGCGGCCGCAGGCCCCGCGAGGCGAAGTATCCGGCGTTGGCGGCGTTCCAGACCCGCAGCCAGCGCTCCACCCGCCCGTCGTCGAACGGCTCCAGCCGTACCGCCAGGGTGCCGGCGGGCAGGCGGCAGCGGTCGGCGACGGCGGTCCGGGTGGTGACGACCACGGCCACCGGGCGGCCGAGCTCGGCCTCGCGCCGCTGGAAGTCTGCGACCTGGACGAGATAGTCGGCCCGTTGCACGCCGGTGGCCTGCAGGAGCTCGTCGAGGCCGTCCAGGAGCACGACCGGCAGGGCGCCGCCGCCGGAGCGGGCCAGGTCCGGCCAGGACAGGCGCTCACCGGTGGCGGAGTGGACCGCCTGCTCGATCTGCTCCTGGATCTGGGCGTCGGCGGAGACCGAGCGCAGCGGCACGCGGACCGGCAGGAAGCCCTCGGCGCCGAGCCGGGCCGCCAGCACCTTCACCAGCACGGACTTGCCCGCGCCCGGCTGGCCGAGCACCACCAGCGGGGCCTCGACGGCGCGGGAGGAGGTGAGGTGGCCCGCCAGGAACAGAGGGAGGTCGTCGCGGACCCGGAGCGTCTCCCAGCGCTCCTCGGTGCCGAGGTCGGCGCCGTCGGGGGCGTCGGCGACCTTGAACCCCGGGTCGATGTAGGCGCTGCCCAGCGTGGGGAAGGTCAGCCCGTCCAGCTGCTCCGCGCTCTCGGTGACGGGGCGGCCGAGCGCGGCCTCGTTGGCCAGGGTCAGGGCGGTGAGCTGATGGTCCGGAACCCGGCCGGGGGTGAGCCCGGTCAGTAGCCGACTCAGCTCGGCCAGGCCGGTCCGTAGTTCCTCTCGGGTGGCCCGGTGCTGGCCGAGGCCGGCCCAGAAGGCGAACTCGGGGAAGTCCACGGCGAGCTGCCGGTACAGCACCTCGTACCGTGCGAGGGCCGCGTCGGCCAGGCCCCCCTGGAGGGTGCGCAGGGCGCGGTCGCGTCGCGTCGCGTCGAGGTTCCACCACACCGCGAGTCCGTGCAGGTGGCCGAGCAGGTCCGTGCCGATCTCGGCGTAGTAGGCGCGCAGGGACTCCAGCGCCTCCTCGTACGGCCGGTGCGCCTGCGGAACGGGCAGGCCGTGGTGGAGGAGCGAGGAGGCCAGCACGCCGGAGGCGTTCTCGACGGTCGCGATCGCCACCAGGTCCTCGGGGCCCAGCTCGATCTCCTTGGCGGAGAACGGCAGCCCGATCTCGTCTATCGCCTCGTAGAACGCGGTGAGCACGATGATCGCGTGGGCGGCCTGGAGGCGCCGGGTGCGGTCGTGCCGGCCGAGACCGGTGATCTTGTCGCGGAGCCCGCCGACGAGTTTGTGGCCGAGCCGTACGGCGTCCGGCTTCGGGTCGAACCAGGAGAGCGCGTCGGACAGGCCGAGCGTCGCGGCGCTCAGCAGGGCCCCGCCGAAGACGTCGTTGAGGGCGGTGACCACGGGCTCGTCGCCGAGCATGCGGACCGCGTCGGCGTAACTGATCGGCTTGGCCATGCGGGGAGCCTAATCTCGCAGGGCCTGACCGTGTCAGGCCGATGATGTCTTGATCCGTTGGGTCTGGCCGTGTCAGGCCGGAGGTGTCCCGAAGATCCGGGCGGAGGCGGACTCCTGGGCCAGGCGGCGCATGACGTCGAGGACGCGGCCGTGCACGACGGTGCCCACCACCAGGGCCTCGACGGCCTCCTCGCGGGTGCCGTCCCGGGCGACGGTGTGGATCTCGTGCTCGGAGACCAGCCGCTCGGCCGCCTCGGCGTAGGGGCGCAGGGCCGCCTCGGCGGTGGACAGGCCGAACCGGTGGAGGGTGAGGAGGGCCTGGGCCAGCTCGGTGCGGGCGGGGGAGCGGGCGTCGACCTCCCAGCCGAGGCCGGAGATCAGCCGGTCGGCCTCGTCCCGGGCGTGCCGCCACTCCTCGTCGCCGGGGTCGGGCTCGATCCGGGGGGCGAGGGCGTAGTGGGCGGTGCCGAGCACGCGGTGCATGCTCATGCCCTCGTCGTCCACCGCGGCGAGGACCTCGCGGATGGACGCGATGCTCAGGTGCCCCACCTCCAGCAGCGCGCGGATCAGGCGGAGCCGCCGCACGTGGCGCTCGCCGTACTCGGCGCGGGTGGCCGAGGTCTGCTCCCCGGCGGGGAGCAGACCTTCACGCAGGTAGTACTTGATGGTCGGGACGGGGACGCCGGAGGCGGTGCTGAGCTGCGAGATCCTCATCCTTGGATAGTACGGGTAGCCAATGGCTACGGCACCCTCGCCACCACGCACAGGGCGCCGGGCCGCTCGAAGTCGGGCACGGCGTCCTCCTCGAACTCCGGCCGCCACGCCTCGACGGGGACGATCCCGGGCTCGAGCACCTCCAGGCCGTCGACGTAGGCGGCGAGGTGGGCGGGGGTCCGCAGGGTGGCCGACCCGGCGGAGGTGGACCGGTAGATCTCCTGCCCCTCACGGACGGTGTCGGCCGGCAGGTTGCCGGCGTAGCCGTGGGAGATCACCAGGTGGCTGCCGGGGGCCAGCGTCTCGCGGACCGCGGCGACGATGCCGGCGGCATCCTCGTCGTCCGGGACGAAGTGCAGCATCGCCAGCAGGATCACGGCCACCGGCCGGTCGAAGTCGAGGCGCGCCCGGATCTCGGGGTGGTCGAGCAGGGCCTTCGGCTCACGCATGTCCGCCTGCACGACGGCCGTGTGCGGGTTGTCCTCCAGGATGGCCCTGCCGTGCGCCATGACGATCGGGTCGTTGTCCACGTAGACGACCCGCGCGCCGGGGACGACCCGGTGCACGATCTCGTGGACGTTCTCCTGGGTGGGCAGGCCGGAGCCGATGTCCAGGAACTGGTCCACCCCGCGCCGGGCGATCTCGGTCACCGCGCGGCGCATGAAGGCGCGGTTGTCCCGGGCCAGCGTCCGCACGCTGGGTATGATCTTGAGCAGTTCCTCGGCCGCCTTGCGGTCGGAGGCGAAGTTGTCCTTGCCGCCCAGGAAGTAGTCGTACATCCGGGCCACACTCGGCACCGTCGGATCGATCCCCGCGGGTGCCCGCTCCTCGGTCATCGCGCTCCTTCCGCCATGTCGATCATGTTGTGACGATGCTAGGCGACGGAGGCGGATCTGTGATCTTTACTGGGATTTTTCCGGGCGGGTGAATTCCTCCGGAGCGCCGGAGGCGGACCCGCGGCGGCCGGGAGACGGAGCGCCCGCTCCTCTTGACGCCGGATCCGGGCAAGAATAATTTTCATCCAACCGCCGGTCGGGTGAAAGGAATGTCTGTGGCCGCAGGCGCGCTCGGACGCATCCGGACCGAGACCCCCGCCCTGCCCGAGGCGCTCCGCCGGGTGGGCGAGGCGATCCTGGCCGACCCCGCCGGGGCCGCCCGGTCCACGATCATCGCCCTCGCCGAGCTCAGCGGGAGCTCGCCCGCGACCGTCACCCGCTTCTGCCGGGTCTTCGGCTTCGGCGGCTACGCCCAGCTGCGGGTCGCGCTGGCCACCGAGACGGGCCGCGCCGCCCAGGCCCACTGGGACACCGGGGTCGGCCACGAGATCGGCCCCACCGACCCGCTCGACGCGGCGATCGGCGTGATGGCCGCCGCGGACTCCCGCCTCATCCAGGACACCGCCGCCCAGCTCGACCCCGCGAAGGTCGCCGAGGTCGCCGACGCGATCGTCGCGGCCCGGCGCGTGCTGATCTTCGGGGTCTCCACCAGCGGCGCGGTGGCCGGCATGATGGGCGGCCGGCTCCGCCGCATCCGGGTGCCCTGCTGGAGCCACGCCGACGCGCACGAGGCCCTGGCCGACGCGGCGCTGCTCGCCGAGGGCGACGTCGCGGTCGGCATCTCCCACCAGGGCCGGACCCGCGAGGTCCTGGAGTCCCTGGCCGAGGCCGGCGACCGGGGCGCGCTGACCGTCGCGGTCACCTCCTTCGCCCGCTCCCCGCTGGCCGAGCTGGCGTCCCTGGTGCTGACCACCGCCAGCCGGGAGACGACCTTCCGGCTGGGCGGCCTGGCCGCCGTGCACTCCCAGCTCTTCGTGCTCGACGCCGTCTACGTCGCGGTCGCGCAGCGCACCTACGAGCGGACCAACGAGGCGTTCGGGCGGACGATCCGGGCCCTGGAGAGCCACCGCGTGGAGAGGAGCTGACCGCATGGGCATCGGCGCCGCCGACTACGTCCGCGAGATCCGGGCCCGCGTCGAGGAGGTCTGGCGGACCCAGGCCGAGGCGGTCGGGAGGGCCGCCGCGCTGGTGACCGCCTCGCTGCGTGCCGGCGGGGTGCTCCAGGCGTTCGGCTCCGGCCACTCCGAGGCCGTCGCCATGGAGCTGGCCGGCCGGGCGGGCGGGCTCGTGCCCAGCAACCGGCTCTCCCCGCGCGACGTCGTCCTGTACGGCGGAGCCCCGGTGAGCGTGCTGACCGGGGCCCCCGGGGAGCTGGAGCGCGACCCGTCGGCAGGCCGGCGGGTCTACGAGCTCGCCCCCGTCGACCCGCGGGACGTCTTCGTGCTGGTCTCCAGCTCCGGCGTGAACGGCGCGGTGGTGGAGCTGGCCTCCGTCGTCAAGGAGCGCGGCCACGACCTGATCGCCATCACCTCCGTCCGGCACGGCACCGCGATGACCTCCCGCCACCCCTCCGGGCGCAAGCTCCTCGACCACGCCGACGTGGTGCTCGACAACGGCGCCCCGTACGGCGACGCGGTCCTGCCGCTGGCCGGCGGAGGCGCGTTCGGCGCGGTCTCCACGATCACCTCGGCGCTGCTGGCGCAGGCGGTCGTGGCCGAGGTGGTGCGCTCCCTGACCGACGCCGGGCAGGACCCGCCCGTCTACCGCTCCGCCAACACCGTCGGCGGGGACGAGCACAACCGGACCCTCGAGAGCCGCTACGCCGGACGGATCCGGCGAGGAGCCTGACCCCCCACCAGGAGGAACCGTGTCCCACCCATCCAGGCGTGAGCTCCTGCGCAGCGCGGTCCTGGCCGGATTCGCGCTGCCCGTGCTGTCGGCCTGCGCCACCCCCGGCGGGGGCGGGGGCCAGAGCGCCTCCTCGGCGCCCGCGCCCGGCGCCACCAGCGCCGCCAACCCGCTCGGCCTCGCCGAGGACAGGCCCCTGGAGATCTGGATCTTCGACGGCGGCTTCGGCGACGCCTACGCCCGTGAGATCCACCAGCCCCTGCTCAGGAGCAGGTACCCGAAGCTGGAGATCAAGCACAACACGACCCAGGAGATCGCCAAGACCCTCCAGCCGCGCTTCGCCGGAGGGAACCCGCCGGAGTTCGTCAACAACTCCGGCGCCAACGCGATGGACTTCGGCGCCCTGGTCCAGGACGGCCAGCTCGCCGACCTCACCCCGCTGTACGACGCGCCCAGCTGGGACGACCCCGACGTGAAGGTGCGCGACACGATCGACCCCGCCGCGATCGAGCTGGGCACCTACGACGGCACGCCGTACGTGCTGAACTACGCCAACACCGTCTGGGGCATCTGGTACTCGTCCAAGCTGTTCACCGAGAACGGCTGGCAGCCGCCGAAGACGTGGCAGGAGTTCCTCGCGCTCTGCGAGACCATCGAGAAGTCGGGCAGGACGGCGCCGTTCACCTACGCCGGCAAGCACCCCTACTACATCTACGAGGCCATCCTCACCCTCGCCGCCAAGATCGGCGGCAAGGACGTGCTGCGGAACATCGACAACCTCGAGGACGGCGCCTGGAAGGCCGAGCCGGTCAAGCAGGCGGCGGAGGCCTTCGCCGAGATCGGCGCCAAGTACCTCCTGCAGGGCACCGCGGGCCTGGACCACGTCCAGACGCAGACCGCGCACAACAACGGGCAGGTCGCCATGCTGCCCTGCGGCTCCTGGCTGGAGAACGAGCAGAAGGACACCACCCCGGCCGACTTCGGCTACGCGCTCTTCCCGCTGCCGGACTTCGGCTCCTCCGACGCCATGCCGTACGGCACGCTGCACGTCCAGCCGGGCGAGGAGTACGTCGTCTCCGCCCGGTCGGCCAACCCCCGGGCGGGCCTGGAGTACATGCGGGCGATGCTCTCGAAGAAGGCGGCGGGCGACTTCATGGAGAAGGTCTCCACGCTCACCGTGGTCAAGGGGGCCGGCGAGGGGCGTACCCTCTCTCCAGGCCTGAAGAGCGCCTCCGACGCGCTGGCGGCGGCGGGCGGCAACGCCGTGTGGTTCCTGTTCCGCAAGTGGTACGCCGAGCTGCACGACGAGGTCGCCGCGGCCTCCGGCCAGCTGATGAACGGCAAGCTGACCGCGGAGCAGTGGGCGGAGCGGGCCCAGAAGAAGGCCGACGCGATCAAGAGCGACTCGTCGGTCAAGAAGTTCAAGAGGTAGGGCCGGCGGGTGAGCCTGAAGCAGGATGAGCGGCCGGAGGCGGCCGCGGGCGGCCCGGGACGCGGTGTCCCGCGGCCCGGACGGCTCGCGCGGGCGCGGGCGCGGCTCGCCCGGCCGCTGTTCATAGCCGGGTTCCTCGCGCTCCCGGTGACGCTCTACGCGGTCTACGTGATCTCCCCCTACGCCCAGGCGTTCCACATCGCGCTGACCGACTGGCGCGGGGTCAACGCCACGCCCCGGTTCGTCGGGCTGGAGAACTTCCGCAGGCTGCTGGAGGACGGCAACTTCTTCAAGGCCGTCGGCCACAACCTCGTCCTGCTGGCGCTGCTGCCGCTGCTCACCATCGCCATCGCGCTCCTGTTCGCCTTCCTGCTGAACGCGGGAGGGCGGGCGGGGGTGCGGGGCGTGCGGGGATCGAGGTTCTACCGCGTGGTGTTCTTCTTCCCCCAGGTGCTGGCCGTCGCCGTGGTCGCGGTCCTGTTCCAGCAGGTCTTCCGGCCCGACCGGAGCGGCATGCTCAACGCGCCGCTGATCGCGCTGGGCCTGGAGCCGGTCGGCTTCCTGTCCGACACCGGCGTGGCGTTCTGGTCGGTCCTGGCCGTGCTGGTCTGGCAGGCGGTCGGCTTCTACGTGGTGCTCTTCTCCGCGGGCATCGCCTCCATCCCCCGGGAGCTGTTCGAGGCCGCGGCCATCGACGGCGCGGGGCGGGTCCAGCTCTTCCGGCGGGTCACGCTGCCGCTGCTGCGGGACACCGTCCAGGTCGCCTGGGTCTACCTCGGCATCGCCGCGCTGGACGTCTTCGCCGTCGTCTGGGTGATGACGGCCGAGCAGGGCGGCCCCGACTACTCCACGACCGTGATGGCGGCGGAGATCTACCGCAACGCGTTCGAGTACTTCAAGTTCGGCTACGCCTCCGCGATGGGCGTGGTGCTGTTCTTCTTCGCGGTCGGCTTCGCCGCGCTGTCCCTGCGCCTGTCGCGGCGCGAGCGGCTCGAGTTCTGAGAGGGCGGCCGGTGAGCGCCGGGAGGGTGTCCATGACCTGGGGCGAGAGTGTGTCCATGACCTGGAGAGGGCGGCCGGTGAGCGCGGAGAGGGCGTTCACGGCCTGGGAAGGGCGGCCGTGACGGTCCCGGCGGCGGCCTCGCGCGCGGAGGTCAGGCGGGAGCGCGCCCGGCGCCTCGGGCCGCTCTCGGCGCTGACGCACGTCACGCTGCTGGTCTGGACGGTCCTGGTGGTCGTCCCGATCCTGTGGACGTTCCTGGCGTCGTTCAAGAGCGAGCAGGAGATCTTCGGCGACGCCTGGTCCCTGCCGGCCGTCCTGCGCTTCGACAACTGGGCGCGGGCCTGGGACCAGGCGCGCATCGGCCGCTACATGCTCAACAGCGTGGTCGTGGTGGCCTTCAGCACGTTCGGCACCATGCTGCTCGGCTCGATGGCCGCCTACGTGCTCGCCCGCTACCGGTTCCGCGGGAACCGGGCGATCTACCTGCTGTTCGTCTCCGGCCTGGCCTTCCCGGTCTACCTGGCGCTGACCCCGCTCTTCTTCGTGGTGCAGAACCTGGGCTCGATCCCGGTGGTCGGCCCGTTCATCGGCCTGAACACCCACGGCGGGCTGGTCCTGGTCTACATCGCCTACTCGCTGCCGTTCACCGTCTTCTTCCTGGCGGCGTTCTTCCGGACCCTGCCGGAGGCGGTGGCGGAGGCGGCCTTCGTGGACGGGGCCTCGCACACCCGGGTCTTCTTCCAGATCATGCTCCCGATGGCCCGGCCGGGCATCGTCAGCGTGACGATCTTCAACGTCCTCGGCCAGTGGAACCAGTACCAGCTCCCGCTGGTCCTGCTCACCTCCGCCAAGGAGAAGTGGGTGCTGACCCAGGGCATCAACGAGATCTCCACGACCGCCGGCTACAACGCCGACTGGGCGGCCCTGTTCGCCGCGCTGAGCATGGCCGTCCTGCCGATGCTGGTGGTCTACACGATCTTCCAGGGCCAGATCCAGAAGGGCCTGACGGCCGGGGCGCTGAAGTAGCCCGCCGGATCCGTCAGGACGGTCACGGTGGGGGGCCCAGGGTCGCCACCGGGCCTCGGCGGGTGTCCGGCGGGAAGGGCCGTGCCCGGCGGGGATCAGGCGGTCGGGAGGTTCTTCAGCGCCTCGCGGCGGCTCAGGCCGCTGATGCCCTTGTGGTCGACGTAGCGCAGGACCTCGCGGGGGTTTGTCTTGGCGTACTCGCGCAGCGCCCAGCCGATCGCCTTGCGGGCGAAGAAGTCGGTGTCCGACAGGCTCGGCTCGATGCAGGCGTAGAGCAGACCGGTGTCGGTGGCGGCCCGGAACTTGTTCTGGCAGATGATCGAGGTGCGGCGCTTCCAGAGGTCGTCGCCGTGCGCCCACTCGAGCATCAGGGGCCGCATGGTGTCGGGGAACTCCCGCAGCAGCGGGCCGATCCGCTGGATGGCGACCTCGTCGACGAAGTCCCACCAGGCGCCGGTGACGATCATCTCCTCGTAGATCGGGAGCGTGTACAGCGTCCGGCCCCAGCGCAGGGGGTGACCGGTGAGGGTGATCGCCGCGTAGCGCTCCTCGCGGTACTCGGCCTCCCGCCACAGGGCCAGCACCGCCCTGCGCCACTCGGGCGCGGCCTCGAACGGGTGCTCGGCGAAGACCTTCCGCAGCATCGCGCGGCGGGGCATGGCCTGGACGCCGAGGAACGGCATGGCCGACTTCATGTAGGCCTGCATGGCCGGGGCCTTGCCGGGATCCGCGGCCTCGGCGAGCGCCAGCCGCACGGCCTTCTGCAGCGCCTCCGCGCTCACGTACCCACCTCTTTTGTGCACTCCACGGGCGGGACGGCACCCTCGCCGCCCGCCCCGTGGCCTCCCGCCTACGCCTGCTGGGTCGTCCGCTGGCCCGTGGCCAGGCCGTCGAAGAGGACGGCGACGTAGTGCTCGGCGAGGGCGGCGGTGTCGAGGCGCCCGCCCGGGCGGAACCAGCGGACGGTGACCCAGATGGTGTCACGGATCATGCGGTAGGTGAGCTTGGGGTCCACGTCGGGACGGAACTGGCCGGCGGCCTGGCCGCGCTTGATCTGCTCGACCCACATGCTCTCGACCTCGTCCTCGGCCTTGACCAGGTAGTCGAAGCGGTCGCCGGGCAGGGAGCGCAGGTAGTTCCAGTCGTTCTGCATGACCGTGATCGCCGCGCGGTGGGGCTCGAGGGTGCTGAAGCCGATCCGCACCATCTCTGACAGGATCGTGCGGGGGTCGCCACCCTTCTCCAGGGCGGTCCGGTAGCGGCCGACGATGTCGTGGAGGAAGGTGCTGAGCACCTCGTCGACGATCGTCTCCTTGGAGTCGAAGTGGTGGTAGAGGCTTCCGGACAGGATGCCGGCCTCCTCCGCGATCTCCCGGACGGTGGTCGCCTGGAAGCCCTTGCGGGCGAAGAGCTCCGCGGCGAGCTTGACGAGGTGGTCGCGGCGCTCCGAGGCGGAGCCGGATGATGCCGCCCGCTTCGTCGCACCCCGGCGCCTGACCGGGGTGGTGGTCGCGCCTCCGGAGTTCTTTCGCGTGTTCACGCCTCCCATTATGAGCCCTTGCGCAATCGCTTGTTCAGGTAACCGCGGGGCCGGGACCGCGGGGCCGGCCGTACGGCTCCCGCCGCTCGGTGGATAAATTTGGACATACTTCGTAAAGGCGAGGCCAGTCGCCAGACAGGGGCGTGTCCGGTCCCGACCTTCTGTGTAATGTCCTTTCTAGTCTTTTGATCCTGACATGGGGGCGTTTTTCATGAGCATGGCCGTGGCGTACGTGACCTACGCGGACCCGGAGGGGCTGGACGACGAGAAGGAGCCCGCTCTCGCCGCCTGGGCCGGAGCCGGCATCTCCGGACGGGCCGTGCGCTGGGACGACCCGGAGGCCGACTGGTCCGTCTTCGACCTCGTGGTGGTCCGCTCGGCCTGGGACTACGTGGACCGGCGCGCGGAGTTCCTCGCCTGGGCGCGCCGGGTCGAGTCCGTGACCCGGCTGGCCAACCCGGCGGCCGTGCTGGAGCGCAACACCGACAAGACCTACCTGCGGGACCTGCCGGTGCCGATCATCCCCACCTGGTGGGTGGCGCCGGGCCGGGCCGCCGACCTCCCCGGCCTCGGCGAGTACGTGGTCAAGCCCGCGATCTCGGCGGGCGCCCGCGACACGATCCGGACCACCGACCGGGACAAGGCGGCCGAGCACGCGGCCCGGCTGGCGGCCGAGGGCCGGACCGCGATGGTCCAGCCCTACCTGGACATGGTCGAGGCCGAGGGGGAGACCTCCCTGCTGTACTTCGGCGGCCGGCTCAGCCACGCCGTACGGCGCAACCCGATGCTGGCCGGGGGCACCGCCGCGCCGGACGCCGACAACGCCCGGGCCGAGCTCCGCGACCCCGCCCCCGACCAGGTCGCCCTGGCCGAGCGGGTGCTGGCGGAGTTCCCCGGCCTGCTGTACGCCCGGGTCGACCTCGTCCGGCTCCCGGACGGCTCGCCCGCCCTCATCGAGGTCGAGCTCACCGAGCCGTACCTCTTCCTGCGCTACGCCCCCGGCGCCGCGGACGCCCTGGCGCGCGCGGTGCTGGAGCACGCCTCCTGACGGAGGCCATCGGGCCGGCCCCGCCGGCGGACCGCGCCGCCGGAGGCGGGCTGCTCGGCCCAGGTGGCGCCGAGCCCGGTCAGCCCCCCGGCCGCCGCGGCCGGGCCGTCGGGAACCAGCAGCACGTCCACGCCGTCGAGACCGCCCGCGGCGACGTCGGCGGGGGGCGAGGACCTTGTAGGGGAGCCTCCGGTCGCGGTCGAGCCGGTGCCGGAGCCAGCCGGCGGACTCGTTGGCGTTCTGCTCGACGCCGGCCATCTGCAGCACGTCGACCCGGCGGGAGGTGGTGATCGCCGCGGAGGGGGCGCCGACGGCCCGCACCGGGGTCGCGGCGGGTACCGGCACCCCGCCGGAGGAGCCTCCGGAGACGTTGGCCAGCAGTGACAGGCTCCACGCGGTGACGTCGTAGAAGTACGGGAACGGCGTGTAGGGGTCCTCGTGGAGCATGGCCTGGATCCAGTGTTTCTGCCCCTGGGCGAGCGGGATCCAGTAGGTGCCCTTCGGCAGCACGGTCCTGGCCGAGGGCCCGCCGTACTGCTTGAAGTCCGGGACGGTCAGCGGCCTGGAGAGTTCGAGGACCCGGACGTCCATGCGCTGCAGGCGGCGGAAGATCAGCTCGGTCTCGGCGGGGTCGTCGGCGCGCAGGAAGTAGCGGCGGACCTTCAGGTCCGGGACCTGCGTGACGACCTCGCCGCCGGAGTTGTAGACCCTGTTCGGCTCCGGTTCGCCGGCCAGACCCTGCCGGAACGCCTCCCGGTGCATCCCGGCCCAGGCGGTGAGGATCTCCGTCTTCCGGTCGGCGGCGGCCGACAGGGAGACCCACTGGGTGAGTCACTGCTCGAAGGCGCGGGCCGCGATCGGGGCGGAGCCGCCCTTCTCGACGGTCATTCCCGCGGCGTTGAAGCCGGTGGTGGGGACCGTGTCGCCGTAGCCCGGGTAGAACAGGTCGTAGACGTCGCGGTTGAAGAACGGGATCCTCCGCGCGGTGAACTCCTCGATCATCGAGGCGCCGTAGACGTCGTTGATCCACCCGACCGCCGGCTCGGCGATCTCGTGGTAGACCGGGTCGGTGTTGGGCGGGAAGAAGAACTCCGTGCCGCCCATCTCGTGGGCGTCGATGAACAGCTGCGGCGGATATCTCCGGAGCAGCTCCAGTTTGCCGTCGGTCTCCGGCTGGGTCCGCGCGAACCAGTCGCGGTTCATCGGAAACCTCCGAGGAGACCCCCGCCTTCAGGCGGGGGAGGAATCGGACCCCTGCGGAGCAGGGCAGGGGCAGGCGATCCGCCGCGAGGCGGACCGCCGTATCGAACAACCATGAGATTCTTAACCGATCCCGCGATATTACGTGAGGCATGACGCAGACCGTGAAGCAGGCCTACAAGTACCGCCTCCACCCGACCCCCGAGCAGGCGTCCGAGCTTGCCCGCACATTCGGCTGCGTCCGCTACGTCTACAACAAGGCCCTCGAAGAACGCACCCGCGCCTACACCGCCGAGTACACCCGCTCCGCCTTCCGCTGGCGCGACGGGCAGCTGACGCTGGCGAAGATGGATCAGCCGCTGGACATCGTGTGGTCGCGTCCGCTTCCCGAGGGCGCGCAGCCGTCCACGGTGACCGTGTCGAAGGACGCGGCCGGGCGCTGGTTCGTGTCCCTGCTGGTGGAGGAGACGATCGCCCCGCTGGAGCCCGTGGAGCAGTCGGTGGGGGTGGACGCCGGGATCACGTCCCTGCTCACCCTGTCGACCGGCGAGAAGATCACCAACCCGGGGCACGAGCGGGCCGACCGGCGCCGCCTGGCCGAGGCCCAGCGGAACCTCGCCCGCAAGGCGAAGGGGTCGGCGAACCGGGCCAAGACGCGGGTGAAGGTGGCCCGCGCCCACGCGCGGATCACCGACCGCCGCCGCGACTTCCTGCACAAGCTCACCACTCGGCTCGTCCGTGAGAACCAAACGGTCGTGATCGAGGACCTGACCGTCCGCACCATGGTCAAGAACCACTCGCTGGCCCGTGCCATCTCGGATGCCTCCTGGCGGGAGCTGCGGACGATGCTGGAGTACAAAGCGCAGTGGTACGGGCGCACCGTGGTGGCGGTGGACCGCTGGTTGCCCTCCAGCAAGCTCTGTTCGGCCTGCGGCGCGTTGCGAGAGGCGATGCCGCTGGGCGTCCGGTTCTGGCAGTGCGCCTGCGGCGCACTCCACGACCGGGACGTCAACGCCGCGAAGGACATCCTCGTCGCCGGGCTGGCGGAGAGGTGAAACGCCTGTGGAGCCGGTGTGAGACCTCAACGGGAGTCCTCTCGGGAAGGCGACCGGCGGTGAAGCAGGAAGGCCGACCGGCGACGGTTGGAATCGCCCTCGTTTACGAGGGGGAGGAAGCCAAGCCGAAGCCGTAGGCGTTGCGCCGGGTGTCGGCCTCGCGGCCGTCGGGGTTCTGGGCCGGCACGACGACGACCACGGCGTTGGCCAGGATGCGCCGGTCCGCGCAGTCGACCCGCCCGGCCAGGTCGTGGAGGGTCTTCAGGGCGGCGTCGGTGCCGCTCTCCTCACCGCCGTGCACGTTGCCGGTGATCCAGAGGATCGCCGGCGTGGCGCGGGCCAGGGCGCGGGCGACGGGCGCGGGGTGAGCGGATCGCGGCCTGGACCGCGGGCAGGTTCCTGATCGTGCGCGGTTCGCCGACGATCGCGTACCTCACCGGCCGCCCCTGGGCGCTGGTGGCCAGGGTGCCGGAGACGACGCGGTGGGGGACGTCGCCGGGGCGGGGTCCGCGTGGGCGGCCCCGGCGGGGATCGCGAGGGCGGCGGCCAGCAGGGCCGCCGCGATCACCGTGAAGCGGTTCGCCATGTCGATCACGCTGACACCGGTGATCATCATGACAAGACGTGACATTCCATCGGGTGCCGCGGTGCCCGCTCGACGGGATCCGCCGGGAACCCGACGGGAGCCACCGGGAAAACGCGTGGACGCGCCGCTCACCGAAGGGAAGGCTGGACCTTCACCGTGCCCGGCGGGCGGGACGGGGGATGACGGGACTCCGGCGGGAAGGCGCACGATGGACGAGCGACGGCTGGTCGGGATCTCCAAGTACCTGGCCAGGCACCTGCGGCACCGGCCGGAGCGGATCGGGATCGAACTGGACCCGCACGGCTGGGTGGAAATCGACGTGCTGCTGGCCGCGGCGGCGGAGCACGGGTTCCCGATCTCGCGGGCCGAGCTGGACGAGGTCGTGGCCGGAAACGACAAGCGGCGCTACGTGATCGAGGGCGGCCGGATCCGGGCGAGCCAGGGCCACTCGGTCCCCGTGGACCTCGACCTTCCGGTGTGCGAGCCGCCCGCCTTCCTCTACCACGGCACGGTGGCCCGCAACCTCGTCGCGATCCGCGCCGAGGGGCTGCGGCCGATGGGCCGCCACCACGTCCACCTCTCGCCGGACCGGGAGACCGCCACCCGGGTCGGGGCGCGCCGGGGCAGGCCGGTCGTGCTGGCCGTCGACGCCGGGGCGATGCGCGCGGCCGGGCACGAGTTCCGCCGCAGCGCCAACGGCGTCTGGCTGACCGGCCACGTCCCGCCGCCGTTCATCCGCTTCCCCGGCTGAGCCCGGTGGACCGTTCTCCCGGCCGGGCGGGCCCGGTCGGGAGACGGTAGCGTGCCTCGGCGTGGACGAGACAGCGGCGCAGGCGTCTGCGCGAAGGAAGGTGACGGCGACGGCGCCGGCGACGGTGCCGGCGGGTGCGGCGGACGGGGACTTCGGCATGCCGGGCTCGCTGGCCCGGGTGCTCGGTGAGATCGGGGCGGAGCGGGCGGCGCAGGACGCCCGGTGGGGGATCCAGGACGTCCCCGACGGCACGGGCCCGGAGGGTACGGCCGCCGCCGAGCGGGCCAAGGACGAGACCGCCGCGGCGGCCGCGGCCGGGACGCTGACGTGGCGGCACATCCTCATCGAAGAGGTCCTGGAGGCGTTCGCCGAGGACGACCCGGGGGCGCTCCGCACCGAGCTGGTCCAGGTGGCCGCCGTCGCGGCCAAGTGGATCCAGGCCCTCGACCGGCGCTTCCCGGAGCACACGGCCCCGCCCGGGTAGGACGGCCCGCGGGCCGGGACGGGTCCGGCGGGCGGGACTCCGCACTCCACGGGTGGGACGGTCCCCGAGGCGAGGCTGAACACCCGCCGACCGGCCATGACCACAGGGCGGCGGGGAAGTCAAGATCTTCAGTTGTGCTCCGTGATCATGTAATTTGCCGGATGAATCGCGGAGTAATGCCTGGAGTAAAGGCTGGTACGGTCCTTTGAAAAGGCTTTTCCTTGCAGTTCTCTCGGTGGCCGCCGTCCTCGCGGTCCTGGTGTTTCCGAACGCGGCGCACGCGAGCAGCGGCTCGGTGTTCAACGGCGACATCTCCGGAGGTGCGGATTTCAGTGATGGAGGCCGGTCCGGGGAGATCGAGAGCATCTATGTCTACGACTACAAGAAGGACGGGTACGGTGTCCGCGCCAGATCGTGGGTGAGGGGATCGTATTTGCGCACTTTCGACTATGCCGGTGGCGCGAATGGCGGTGAGCTCTTCCGATTCGACCTCGTCGAGTTCACCGGAATCGATGTGGACGTGTGCAGCCGGGACTCGGTATCGGGCGTCGTCCGGACCTTCAACTGCGGAGGGACGAGGTACTTCTATGCGTGATCCGAGGCGGAGCGGGGTGGCCCGGTGGGCCGGGGCGACCGCGAGCGCGCTGGCGGTCGCACTGGTCGGAGTCGGCGGGTTCTGGCTGGCAGGCCGGGGGGGCGCTCAGGGCGCGCAGGCGCCGGTCGAACCGGTCCCGCTCGCGGCGACCGCCACGGTGGCGGCCGGGCCGGAGCTCCCCGACGTGGGGAAGATCTGGCCCCAGGCGGTCCACCGCCTTCCGGGGAGACTTCCGGACGGCAGCAAGATCATTCCGTACCTCTTCCTGGACGACTCCACGATCCTGATCACCAGCGAGGCGAGCTTCGAGAAGGCCGACACGCTCTGGGCCTACGACCTCGGGTCCGGGAAGACCACGAAGATCGCCGACATTCCCGTGCCGCGGGACACCGTTCTCTTCCCCGACGGGTTCGCCATGGGCGGAGGGAAGATCGCCTGGTGGACCGCGCGCAAGGAGCGGAGGGGCGAGCGCGTGGAGATCTGGACGGTGCCGGTGACGGGGGGCGAACCGGTCGTCGCGGCGGCCGCCGAGCCGCAGCGCGACCATCGGCAGGTGCCGGTCACGGCTCTCACCGTGACCGGCGAGGAGGTCGTCTGGTCCCAGGGGAACCTGGGCGTCTTCCGCGCCGCGGCCGGTGGTGAGGTGCGGAAGGTCGAGGGAACGGAGGGCCGGCACCTGCTGTCGTGGCCGTGGGTCGGCAGCCCGGGGCCGATGCCGTACGGCGACGGCACGTTCGCCGAGGCCCGCAACGTCGAGACGGGTGAGGTCAAGCGGGCCCCGAGCGCTTCCGGGGACGCGCTGGTCGCCTGCGGGGTGCGCCGGTGCGTCAGCAGCGCGGACGGGCCCTCCCGCACCGGGGCCGTGCAGGGACGGGTGGACGCGCAGGGGCGTGCGGACGGCGGGAGCCGGGCGGTGCCGTTGGCGATGAGGCCGCACCCGATGGCCAGACTCGTCCGGGACCGCTTCATCGCCGGCGTGGCGGACGTTCCGGGGGCGCTCCAGCCCGTCCTGCAGGACTTCGACAGGAACATCGCGGTGAGCCTCGCCCCGGCGATGAAGGACAGTGCGCCGCTACCGTCCGTCGCCAAGGACGATCGCCTGCTGCGCTACAGGCTCGACGACGGGTTCCTGGTCGTCGATCTGCAGGCGATCCCCTGACGGGCGCGGCCCCGGTGGGGGCGCGGGCGCGAGCGCGGTGTGCGCTCCGGAGCGCACACCGCGCCCGCCGACCGGGACTCAGCCGTGGGTGGTCATGCCGCCGTCGACGGGGATGACGGTGCCGGTGAGGTAGGAGCCGGCCCGGGAGGAGAGGTAGATCGCGGTCCCGGCCACGTCCTCGGGGGCGCCGATCCGGCCCAGCGGCACGCTGGAGGCGATCGCCTGGCGCATGCCGGGGTCGTCGAGGGCGAAGGCCATCATCTTGGACTCGAAGGGGCCGGGCGCGATCGCGTTGACCGTGATCGAGTCGCGTACGAGCCGGTGGGCGAGGTGGCGGGTGAGCATGTGCACGGCCGCCTTGGTGGTGGAGTAGGCGTAGGTCTCCAGGGCGGGCACCCGGATGCCGTCGACCGAGCCGACGTTGATGACGCGGGCCGGGTCCTCGGGGGAGGCGGCGGCGCGCAGCAGCGGCAGGAAGCGCTGGGTCAGGTAGAACACGCCCTTGACGTTGATGTTCCAGAGCTTGTCGAAGGCGTGCTCGGGATACTCCTCCAGCGGGGCGCCCCAGGTCGCGCCGGCGTTGTTGACCAGCACGTCCAGCCGGTCCTCGCGGGCGGAGACCGCCTCCACGAGCGCGGCGACGCCCTCCTCGGTGGACAGGTCGGCCGGTACGGCGACGCACCCGATCTCGGCCGCGGTCTTCTCGACCTCGGTGGCCTTGCGGGAGGAGATGTAGACCGTGGCCCCCGCCTCTGCGAAACCTGCCGCGATCATGCGGCCGATGCCCCGGGAACCTCCCGTGACCACGACTTTCTTGCCTTGCACCGAGAACAGACTCATGTTCGGTAAGCATGCCGTACGGCCGTCGCCACGTCCATACCGACCGGTCGGTCACATCGTCGCCGGGTGAGTGGGAAACATCACCGCCGACAAACCCGCGGAGGCGGAGCGAGGCGCGGGTCCCGCCCGCCCGCCCGCCCGGCCGGTCGGACGGGCGGGCGGGGCTGACGGAGCCAGGGCACGGGGGACCGCCGGGCGGGCCGCCGGCGCCCGTCAGAGGCCGGTCAGAGGCCGGGGAGCCGGCCGTTGCGGAACAGGTCGACGAAGAGCTGGTGGTCGGTCCTGGCCCGGGCGCCGTAGGCGTGGGCGAAGCGCACGAGCATCTCGGTGAAGCCGTCCCCGTCTCCGCCGATCACGGCCACGATCGCCTCCTCGGTGGAGAAGTCGACCAGGTCGTGGCTGGACTCGTCGTCGGCCACCGAGTGCATGCGCGCCACGGCCCGCCCCAGGTCGCCGATGACCGAGGCGAACTCCTCGGGCTCGTTGACCTCGCCCCAGTCGAGGTCCGCCGCGTACGGCGAGACCTCGGCGACCAGCTGGCCGGCGCCGCCCAGGGTGGTGTAGCCGAGCCACGGGTCGGCGTAGGCCTGCAGGGCCCGCTGCGACTCGGCGGTGCGGTGCCCCTGGTGCTCGAAGTAGCCGTGCACCCGCTCGTCGGCGATGTGCCGGGCCACCGCCGGGACCTGCGCCTGCTTCATGTAGAGGATGACGTCGTTCTCCAGGGCCTCGGTGTGGCCCTCCAGCAGGAGGTTGTAGGAGGGAAGCCCGGCCGAGCCGATGCCGACGCCCGTGCGGAGCGTGACGTCCTTGATCTGGTGCTCGACCTCGGAGACGGCCGGGAGCGTGGTCAGGTAGTCGAGGAAGGCGGCCTCGACCGCCTCCCGGGTCTCCTCGCCGACCGGGAAGCGTCCCTCCATGGCGGCGAAGCGGCGGTCGTAGTTCTCGACCGTCGTCTCCCGGTCGAGCAGGGCCACCCGCGTGTTGAGCCTGGCGATCTGCAGCACCCGGTGGAGCACCCCGGTGGTGGTCGCCAGCGTCAGCGAGCCGATCGCCTCGTCGCCGCCGCGGGCGATGCCGTTCAGCTCGGCGAGGTAGGCGCGGGCGAACCCGGTGACCAGCTCGGAGATCGTCTCGTCGGAGAGCGCCTTGGCGTAGCCGATGAGGGCGACGCTGGCCGCGAACCGTTTGAGGTCCCAGGTGTAGGGCCCGACGTAGGCCTCGTCGAAGTCGTTGACGTTGAAGACCAGCACGCCAGAGGCGTTCATGTAGGTGCCGAAGTTCTCGGCGTGCAGGTCGCCGTGGATCCACACCCGGCTCGTCCGGGCGTCCAGGAACGCCTCGTCGGCGAAGGCGCCGGTCATGTCCGCGTAGAACAGGCAGGCGCTGCCCCGGTAGAAGGCGAAGGGCGAGGCGGCCATCTTCCGGAACTTGCGCCGGAAGGCGGCCGGGTCCCGCCGGATCGCGTCGCCGAACTCGGTGGTGAGGACGTCGAGGACGTGGGCGGAGCGTTGCTGGGTGGTCATGGTGCGCACGGTACGTCCCCGCGGTGGCTCCGGCCAGAGCGGGAGATCGCATCCGGGAGACGCGCCGGTGACGGAGAGGGGACCGGTGGGCCGGGAGGCCTTCTCTTCCTCCCGGCCCGCCGGCCGTGCGGCGGCCGCGCGCCCCGGCGCCCGGTCCGGTCGCGTGCCGGGTCGGGAACGGCGTGCGGCCGGGCCGGGACGGCGTGCGGCGGACATCTTTAGAGCGCTCTCACAACGGCGATCCTCCTGAGACGGGCAAGGACATCCAGTGGGAGAGCGCTCTCAGCATCGTGTACCGGGCGATGTATGTCAATGGAAGATAACGATCCGCCGGGATCCGCACTCCGCGGGGATGCGGAAGGACTCCTGCGTGCCCCCGCCGCCTGCTCGATGCCGGGGCATTCTCGCGGTATGTTTCTAGCCGATCACAATGAGTGATGATCCTCTCTCCGGGTGCCGGCGCCTCGCACGGCCCCCGGATCCCGTGGGAGACGGTTCCGTCCGGGAAAGGGGAATCCAGCGGTGGGAGTCGGAAGCCTGGCCGTGGCGGCGGTGGCCGTGGCGGCGCTGTGCCTGGAGGGCGCCGTGCTCGCCCGCGGTGCGGCCGCGGCGGTCCCGGAGGGGGGCCGGGGGACGGGCGGCGCGGGTTCCGCGTACGGCCCGTTCGCGGCGGGCGGCGCGGCGGGCAGGGCCGACCCGGAGGCGGAGGACCGTGACACCCGGGACCGCGACACCCGGGACCGTGACACCCGGGACCGCGACACCCGGGACCGCGACACCCGGGACCGCGACACCCGGGACCGCGACACCCGGGAGTACGTTTTCCGCGACGAGTTCTCCGGCTCCGAGGGCAGCCCTCCGGCACCCTCGCGGTGGACGCAGCTCACCGGGTGCCTGTGGGGGCACCGGGCCGAACGGCAGTGCTACACCGCGGACGGGCGCAACGCACGGCTGAACGGCGACGGCCACCTCGTGATCACCGCCCGGCGCGAGTCCTTCACCGGCGATCACGGGGTGCGGCGCAGGTACACCTCGGCGCGGCTCGTTTCGGCCCACGCGCCGAAGAGCGGGACCGTGGAGGTGCGGGCGAAGGTCTCCGGCTGGCGGCGCGGCGCGTGGCCGGCGATCTGGCTGCTCGCCGAGCCCCGGGGCGGGCGGCGGCACTACGGCGAGATCGACCTGATGGAGAACGGCCTCAACGGCTCGCGGTGGAACCCCGAGTACCACGTGCACACGGACCGCTCCAGCGCCGGCGGTGTCTACGACGTCGACGCCACCCGCTGGCACGTGTACAAGGTGACCTGGAGCACGGGGCGGTCGGGCCGGGCCCGGTTCTACGTCGACGGCCGGTTCGTGCGCTCCCTGCCCTACCGGGTGCCCGCCGGGACGCCCGCCCGGTTGATCCTCAACGTCGCCGTGGGCTCGCAGGCGGGCCGCCCGGCCCGGGACCTGCGCAGCGCCCTGACTGTGGACTACGTGCGGATGAGCCGGTGAGAGCGCCCCGGCCGGGCACGGCCGCGCGCGGGCCCGCCCTTCCCCGGCTCGGCCGTGCCCCCGGCGCCCCCGGCGCCCCCGGCGCCCCCGGTGTCCCCGGTGTCCCCGGTGTCCCCGGAGGCCGCTCCGGGGAGCGCCTCCGCCTTCAGCGCCTCCAGCGCCTCCAGCGCCTCCAGCGCCTTCACCGGGGGAGCGTCACCCCCGGGGCAGGCCCAGGGTGCGCTCGGCGATGATGTTGCGCTGGATCTCACTGGACCCGGCGTAGATGGTGTCCGCGCGGCTGAACAGATAGAGCCGCTGCAGGTCGTTCAGCTCGTACGGCCCGCCGTCGGCGACCAGCCCGGCCCGTCCCTGCACGGCCTGCGCCAGCTCGCCCAGCCGCCGGTGCCACTCCGACCAGTAGAGCTTGGCGATCGACACCTCAGGCCCCGGCTCTCCCGCGGACAGGGAGGTCATCGTGCGTAGCGCGTTCAGGCGCATGATCCGCAGCTCCAGCCACGCCTGGAGCAGGCGGTCGCGCAGGATCGGGTCCGAGGCCGCGCCGGTGCGCCTGGCGGCGGCCGCGACCTGCTCGAACTCCCGCTGGAAGCCGATCTGCTGGCCGAGGGTGGAGGCGCCGCGCTCGTAGCCGAGGGTGGCCATCGCGACCCGCCAGCCCTCGCCGGGGGCGCCCAGGATGTTCCCGGCGGCCGTGCGGGCCCCGTCGAAGAAGACCTCGTTGAACTCGCTCGTCCCGGTCAGCTGGACGATGGGGCGGATCTCGACCCCGGGCTGGTCCAGCGGGACCAGCAGGTACGACAGGCCCGCGTGCCGCTGTGAGCCGGGTTCGGTGCGGGCGAGGACGAAGCACCAGTCGGCGACGTGGGCGAGGGAGGTCCAGGTCTTCTGCCCGGTGACGACCCACTCGCCGCCCTCCAGCCGGGCCCGGGTGCGCACGCCCGCCAGGTCGGAGCCGGCCTCGGGCTCGGAGTAGCCCTGGCACCACAGCTCGTGGCCGCGCCGGATCGGCTCGAGGAAGCGCCGCTTCTGCTCCCCGGTGCCGAACTCCAGGATCGTGGGCCCGATGAGGCCCTCGCCGATGTGGCCGACCCGGGCCGGGGCGTCCGCCCGCGCGTACTCCTCGTGGAAGATCACCTGCTCGGCCAGGGACGCGTCCCGCCCGCCGTGCTCCTCGGGCCAGCCCAGGCAGGTCCACCCGGCCTCGCCGAGCCGCCGCTCCCAGGCCAGGCGCACCTCGTGGCCCTCGTGCTCGCGGCCCGGCCCGCCCAGTCCCCGGGCGTGGGCGAACTCGCCTTCCAGCTGCTCCCGCAGCCAGGCCCGGATCTCCTCACGGAAGCCCGTCATGGTCGTCCCGCCTCCTCCGTCCGGCCCGCCCTTCCGGGGCGGCGGGCCGGCTCTCCTGCTCTCCCCGTCACCGGGCGACTGCCCGGCAAGCTAGGAGGGTGCGGCGGAGGGCGTCAAACGCGGTCCCGGTCTCCGGGAGCGCGGGGCGGAAGAAGGGCGCCGGGCCCGTCCCGGACGGCGGAGAGGCCCGGACAGGCTGTGGACGGGCCGTGGGCGGGTGGGGGCCGGACGGAGCGGATCCGGGCGGGACCGGGGGCGGGGTCCCGAGGGGGAGCAGGACCGCGGGTGGCCGGGCGAGCCCGGCGCGATGAGGGGAAGACGCGCCCTGGCGGGCGTGGGGGACCCGCCAGGACGCGCTCCTTCCCGTCGCGGTGGTGCGAGGACCCCGGCGAGGGATGGGGTCCTCACACCGTCGGCCGCACGGGAGGTCGGTACGAGGTTGAAGACTTTTCAATGGATTTGTACCAACGATTGGATAATGCAAGTCCTGGGACCCTAGGTCAAGGGGCTGTTCCCCATCAGAACTAAATCGTCTAGTTTTGTTGGCACAAAGGGGACATAAATGGCACGGTCGACGCTGTACCAGCAGGTGGCCTCCGAACTGAGGAGGACCATCTACTCCGGTGCGCTCAAGCCCGGGGACCAGTTGCCGACCGAGGCGGAGCTGATGCTCACCCACGGGGTGAGCCGCAACACCGTGCGGCTGGCCCTCGGCGAGCTGGTCAACGAGGGGCTGGTCACCCGCACGCCCCGCCGGGGCACCGTGGTCAGGGAGCGCCGGCCCCTGCTGATCCACCCGCAGCGCGAGCTCCGGCCGCAGCCCGGTGAGACCAGGGAGGCCTTCGCGTGGGCGGTCTCCCAGGAAGGGCGCGAGCCCGGCCAGGAGATCGAGGTGTCGATCGTGCACCCGCCCGAGGAGATCGCGAGCAGGCTGGAGCTGCCCGACGACGGCCTCGCCGTGGTCCGGCGGCGGCTGCGCTTCGTGGACGCGCAGCCGTACAACACCAACGACTCCTACTTCCCCCTCTGGCTGGTCTCCGGCTCCGAGGTCGCCCGTCCCGGCGACATCCAGCGGGGGGCCAACCGCGTGCTGGAGGAACTCGGCCACGCCCAGGTCAGAGTGGTGGACGACATCTGGGCGCGGATGCCCACCAGCACGGAGACCGAGCGGCTCCAGCTGGAGTCGGGCACCCCGGTCGTCGTCTACGTCCGGGTCGGCTACGACGCCGAGGACGTCCCCGTGCGGGTCGCGGTGTCGGTGCTCCCCGCCGACAAGCACCTGATCAGATACGAGCTGGAAAGCCGTTGACCTCCCCGTGGCCGCCCTGATGGGCCGGCCTCCGCCCGACCGTGCCGGAGGGCGGCCACCGGGCTCCGCCCGCCCTCGCGGTCGCGGCCGCCTCCCCCTGCTCGCCTCGGGGCCCTAGCGCGGGGCTCCCAGGTCCGTCACGGACACCGTACGTCATCAGACGAACACGCTCCGTGTCACTCCGCACACCAAGCGCAACGAAGGGATGAACCATGCACTCCGTCACCGTCACCGTCGCCTCCGCGACCCCGTCCCCCGCTGTCGCCTCCGCGACCCCGTCCCCCTCCGTCCCCCTGCTTCCCGCTCCCGCCGTACCCGCTCCCGGGACGGCCCCCCGGGCCGAGAGCCTCCCGGCCGTCCTTCCCGCCGCCGGCGGGCGCAGACTCACGCTGCGCCGGGCGGTCGCCGCGGACCTGCCGGGCGTGCTCGCACTCCTGGCGGAGACCGCCGCCTGGCTGAACCGCCAGGGCGTACGGCAGTGGCCCGCCGGCGGGTTCCCGGCCGAGCGCATCGCCCCGCTGGTCGATCGAGGGGACATGTACCTGCTGGACGGCCCGGCCGGGCCGATCGCCACCGTGGCGCTGGACGGCGAGGCCGATCCGGAGTTCTGGACCGCGCAGGACGCCCCCGGCTCGGCGCTCTACGTCCACAAGCTGGCGGTGGCGCGCGGCCACGCAGGTCGCGGGCTGGGCGAGGCGCTGCTCGACTGGGCGGGCCTGCGCGTGGTCGCGGCGGGCCGCCGGTGGCTCCGGCTCGACTGCGCCAAGGACAACCGGCGGCTGCAGGAGTACTACCGGCGCCTGCGCTTCGCCCACCTGCGCACGGTCGACCTGCCGCACCGCGCCTCGGGCGCGCTCTTCCAGCGGCCCGGCGGCCTGCGCGGCGCCACGGCGTCCATCCCAGAGCCCATCCCGGCGCCCATCCCGGAGCCCGCCCGGGCCGGAGCCCGCCCGGCCGGCGGGAGCCGTCCGCCGCTGCTGACGGAGTACCCCTGAACCACGGCGATCCCCGGACAAACTCATCCGATAGCCTCACTTCATGACCGGATCACTGCTCGAGGTGATCGCGCTCGACGTGCGCGACGCCGTCGCCGCCGAAGAGGGTGGCGCCGACCGTCTGGAGGTCGTCGCGGACATGGCGGCCGGCGGGCTCACACCGGCGGTGGAGACGGTCGCGGCGATCGCCGCGGAGTGCAGGCTGCCCCAGATGGTGATGCTCCGCGGCGAGGCCACCTTCCTGGCCTCGCCCGAGGGGCTGGAGGGCCTGCGGCGTGACGCCAAGGCTCTCGCCGAGGCCGGGGCGGCGGGGTTCGTGTTCGGCTTCCTCGACTCCGCCGGCAAGGTCGACCTGGCGGCCACCGAGGCGCTGATCCACGCGGTGGCTCCGCTGCCCTGGACCTTCCACCGGGCGGTGGACCACGCCGCCGACCTCCAGGCGGGCTGGCGGGCCGTCCGGCTGCTGCCCAACCTCGCCACCGTGCTCACCGCGGGGGCGCCCACCGGGGTGCGGGACGGCCTGGCCGTCCTGCGGACCCGCTGCGAGGCGGGGGACGGCCCGATCATCCTGGCGGGCGGCGGGCTGCGGCCCGGCCACGTCCCGCCCCTGCTGGAGTACGGCGTGCGCGCCTTCCACGTGGGCAGCGCGGTGCGGCCGTCGTGGTCGGATCCGGTCGACGCCTACCTGGTCCGCAGGTGGCGGGAGCTGATCGGCTGACGGACCCGGCGGGACCCCGGCCGCGTCCGCCGGAAACGGTCCTGTCCGGGCCGCTCCGGCCCTGCCCCCGGTCCTCCGGTCCCGGGGCGGCCCGCGGGGAAGCGGCCGCAGGGAGGAGACGGCCCGGGGTCAGCGGCCCGGGGGCCGCTCCAGGGCCAGTTCCGCGCGGCGCAGCGCGGCGCTCATCGTCTTGACGGTCGCGGGCTCGTCCATCACGCCGCCCTCCGGCCCGCGCTGCTCCTGCCAGGCCCGGACCCGGCGGGCGTACTCGGCGCGGTGGCGCAGGTGGAAGTCGTAGACCGCGGCGTAGCGGCTGACCAGGTGCGAGGGATGCATGTCCCAGCCCTGGTAGAAGCCGCGCCGCAGGGAGTGCCGGACCAGGCGGGCGTGGTGCGCCCACAGGGCGTGCACGTCGCGGTCCTCGCCGGAGGCGGGGGAGGCGGCCAGGGAGCCGTCCGACAGCTCCACGCCGGTCCCGGCGAACGCCGTCTGCATGACGTGCCGGGCGTGGTCGCAGGCCGGATGGTCCAGCCGCTGCTCGTGCGGGGGCAGCGCGCAGTTCGCGGTGTAGTCGAAGACCCCGAAGTGCGCGGCGGCGAGCCTGCCGCCGAGCGAGACGGCCAGCCCGGGGCGGAGGAACCACAGGGTCGGGGCGGCCTCGACCTGCAACTCGAAGCGGAGCGTGCCCGAGGCCAGGCCCAGTCCCTCCTCGAGGGCGCCCAGGCAGTCGGCGAACCGGTGGAGGTGGTCCTCCACGAGGACCTTGGGGAAGGTGACGACGAACCCCTCCGGCAGCCGTCCGGCCTGTTCCATGATCCCGGTCAGGAAGCCGTCCAGGGTCCGCACGCTCCGGCCGGGGTCGCCGTCGGCGAACGACTTCACCCGCAGTCCCCACCGGCGGGGCAGCGCTCCCGCCGCGTGCAGGGCGGCGACCGCGGCGGCGGCCCGGACGGTGTCGCCGTCCTCCTCGCCGGGGCGGACGCCGTACCCGTCCTCGAAGTCCACCCGCAGGTCCTCCACCGGCTCGGCCGCCAGTTTCGCGGCGATCCGGGGGCGCAGCTCCGCGGCCGTCTCCTCCGGCACGCCGAAGACCTCGGCGAGCCGCCCGGGTCCGGGAAGGTGCCGGTCGAGCAGCTCCAGCGCCGTCCGCCCCCACTCCGCGACCGTTCCGGCGCCGAAGCGGTCGGCCGGGACGTAGACGGTGTGCACCGGCTGCCACCGGGGCTCCGCCGCGGGCCAGAGCGCGGACTGCTCCCGGTGGGCCCGCTCGAAGCCGGGGATCAGAGCGAGGGGGTCGGAGAGCGTGACGCGCATGTGGTGCTCCTTGCCGCCGGGAGGTTGACCCGAACCCTAGTGTCCTGAGCCCCGGATCCGCTCGGGGTCCCGTCCGGCCGCGCCCGGGGCCGGGGCTCACCTCGCCATCCGTCCCCTGCCGCACGATCCGTCCGGCCCTCGTACCGCCGATCACGCCGCCGGAGGGATCCACGCCGTGCGGCCCGCACGATCTCGTATGGATCGGGTCTTCTCGAGCATCGTCCCGCACCTCCGCTGATCCCTACGGTGAGGGGCATGAAGGCGATCACTGTGCATTCGTTCGGGGACGGGGGCGTCCTGCGCCTCGTCGACCTCCCCGATCCCGTTCCCGGGCCGGGACAGACGCTGGTCGAGGTCGAGGCCGCAGGCGTCGGATACGTCGATGTGATGTCCCGCCGCGGGCAGGACCCCGGCTTCCCGGCCCCGGGATTCGTCCCCGGGCTGGAGGTGGCGGGCGTCGTCAGGGGGACCGGCGAGCGGGTCTACGCCCTGCTCGACGGAGGCGGCTACGCCGAGCTGGCGGTGGCCGACGACGTCGTGGAGCTGCCGCCGGAGGTCTCCCCGGCGCAGGCCGTGGCACTCGGCGTGAACGCGCTGACGGCGCTGCTGCTCTGCGAACGGGCCGGCGTGGCCCCCGGAGAGAGCGTTCTGGTCCGCGGCGCCAGCGGCGGCGTGGGATTGATGGCCGCCCAGGTGGCGGCGCACCTGGGGGCGGCGGTGACCGCGAGCACCCGGTCGGCGGCGCATGCCGGGCGCCTGGGCGGACTCGGGTTCTCCACCCGGGACGGCGAGGACGCCGCATACGACGTCATCGTCGACCCCGTGGCCGGTCCCGACCTCGGCCGCCATCTCGGACGGCTGCGGGCCGGCGGCCGCTACGTCCTGTGCGGCGCGGCCGGCGGACTGCCCGCCCCGGACTTCGCCGCCGGCCTTCTGGGGCTCTTCCCGCGCTCCCCGTCGCTGCTCATGTTCAGTCTCAGCTCGGTCGACGCCGCGGGGCGTCGATCGGGGCTGAAGACCGTCTTCGACCTCGCCGCCCGCGGGGTCCTACGGGGCGTCGCCGGCGAGACCGTCCCCCTCGCCCAGGCCTCGCTCGCGCACGAGCGCCTCGAGTCGGGCGCGGTCTTCGGCAAGGTGGTCCTGAGCCCCTAGCCTGTCCGATGAACGGCACGGCCGGTGCGGCCGGGCGGTCGCCCATGGCGCGGCGCGGCGGGCCGGCCGACGACGTCCGGCACCGGGTCGGGCCGGATCGCGGGCCGTCATGCGGAAGGGCCGTCATGCGGAAGGGCCGTCATGCGGAAGGGCCGTCATGCGGAAGGGCCGTCATGCGGAAGGGCCGTCATGCGGAAGGGCCGTCTGGGGACTGCCCTCAGCCCGCACCGGGCCGGGGAGCGTCGCGGTAGCGGCGCCGCTCGGGAAAGGGCGTGACGGAGGTGGCGCAGACGCGGTTGCGGCCCTTGTTCTTGGCGGTGTAGAGGTTCGCGTCGGCCAGCGCGATGAGCTCGCCCTGGGTGCTGTGCGGGTGGGAGGCGGTGACGCCGATGCTCACGGTGACCGGCAGTTCCCCGGTGAGCGGCGCCCAGGAGCGGGCGGCGATGGAGGCGCGCAGGTCCTCCAGCCGGGCCACGGCCGCGGCCGGGCTCATCCCGTCCAGGACGATCAGGAACTCCTCGCCGCCCATCCGCGCGGCGAAGCCCAGGCCGGTGCAGGTCGGGTCCGGGACGGCGTCGAGCATCTTTGCGACGGCGACCAGGACCTGGTCGCCGACGTCGTGGGAGCAGGTGTCGTTGATTCGTTTGAAGTGGTCGAGGTCGACGAGCGCGACCGTCACCGTGCTGCCCGTCACCGCGGCGGTGGAGAGCAGCTCGGGCAGGTGCTCGTCGACGTAGCGGCGGTTGCGCAGCCCGGTGAGCGGGTCGCGGCGGGCCTGCTCGCGGAAGAGCTCGGCCTCCCGGCGGGCCTCGGCGGCCTCGAACATGGCCTGCCGGGTGCGGGCCCGGGCCTCCTGCTGCCGGGAGACCAGCTCCCGCTCGGCGGCGTGGTAGGCCTTGTACGTCTCGAACGCCCGGCGGTGGTCGCCGGTGGCGGCGTGCAGCTCGGCCTGCTCCTGCAGGACCTGGACGAGGATCCTGACGAAGCCGTGCTCCTCGCAGATCAGCCGGGCGCGCTCCAGGCTCTCCTGCGCCTGCGGCAGGGTGCCCAGATGCCGCTGGGCGATGGCGAGGGTGAGCAGGAGCTCCGGGAGCGCGGCCGCCTGCTGCAGCCCCTGGTCGTCGTTCATCTGGAGGGCCGTCTGCGCGGTCATCACGGCCTCGTCGTGGTGGCCGAGGGCGATCTGGACGCGGGCGACGGTGTCCAGGATGAGCACGTCGAACTCGTGGCCGTGGGCCGTGCCGATCGCCAGCATGCGCTCGACGGCCTCCCAGGCGAGGTCGTGGCGTCCGGCCTCGTACTCGGCGTAGGCGAGGTTGTTGATGGTCGTGACGTGCCGCTCCACGTCGATCGTGGCGGCCAGGCGCTCGGCCTGCCGGTAGCGCTCCCGGGCGGCGTCCACGGAACCGGTCTCGCCGAGCGCGTCCGCGAGCCTCATCAGGTGGGTCAGCCGGACGCGGGGAGGCGTGTGCTCGTCGAGTGCCTCCATGGAGCGCACCGTGTGCTCCAGCGAGGACGCCGGGTCGCCCAGGTCCCGGTAGGCCCGGGCCATCAGCAGGTGGCTGCGGGCCAGCAGAGGCCGGCAGTCGTTCTCGGCCGCCCACTGGTTGGCCTGCCACATCACGGGGATGACCGAGCTCAGTTCGCCCCAGCGCGTCTGCACGTCGACCTGGACCAGCTTCGCGCGCAGCGCCAGCACGGTGTCGCCGAGGGCCTCGGCGGCCTGCTCCAGCGCCACCGCGCGGTCGAACGCCGTCTCGAGGTCGTGGCCGATCTTGATCTCCATCGACTGGAGTTCGGCGGCCATCTCCCCGGCCGTGAGGGTCCCGGCCGGCCTCGGGGGATCCTCGGGCACGGGGGGCGCGTCCGGCGGAGCGGCCCGCTCGGCGTGACCCGGCTCCGCCGTGTCCTGGGCGGCGGGAAGCCGTGACGCCGGTCGCGCGGCAGGGTCCATCAACGGTCCGTTCACGCGCCCTTCATCGGCGGCGGGAGACGGCTCTGTAGTCTTTTCCCCCGGCCACCGGTAGATCATTTCTTTACCGGGCGGCGGCGGGGTCCCCCGGGGCGTCCGTCGCCGGCGCGGCCCGGTCCGCCCGCTCCCGCAGGGCCGCGAGCATGGCGGAGAGACCGGGGAGCTTCACCCGCTGACCGCGGCCGAGGGTCCGGGCCAGCGCCGTCTCGGCGGCCTCGATGGACAGCCATCCGGAGTAGGTCACCGGGGTGATCCCGCGCCCGGCGAGGAGGGCGTCCGGGTCCGTGCGGCGCGCCGGAGCGCGGCCGGCGAGATCGGCCAGGAGGGTCCGGACGGTCTCGGCGGCGTCGGACTTGTTCGTGCCGATCACTCCGGTGGGGCCGCGCTTGATCCAGCCCGCCACGTACTCGCGGTCGCGCACCCGGCCGGCCTCGTTGGGCACGGTCATGGTGGTCTCGGAGAACGGCACGCCGGGCAGCGGGACGCTCCGGTAGCCGACCGAGCGCAGGACCATGCCGACGGGCAGGGTCTCGAACTCCCCGGTGCCGACGACGCGGCCGTCGGCCAGGCGGGTCCGCTCCAGCCGGAGGGCCTCCACCCGGTCACGGCCGACGATCTCCACCGGCCGCAGCCAGAAGCGCACGTCCAGCCGGCGGGGACGGCCCGTGGGGGTGCGGGCGGCCCAGCCCTGCAGCACCTCGACGTTCCCCCGGATCTGCCGCGGCAGGCCCTCCACCTCGGCGGCCGCCTCCTCCGGCCGCACGCACACGTCCACGCCGGCCAGCTCTCCGAGTTCGCGCAGCTCCTTCAGCGTGAACTTGGCGTGCTCGGGTCCCCGGCGGCCGATCATGTGCACGACCCTGACCCTGCTGGCGGCCAGCCGGGTGAGGACCTCCTCGGGCACGTCGGTGCCGCGCAGCTCCTCGGCGGTCCTGGCCAGGATGCGCACCACGTCCACCGCCACGTTGCCCACGCCGATCACCGCGACCTCGGGGCTGTCGAGGACGAAGCGGTCGGCGGGTACGTCCGGATGACCGCAGTACCAGTTCACGAAGTCGGTGGCGGCGACGCTGCCGGGCAGCTCCTCGCCGGGGACGCCGAGCCTGCGGTCCACCATCGCGCCCGTGCAGTAGACCACCGCGTCGTAGCAGGCCAGCAGGTCGTCGCGGCTGACGTCGCGGCCGAACTCGACGCCTCCCAGAAAGCGCACGCCCGGCAGCTCCAGCACCCGCCGCAGGTAGTCCGCGATCGATTTGATCGAGGTGTGGTCGGGGGCCACCCCGTAGCGGACCAGCCCGTAGGGCGTGGGCAGCCGCTCCAGCACGTCGATCTCGACGGGGCCGCCGGCCTGCCTGGTCAGGGCCTCGGCGGTGTAGATCCCGGCGGGGCCCGATCCGACGATCGCGACTCGCAGTGACACATCGCCTCCCAGGGTTCGTGCCGGTGGCCGCGCACCGGCCGGGCGCACCTCCAACCTACTCCGGGGACCACCCGTGTGAAGGGTCTTGCGGCGGTGCCCGTTCCGTGGCGCGGGGCTCGGGCGAATTCAGGTGAGGAGGAGGCGAAGAAGCGGCAAAGAGAGGACGGCCGGCCGGCGGGGGCTGGCACGCTTGCGACGCATGAGGGGACCGGTCGGGGGGGAGAGCTGCGCGAGCGCGCTCGAGGAGATCCAGCGGGCGGGCGCGCGCCGCTTCGAGGCCTTCGGCCGGGTGATGGCCGCGCTCGGCGGCGACGCGGAGCTGCTGGAATCGTGCCGTGACCTGACCTGGTGGCGAGGGGCGGACCACAGCTGGCACATCGAGTGGCGGGAGGGGCCCTACGCCACCGAGGTGGCCCAGGTCCTGGCCGAACGGGCCGGCGGCCCCGGCGTCCTGGCCGGTCCGGTCGGACAGGGCACGCCGTGCTCGGCCGTCGTCGAGGTGATCGGCGTGAGTTTCCTCCTGCGCGCCGTCGACCCGCTCGGCCGGCGTCCCCGCACCCGGCTGAGCCCCTGGCGCCTGGCCGAGGCCCTCGACACCACCCGCCGCGGCCCCTCTCCCCGGCCCTGGGAGCAGCTGCTCGGCGGCTGAGCCGTACGGCCCGCGCGCCGGACGAGGGCGTCGGCGGGGAAGGGCAGAGAAGGGCAGGGGAGAGCAAGGAAGGGCAAGGAGGGCGGGGCCGGGCGCTCAGAGCCCGGCGGCCGCGGCGAGACGGGCGCGGTGGGTGTGCGGCGGTCCGAAGAGCTGCGCGTCGGAGGTGGCCCGCTTGAAGTAGCGGTGGGCGGAGTGCTCCCAGGTGATCCCGGTGCCGCCGTGGATCTGGATGTTCTCCCCCGCGGCGGCCAGATAGGCCTCGCCGCAGTAGGAGCCGGCGACCGCGGCGGCGACCGGGAGCTCGGCGGGCAGGGCGCGGGCGGCGGCCAGCGCGGCCGAGCGGGCCGACTCCACCCGCAGGAGCAGGTCGGCGAGTTTGTGCTTGACGGCCTGGAAGGACCCGATGGGGCGGCCGAACTGGTGGCGCCGCAGGGCGTGCGACAGGGCCGTCTCCAGGCAGGCGGAGGCCCCGCCCACCTGCTCGGCGGCCAGGCAGGCGACGCCCACGTCGCGGACCCGGTCGCGTGCCGCGCCGTCGCCGGCGGGCCGGACCGGGACGGCGTCGAAGGAGAACGCGGTGAGCGGGCGGGTCCCGTCGAGCGTCGTCAGCGGCGTGCGGGCCGAGGGCGCGGCCTCGACCAGCTCGTCGCCGACGAAGGCCAGGACCACCTCGCCGTCCAGCGCGCAGGGGGCGGCGCCGGTGAGCCGTCCGCGGCTCAGGGTCAGCTCGGCGTCCCCGGGCAGCAGGACGGTCGCGGTGCGGGAGCCGTCGGCGATGGAGGGCAGCAGCCGGGCCATGGCCTCCGTGTCGCCTCCGGCGCGCAGCGCCTCCACCGCGAGCACGGCGGTGGCCAAGTAGGGGTGGGGGGAGAGCGCACGGCCGATCTCCTCGGAGACCACCGCCAGCTCGGCCGTGCCGCACCCGGCCCCGCCGTACTCCTCCGGGACGGCCAGGCCCGCCAGGCCCAGCTCCCCGGCGAACCGGCTCCAGGCGGAGCCGGGATGCCCGGCGAGGAAGGAGCGGACGGTGTCCCGCAGGTAGGCATGCTCCTCGGTGAGGCTCAGGCCGGGCGAGTCGTCGGCGGAGGCGGGTCCGGCGGGGGCGGTGTCGTCGAGGCGCACAGGCGCAGCATAACAAGCGACCGTTTGCTTGGTAGGGCTTGACCGTTTTTGCGCGTTCTTGCAGGTCATATATGCTCTGCATAGCCACATTAAGGTGTGTATCGGGGGATATGCGGCTTTGGTTGGACAAGACGATGCGCTCGACTTCCTCGCCTGGGACCGCCGGGAACGGGCGATCATGCGCCACATGGTGCTCTCGCTGGCGGGAGGCCTGCTGCTGGGCGCCCTCGGCGAGGTGCTCGCCCACGGCCCGGAGCCGCTCTCGGCGGCCTTCGACCCCTACGCCTATCTGCTGTTCGCCGTCGTCGTGGGACACAGCGCCGCAGGGTTCGGCTGGGCCGCCCTGGGCGGCACGCTGGCCGCGCTCGGACCGGTCGTCGCGATGCTGGCCGCGACGTTCTTCCCGGCCGGACGCCCCTCCTTCTATCTCGGCGGCGACGCCATGGTGCCCGGCATCACCCTCCTGGCCGTCGCGGTGGCCGCCCTGCTGGCCCACCTCGCCGGGCGGGAAGGACTGCCGGGCGACCTCGCCGCGGGGCTGCCGGCCGGGGTCCTGCTGGTCGAGGTGGCCGAGGCGGCGCGCTCCGGCTCCTGGAGCGTCCTGGTCGCGGCCGTCGCGGTGCTCGCCGCGGTGCTCGCCCTGCGCCGGGGAACCGGGGCGGTCAGAGCCGCCCTGGTGGCCGTCGCCCTCGGCGCCGCGCACGTCGTGATCGCCGCGAGCGCGTGAGGAGCGCGGGCACAGCAGGGACGGCGGCGGGTGAGGAGCGCGGGTGAGGCAGGGCCGCGGGCGCGCGAGGAGCGCGGGCGCAGCAGGCCGGGGCCGGCGCCGCATATGGGCGAGCGCCCGCCCCGCCCGGGTCGATAACCTGTAGGGCATCCATTCCCTGCGAGCTAGGAGTGACCGTGCTGCTGCGCATGTCGTCGCTGTTTCTTCGAACGCTGAGGGACGACCCGGCAGACGCGGAGGTCCCGAGCCACAAGCTGCTCGTCCGCGCCGGTTACGTCCGCCGGGTCGCGCCCGGCGTCTACTCCTGGCTGCCGCTCGGCAAGCTGGTCCTGGAGAACGTCACCCGGATCATCCGCGAGGAGATGGACCGGATGGGCGGCCAGGAGGTGCTCTTCCCCGCCCTGCTGCCCCGGGAGTACTACGAGGCCACCGGACGGTGGACGGAGTACGGCGACACCCTCTTCCGCCTCAAGGACCGCAAGGGCGCCGACTATCTGCTCGGCCCCACCCACGAGGAGATGTTCACCGACATGGTCAAGGGGGAGTACTCCTCCTACAAGGACTACCCGGTGACGCTCTACCAGATCCAGACGAAGTACCGCGACGAGGCCCGCCCCCGGGCCGGCATCCTGCGCGGGCGCGAGTTCGTCATGAAGGACTCTTACTCCTTCGACCTCGACGACGACGGCCTCAAGCGCTCCTACGAGCAGCACCGCGAGACCTACATCCGGACCTTCGACCGGCTCGGCATCACCTACAAGATCTGCTTCGCCACCTCCGGCGCGATG
Source organism: Planomonospora corallina (assembly GCF_042650625.1). Classification (NCBI taxonomy): domain Bacteria; kingdom Bacillati; phylum Actinomycetota; class Actinomycetes; order Streptosporangiales; family Streptosporangiaceae; genus Planomonospora; species Planomonospora corallina. Next base: position 92,634 of record NZ_JBHSBM010000017.1, read on the forward strand.
GGCGGCTCGGCCTCGGAGGAGTTCCTCGCCCCGGCCGAGACCGGCGAGGACACCTTCGTCGCCTGCCGCAGCTGCGGCTACGCGGCCAACGCAGAGGCGGTCACCACCCCCGCCCCGCCCGCCGTCACCGGCGAGCAGCCGGCCCTGCGGGTGCTGGACACCCCCAACACCCCGACCATCGAGTCGCTGGTCCACTGCCTCAACGAGCAGCACGGCATGGAGGTCACCGCCGCCGACACGCTCAAGAACGTCGTGGTCAAGGTGACCACCCCCGGCTCCGACAAGGCCGAGGTCCTGGTCGTCGGCGTCCCCGGCGACCGCGAGGTCGACTTCAAGCGCCTGGAGGCGTCCTTCGCCCCCGGTGAGCCCGCCATCTTCGAGGCCGAGGACTTCGCCAGGCACCCCGGCCTGGTCCGCGGCTACATCGGTCCGCAGGTTCTCAAGGACCTCGGCGTCCGCTATCTCGTCGACCCCCGCGTGGTCCCCGGCAGCGCCTGGGTCACCGGGGCCAACGAGCCGAACAGGCACGCCGCCGGCGTGGTCTGCGGCCGGGACTTCGTCCCCGACGGCACCATCGAGGCCGCCGAGGTCCGCGCCGGGGACGCCTGCCCGACCTGCGGCTCGGCCCTGTCCATCGACCGCGGCATCGAGATCGGCCACATCTTCCAGCTCGGCCGCAAGTACGCCGACGCCGCCAAGCTCGACGCCCTCGGCCCCGACGGCAAGCCGATCCGCATCACCATGGGCTCGTACGGCATCGGCGTCTCCCGCGCGGTGGCGGTGCTCGCCGAGCAGCGCCACGACGAGCTCGGGCTCGTCTGGCCGCGTGAGGTGGCCCCCGCCGACGTGCACATCGTGGGCACCGGCAAGGAGAACCAGATCGAGGTGGCGACCCGGATCGCCGAGGAGCTCAGGGACCGCGGCCTGCGCGTCCTGCTCGACGACCGCGCGGGGGTCTCGCCGGGCGTGAAGTTCAAGGACGCCGAGCTGCTCGGCATGCCGACCATCCTGGTCGTCGGCCGCGGCCTGGCCCAGGGCGTCGCCGAGCTGCGCGACCGGGTCACCGGCGCCAAGGAGGAGATCCCGGTCGCCGAGGCCGCCGACCGCGTCGAGGCGGCCTGCCGGGCCTGATCCCGCGGTGGACGCGAGGGCGGCGCCCGCCGGGCTCCCCGGTGGGCGCCGCCCTCTCCGGTGCGCCCGGCGCCTTCCTGCCTGCCCGGCGGCCGCCTGGTGGCGGCGGCGGAACACCCGCCCGGCGGCCGCCTGACAGGCCTAATAGCGGTGACGGCGCGGGCGCCCGCCGACGGTCTTGCCGAGGTGGAATCCACCCGGGAGGCTCACGCTCACGTACGTGCGGCCGTCCGGCGTCCTGGTGACGTGGAAGCGGCGGCCGCCGAGGCTCTGCCCGATCCCGTGCCGGGACAGGTTGAAGCGGAGCGGACCCAGTTTGATCGACTTGTGGTAGTTCCAGCCCATCGTTCTCCCCTCCAGGGCGGATGCCGCCTCTCCGTCGGCGGCCTCCGCCGGGCTGCTGTGCCCATCGGCTCGCTCCGCTCGCTCGCATGCCCGCGGGCGGACGCGTGTGCAATGAGAACGACGGGCGCCCCCGGAGGGTTCCGGATCAGCGGCGGGAGGTCCCGCCGAGCGTCTTGCGCCAGTGGAAGCCGCCGGGCAGGTTGACGGTCAGCGTGCGGCGGCCGTCGGCGGTCCTGGTCACCCGGAAGGCGCGGTTGCCCCAGCTGTGGCCGACCCCGCTCCGGGACAGGTTGAGGCGGAACGGCCCGAACCTCATCGACTTCCTGTATCCCCAGCCCATCGTGTCCTCCTCTCGGTGGGTCCGGAGGATCCAGCTACCCGCCAGGGCCGGGTCAAACATCGGCAAAACGGACCCTGGGTGTTCCAGGGGAGGTCAGGAGCCGGGGGCCGTCTCCGGGTCCGCGCCGTCCCTCTCCGGCTCCTCCGGCCTCTTCTCCGGGGTGGCGGTCCCGGACGGCGAGGGCGGCGCAACCGCCCCGGAGCCCTCCGGCATGCCGGGGAAGGCCTCGATCCGGGGGCGCAGGCCGTACGCGCGCTTGACGCATTCCTGCATGGCGAGCGCGGCCAGCTCGCGCAGCCCGGCGTCGTCGGCGGCGGCCAGCTCCAGATAGGCGGTGGTCACGCCCTCCTCGACCAGCACCGCCAGCTCCACGGCCTGGGCGGCGCCGGACGGGGTGACCGGAAGCTCGTAGGCCGCCTCCGGCTCCGCCGGGGTGCCGCCGCGCTCGGTGATCAGGGCGCGGAGCCGGTCCCTGCGGCCGCGGTGGGCGTTGAACGCGGCCGTCGCGGTGGTCCGCAGCCTCCCCGTGGTGCGCGCGGCGATGACCCCGTAGGCGTAGACGGCCGCGTGCTCGGCCGCCAGGACCGTGCCGAGCGCCCGGTCGGCGGTCGGCACGGTGGTCGCCGCGGTGGTCGTCCCCGTGGTCCTCGCAGCGGCCGTCACAGCGACCTCGGCAGGGCGACCGCGTGAGCGGCCTCGCACGCGCCGATGGACGCGATCAGCTGGGCGAGCGCGGGGGAGGCCCCCGCCGTCTGCCCGGGCCGGGCCGCCGCGGCCCTGCGCTCCAGCTCGCGCAGGCTCTTGAGACTGGCCCTGGCGCCCGGCGCCGGAGTGGCCGCGGAGGACGGGGCGGCCGGAGAGGACGGTCCGGGCGGAGGGGAGACCGCGGGCAGGCGCCGGCGCAGCTCGGCGAGGTGGGCCTCGTGCCGCTCCCGGAAGGGGACGAGCTTGCGCGAGGACAGCGACGCGTACATCGCGACGATCTGCTCCTTGTCCGCGATCAGCTGCCTGAGCAGCACGGTCTCCGGATCCGGCGGCTCCTGCGCGGCGGGCTCCGGCTCCTCGGCCGCGCACCCCGCGGCCGCCGCGGCGGCCGCGGTGAGGGCACCGCTCCGCAACAGGGCGCGCCGGGTCAGGGAACGCACGGACGACCTCCGGTCTCGGGTGGGGTGCTGACGCTCTAGCATCGTACGGGCTCGGAACGGCGGTCACCGCGTGCGGCGGGCGGTCCCGCCACACCGCGTGACGCTCTTTCCGCGCCCCGGTGTGGATAGGCTGGTGAACCACATGGGCGAGGTCCGCCCTGAGAGATCGTGACAATAGGAGGTCGACATGGGCAGCGTCACATCCCGCGACCGCCTGGTGAAGCTCCTGGCCCCCGTCGTCGAGGCGGAGGGCTACGACCTGGAGGACGTCACGGTCACACCGGCGGGCAAGCGCCGGCTGCTGCGCGTCGTCGTCGACCGTGACGGCGGGGTGAGCCTGGACGGCGTGGCCGAGGTGAGTCACGCGGTCTCCGCCGCGCTGGACGCCGGTGACGTGATGGGCTCCGCCCCCTACGTGCTGGAGGTCTCCTCTCCCGGGGTCGACCGCCCGCTCACCGAGCCGCGCCACTGGCGCCGGGCGAGGGGGCGGCTGGTCAAGGCCGACCTGCGGGACGGCGCCTGCGTGGAGGGCCGGATCGTCGCCACCGACGAGACCGGCGTGGAGCTGGACGTCGAGGGCGCCGCGCGCCGTTTCGACTATGAGGACCTGACCCGGGGCCGGGTGCAGGTGGAATTCCGCCGGCTCGATGAGAGCGACGACGTCGACGACGACGGCGAAGACGGCGACGAGGGCTAAGGGGGAGCCTCGTGGACATCGACATGAGCGTCCTGCGCGGCCTGGAGCGAGAGAAGGACATCTCCTTCGACCTGGTCGTCAAGGCGATCGAGGACGCGCTGCTGATCGCGTACTTCAAGACCGAGGGCGCGGCCGCCAAGGCCCGCGCCGAGCTCGACCGGGACACCGGGCACGTGACCATCTACGCCGCGGAGATCGGCGAGGGCGGGGAGGTGCTCCGGGAGTACGACGACACCCCGGGCAACTTCAGCCGGGTGGCCGCGAGCACGGCCAAGCAGGTCATCCTGCAGCAGCTCCGGGACGCCGAGGACGAGATCAACTTCGGTGAGTTCGCCAGCCGTGAGGGCGAGCTCGTCTCCGGGATCATCCAGCAGGGCAAGGACCCGCGGGCCGTCCTGGTGGACCTGGGCAGGATCGAGGCCGTGCTCCCGCACAACGAGCAGGTGCCCGGCGAGGAGTACACCCACGGCGAGCGCATCCGCTGCTACGTGGTCCAGGTCAAGAAGGGCCACAAGGGGCCGTCGGTGATGCTCTCGCGCACCCACCCCGGCCTGGTGAAGAAGCTCTTCGCGCTGGAGGTCCCGGAGATCGCCGACGGCACGGTCGAGATCGCCGCGATCGCCCGCGAGGCCGGGCACCGGACCAAGATCGCGGTTCGTGCCCGCAAGCCCGGGGTCAACGCCAAGGGCGCCTGCATCGGCCCGATGGGCTCGCGGGTGCGCAACGTGATGACCGAGCTGCACGGCGAGAAGATCGACATCATCGACTGGTCGGAGGACCCGGCGGAGTTCGTGGGGAATGCCCTCTCGCCCGCGCGTGTTTCCCATGTCGAGGTGATCGACGCCGCCGGCCGGGCCGCGCGGGTGACCGTGCCGGACTACCAGCTCTCCCTCGCCATCGGCAAGGAGGGGCAGAACGCCCGGCTGGCCAACCGGCTCACCGGATGGCGCATCGACATCCGGCCGGACACCCATGTGGAGGGTGCGGCCGGTTCCGCAGATGCGTCCACACGGTAAGCTGGAATATGGTGGCCAGGCGATCCCACTGAGAACATGTGTGGGTTGCCGGGTTCGCACGGTTTCCTCCGAGCTGCTCCGCCTGGTGGCGGTCGAGGGCGTTGTCGTCCCCGACCTGCGACGACGGCTCCCGGGGCGTGGTGCTTCACTGCATCCCACCCCGAGATGCCTCGAGCTCGCCGAGCGTCGGCGGGCGTTTCCGCGCGCTTTCCGCGTCGCGGGCCCGCTCGACCTGTCGCTCGTGCGCAGCCACGTGGAAGAGCTGCAGGCTGAAAGGATCGGGTGAAATGGTTGCCAACTGTCATGTAGGACGCCGAGTTGATGGGCTGGTCAGATAGCTATGAGCGCCTGATGAGCATGCGGCGATGAGTACGTCTACGTAACGACGGTCCGGCGGCACAGCCTCCCGGGCCGAGTAAGGGAGTGCAGTGGCGAAGGTCCGGGTATACGAGCTCGCCAAGGAGTTCGGTGTGGAGAGCAAGGTCGTCATGGCCAAGCTCCAGGAGATGGGCGAGTTCGTGCGTTCGGCGTCCTCGACCATCGAGGCACCGGTGGTCCGCAGGCTCACGGAAGCTTTGGGCGTACCCGCCAAGGGTTCGTCCGACAAGGGCGCAGGCAGGGCGCCCAAGCCGCCCCAGGCGGCACCCCGGCCGGCCGAGGGCCGAGCCGGCGGCGCTCCGGCGCCCAGCGCGGTTCCCAAGCCGGGTCCGGCCCCCAAGCCGGGTCCGCGTCCGGGTCCCGCCCCGCGCCCCGCGGCCCCCGCGCCGCAGGCGCCGCAGCCCCAGATCCAGCAGCAGCCGCCGGTGCAGCAGCAGCCGTCGCCGGTCCAGCCGCCGCGTTTCGAGGCGCCGCGTCCCGAGGCCGCCGGCCCGCAGGCGCGTCCCGCCGGTCCCGGCCCCAAGCCGGGTCCGCGTCCGGGCCCGCGCCCGGCGCCGCGTCCCGAGGCCGCCGGCCCGCAGGCGCGTCCCGCCGGTCCCGGTGCCCCTTCGGGCCCGCGTCCGGCCGCCGGTGCTCCCGGCGGGGGCGCTCCCAAGCCGGGTCCGCGTCCGGGCCCGCGCGGCCCGCGTCCGGGCAACAACCCGTTCTCCTCGACCGCCAGCGGCATGGGCCAGCCCCGTCCGCCGCGTCCCGGCGGTCCCGGTGAGCGCGGTCCGCGCCCCGGGGGTCCCCGCGAGGACCGCGGTCCGCGCGACGGCGCGGCGCCGCGTCCGCAGGGCGCCCGTCCCGGTCCGCCCGGTGCGGCCGGTCCCCGTCCGGGGCCCGGCGCGGGTGGTCCGCGTCCGGGCGGCGGCGCGGGTGCGGGCGGTCCGCGTCCGGGCGGCGGCGCCGGCGTGGCCGGTCCGCGTCCCGGTGGGCCGCGTCCCAACCCGATGATGATGCCCCAGGGCCGTCCGGCGGGTCCCGGCGGCGGTGCCGGTCGTCCCGGCGGCGGCGCGGGCCGTCCCGGCGGCGGTGCCGGTCGTCCCGGCGGCGGCGGTGGCCGTCCCGGTGGCTTCGCCGGTCGTCCCGGCGGTGGCGGCGGTGGCCGTCCGGGCACCGCGGCCGGTGCCCCCGGTGGTGGCGGCGGCTTCGCCGGTCGTCCCGGTGGCGGCGGACGTGGCCGCGGCGGCGGCACCGCGGGTGCCTTCGGCCGTCCGGGCGGACGCCCGGCCCGCGGTCGCAAGTCCAAGCGCCAGAGGCGCCAGGAGTTCGACAACATGCAGGCGCCGGCGATCGGCGGCGTGCAGGCTCCTCGCGGCGGCGGCCAGACCATCCGCCTGTCCCGCGGGGCCTCTCTGTCGGACTTCGCTGACAAGATCGGTGCGAACCCCGCCTCGCTCGTGCAGATCATGCTGCACCTCGGCGAGATGGTGACCGCGACGCAGTCGGTCAACGAGGACACCCTGCAGCTGCTCGCCGCCGAGCTGGACTACAACCTGCTCATCGTCAGCCCGGAGGAGGAGGACCGCGAGCTTCTCGAGTCCTTCGACATCGAGTTCGGCGAGGACGAGGGCGACGAGGCCGACCTGGTCGCGCGCCCGCCGGTGGTGACCGTCATGGGTCACGTCGACCACGGTAAGACCCGCCTGCTCGACGCCATCCGCAAGACCAACGTGGTGGCGCGGGAGGCCGGCGGCATCACCCAGCACATCGGCGCGTACCAGATCGCCGCCGAGCACGAGGGCGAGGAGCGCCGGATCACCTTCATCGACACCCCGGGTCACGAGGCGTTCACCGCCATGCGTGCCCGCGGTGCCAAGGTGACCGACATCGCCATCCTGGTGGTGGCGGCCGACGACGGTGTGAAGCCGCAGACCATCGAGGCGCTGAACCACGCCCAGGCGGCCGACGTCCCGGTCGTGGTCGCGGTCAACAAGATCGACAAGGAGGGCGCGGACCCGAACAAGGTGCGGGCCCAGCTCACCGAGTACGGTCTGGTGGCCGAGGAGTACGGCGGCAGCACGCTGTTCGTCGACATCTCCGCCAAGAACGGCATCGGCATCGAGAGCCTGCTCGAGGCCGTGCTGCTCACCGCGGACGCCGAGCTCGACCTGCGGGCGAACCCGACGATGGACGCCCAGGGCGTCGCCATCGAGGCCCACCTCGACAAGGGCCGCGGCCCGGTCGCGACCGTGCTGGTCCAGCGCGGCACGCTCCGCGTCGGCGACTCGATCGTCTGTGGCGAGGCCTTCGGCCGCGTCCGGGCGATGCTGGACGACAACGGCGAGTCGATCGACGAGGCCGACCCGTCGCGTCCGGTGCTGGTCCTCGGTCTGACCGCGGTGCCCGGCGCCGGTGACAACTTCATCGTGGTCGGCGACGACCGGATGGCGCGTCAGATCGCCCAGCAGCGCGCGGCGCGCAAGCGCATCGCGGACATGGCCAAGTCCGGCCGGCGCCGCACCCTCGAAGAGCTCTTCAGCGAGATGGAGAAGGGCCAGGTCGACGAGCTCAAGCTCATCATCAAGGGTGACGTCTCCGGTTCGGTCGAGGCCCTCGAGGACGCCCTGCTCAAGATCGACGTCGGCGAGGAGGTGCGCCTGCGGGTGCTCCACCGCGCGGTCGGCGCCATCACCGAGTACGACGTCAACCTGGCCATGGCCGACGACAACGCCGTCATCATCGGTTTCAACGTGCGTCCCGAGGTCCGGGCGCGCGACCTGGCCGAGCGCGAGGGCGTCGACATCCGCTACTACTCGGTCATCTACCAGGCGATCGAGGAGATCGAGGCGGCCCTCAAGGGCATGCTCAAGCCGGAGTTCGAAGAGGTCCAGATGGGCACCGCCGAAGTCCGCGAGGTCTTCAAGGTGCCGAAGATCGGCAACATCGCCGGTGCGATCGTCCGCTCCGGGACGATCGTCCGCAACAGCAAGGCGCGCCTCATCCGCGCCGGTGTGGTGATCTCCGAGAACCTCACGGTCTCGTCGCTGCGCCGGTTCAAGGACGACGCGACCGAGGTCCGCGAGGGCTTCGAGTGCGGTATCGGTGTCGGCTACAACGACATCAAGCTCGACGACGTCATCGAGACGTACGAGATGCGGGAGAAGCCGCGCGTCTGACGCCCTGCCCCTCCGCCCCGCGCCGGCGCACACCGCCGGCGCGGGGCGGAGACAGGACGATGCGCGGTGAACCTGTCATGTACGTAGGTGCCCTGACGTTGGACATCCTGCTCGGTGACGTGCGTTCGCTGAAGCAGAAGCGCTCCGTGGTGCGTCCCATCATCGCCGAGGTGCAGCGACGGTTCCCGGCCGTGGCGGTCGCCGAGACCGGTCACCTGGACCTGCACCGCCGCACGGAGATCGGGATCGCGGTCGTCTCCGCCACTGCCGCCAACTGCGGCGCGGTGATGGACGACTGCGAGCGCCTGGTCGCCGGCCGCCCGGAGATCGAGTTGCTGTCGGCCAGGCAGCGGCTCTACCACGAGGACGAGGACTAGTAGACGCAGACGACCGGTCGCGAAGACCCCCTTCGTGCCCGGTCGTCGCTGTGAGAAGGGGGAGCGATGACGGACGCCGCACGCGCGCGCAAGATCGCTGACCGTATCCGGCAGGTTGTCGCCGAGATGCTGGAGCGCCGGATCAAGGACCCGCGGCTCGGCTTCGTGACCGTGACCGACGTCCGGATCACCGCGGACCTCAGCGACGCCACGGTGTACTACACCGTCTTCGGCTCCGAGGCGGAGCGGGCCGACTCCGCCTCGGCACTGGAGAGCGCCAAGGGGCTCATCCGCTCGGAGGTGGGCCGCCAGACCGGTCTGCGCCACACGCCGACGGTGACGTTCACCCACGACCCGCTCCCGGACAGCGCCCGGCACCTGGACGACCTCTTCGCGGCGGCCAGGGCCAGGGACGAGGAGATCGCCAAGCGGCGGGAGAAGGCCCAGTACGCCGGCGAGGCCGACCCGTACCGGCGGCCCGAGGAGGACCTCGAGGACACAGAGGACCTCGAGGGCGCCGAGGCGGAGGGCACCGAGGGCGCGGACGGCGCCGCGGGACGCCCGGCGACGTGACACCCGACGTGCGTGCCGGCGGCCCGGCGGGCCCGGCGCCGGATCCCGAGTGGGACCGGGCCGCCGAGCTGATCTCGTCCGCCGACGAGATCGCCCTGGCCTGCCACGTCTCCCCGGACGGGGACGCCCTGGGGTCCATGCTCGCCGCCGGAGCGGCGCTCCGGGCGGCGGGCAAGCGGGTGACGGCCTCCTTCGGCGACCGCCGCTTCGCGGTCCCCCGGCTGCTGCGCTTCCTGCCCTGCCAGGACCTCCTGGTCGAGCCCGGCGACTACCCGCAGGCCCCCGAGCTGATGGTGGTCTTCGACGCCGCCACCGTGGACCGGCTGGGCACGCTGGCCGGCAGCGCGGGCAGGGCGCGGGAGCTGATCGTGGTGGACCACCACCCGTCCAACCCGCGCTTCGGCACGGTCAACCTGGTCGACCCCGCCGCCTCCGCCACCACCGTGCTCGTCGAGCGGCTGCTCGACCGGCTCGGCCTGCCGATCGACGAGGCCGTCGCCACCTGCCTGTACACCGGCCTGGTCACCGACACCGGCTCCTTCAAGCACTCCTCGACCACCCCGCAGGCCCACCGGACGGCCGCCAGGCTCCTCGGCGCCGGGCTGGACACCGAGGAGATCGCCCGGCGGCTCTGGGACGACTCCCCGTTCGGCTACCTGAAGGTGCTCAGCGCCGCCCTGGACCGCGCCGTGCTGGAGCCCGAGGTGGGCGGCGGCCTGGTCTGGACGTTCGTCACCCGCGCGGACCGGGCCGCGTACGGCCTGCCGTACGACGAGGTCGAGCCGGTCATCGACGTGGTCCGGCGCGCCGGCGAGGCGGAGGTGACCGTGGTCCTCAAGGAGGACGACGACGGCGCCTGGCAGGTCTCCACCCGGTCCCGGGGCGGTGTGGACGTCGCCGGGGTCTGCGCCGCGCTGGGCGGCGGCGGGCACGTCCGGGCCGCGGGTTTCACCTCCCACCTGCCCGTCGAGGAGACCATGGCGAGTCTCCGCGCGCTCCTGACAGAGGGCGCGCCCGCGTGAGAAGGATGCACTGATGAGTACGGCTCGCGCCAAGCGAACCCCGCCGCCGAGCGGGCTGATCGTCGTGGACAAGCCCGCCGGCTGGACCTCGCACGACGTCGTCGGCAAGCTCCGCGGCATCGCGGGCACCCGGCGGGTCGGCCACGCCGGGACCCTGGACCCGATGGCCACCGGTGTGCTGGTGGTCGGCGTGGAGAAGGCGACCCGGCTCCTGGGCCACCTGGCGCTGACCGAGAAGGGCTACGACGGCACGATCAGGCTGGGCCAGTCGACCAACACCGACGACGCCGAGGGCGAGATCACCCGGGCGACGCCGGCCGCCGGGGTCTCCGACGAGGAGATCCGCAAGGGCGTCGCGGCCCTGACCGGCCGCATCATGCAGATCCCGCCGCAGGTGAGCGCCATCAAGGTGGACGGGCAGCGGGCCTACAAGCGGGCCAGGTCGGGGGAGGAGGTCGAGCTGGCGGCCCGGCCGGTGACGGTCTCCGCCTTCGAGGTCACCGCCGTCCGGCGGGAGGGCGACCTGGTCGACGTCGACGTCTCGGTGAGCTGCTCCAGCGGCACCTACATCCGGGCGCTGTCGCGCGACCTCGGCGCCGCCCTCGGCGTCGGCGGCCACCTGACCTACCTGCGCCGGACCCGGGTCGGCCCCTACGACCTGCCGATGGCGCACACGATCGAGCAGCTCGCGCGGGAGTGCGTGATCCTGCCGATGGCCGAGGCCGTCGCCGCGGCCTTCCCCCGCCGTGACGTGACCGCGGAGCAGGCGCGCACGGTGGCGCACGGCGGGCGGCTGCCCGCGCTCGGGCTGGGCGGGGGACCGATCGGGGTGTTCGGGCCGGACGGCGCGCTGCTGGCCCTGGTCGAGGAGCGCGGGAAGACCACCAGGTCCCTGGCCGTCTTCGTGGGCTGACCCCGGGACGCCCCCGAGATGCCCCGGGGACGCCCTCTCCCGGAGGCCGCCGCGGCGGCGCCCGCGGGCGGGGCTCCCGCCGCCGGGGAGCCTCCCCCGATGGGGGAGGAGCCCGCAGGGCATGGCACGCTTGAGAAGTCGATCCGTCATACAGGGAAGAGGCTGCGGTGCGAAGCTGGCACGGACTGGACGACGTGCCCGAGGGCTGGGGCAGGTCGGTCGTCACGATCGGTGTCTTCGACGGGGTGCACGCCGGTCACCAGCGGCTGGTGGCGCGCGCCGTCGCGATGGCCGGACGGCTGGGGCTCCCCTCGGTGGTGGTGACCTTCGACCCGCACCCGGACGAGGTGGTCCGCCCGGGCACGCACCCGCCGCGGCTGACGACGGTCAGGCACCGCGCCGAGCTGCTCCGCGCGCTCGGGGTGGACGCGGTCTGCGTGCTCCCGTTCACGCTGGAGTTCTCCCGGATGAGCCCGGACGAGTTCGTGCAGACCGTCCTGGTGGACCGGCTGCACGCGGCGGGGGTCGTGGTGGGGGAGAACTTCCGCTTCGGCCACAAGGCCTCCGGTGACGTGGAGACGCTGCGCACCCTCGGGGAGAAGTACGACTTCCAGGCCGAGGGCGTGCCGCTGGTCGTCGACGGCGACACCGTCTCCTCGACGATGATCCGCCGGCGCCTCGCCGAGGGCGACGTCGAGGCGGTCACCGCCGCGCTGGGCCGCCCGCACCGGGTGGAGGGCGTGGTGGTCCGGGGTTACCAGCGGGGCCGCCAGCTGGGCTTCCCCACCGCCAACGTCGAGCCGCCCGAGCTCACCGCGATCCCGCCGGACGGGGTCTACGCCGGCTGGCTCCAGGGCATCGCGGTGGGCAACCTGCCCGCCGCCTACGACGGCGAGCGCTGGCCCGCGGCGATCTCCGTGGGCACCAACCCGACGTTCGAGGGGGTGGCCCGCACCGTCGAGGCCTACGCGCTCGACCGCGACGACCTGGAGCTGTACGGCGCGCACGTGGCGGTGGAGTTCGGCACGCGGCTCCGCGACAACCTGAGGTTCGACTCGATCGAGGCGCTGGTCGAGCAGATGCACGCCGACGTCGACGAGGCCCGCCGCTTCACCTCCTCCTGACCCGGCGCCGCGCGCTCCCCGACGGGTTCCGCGGGGGAGCACGCGGCGTGTCGGGTGTGCGAGGGCTCGGAGGCCGATGGTAGCCTGGCATGTCAGCTCTGTAACCGGTGGTGTCGTAACCCCCGGCGGCTGACCCAGCCACGGCGACTGTAGGCACGCACGGTCGTTCGGGCCATCGAGATCGCGCGTGCCCGTAGATGTTCAAGGAGAGATGTGTCGCTCGACAGCGCCGCCAAGAAGCAGATCATCGGTGAGTACGCCAAGAGCGAGGCCGACACCGGCTCGCCCGAGGTGCAGATCGCGCTCCTGACCAAGCGCATCAGTGAGCTCACCGAGCACATGAAGCGCAACAAGCACGACTTCCACAGCCAGCGCGGTCTGCTGCTGCTGGTCGGCCGTCGTCGCCGTCTGCTCAAGTACCTGCAGAGCAAGGACATCGCGCGTTACCGTTCGCTCATCGAGCGGCTCGGTCTGCGCCGATAGCATTGCGGGGAGCGGCATCCGTGCCGCTCCCCGTCTCATGGGCCGGTCCCCGGCGCGTCGCGCCGGGGGTGCGCCGGTCCCGTGAGCAAAACTGAACAGCCGAGACAGTGCCCCGCGTCCGAGAGCAAGCGTCCCCGCGACGCCTGCGGGCCGGTCCTCGGTAGTGGCTCCCGGTCGCCGCGGCTCGTGCCGCGCAGGAACCGGGCGCTTCGATCGAAGACCGGCGCTGCACCTACGGGGAAGCGGCGAAAAGAGGCCCAGGTGCGACACGCGTGCCTGGGGGACGCGGGCGACCTACACAAGGAGGTCCCCCGTGGAGGGTGTCCACAGCAGCGAAGCCGTCATCGACAACGGCTCTTTCGGCACGCGTACGGTCCGCTTCGAGACCGGCCGCCTCGCGCGCCAGGCGGCGGGCTCCGCCGTCGTCTACCTCGACGACGAGACGATGGTCCTGTCCGCGACCACCGCCTCCAAGTCCCCCAAGGAGAACCTCGACTTCTTCCCCCTCACGGTGGACGTCGAGGAGCGGATGTACGCCGCGGGCCGCATCCCCGGCTCGTTCTTCCGCCGTGAGGGCCGGCCCTCCGAGGACGCCATCCTCACCTGCCGCCTGATCGACCGGCCGCTCCGCCCGTCGTTCGTCAAGGGCCTGCGCAACGAGATCCAGGTCGTCGCGACGATCATGGCTCTCCACCCCGACCACCTGTACGACGTGGTCGCCATCAACGCAGCCTCCCTGTCCACGCAGCTCGCCGGGCTGCCCTTCTCCGGCCCGATCGGCGGCGTGCGCGTCGCCCTGATCGAGGGCCAGTGGGTGGCCTTCCCGACCCACTCGGAGCTGGAGAGCGCCACCTTCGACATGGTCGTCGCCGGCCGCGTCCTGGACGACGGCGACGTCGCGATCATGATGGTCGAGGCCGAGTCCACCCGCGACACGCTCAAGCTCGTCGCCGAGGGCGCGGTCGCGCCGACCGAGGAGACGGTGGCGCAGGGCCTGGAGGCCGCCAAGCCGTTCATCAAGGTCCTGTGCGACGCGCAGGCCCGGGTGGCCAAGACCGCCGCCAAGGAGACCGCCGAGTACCCGCTCTTCCTCGACTACCAGGACGACGTCCTGCAGGCCGTCACCGGCGCGGTCAAGAGCGAGCTGGCCGCGGCGCTGACCATCGCCGGCAAGCAGGAGCGCGAGAGCGAGCTCGACCGGGTCAAGGCCCTGGCCGCCGAGAAGGTCGGCCCGGACTTCGAGGGGCGCGAGAAGGAGATCGGCGCCGCCTTCCGGGCGCTGACCAAGAAGCTCATGCGCGAGCGGGTCATCGGCGAGGGCGTGCGCATCGACGGCCGCGGCCCCAAGGACATCCGGCAGCTCAGCGCCGAGGTCCACGTCGTCCCGCGGGTGCACGGGTCGGCCCTGTTCGAGCGCGGCGAGACCCAGATCCTGGGCATCACCACGCTGAACATGCTCCGCATGGAGCAGATGATCGACACGCTCAACCCCGAGCGCACCAAGCGCTACATGCACAACTACAACTTCCCGCCGTACTCCACCGGTGAGACCGGCCGGGTGGGCTCGCCCAAGCGCCGGGAGATCGGCCACGGCGCGCTCGCCGAGCGGGCGCTCCTGCCGGTGCTGCCGGCCCGCGAGGAGTTCCCCTACGCGATCCGCCAGGTCTCCGAGGCCCTCGGCTCCAACGGCTCCACCTCGATGGGCTCGGTCTGCGCGAGCACGATGTCCCTGCTGGACGCGGGCGTCCCGCTGAAGGGCATCGTCGCGGGCATCGCGATGGGCCTCATCAACGAGGGCGACCAGTACGTCACGCTGACCGACATCCTCGGCGCCGAGGACGCCATGGGCGACATGGACTTCAAGGTCGCCGGCACCAGGGAGCTCATCACGGCGCTCCAGCTCGACACCAAGCTCGACGGCATCCCCGCCTCGGTCCTGGCCGCCGCGCTGAAGCAGGCCAAGGCCGCCCGCCTGGCCATCCTCGACGTGATGCAGGAGGCCATCGACTCGCCGGCGGAGATGAACGCGACGGCGCCGCGCATCATCACGATCAAGGTCCCGGTCGACAAGATCGGCGAGGTCATCGGCCCGAAGGGCAAGATGATCAACCAGATCCAGGACGACACCGGCGCCGAGATCACGATCGAGGACGACGGCACCATCTACATCGGCGCCACCGACGGCCCGTCCGCCGAGGCGGCCCGGTCGGCCATCAACGCCATCGCCAACCCGCACATGCCGGAGGTCGGCGAGCGCTACCTGGGCACGGTCGTCAAGATCGCAGCCTTCGGCGCGTTCATCTCCCTCATGCCGGGCAAGGACGGCCTGCTGCACGTCTCCCAGATCCGCAAGCTGCACGGCGGCAAGCGCATCGAGAACGTCGAGGACGTCATGAACGTCGGCGACAAGATCCAGGTGGAGATCGCTGAGATCGACGCCCGCGGCAAGCTCTCCCTCGTCCCCGTCGAGGTGGTCGAGAAGGAGGCCGAGGCGAAGGCTCCGGCGGAGGCCGGCACTCCGGAGTCGGGGGAGCCGGACGACGCTCCCGCGTCGGTGGAGCAGCCCTCGGCCGCCTCCGGTGAGGAGAAGCCGCGCCGCACCCGCACCCGGACCCGGACCAGCGGCGGCGGCAGGAGCCGCGGGGGAGAAGACCGCAACTCGTGATCACCACCACTCTGCACCCCGGTTCCGGCGGCGCCGGAGTCGTACGGCGCACCGTCCTCCCCGGTGGGCTCCGGGTGGTGACCGAGAGCATGCCGACCGTGCGCAGCGTCGCGGTCGGCATGTGGGTCGGCATCGGCTCGCGTGACGAGGCCCCCGAGCACATGGGGGCCTCCCACTTCCTGGAACACCTGCTGTTCAAGGGCACGCCCACGCGGGACGCACTGGAGATCTCGGCGGCGATCGAGGGCATCGGCGGTGAGATCAACGCCTTCACCGCCAAGGAGTACACCTGCTACTACGCGCGGGTCCTCGACGAGGACCTGCGGGTGGCGATCGACGTGCTCGCCGACGTGGTCACCTCCTCGCTCATCACCGCCGACGACGTCGAGGCCGAGCGGGGCGTGATCCTGGAGGAGATCGCCATGCACGACGACGACCCGTCGGACGTCGTGCACGAGCAGTTCTCCGCCGAGCTGTACGGCGACACGCCCATCGGGCGGCCGATCCTCGGCACGGTCGAGACGATCAACGCGATCGGCCGCGACCGGATCGAGGAGTACTACCGGACCCGCTACCTGCCGGCGCGCACCGTGGTGGCGGTGGCGGGCAACATCGAGCACGAGCGGGTGGTGGAACTGGTCGCCGCCGCCTACGAGCGGGCGGGAGCGCTGGGCGGCGACGCCACGCCGGTCCCGCCGAGGGTCTCGGGCGAGGCGGTCACGGTCGGCTCCGGCGTCCGGGTGCTGCACCGGCCGACCGAGCAGGCCAACCTGGTGCTCGGCACGACCGCCCTGACCCGGACCGACGAGCGCCGCTTCGCCCTCGGCGTGCTCAACGCGGCGCTCGGCGGCGGCATGTCGTCGCGGCTGTTCCAGGAGATCCGGGAGAAGCGCGGCCTGGCCTACTCGGCCTACAGCTACACCTCCCAGTACTCCGACACCGGCCAGTTCGGCGTCTACGTCGGCTGCCTGCCGTCGAAGACCGACGAGGTGCTGAAGATCTGCCGGGACGAGCTCCTGCGCGTGGTCGACGACGGCATCTCCGAGGAGGAGATCGCCCGCGGCAAGGGCCAGATGCGCGGCGGCCTCGTGCTCGGCCTGGAGGACACCGGCTCCCGGATGTCCCGGATCGGCAAGGGCGAGCTCGTCTACGACGAGTTCCTCTCCGTCGACGAGGTGCTGGCCAGGATCGAGGCGGTGACTCCGGAGGATATCTCCGCGGTCGCCCGCGACATCCTGACCCGCCCGCGGACCCTCGCGGTCATCGGCCCCTACGCCGACAAGGACTTCGGCTGGGCCGTCTCCGCCTGACCGCCGTCCCCGGATCCACCTCGACGCCCCCGGCACCCCGGTGCCGGGGGCGTCCGCCGTTCCGCGCCGGGTATAGCCTTGGACCGTGATCAGGGTTGGAGTTCTGGGCGCCCGCGGGCGCGTCGGTGTCGAAGTGTGCAAGGCCGTCGAGGCGGCGGACGACCTGGAGCTGGTCGCGACCGTCGACACGGGAGACCCGATCGAGGCGCTGGAGGGCGCCGAGGTCGTGGTCGACTTCACCCACCCCGACGTGGTCATGGACAACATGCGCTGGTGCATCGAGCACGGCATCCACCCGGTGGTGGGCACCACGGGCTTCGACGCCGACCGGCTGGAGCGGGTGCGCGGCTGGCTGGAGGCCAACCCCGGCGTCAACGCGCTGATCGCGCCGAACTTCGGCATCGCGGCGGTGCTGATGATGCACTTCGCCCAGCAGGCCGCCCGCTACTTCGACTCCGTCGAGATCGTCGAGCTGCACCACCCGAACAAGGCCGACGCGCCGTCGGGCACCGCCCGCCGTACGGCCGAGCTGGTGGCGCAGGCGCGGCGCAAGGCCGGGACGGCCCCGATGCCCGACGCGACCAGCTCCGAGCTGGACGGGGCCCGGGGCGCCGACGTGGACGGGGTCCATGTGCACGCCGTACGGCTGGCCGGGCTGATCGCCCACCAGGAGGTGCTGCTGGGCGGTGACGGGGAGATCCTCACCATCCGGCACGACACCATGAACCGGGCGTCCTTCACGCCGGGGGTGCTGCTCGGAGTCCGCCGGGTCCGTGAGATCCCGGGCCTGACCGTCGGCCTGGAGCACCTGCTCGACCTGTGAGGCGCCGCGGCCGGGACAGGCCGGCCTCCCTGGGCCGTCCCGGCCGGTAATCCAGATGATCCGGGAGGGACGCCGCCCTATCCTCGGTTCCCATGCGGAACGTTACGGATCCGGTCCCTGCCGGGGTCCGCTGGGCGACGGCGGAGGAGCTGCCGGGGCTGGCGGCGGTGGAGACCGCGGCCGACGGGCTCTTCGCCCAGGTCGGCATCGTCTTCCCAGCGGGCACGACGATGGTCGAGGAGGCGGGCGACCCGTCCCGGGTCCTGGTCGCCGGTGACCCGCCGGTCGCCTTCGCGATGGTCGGCTGGACCGACGGGAACGTCCACCTCGACCAGCTCGCCGTCCACCCCGCCCACGGGCGGCGGGGCATCGGCGGGCGCCTGGTGGAGGCCGTCTGCACGCACGCGGCGGCGGCCGGCGCGCCCGCCGTGACGCTCACCACGTTCCGGGACGTGCCGTGGAACGGGCCCTGGTACGCGCGGCGCGGCTTCGCCGTGCTCGATCCGGCCGAGTGGGGGCCGGAGCTGGCCGCGCTGGTGGCGCACGAGCGGGAGCTGGGCATCGAGCTCGCGCCCCGCGTCGTGATGCGCCGGCTCCTGTGAGGGGGCCGGAGGCTCCGCTCCCCGCGGCGCCGGGCCGGGACGTGCCCGGGCCCGCTCCCCGCGGTGTCCTGCGGGGCCGGTTCCCTGCGGGGCCCGTGTCCTACAGGGCCAGGCCGAGGGTGAACAGCGCGCCGAAGACCAGCTGGAAACGGCCGGTCTGCTGGAGCGTCGCGATCAGTGCCGGGCCGGTGGCGCCCGCGCGGACCGCCTTCACCGGCGCGAGCGCGAGCGGCGCGGCGAGCACCCCCAGAGCCGCGAACGGCTGCCAGGGGACCAGGGCGAGCGCGACGAGCAGCGGCAGGACGAGGCAGAACACGTAGAGCGTGCGGGTGCGGGCGTCGCCGAGGACGACCGCCAGCGTGCGCTTCCCGGCCGGGCCGTCGGTCACGATGTCGCGCAGATTGTTGACCACCAGCATGGCGCAGGACAGCAGGCCCGCGGGGACCGAGGCGGCCACCGCGAGCCAGGGGAGCCGCTCCAGCTGGACGAACGTGGTGCCCGCCACGGCCACCAGGCCGAAGAAGACGAAGACCGAGACCTCGCCGAGCGCGCGGTAGCCGTACGGGCGGGAACCGCCGGTGTAGAACCAGGCCGCCGCGATCGCCGCCGCGCCGACCGCCAGCAACCACCACGCCCGGGTGACCACGACCAGCGCCAGTCCGGCCGCGGCGGCGGCCAGGAAGCAGCCCAGAGCGGCGGCCAGGACCTGGCGCGGGGAGGCCGCCCCGGAGCCGACCAGGCGCATCGGGCCGACCCGGTCGTCGTCGGTGCCGCGCACGCCGTCGCTGTAGTCGTTGGCGTAGTTCACCCCCACCTGGAGGGCGAGCGCCACGAACAGGGCGAGCAGGGCGCGCCACCACACCGCGCCGCCGTACCCGAGGGCGACGCCGGTGCCGACGGCGACGGGGACGACGGCGGCGGGAAGGGTGCGCGGACGGGCTCCGGCGATCCACTGGCTGGGGGTGGCCATGGGCTGACGGGTTTCCTCTCGGGACGGGCGCGGCGCCCGCGGGCCGCGGCGGACCCGGTGGGCCCCGCCGGGGCGGGACCCGCGCGGATTGCTAGCTGATGTCGGTGGCCATGCGGACCATCCGCACCGGACGGCCCATGTCCAGGACCCGCTCGGCCCCGTCCTCGCCCCAGCCGGCCGACTCCAGGAAGCCGAGCAGGGCGTAGTTGTCGGCGAACACCCAGGTCACGACCGTGTGGTAGCCGTCCTCGCGCAGGTGGTCGACCGTGGCGTTGAGCAGGCGGCTGCCGTGGCCGCGCCGGACGAAGTCGGGGTCCACCAGGAAGGAGAGCATCTCGGCGGTGGTGTCCGGGTTGAGGTCGGGGTCCTCGGCGGGGGCGTGCGAGGCGAGCCCCACCACCCGCTCCGCGCCCTGCATCGCCGCGAGGGCCTCGATGCCGCCCGGGCCGAGTGCGGGGAACGCGTCGGTGTCGAGGACGACGCGCTCCACCGCGACCAGCACGCGGTGCCGGGACGTGGGAGGGCTGAGGATCGCCTCCTCCCACTGCCGGCGCCACATCTTCTCGGCGGCCGGGCCGGTCATCTGCTCCAGGGGGCCCTCGGGCAGGAACTCCCGGTATCCGTATCGCCAGGCGCGGATCTGGGTGCTCGTCACCGCGTCGACATCATCGTGCCGAGCCGCCCGCACGCCTACGTCTGCCATCTCGGCCCGCTCCTTATCTGCCGTACGCCGCTGGGACGCGCTGCCTCGCGGGTCTCATGCCACGCGAGCGGGCGTCGGGCGGGTGGACCCTGGAGACAGGCAGTTACACCGTATCGGGGAATCTGCCTCACAGATGACGCTAACCTGTCCCGCTCTGTCGTCGTGCCCGATATGCCCTGGTCTTGGTGCGGTTTCCGCAGACCTTCATCGAACACCATGACCGCGAGCGGTTCTTGGAGGAGTCGACGAACGCCCACTGGCAGGTGCTCTCCGTGCAGACCTTCATCCTCGGCCAGAGCCCCGCGACCCGGACCTCCACCACCGCCGCCGCGATCCGCGCCAGCCCGCCGAGCACACCGGAGGTGACCGGCTCCAGGACCGGCCCCTCGGCGGTCAGGACGACCGTGACGGGCAGCCGGTCCAGAACGCGGGGGAGCGGGTTCTCCGAGGCGCCACCCGGCTCCCCGCAAGCGGTCCTGCCCGGATCGTCTCCCAGGGGGCCGCCTCCGGCCGGGCCGTTCCCCCGCTCCCCGGCGGTTCCCCGGGGGCTTCCGGGCGGGCCGCTCCCCGGCTCCCCGGCGGTTTCCGGAGGGCTTCCGGCGGGGCCGTTCTCCGCCTCCCCGGCGGAACCCCCGACGGAGGACGGGGGATGGTTGGTGCGCAGCGCCGCGCGGAGCGACTCGCGGAGGCCGACGGCGACGGCCAGCTCCTCGTCGCCCGCCGTGTCGTCCGCCCCGGCCAGGCCGCGCCTGGCGAGCCAGGCGACGAGCGCCTGGGACGAGGGGAGCGCGTCGGCGCCGCTCTCGACGTCGTAGCTGTTGACGAAGTCGCACACCAGGGCGGCGGGCTCGGTCATGGTCGGAATCACCTCTCCGCCACCACTGTACGGCAGTAGGTGGTTGTCCCGGTCTTCTGCTCCACCGGGACCGTCCGGAGCCCGTCCGCTCCGATCCCGGGCCGCCACAGGCCGTCCGGCCGGCGGAGCCCTCCTCCGGACGCACCGCGCGGCTCACCCGGTACGTCCGGTGAGCGGGCGGCCATCGGGATCACCCGGTGCGTCCGGCGAGGAAGTCCCTCAGCACCGGGGCGAGGACGGCCCGGTCCACGTCGTGGCTCAGGCCCTCCAGGACGCGGGAACGCGCGTCGGGCAGCGCGCCGGTGAGCGCGCGGGCCATTTCAGCGGTCCACGGTCCCGTCTCGCCGCCGTGCAGCACCAGCACCGGGATCTTGACCGAGGAGACCAGGGCGGCCGGGACCGGGTCGCCGTCCATGACGGCCGCGTCGTGGGCGAGCGCGTGCGCCAGCGCCTCCAGCTCCGGCCACATCGGCGCGCGGAGCATCGTCTCGACCATCTCGTCGGGCAGGCCCGCGGTCGACACGAGCAGTGCCACGGCCTCACCGCGGCGGCCCGCGCCGAGCAACCCGGCGAGCCGGGCGGCGTACTCCCACCGCATGCCGGCCGCCTGCGGGCCGGACACGAACGGCGGCTCCCAGAGCGCCAGCCGGGTGACCGGCAGACCGGCCGCCGCCGCGCGCAGGGCCAGGAGCGCGCCGGAGGAGTCGCCGAACAGCGCCACCGGCCCGCCGGCCGCGCCGATCACGGCGCCGGCGTCCTCGATCTCCCGCTCGACCGCGTACGGAGCGGTGTCACCGCTGTCGCCCCGTCCCCGGCGGTCGTAGTTCAGCACCGTGAACTCCTCCGCCAGCAGCCCGGCCAGGCGCGTGTGGGCCGTCCGGGCGCGGGAGGCGCCGCCGACCAGGACGACCGGCGCCCCCGCGCCGACCCGGTCGAAGGCGATCTCGGTGCCGTCGGCGGAACGTACCTTCTCCATGACGTCTTACTTCCCGCGCGCCGTCCCTGTCGGTGGCGGGTGACATGATCGGCCGATGCCGGAGACCAGTGCCTCGATCGCGTCCTTCTGGGACGCCTTCGCCGATTCCTTCGACGAGGAGGCCGACCACGGCCTCCGCGACCCGCACGTCAGGGCCGCGTGGGCCGAGCGGCTGCGCTCGTGGACGCCTCCCTCTCCCGCCGACGTCCTGGACCTGGGGTGCGGCACCGGCTCGCTCTCCTTGGTCCTCGCCGAGCAGGGCCACCGGCCGGTCGGGGTGGACCTGGCGCCGCTGATGGTCGAGCGGGCCCGGCGCAAGCTCACGGGTGCCGGGTTCGACGCCGTGATGATGGTGGGCGACGCGGGCGACCCGCCCGCGGAGGCGGGAGCCTCCTTCGACGTGGTCCTCTCCCGTCACCTGCTGTGGACGCTGCCCGCCCCCGAGGAGGCGCTGCGCCGCTGGGTCGGCCTGCTGTGCCCCGGCGGCCGGCTGGTGCTGGTCGAGGGGCGATGGGCGAGCGCCGAGCCGGACGGGAGCCGGCCCTACGGGGCCGGCTCCGCGCCGATGCCGTGGATGGGCGGGGTCGAGGCCGAACGGCTCGTGCGGGCGCTGCGGCCGCTGGTGAGGACACTGCGCGTCGAGCCGCTCCTTGATCCCGCTCTGTGGGGGCGTTCCGTCCAGGACGAGCGATACGCCGTCGTCGCGTTCGTATAGAGGACCGCCTCACCTGATCCGCCGGATCAGGCGATCACGGTCAGGCATCCGGTAGTCTCTCGGGCCGCTCGGCGAGGACGCCGAGCCGGCGGGCTCTGGCCCGGAGTTCTGCCCGCGCGTCCCGTGCCTCGCCGGGCATACTGCCGACGGGGATCTCTCCGTCGGTGGCGCTGATGGAGTACTCGGCCCTCTGTGCGTCTCCGGTGGGGCGTTGATGGGGCTCGGCCGGTGATCTCTTCCTCTCCGTCGACCATTTCTCGCGTTTGTGCACGTAGGTGCCGCGTTGGGGGACGGTGTAGACCCAGCCCTGTTCCCTCAGGAGCGCGATGGCGTGCCGTACCGTCTCTCTGGCCGCGCCGTACTGCTCTACCAGCGTCGCCTCGCTCGGGATGGCGCGGCGGGGTTTGAGATCACCTCGGGTGATGCGACCGATCAGTTCCTGGGCGATCTGCCGGTAGACGGAGATCGAGCGATCTCCGCGCCGAGAGGCGTCCGGTGGGCCGACGAAGGTGCCCTCCCCCTGAACGGTGTGGACGAGACCTTCGTCGCGGAGCACGCGGATGGCTCTGCGGGCGGTGGTGCGGGCGATGCCGAACTCGCTCCGGAGCTCCGACTCGCTCGGTACGGCGGAGCCGGGGCGGATCGCTCCGCTGACGACGCGCTGTCGGATGATCTCAGCCACCTGGAGGTACAGGTGGGTATCGCCTTCGTGATCCAGCATGCGAGTATTTTAGGTAACAAGGTAGGTAAGAGCGCTGGTTCACTGAACTAGGTGATACGTAGGTGAACTAGACGGTACTGCTTTATGGGGATTTGTTCATTTGTGCGGCCAGTCTTCGCGAGGTGAGACATAGGTGCCGCGATAGGGGACGGTGAAGACCCAGCCCTGGTCGCGGAGGAAGGCCATGGCTTGGCGTACGGTCGCCTTGGCGACGCCGTACTGCTTGATCAGCTCCTTCTCGCCGGGGATCCGCCGGTTCGGCACCAGTTCGCCCCGGACGATGCGCTCGCGGATCTCCGTCGCGATCCGCTGGTACACCGGTATGCGGTCTTCGGGCCGGGGTGTTCCCGGCTCTCCGACGAAGGTGCCCTCTCCCTGGACGGTGTAGACGAGACCCTGCTCCCGGAGCTCTCTGGCCACGCGGCGTGCCGTCGTGCGGGCGATGTCGTACGCGGTCTCCAGTTCGGCCTCGCTCGGCACCGGTTCACCTGGGCTGAGCTCACCTCCGAGGATGCGGGCGCGAATCTCCTCGGCGATCTGTTTGTAGACCGGTACCGGCCCTTCGCGGTCAAGCATGGCCGAATGATAGACCAAAAGGAATATGAGGAAGAAAAGGTACATACACTCAACTACTGTATACGTGCACTAGACCACTAGAGGCGATGTAGCCTATTGTTGGCGCATGACGGCAGGGCGAACGGCGGTGGTCGTGGTGCTGGAGGAGGAACATCACAGCCGTCATGTGGGGGCGTTGCAGGAGCGGCACGAGCGGATCGACTGGCGGCCGGAGCGGCCGCGGGCCGAGCGGATCCGGGTGAAGGAGCACACGTGCTGCTGCAAGGCGACGTTCTACGAGCTCTGCCAGGCGGGCGGGCTGATGTTCGTCCGGCGGACGCACCGGCTGGACGGGCGGATGATCGTGCACGAGTCCCCCTGGGTGCGGGCGAAGGAGGCACAGGAATTGTGGTTCCGGTTACTGATCGGAAGCGCACGGTGAGGAGGCGACCGGAGCGTTCGCGCGGCGGCCCGCCGACAGGCCGTGGGCGGGGTGGCGGAATCCCCGTTCCGCCACCCCGGTAGAGAGGCCGGTGGCCGCGAGCCATCGGTGCCGAGGAGGCTCCCGGAGCCTCAGAGAACTCCCGGCCCTTCCGGCGTCGAAGGGTCCGCCGGAAGGGCCGGGCGGTGGTCCCATGACCTGGAGGGGGCGTGGGACCACCGGTCAAGATCCCGGCGGCAGCCCACACATCCCACCTGCCGCCGGGTCCAGCGCCTGTCGCGGAGCCCCTCCGCACCGCGGCCGGACGCGGGCTCCGCGACAGGCACCCCGAACTCCCCGGCGGGCGAAGCACCTGCCCGCCGGGGTCCGGTGATCGGCTCCGGGAACAGCCGGTCACCGCCAGGCGTCCCCGGCCGCCGCCGTGTTCCGGGAACGGCGGTGGCCGGGGAGACCGGCCCGGGTCCGGTGAGGGGCACAGACCCCGGACGGTCCCATGACGGGTCAACCGGTGATGCGGCGCCAGGCGGTGTCGGTGACGATCACGTGGTCGAGGAAGCGCAGGCCGACGGTCTCGGCGGCCTGGCGGAGGCGGGCGGTGACGTCGAGATCGGCGGGGCTGGGGTCGAGGGAGCCCGCGGGATGGTTGTGGGCCAGGCCGAAGGAGGAGCCGCCGGAGGTCAGGACGAGCGTGACGATCTCGCGGACGGGCGCGGGGACGTGGTCGCTGCCGCCCTCGCTGACGACCGCGCGGCGGAGCACCGCTCCGGCGGAGTCGCAGACCACGGCGACCACCCGCTCGTGGCCGAGGTGGCGCAGGAGCGGGGCCGCGACCGCCGCCAGGTCGGCCGAGCCGGTGATCCGGCGGCGCTCCGGCTCCGCCTGCGCCTGCCGTACGAGGTGGAAGGCGGCGATGACCCGGGCGGCCTTGGCCGGGCCGATGCCGCGGATCGCCATCAGGCGGTGCGCGTCGGAGCGGGCCAGGCCGCGCAGGTCGCCGCAGTGGGCGATCAGCTCCGAGGCGAGCTCGACCGCGTTCGTGCCCCGGCCGCCGGAGCCGAGTAGCAGGGCGAGCAGCTCCCGGTCGGCCAGGGCGGTGGCCCCGAGGGAGAGCAGGCGCTCGCGCGGCTGGTCGGTCGGGGGCATGTCCTTGACGCGCAATCGGCACCTCCGGCTCGGGGACCCGCGACGGTTGTACCAGGGGGGACCGACATTCGGCCCCGTTCACGGAGCCGGCCGTTCGGCTCCCGATCGGCCCGGCTCCGGCCGGGAGCCCGTGTCCGGGCGGGTCATCCTCTGCCCCCCGCCGTGTAGTGCGCGATCCTCAGATCCGGCTCCGGGCGGGAGTCCGTGTCCGGCCGGGTCATCTCCGGCGTTCCAGCGTTCCCGACGCGGTGACGTCACGGCTGTCCTCGCCCTGGCCCCGAGAGGAGAACTGCAGGGTCTCACCGGTGCCCTGGGCCAGCGTGGCGGTGCCGTCGCGCACGCAGCCGCCGCGCATCGCCACCCGCTCGAGGTGCGCGACCCCGTCCGCGATGCGCGTCAGCCGGAGCGTCCCCGTGCACCGGCGTCCCGGATAGCGCTCGATGACGGTCCTGCCGTTCCTGCGGACGGCGAGGACGAGGACCGTCTCCTGCTGCCCGGGGTCGCTGCGGACCGCGCCCTGCCAGACACCGGCGAACGAGGCGGGCAGCACGGCGGGCGTGTCCGGCGGGTCCGACGCGGAGGGTGCGGGCGTCGCCTCCGGTGAGGCCGTCCCGGTCGCCGGTGCCGAGGGCTCCGGTGACTGCGCCGGTCCGCTCGGGACAGGGACGGGCGGTGGCTCCGTCCCACCCGGGGCAGGCGCCGCCCCCGGCAGGGCCACTCCCGGCAGGGCCACCCCCGGCAGGGCGGCTCCCGGCACGGCCGGTCCCGGCGCCGCCGTCTCCGGCCTCCCCGCTCCCGGCGGACCGGTCCTCCCGGTCGGCCCCGGCGTCGCGCCAGCGGAGGACCGGACGGGACGGGGGACCGGCAGGGCGGTCGGCGCGGCGGTCCTGTCCACCCGGACGCCGTGCCCGCCGTCCGGTCGTGCGGCGAGGACCGGCCACAGGAACGCGGTCGCCGCCACCGCCGCCAATGCGGCCGTCCCGGCGGCCAGCGCGGTCCGCCCGCGCCGCCCGCGGGCACCGGTGTCCTGCGGATGCGCGCTCGGGGAGGCCGATCCCGCGGGTGTACGGCCGGGCGGCGGCGCGGCGGGCGCCCGCGCGGGGAGCGGCCCGGCGGGTTCCACGTCGTCCGGAGAGCCGGAGGGTTCCGGGCCGGCCGGTGGTCCGGAGGGTTCCGGGCCGGATGGGGGTCCCGCGATCGCCTGGCCGGGCTCCGCCCCGGTGGCTTTCCGGCCGGGCCGTGCTCCGGCGCTCGCCTGACCGAGGAGCCGGAGGAGGACCTCGCGCATCGACGGCCGCTCCTCGGGGAGCTTGCGCAGCGTCTCGGCGGCGAGTTCCCGCAGCGGCCCGTCCAGGGCGCCCAGGTCGGGGGCGCCCCGCAGGACGCGGTAGACGACGGCGGGCAGGCTGTCGGTCCCGAAGGGCGGGCGGCCCGTGGCGGCGAAGACCAGGACGCACCCCCAGGCGAACACGTCGCTCGCCGGCCCGACGCGCTCCCCGTTCAGCTGCTCGGGTGACATGTAGGCCGGGGTGCCGAGGGGCCCCTTGGTCACGGTCGCCGACC
This sequence comes from Planomonospora corallina, assembly GCF_042650625.1. Classification (NCBI taxonomy): domain Bacteria; kingdom Bacillati; phylum Actinomycetota; class Actinomycetes; order Streptosporangiales; family Streptosporangiaceae; genus Planomonospora; species Planomonospora corallina. The sequence continues at coordinate 119,383 of NZ_JBHSBM010000017.1, forward strand.
CGAGCCCTCTGGCGATCCCGAAGTCGATCACCCGGGGGCCGTCGGCACCCAGCAGCACGTTGTCCGGTTTGAAATCGCGGTGCACGACCCCGGCCTCGTGGACGGCGGCCAGGGCCGTCGCCGTGGCCACCGCGAGCCGGTGCAGGGCCGCGCCGGATCGGGGGCCGTCCCGCTCGATCGCCTGCCGCAGGGAGGGGCCCTCGACGTACTCGGAGACGATGTACGGCCGGGCCGCCTCCAGGTCGCTTCCGAGCACCCTGGCCACGCAGAACGGCGCGACGTTCGCCGCCGCGGCGACCTCCCGCGCGAACCTCGCCCGGACCGCCTCGTCGGCCAGCACGTGCTCGTGCAGCACCTTGACGGCGACGGGGGTCCCGTCGGCGGCGCGGCCCAGGTAGACGACGCCTTGGCCGCCCGCGCCGAGCCGCCCCTGGAGCAGGTGGTCGCCCACCCGCGTGGGATCACCCGGCCGCAGCGGGGACGCCGCGCTCATCCGCACCTCCGTGTCCGCTCGGGGACGGCTGGAAGGCCCCCGCGGCGCGGGAGCCGGTCGGGGCCCCGCGGTGCCGGGCGCCGTGCCGTCCCAATCCTGTCCCGGCGGGGGGCCGCGTGGAGGCATAAGCACAGATCAGCCGCCTGCACATTGCTTCCAGAGCCACCCGTATCCGGACGTTCCACCAGACGGGCGGGGCCGTCAGGGGAGGAGGGAGTGGGAGTAGACCAGCCGGAAGCGGTCGCCGGGGATGACGATGTCACTGGTCTCGACCGGGCGGTCGCCGGCCCAGTGGGTGCGCTCGACGTGCAGGACGTGCGTCCCGGCGGGCAGGGCGAGCGCGTCGATCTCGGCGGGTTCGGGGACGCGGGTGTAGACGTGCTCGACGATCTCGGTCACCTTGACGCCGGAGGCGGTGAGCCGGGCGACCGGGCCGCGGAGAGCGGCCTCCGCGCTCCCGGGCTCCTTCACCGCCGTCGCTCTCGCGGCGGTCGGGGCGGCCTGCCTGGCGGCCGCCTCCTTGCCGGTCCCTCCGGCGCCGGGCCCGGCCTGCTCGGCGGGCTCGTAGGAGGCGGCGAGCTGGACGGGCCGGCCGTCGCCGCGGAAGACGTAGCGGGTGCGGACGAGCGGGACCGACTCGTCCACCTGGAGGCGGTGGGCGAGGTCGGAGGAGGCGGGAACGGTCTCGGTGCGCCAATCCCAGGTGACGTGCGCGCCCTGGTCGTGCAGGCCGGCGGCGAAGGGGAAGGGCCGCTCGGGGAAGCGCCAGCGGTGCAGCGGGACGAGCGCGGGCCGGGTGCGGACGTAGTGGCCCGAGCCGACCCGGCCGACGATCAGGCCTTCGGCGGCGAGCACGCGCAGCGCGTGCCGGGCGGCGGTCTCGCCGATGTTGTACCTGCGGGTCAGCTGGGCCCGGGAGGGGATCGGGGCGCCTGGAGGCAGTGAGCCGTCGACGATCTGGCGGCGGATGTCGGCGACGACGCGCAGGTAGACCGGATCGGAGCTTGCCACGTGTCCATCCCTGAGGGGTGAGGCGTTGCCCTATCCTGCCGTATTCGATGCGCAACTCAGGGTAATGACGGCGATTTGGAGTCCCAACTTCGGGGCATGTTCCAAGATCTTTCGGAGAAGGCCCGGAAATATCTTGGCCGATCCTGTAACGCCCCAGGGTGTGCTCCCGATTGACCGGTAGAGGCCGTCGATGTGTGTACCCCCGAGCACATATCGGCGGTCTCTTTCTGTGTCCGCACCGGAAGTGGGGATCCCGGCTTTCGCGGCAAAGCGGACATAAATATCATTGCCCCCCGTGTCTGGATATTTTGTACGATCTTTAATGATCGTTTCTGCGGCCGCCCTCGCTCTCGCGGCGGTGGCCGTACCGGCCGGGGCGCAGGGTCCTGACGTCCCGCCCCCGGTCGCGGTGCCCGCGCCGGCCGGGTGGACGGCCGGCGACGGGGTGTTCCGCCTCGCCGAGGGCTCCCGCGTCCTGGCCCGGGCGGAGGCCGCCGAGGAGGCCGGGCGTCTCGCCGAGGACCTGCGCGAGGTGACCGGCAGGGACGTGCCGGTGGTCGTGCTCCCGGAGGCGGAGCGGACGGCCGGGGAACCGGAGACCGGGGAGCAGGCGGCCGCCGGACCCGCGGCGGGGGACGTGGTCCTGACCCTGCGGGCCGACCGGGCCGTCGCGACCGCCGGGGTGCGGGGGGACGACGGGACCGCCGCGGAGGCGTACGCCCTGGAGGTCGGCGACCACGTCGAGATCGAGGCCTCCACGCCGGCCGGGATCTTCTACGGCGGGCGCACCCTGCTCCAGGCACTGCGGGCCTCCGGCGAGGTGCCGCACGGCACGGTCGAGGACCGGCCGGACGTCGGCCGGCGCGTGCTCGTCCTCGACCTGCAGGCCGGGTTCCGGTCCCCCGAGTGGATCGGGGATCTCGTCCGGCGGATGTCCTGGATGAAGCTGAACACCCTCCACCTGCGGCTCTCCGGGGACGCGGCCCTCCGGCTGCGCGGCGGCGCCGCCGGGGCCGACGGGGCCTTCTCCGGCGCGGTCCCCGCGCGGCACTACGATCGCGCCGGCATCGAGGCCGTCCAGGAGGTCGCGCGCCGCCACCACGTCACCGTGGTGCCCGAGTTCGACGTTCTGGGGGACGCGGCCGCGCTGACCCCGTCGCGCCGCTGCGGCGGCGAGCACGTGCCCGACCTGGCCGACCCCGCGGTGAGACGGGAACTGGCCGCCGTGCTCGACGCGTTCGCGGAATGGTTCGAGGCGCCGCTGCTCGGCCTGGGCAGGGTGGACGCCTGCGACGAGCCCGGGTGGCTGGACGGAGCGCGGGAGCTGGCCGCGCACGCCGAGACGCTGGGCAAGCGGCCGGTCCTGCGGGTCCGCGACCGGGTCCCGCCGCTGGACGGCGAGCCGGTGATCCTGAACGAGGGCGCGCCGGAGAGCGTGCGGACCGGCGGGCACGACGTCATCGACGCCTTCCCGGCCGCGGGATCGCACGGCGGCGATCTGCTCGCGTGGACCCCGCAGGCCGGCCGGCTCGGCCAGGCGCTGGTCGCCGAGGCGGTGTTCTTCGGCGACCCGGAGGCGTCGGAGGAGGCGCTGGCGGGTCCCCGGGCCGAGTTCGCCGAGCGGTCCTGGAACCGGCTCGCCTCCGCCGAGGGCTTCGCGGCGCGGGTGGGCGCGGTGGGTGACGCGCCCGGTGCCGCCCCGCGGGAGGCGCCGGCCCCGGAGGCGGAGCACCGCTACGACTTCGACCGGGCCCACCTTCCGGACGGCGAGACCCACGTGGCGGCCGCGTGGCGGGAAGGGCTGCTGGTCACGGCGGCGGACAGCACGGGCGGCGTGCACGCGACCGCCGTCGCACACCCGGCAGGAGAGGCCGGGGACGGTACGGCGGGCCAGGACACCGGAGGGGCCGGTACGGCGGATCAGGCCACGGAAGGGGACGGCGCGGCGGGCCGGGCCACACCGCTGTTCCCGGTGGACGGCCGGGTCGGCAAGGCCGCCCGGTTCGGCGACGGCCGGAGGTTCCTGCTCGGAGCCGCCTCCACGGGCGCGCCGTGGACGGTCTCCATGTGGGTGCGGCTGGAGGACCGGGCACGCGGCGTGCTGCTCGGCCGCCTCGACGAGGCGATCGCCGTCGAGGACGGCGAGGTCCTCGTCTCGGGCGCCCGGGAGTTCTCCTTCGGCTACCGTCTTCCGCTGGAGCGCTGGACCCACCTCGTCCTCGCCGCCGACCCCCACGGCACCACCCTGTACGTGAACGGGCGGCGGACGGGCCGGGTGCCCGAGGTGATCGGCCTGCCCACGGGCTCGATGGGTCCCTTCCGGGGCGCGCTGGACGAGGTCGTGCTCGCCCGGGGGGCGCTGACGGCCGCGCAGGCCGCCGAGCGCTACCTGGCCGACTCGGAGGGCCCGGACCTGGCGCGCGGCCGCCCGGCCACCGCCTCGGGCGTCGAGGCGGAGGGGCTGGGGCCGGAGAACGCCGTCGACGGCGACCCGGCCACCCGCTGGGCCTCGCCCCTGAGGGTGGACCCGCAGTGGATCGGCGTCGATCTGGGCGAGTCCCGGGACGTGTCGCGGGTGGTGCTGCGCTGGGAGAGGGCGTACGGTGCCCGCTACCGGATCGAGGGCTCCGTGGACGGAGCCTCGTGGACGACGATCCGCGAGGTCGCCGGCGGGGACGGCGGGACGGACGATCTCGGAGGACTGTCCGCCACAGCACGGTACATCCGTGTTTATGGCATGAAACGGGGCACCAAATGGGGGTATTCGCTCATAGATCTGGCGGTGTACGGGGGGTGAGCGGGGTGGCGAGGTCCACCGGTTCATCGGATCCGGGTACCGTTCCGTCTATGGCAGCGCCGACGACAACCTCCGACGCCCCCTTTGGCCGCATGCTGACCGCCATGGTCACGCCGTTCACCTCCGACGGCGCGGTCGACTACGAGGGGGCCCAGCGCCTGGCCACCTACCTGGTGGACGAGCAGCGCAATGACGGGCTCGTGGTGAGTGGCACGACGGGCGAGTCCCCGACCACCACCGACGAGGAGAAAGAGCGCCTCGTGCGCGCCGTCGTGGAGGCGGTCGGCGACCGCGCCGCCGTGGTGGCCGGAGCGGGCACCAACGACACGCACCACAGCGTCGAGCTGGCCCGCGCCGCCGAGCGCGCCGGGGCCCACGGCCTGCTGGTGGTCGCGCCGTACTACAGCAAGCCGCCGCAGGAGGGGCTCTACCGGCACTTCACGGCCGTGGCGGACGCCACGGGCCTGCCGGTCATGCTCTACGACATCCCCGGCCGCACCGGCGTGCCGATCCAGACCGAGACCCTCATCCGGCTGGCGCAGCACGAGCGCGTCGTCGCGGTGAAGGACGCCAAGGCCGACCTGTTCGCCGGCTCGCAGGTCATGCTCGCCACCGACCTGGCCTTCTACTCCGGTGACGACGCGCTGAACCTGCCCTGGCTCTCGGTCGGGGCCGTCGGGTGCGTGAGCGTCGTGGGGCACGTGGTGGGCGCCGACATCGCCGAGATGATCAAGATGTACCGCTCCGGCGACGTCGCCGGAGCCCTGGAGATCCACCGCAGGCTGCTCCCGGTGATCTCCGGGGTCATGATGCAGGCCGGTGGCGTGATCATGGCCAAGGCGGCGCTGGCGCTGGTCGGGCGCCCCGCCGGCCCCGTGCGCCCGCCCCTGGTGGAGGCCACCGAGCAGCAGCTGGCGCGGCTGCGCACCGAACTCGTCGCGGGCGGCGTGAAGCTGTCCGACTGAAGATGTGGCAGGAGAAGGAACGTCGCGGCCGACAGGCGGCCGCAGTGGGGAGGAACACCGGTTTGAAGGTGCGAGAACATTCAGGCCCGCCGGGGTGCGGAGCGTTCGGCGAGGGAGCGGTCCCGCCGGCCTGCGGGCCGAACGACACGTGTGAGAGAGGTGTGACCGGATGAGTCACCCCCATCCCGAGCTCGGGCCGCCGCCGCCGCTGCCCGAGGGCGCGCTGCGCATCGTCCCGCTGGGCGGCCTCGGCGAGATCGGCCGCAACATGGCGGTCTTCGAGTTCGACGGGCGGCTGCTGGTCATCGACTGCGGGGTGCTGTTCCCCGAGACCGAGCAGCCCGGTGTCGACCTGATCCTGCCCGACTTCGACTACATCCGCGACCGGCTGGACGACATCGAGGCGGTCATCCTGACCCACGGCCACGAGGACCACATCGGGGCCGTGCCGTACCTGCTGCGCGAGCGCCGCGACATCCCGGTCGTCGGCTCCAGGCTGACGCTGGCGCTGATCGAGGCCAAGCTCACCGAGCACCGCATCCAGCCGGTCAAGGTCGAGGTTGCCGAGGAGGAGCGGCGGACCTTCGGGCCGTTCGACTGCGAGTTCCTCGCGGTCAACCACTCGATCCCGGACGCCCTGGCGGTGGCGGTCCGCACCCCGGCCGGCATCGTGCTGCACACCGGCGACTTCCGGATGGACCAGCTGCCCAGCGACGGGCGCCTGACCGACCTGGGCGGCTTCGCCCGGCTCGGCCGCGAGGGCGTCGACCTGCTGATGTCGGACTCCACCAACGCCGAGGTGCCGGGCTTCGTCACCAGCGAGCGGGAGATCGGGCCGGTCATCGACGAGGTGGTCCGCACCTCGGCCAAGCGGGTCATCGTGGCGAGCTTCGCCTCGCACATCCACCGCGTGCAGCAGGTCATCGACGCCGCCGAGCGGCACGGCCGCAAGGTCGCGCTCATCGGCCGCTCCATGGTCCGCAACATGGGCGTGGCGCGCGACCTGGGCTACCTGCACGTCCCGCCGGGGCTGATCGTGGACTCCAAGGAGATCGAGGGCTGGCCGCCGGAGGAGGTGGTGCTGATCTGCACCGGCTCCCAGGGCGAGCCGATGGCGGCGCTGTCGCGCATGGCCAACCGCGACCACCCGATCCGGGTCGCCGAGGGCGACACCGTGCTGCTGGCCTCCTCGCTGGTGCCCGGCAACGAGACCGCGGTCAACCGGGTGATCAACGGCCTGACCCGGTGGGGCGCCCGCGTGGTGCACAAGGGCAACGCCAAGGTGCACGTCTCCGGGCACGCCGCCGCCGGCGAGCTGCTGTACGTGCTCAACCTGACCCGGCCGTCCAACTTCATGCCGGTGCACGGCGAGTGGCGGCACCTGCGGGCGCACGCCAAGCTGGCCGCCCTCACCGGGGTGCCCGACGACCACATCGTGATCGCCGAGGACGGCGTGGTGGTGGACCTGGTCGACGGCCGCGCGCGGGTGGTGGGCGCGGTCCAGGCCGGCTACGTGTACGTGGACGGCCTGTCGGTGGGCGACGTCACCGAGTTCGCCCTGAAGGACCGGCGGATCCTGGGCGAGGAGGGGTTCATCTCGATCGTCGTCGTGGTGGACTCCAACACCGGCAAGGTGACCGCGGGCCCGGAGGTCCACGCCCGCGGCTCGGGCATCGACCCCGGCCGGTTCGACGAGGTCATCCCGCAGGTGGAGCGGGCCCTGGAGGAGAACGCCGCCGACGGAGTGGTCGAGATCGACCAGATCCGCCGGGTGGTCCGCAGGACCGTGGGGCGCTGGGTGAGCGACACCTACCGCCGCCGTCCGATGATCATTCCGGTGATCGTCGAGGTCTGATCCGGCGTGCCGTACGGCGGCCACCGCCGCCGTACGGCCCCGTCTCCCTCCGTGCGTCCCCTGCCGCTCGGCCTGCTTTCCGGCGGAGGGTTTCCTGCTCGATCCCCACGCCCGCGTGCCGGTGGCCTGTGTCCCCGATGTCCCCGAACAGTTGGGAATGCGCTTTCCCAAAAGGTGCGGGTTCCGGTACCTTTGCTCGCGTTGGTGGCAGGATCTTGCTCTGTTCTGTTGATCTTGCTTTCCGGCGCTTCACAGCGTGCTCATGCAGCCTGACCGAAAAGGAAGACACGCAGTGTTAGGTAAAACCCCCATCCGGGCCCGGGTCGCGGTGTACGCCGCGGCGGCCCTGGTCGGTGCCGGGCTGGCCGCGGCCCCCG
>NZ_JBHSBM010000017.1:126914-128153 GCF_042650625.1 Planomonospora corallina
CCGCCGGCTCGTATGTCCTGGTGAACGAGGCCAGCGGCCTGTGCCTGGACGTCAACGCCAAGAGCACCGCCGACGGCGCGGCCCTCGTGCAGTACGCCTGCAACGGCGGCGCCAACCAGACCTGGAAGCTGGCGAACGTCTCCGGCGGCCAGAGCCTGACCGCCGCGCACAGCGGCAAGTGCGCCGGGATCTCCGGCGACAGCACCTCCGCGGGCAAGGCGGTCGTCCAGCAGACCTGCTCGGCGAACTCCTTCCAGGCGTGGAAGCTCGAGGCGGTCAGCGGCTCGGTCTACCGCGTCGTCAACGCCGGCAGCGCCAAGTGCCTCAACACGGCGTCCACCGCCTCCGGCGCCGCCGTCAAGCAGAACTCCTGCGACACGGCCGCCTCCAAGCGCTGGACGCTGAAGGCCGCCGGCTCGGCTCCCGCGCCCGGCCCGACCGCCACGGTCAAGCCGACCGCCACCCCGGTCCCGACCCCGACGGCCACCACGGCTCCGGGCGCGCCGGCCGCGTGGCCCACGGCCAAGGGCGGCCAGCCCGTCACCGCCACCATCGAGGTCAAGGCCGGGGCCCCCTACGACGGCGGTCTGAAGCGCTTCTACGGCTCCGGCGCGCTGGGCGGCGACGGCCAGGACGAGGGCCAGGACCCGCTCTTCAAGCTGGCCGACGGCGCCGTCCTGCAGAACGTGATCATCGGTTCGCCGGCCGCCGACGGCGTGCACTGCTCCGGCACCTGCACGCTCAAGAACGTCTGGTGGGAGGACGTCGGCGAGGACGCCGCCACCTTCAAGGGCACCTCCGCCTCCCAGACCATGACCGTCGACGGCGGCGGCGCCCGGAAGGCCTCCGACAAGACCTTCCAGCACAACGGTCCCGGCACCTTCGTGATCAAGAACTTCCAGATCACCGAGTTCGGCAAGCTCTACCGCTCCTGCGGCAACTGCTCCAAGCAGTACGCGCGCCACGTCGTCGTCTCCAACGTGCACGTGACCGCTCCGGGCTCGTCCCTGGTGGGCATCAACTCCAACTACGGTGACACCGCGAAGCTGTCCGGGATCACGATCAGCGGCGACTCCAAGAAGAAGATCTCGATCTGCGACCGCTACAAGGGCGTCACCAAGGGTGAGCCGAGCAAGATCGGCAGTGGTGCCGACGGTGTGAGCTGCATCTACTCCACCTCCAGCATCACCTACAAGTAGTCCTTCTCGAAGGTGCCGGCGGTCCGCGTCCGCCGGAGCC
>NZ_JBHSBM010000017.1:128161-158522 GCF_042650625.1 Planomonospora corallina
CGGGGATCTCCGCGCCGGCGGCGGCCCGCCCCGCCCTCCGTACGGCGAGCCTCCGCGCGATCCGCCTCCTCGATCGTTAACCTGCCTACCATGGCCCCCCGTACGTCCAAAGGCGCCTCAGGAAGAACTCCGGCCAAGGGAACCTCCAGCCGGTCGAGGCCCACCCCTGCCCGTACGGCTCCCGCCCGGCGGCCGTCCGCCGCCCGTCCCCGGCCCGCCCCGGCGCGCAAGCCGGCCCCGTCCCAGCCGGACCCGCTCGGCTGGGTCTTCACCATGATCGCCAAGTTGTTCGCGGGCATCTGGATGCTGCTCGCCGCCGGCATCGGCAGCGCGGCCCGGGCCGTGGGGCAGAACGCGCGGGAGCTTGACCCGGTGCACCGCCGCGACGGCCTCGGGCTGGCCGTGTTCGCGGGGGCGGTCGTGCTGGCCGCGATGACCTGGCGGACCCCCACGGGCACCGTCTCCAAGGTGACCGACGCCGTCATGCGCGGCATCTTCGGCTCGCTGACCTGGGTGATCCCGGTCCTGCTGGCCCTGCTGGCCTGGCGGATCCTGCGTTACCCGGACCAGAGCCCCGACACCGGCCGGATGATGATCGGCTGGTCCGCCCTGGCCGTCGGCGTGCTCGGCATCGTGCACGTCGCGCACGGCACGCCGTACCCCTCGGGCGGCCCCACCGACGGCATGGACAAGGTCTCCGCCGCCGGCGGCATGGTCGGCTTCATCATCGCGGCGCCCCCGGCCAGCATCCTGCCCGCCTTCATCACCATCCCGCTGCTGCTGCTGCTGTCCGGCTTCGGCGTCCTGGTGATCACCGCGACCCCGGTGCACCGCATCCCGGAGCGGCTCGCCGAGATCAGGCACATGATCTTCAACCGGGAGGCCTCCGTCCCGGCGGCCGGGCCCCGGACGCCCGGCAAGAAGACCGCGAGGAAGCGGCCGGGCGGCCGGGCGGGCGCCGAGCCGGGAGCCGAGGAACCGGGCGACGGCGTCAAGCCGTACGACACGCCGGTCATCGCCGAGACGCCGGACAGGCTCGCCGGGCACTCCCCGGAGATCGTGCCCGGGCTGCTGGACGAGGAGGAGGCCCCGGCCGCCCGGACGCTGCCCATCATCCCGGAACCGCCCGCCCCGACCCCGGCGCCGCGCAAGGTGGAGCAGCTGGTGCTCTCGCCGCAGGCCGGGCCGTACGAGCTGCCCGACACGCGGATCCTGCGCCCGGGCACCGCGCCCAAGCCGCAGACCAAGGCCAACACCGTCGTGGTCGACGCGCTGACCAGCGTGCTGGAGCAGTTCGGCATCGACGCCCAGGTGATCGGTTTCACCCGGGGGCCGACGGTGACCCGCTACGAGATCGAGCTCGGCCCGGCGGTCAAGGTCGAGAAGGTCACCGCGCTCACCAAGAACATCGCCTACGCGGTCAAGTCGGCCGACGTGCGGATCCTCTCGCCCATCCCGGGCAAGTCGGCGATCGGCGTGGAGATCCCGAACACCGACAAGGACCTCGTCTCGCTCGGTGACATCCTGCGCTCGCCGGTGGCCCAGGCCGACCACCATCCGATGATCGTCGGCCTCGGCAAGGACGTCGAGGGCCGCACGATAGTGGCCAACCTGGCCAAGATGCCGCACCTGCTCATCGCGGGCGCCACCGGCGCGGGCAAGTCGGTCTGCGTCAACGGGCTGATCTCCTCGATCCTGATGCGCGCCACCCCGGACGAGGTCCGGATGGTCCTGGTCGACCCCAAGCGGGTGGAGCTCTCGGTCTACGAGGGCATCCCGCATCTCATCACGCCGATCATCACCAACCCGAAGAAGGCCGCCGAGGCCCTGGAGTGGGTGGTGGGGGAGATGGACCGCCGCTACGACGACCTGGCCGCCAGCGGCTTCCGGCACGTGGACGACTTCAACAAGGCGGTGCGCGCGGGCAAGCTGGTGCCCCCGCCCGGCAGCGAGCGGGTCTACCAGCCCTACCCCTACCTGCTGGTGATCGTCGACGAGCTCGCCGACCTGATGATGGTCGCCCCGCGCGACGTCGAGGACTCCATCGTCCGCATCACCCAGCTCGCCCGTGCGGCCGGCATCCACCTGGTCATCGCCACCCAGCGCCCCTCGGTGGACGTCGTCACCGGCCTGATCAAGGCGAACGTGCCCTCGCGCCTGGCCTTCGCCACCTCCTCGCTCGCCGACAGCCGGGTCATCCTCGACCAGCCCGGCGCGGAGAAGCTGGTCGGGCAGGGCGACGCGCTCTTCCTGCCCATGGGCGCGAGCAAGCCCATGCGGCTGCAGAACGCCTTCGTCTCCGAGAAGGAGATCGCCGAGGTCGTCGCGCACTGCAAGTCCCAGATGCAGGCCGAGTACCGCCCCGACGTGACGGCCTCCGCCACGGCCAAGAAGGAGATCGACGAGGACATCGGCGACGACCTCGACCTGCTGGTCCAGGCGGCCGAGCTGATCGTGACCACCCAGTTCGGCTCGACCTCCATGCTCCAGCGGAAGCTGCGGGTGGGCTTCGCCAAGGCCGGTCGCCTGATGGACCTGCTGGAGAGCCGGAACGTCGTCGGCCCCAGCGAGGGTTCGAAGGCGCGGGAGGTGCTGGTCAAGCCGGACGAGCTGCCCGGCCTCCTGGCCGACCTGCGCGGAGAGGGGTAGGGGGTACCCCCCGAGAGTGACGATCCTCTCATCACTGATTGAATGGGACTCGCTACGCAACGTCAACGAGCGGGGGAGCGTGCACCAGTGAACGAGGAGAAAGACAGAGCCGACTCCGGCGGTGCCGTCACGGACGCGGGCACGGGCACGGGCACGGGCACGGACATGGGTCCCGGCGCGGACATGGGTCCCGGCGCGGACATGGGTCCCGGCGCGGACGCCCGGGTGCCGCGCGGTGCCCGCACGAGCATCGGGCGGACCCTGGCCGAGGCCCGCCGGGCCGCGGGCCTGACCGTCGAGCAACTGAGCGCGCGGGCCTGCCTGCGCGCCACGCTGATCCACGCCATCGAGCGGGACGACTTCTCCCTGTGCGGGGGCGACTTCTACGCGCGGGGGCACGTGCGCAATCTCGCCAGGATCGTCGGGCTGGACCCCGAGGCCCTGGTCTGCGAGTTCGACGAGCAGCACGGCGGCGTGCCGCTCCCGGTCCGCGCGGCCAGCGTGTTCCAGGCCGACCGGCCCATCAAGATCCGTGAGCGCCGCTCGCCGAACTGGACGCTGGCCATGGCCGTCGCGCTGGCCGTCGTCGTCGCGTTCGGCGTGGTGCGGACGATGGGCGGGGCCGGGGACACGACGACGGAGACCCGGCCGGTCGCCGCCCCCACGCTGCCCTCCCTTCCACCGCCGCCCCAGCCCGGAGCGCCCACCGTGCCGCCCGCCCCGGGCATGCCCCCCGCCCCGGGCATGCCGCCGGCACCGGGAGCGCCGGGGGTGCAGCCCGCGCCCGGCACGGCCGCCGACCCGGCGCGCGGAGCCGCCTCGGCCTCCGAGGCCCGCCGCGGCGAGGAGGTCGTGCTCGAGGTCAGGGCGGAGCGCTCCTCGAAGCTGAGCGTGCGGGACGCGGACGGAAGGAAGATCTTCTCGGGCACGCTGAAGGCCGGCAAGAGCGCCCAGTGGAAGGCGAAGAAGGGGATGAAGGTCACCTTCGGTGACGCGGGCGCGGTCTCGGTGCAGGTGAACGGGGAGGACCTCGGTGCTCCGGGCCGCTCGGGACAGACCGTCAGGCGCTCCTACGAGGCTCCCGCGCCCGACCGCCGCTAGGTCCGGCCGGCAGGTGGGAACGGGGGAGGTGCATCGGTAGTGGCCAACTCCCGATACCGTAGTGTTCACCATGTCATCCCGCCGAACCGCATCGCTGATCACACTGGGTTGCGCGCGCAACGAGGTCGACTCCGAGGAGCTCGCCGCGCGGCTTGAGGCTGCCGGCTGGCAGCTGGGCGACGACGACCCCGACGTCATCGTCGTCAACACGTGTGGCTTCATCGACTCAGCGAAGAAGGACTCCATCGACACGCTGCTCGCCGCGGCCGACTCCGGGGCCAAGGTGGTCGCTGCGGGCTGCATGGCCGAGCGGTACGGCGACCAGCTCGCCGAGGCGCTGCCGGAGGCGGCGGCCGTCATCTCCTTCGACGACTACACCGAGATCGGCGCGCGCCTCGACGACGTGCTGGAGGGGCGGCCGCTCGTCCCGCACAGCCCGCGCGACCGCCGGACGCTCCTGCCGATCTCGCCGGTCGAGCGCGCCGCCGCGCCCAAGGCGGCCATCCCCGGCCACGGCGGAGAGCTGCCCGAGGGGGTCGCCCCCGCCAGCGGCCCCCGGCCGCTGCGCAGGCGCCTGGGCGACGGGCCGGTGGCCTCCCTGAAGCTGGCCTCCGGCTGCGACCGGCGCTGCACGTTCTGCGCCATCCCGGCCTTCCGCGGCGCCTACGTCTCCCGCGGGCCCGAGGAGCTGCTCGGCGAGGCCGCGTGGCTGGCCGAGCAGGGCGTCAAGGAGCTCGTGCTGGTCAGCGAGAACTCCACCTCCTACGGCAAGGACCTGGGCGACCTGCGGGCGCTGGAGAAGCTGCTGCCGCAGATCGCCGCCGTCGAGGGCATCGAGCGGGTGCGGGTCAGCTACCTGCAGCCCGCCGAGCTCCGCCCCGGCCTGCTGGAAGCGATCGCCGGCACCGAGGGCGTGGCGCCGTACTTCGACCTGTCCTTCCAGCACGCCTCCGGTCCGGTGCTGCGCCGGATGCGGCGCTTCGGCGACCCCCGGCGCTTCCTGGAGCTGCTGGAGACCATCCGGGCCGCCGCTCCCGAGGCGGGGGTGCGCTCCAACTTCATCGTGGGCTTCCCCGGCGAGACCGAGGAGGAGTTCGGCGAGCTGGTGGACTTCCTGCAGGAGGCCAGGCTCGACGTGATCGGTGTCTTCGGCTACTCGGACGAGGAGGGCACCGAGGCCGCGTCGCTGCCCGGGAAGCTGGAGCAGGAGGTCGTCGACGCGCGGGTGGCCGCGCTCACCGAGCTGGCCGAGGAGCTCATGGCCCAGCGGGCCGAGGAGCGCATCGGCACCGAGGTGGACGTCCTCATCGAGGAGGACCTCGGGGACGGCGGCTACGAGGGCCGCGCGGCCCATCAGGGGCCCGAGGTCGACGGCTGCGTCACCGTCCAGGGCATCGGCCTGGTCCCCGGCCAGATCGTCCGGGCCGTCGTGGTCGACTCCGAGGGCGTCGACCTGATCGCCCGCATCAAGGCCGCCCCGTGAGCGCGCCGCCGGGCCGGGAGAGCGCATGACCGACACGCCGGAGACCGGCGCCGGCGTGACGCCGGCATCCGCGGGCCGCCGGAAGGTGAGCCTGTGGAACATCGCCAACGCCGTGACGGTGGTACGGCTGGCGTTGGTGCCGTTCTTCGTGGTCTGCCTCTTCCTGCCGGGCACCGGTTGGCGGATGACCGCGCTGGTGGTGTTCCTGGTGGCCTCGCTCACCGATCTGCTCGACGGCGAGCTGGCCCGCCGCTACGGCCTGGTCACCGACTTCGGGAAGATCGCCGACCCGATCGCCGACAAGGCCCTGACCGGGGCGGCGCTGGTCGGGCTGTCGGTCCTGGGCGAGCTGCCCTGGTGGGTCACCGCGGTGATCCTGGGCAGGGAGGCGGGCGTCACCCTGCTGCGCTTCGCGGTCCTGAGGCACGGGGTGATCCCGGCCAGCTACGGCGGCAAGGTGAAGACCGTCCTGCAGATGCTCGCCATCACCTGCTACATCCTGCCGGGCGTGCCGGAGACGGTCCGCTGGGTCGTCATGGGGGCGGCGGTCGCCGTGACCGCCGGAACGGGCCTGGACTACGTGGTCCGGGCCGTCAAGCTCCGGCAGGTGGCCAAGCGGGCACGGGCCGCCTCGTGACGCCTCCGCCGGGCTCCGCGGCCGCGCCCGGGCGGGAGCCTTCGCGGGGGATGGCCGCCACCGGGTCCGCCACCGGGTCCGCCGCTGTGGCCGCCACCGGATCCGGCACGACCTCCGCCGCGCCGGAGGCGGCCCGGGTGATCGCCCTGCTCGCCGGGCGGGGGGAGACGGTCGCGGTGGCCGAGTCGCTGACCGCGGGACTGATCGGCGCGGCGCTGACCGCGCCCGCGGGCGCGTCCGCGGCCTTCGTCGGCGGGGTCCTGTCCTACGCCACCGAGCTCAAGCACCGCCTGCTGGGCGTCCCCGCGGACCTGCTGGAACGCGAGGGGGCCGTGCACCCCGGCGTCGCGGCGGCCATGGCGGCGGGGGTGCGCGAGCTCACCGGCGCCACGTACGGCCTGGCCGCCACCGGTGTGGCCGGCCCCGACCCGCAGGACGGAAAGGCCGTCGGAACCGTGCACCTGGCTGTTAGCGGGCCCGCCGGGCGGGTATGGCATCGGGACCTGCATCTGAACGGGACGCGTGAGGAGATCCGGCGATGCACCGCGAACGAGGCCGTGGACCTGCTCCGGGGCGCGCTGGAGACGGAGCCCGGGGAACATTCCGGGTGATTACCGCGTTACGTCCCCAGCGAACATGCTCCCCGCGCTCTGCCGCGATGTCGGCCGATACGGGTACGGTGGAGCTGTGACTGAGGGCAGCGTCAAGCGATGATGACGGCGAGGCGAATGTACGAAGGGTCGCGTTCGAAGAACGGGCGGCACGAACCGATCGCGCGGAGCGTCGCGAAGACGTCCGCGCCGGGGAGGGAGCGACAGATGGTCCTGCTGCGTCAGCTGCTCGGTGACGTGCTGCGGCGGCTGCGGGTGCGGCAGGGGCGCACCCTGCGCGAGGTCTCGACACTGGCCCGGGTCTCCCTCGGCTACCTGTCCGAGGTGGAGCGCGGTCAGAAGGAGGCCTCCTCCGAGCTGCTCGCGTCGATCTGCGGCGCTCTCGGCGTGCCGCTCTCCCAGGTGTTCCGTGAGGTCTCCGACCAGTTCGCGCTGGCCGAGCTCCAGCACGCCCCGGTGCTCGCCGACGTTCCCGAGCGGGAGCGCATCCCCGAGACGGTGCCCGCCTCCCTCCCGGAGGACGCCTTCGAGGGCTTCCGGGCGGTCGTGCCGCCCATCGAGCACACCCCCGAGGTGAAGGACATGGTCGCCGCCTAGGCGCCGGGGGCCGGCCGGGTCACTCCGGCTGGCAGCGACGGCACCAGTAGATCAGCCGTTCCTGCGGCTGTGCCCCCATCTCTCCCCGGCTGACCCGATTCCCGCAGCGCAGGCACGCCCGGCCCGCCCTGCCGTAGACCCACGCCCCCCGCCCCGGACGGGGATCACCGGTGGTCACCCGGTCCGTCCGGTCCTTGTTCGCCTCCAGCAGCCTGTGCGCGATCTCCACGACCGCCCTCACGTCGTCGAGCGCTCCCACCGGCCGCCACGGCGAGACCCCCGCGAGGAAGAGCGTCTCCGCCCGGTAGATCGTGCCGATCCCGGCGAGGTTGCGCTGGTCGAGCAGGGCCTCGCCGACGGTCCGCTCCGGATCGGCCGTCAGCCGCCGCACGGCCTCCTCCGGATCCCAGTCCGGGCCGAGCAGGTCGGGGCCGAGATGCCCGACGACCCGGCGCTCGTCGGCGGTCCTCAGCAGGTCCACCATGCCGAGCCGTACGCCCACGGCCTGCCACTCGGCGTTGGCGAGCACCAGCCGCACCCGGTCGCCCGGGGGCGTCCGGCGGCCGGCGGGGGAGACGAGCCAGTCGCCGTCCATCCGCAGGTGGGTGTGGACGGTCAGCCCGCCCTCGACCCGGGTGAGCAGGTGCTTGCCGCGGGCGACGGTCTCCAGCACGGTCCGGCCGGTCAGATCGGCGGTGGCGTGCCGGGGCACGCGGAAGTCGGAGCGGGTCAGGACCCGGCCGTCGAGCGCCCGGCCGAGCCGTCCGGCGGTCCGGTGGACGACGTCACCCTCGGGCATGGGGCCAGGGTATCCGCGGGGTGCACGGGAAGGTGGTGTCCGCGCCCCGTCGGCCTCCGCGGCGGGGCGGAACGGGGCGGAGGCCGACGGGGCGGGACCGTCAGTCCCAGGCGGCGGGGTCGGCGGCGAGCTCGCGGACCCGCTCGGGGAGCGCGCCGGTGGCCACGCTCTCCAGCGTGACCTCCTCCAGGATGGCCCGCTCGCTGGCGCGCAGCGCGATCCAGACCTGCTGCAGCGACTCGGCGGGCCCGTGGTAGCTGACATGCTCGGGCCGCTTGCCCTGGACGTTGGCCAGCGGGCCGTCCACGGCGCGGATCACGTCGGCGAGGCTGATCTCCGCCGGGGGACGGGCCAGCACGTAACCGCCCTCCGGACCGCGCTGACCGCGGACCAGGCCGGCGCGGCGCATCTGGAGCAGGATGTTCTCCAGGTACTTGGGCGGCATCTTCTGCTCCTCGGCGAGCTCGCCCACGGTGGTTGGCCCCTCGCCTGCGGCGGCGAGTTCGGCGGCGGCACGCAGGGCATAGTCGACACGAGCAGATAGGCGCATGCGATCGATTATCCCGCCTGCGGGCGACCACTCGGGCGCGAGGTCCCGCCGGACAGGTGCCCGGCGGAGCCGCAGCGGGGCGGGCCGCACAGGGGAGCGCTCCCAGCGCTCACCCGCTCCGGAGTCTTCGCGCGCTAAACTCTCGGGAAAATTCACCGACGACGGACCGCCAATCTCGCCCGGCCGGGGCGGCGACGGACAACGCCGAAAAGAAAGCATGCATATGGAGCGACGTCCTGGCGTGCCCAGGCTGCTGAGGGAGATCAACGACCGGGCCGCCCTGGAACTGCTGCTCACCTCCGGTCCGCTGACGAGAGGGCGGATCGGGGAGCTCACCGGTCTGTCCAAGGTGACGGCGTCGCAGACGCTCGCCCGCCTGGAGGAGCGTGGGCTCGTCGAGGTGATCGGGGAGCAGGCCGGAGGGAGGGGCCCGAACGCGGCCCTCTACGGGGTGGTCTCCTCCGCCGCCTACGTGGCCGGCCTGGACGTCGGGCCGGAGTTCGTCACCACCGCCGTGGCCGACATCCAGGGCAGGATCGTCGGCGAGGCGACGGTCGCCCCCGCCGGGCACGAGGACCCGGTCGCGCTCGTGCACGACGCGGTGGTCAAGGCGTGCCGCTCGGCCCGGGTGGCGATCTCCCGGCTGCGCGCGATCGCGATCGGCACCCCCGGCGTCGTCGATCCGCGCACCGGCGACGTGCGCTTCTCCTTCGACCTGCCGGGCTGGCACGAGGGCATCCACGAGGCGCTCGCCCGGGACCTGCGCCGCGACGTGAGGATCGAGAACGACGTGAACCTCGTCGCCGTCGCCGAGCGCGCCCTGGGCGCGGCCCGCGGCGTCGACGACTTCGTGCTGCTCTGGGCCGGCCGCGGCATCGGCCTGGGCGTCGTGCTCGGCGGCCGGCTGCACCGGGGCCGGTCCGGCAGCGCCGGGGAGATCGGCTACCTGCCGGTGCCGGGTGTGCCGCTGGCCGAGGACGTGCGGGCGGTGCCGGGGCGGCTGCCGTCCCTCGCGGGCGGCCTGCAGTCGCTGGTGAGCGCGGAGGCCGTGACCGAACTGGCCGCCTCGCACGGCTTCGCCGGGCGGAGCGCCGCCGAGTGCGTGGCCGCCGCGGCCGAGGCGGGCGAGCGGGGGCAGGCGCTGCTGGACGAGATCGCCGGGCGGCTGGCGCTGGGCGTGGCCTCGGTCTGCGTCGTGCTCGATCCCGGCCTGGTGGTGCTCGCCGGCGAGGTCGGCAGGGCGGGAGGGAGCGCCCTCACCTCGCGGATCGAGGAGGCCGTCGCCCGGATCTGCCCGGTCCGCCCGGAGGTGGCGGTCAGCGAGGTGGAAGGCAACCCCGTACTGCGCGGGGCGGTGCTCGAGGCACTGGAGCACGCGCGGGAGGAGATCTTCGCGTCCTGACGCCGGACGCGGCCCGTGCCCGGCGGGCAGGGCGGGGTCCGGTCCGGGGTCCGCCGGACCGGACCGCCCACGTGCCCGGGGCGGGGCTCCGGCCGCTCGGTGGAGGGCCGGAGGGCCCGGTCAGACCCCGAGCAGTTCGGCCGCGGCCTGGGCGTTGGCCCGGGCGGCCCCGTAGGTGGCCAGATAGGTCGCGGCCGCCGGACGCCAGATCGGCAGCCCCATCTCCACCACGGCGGCGTCGGGACGGACGGCGAGCAGGGCGGTCACCACCGAGCGGCTGTCCGGGTAGCGGTGCGCGTCCTTGACCACGAGGACCAGGGAGCGGCCGGCCGCGTGCTCCAGGATGCCCGGCACGTCCGCGTCCTGCGGCCGGACCCGGAGCACCTCGGTCTCCGGCAGCCAGGGAGCGAAACCCCAGGGCACGTCGCCGACCGCGATGGTCGGAGGGGTCTCCAGTTCGACCACGAGCGGGTCGGCGAGCACGGGAGCCGGGCCGGTCAGGCTGACCGCGCGCCGGGCGGCGGTCAGGCCGATCGTGCTCTCGGCGGCGGGGGCCTGACGGGGCTCGCCGAACCACGCGCGCAGGCGGGCCACCCGCCCGGCGGCCTCCTCCAGGCGCGCCACCGGCAGGCGGCCGTCCCGGGTCGCGGCGACGATCTCGGAGATGATCGCCCGGACGTCCTCCTCGGTGGGGAGCGGGCCGAGGCAGAGCAGGTCGGTCCCGGCGGCCAGGGAGAGCACCGCGCCGCCGGCCAGGCCGTAGGTGTCGGTGATGGCCCGCATGTCGAGGGCGTCGGAGATGACGACGCCGTCGTAGCCCAGCTCGCCGCGGAGCAGGGTGGTCAGCGCGGCCGCCGACAGCGTCGCGGGCAGCTCGCCGGTCAGGGCGGGCACCTGGACGTGCGCGGTCATGACCGACTTCGCGCCGGCCTCGATGGCGGCGCGGAAGGGCACGAGCTCCCGTTCGTGCAGCACGTCCAGGGAGGCGTCGACGAGCGGGACCTCCAGGTGGGAGTCCTGGCGGGTGGCGCCGTGACCGGGGAAGTGCTTGACGCAGGCGGCCACCCCCGCCGACTGCAGGCCGTGGACGGCGGCGACGGTGTGCCGGGCGACGAGCGCGCTGTCCGAGCCGAACGCGCGGGTGCCGATGACCGGGTTGTCGTCGGCGGTGTTGACGTCGGCGTCCGGCGCCATGTCCAGGTTGACGCCGCAGGCGGCCAGCTCGTCGCCGATGGCGCGGTAGACATCGCGGGTCAGCCCGGTGTCGTCCACGGCGCCGAGGGCGGCGTTGCCGGGGTAGGGGCTGCCCACGTGGTAGGCGAGCCGGGTGACGTCCCCGCCCTCCTCGTCCAGGGAGACGACCGGGTCGCCGGCCGCGCGCAGGCTCTTGGTCAGGGCGGCGAGCTGGACCGGGTCGGCGACGTTGAAGCCGAAGAGGGTGACGCCGCCGAGCCCGTTCTCCAGCTCGCGGAGGACCCACTCGGGGGAGGTGGTGCCCCGGAACGCGACGAGCAGCGTGCCGGCCGCGAGACGGTACAGCCCCCGGTCGCCGGGACCCACAGTGAAGTCGGACATGGCGGTAGAAAGCTCCTTGCCTGAGGTCGGGGAGATCGCGTGGAGGGCGGGCCTGCCGGTCCGGCCCGTGCCTCGTGGGCGCGGAGCCGTACCGGCGGCGGGGATCAGCCCTTGACGGCGCCCGCGACGAGGCCGGAGACCATGCGCCGCTGCACCAGGAGGAAGAAGACGACGACCGGGACGGTCATCATCGTGGAGCCGGCCATGATCGCTCCCCAGTCGGTCCCGCGCTGCCCGAAGAAGAACTGGAGCGCGACGGGCATGGTGTAGCCGGAGGAGTCGGACATGAGCATGAGGGCGAAGATCAGCTCGTTCCAGGCGGTGATGAACGAGAAGATGCTCGTCGCCACCAGTCCGGGGGCCACCAGGGGGAACAGGACCTTCCGGAAGGTCGTGAACCGGCTCGCGCCGTCGATCCAGGCCGCCTCCTCCAGCGACTTGGGCACCGCGGCGACGAACGTGCGCAGCATCCAGATGCCGAAGGGCAGGGTCAGGCCGACGTTGATCACGATCAGGCCGAGCAGCTGGTCGTAGAGGCCGAGCCGCCTGACGTTGAGGAAGAGCGGGATGAGCAGCGCCTCGGCCGGGATCATCTGGACGATCAGCAGGGTGATCAGGAAGGTGGTGCGGCCCCGGAACCGGAAGCGCGAGATGGCGGTGGCCGCCAGCAGCGCGAAGACGGCGCCGATGAGCACGGTCCCCAGGGCCACGACGGCGCTGTTGCGCATGTAGACCCAGATGGAGTTGCCGGCCACGCCCTCGGTGAGCACCCGCTCCACGTGCTCGAAGGTGATCTCCGTCGGGACGGGGATGAAGTCGGTGGTGAAGATCTGGTCGTTGGTCTTGAACGCGGTGGAGACCATCCAGTAGACGGGGAAGACCGCGAACAGGAAGACCAGGACGCCGGTCGCGTTGAGCGCGGCGGTGCCCAGGCGTCTGCGGGTGCGGGGGTCGATCCGCCCGCCCGGCGCCGGACGCCTGGGGGCGGAGGCCGGACGGCCGCCGGTGAGAGAGCTCGTCACATCTCCTCCGTCTTCACGATCTGCCGGACGTAGACGGCGGTGACGACGAGCAGGAGGGCGGTGAGCACCACCGCGATCGCCGCGCCGCTGCCCATCTTCGGCGGGCTGCGGAAGGCCTCGGCGAAGGAGAACATCGACAGGTTGAACGCCTCGCGGTTGGTCGGCCCGCCCATCAGCACGTACAGCTGGCTGAAGACCTTGAAGTTCCAGATGACCGACAGGATCGTCAGCACCGAGAACACCGGCTTGAGCAGGGGGAAGGTGATCTTCCTGAAGGTCCGCCAGGCGCTGGAGCCGTCGACCCGGGCCGCCTCGTAGAGCTCGGCGGGGATGCCCTTGAGGCCGGCGAGCACCGAGACCGCGATGAACGGGAACGAGGCCCAGACCACGCAGACGATCAGGACCAGGTAGACCGTGAACGCGTCGTTGAGCCAGGGCTCGCCGGTCCAGTCGGCCCGGCCGAACAGCAGCTCCGAGAACCAGTCGGGGAGCAGGTTGAGCGCCCAGTTGATCATTCCGGCGTCGGCGTCGGCGAGCCAGCGCCAGATGACGCCCTGGGCGACCGGCGGCACGGCCCAGGCGGACATGATGCCGACGACCACGAACGTGGACATCCTCTTGCTCAGCTTGTTGAGCAGGACGCCGACCGCGGTGCCGAGGACCAGCGTGAGCGTCACGGTGACGACGGCGAAGACGACGGTGTTGCGGAGCGAGGACCAGAAGATCTCGCTCTCGAAGATCTGGGTGTAGTTCTCACCGCCCACCCAGTCGGCCGGCACGCCGCGGATCTGGCGCAGCCCCACCTTCTGGAAGGACATGATGAGCATCTGGATCGTCGGGTAGAGCAGCAGTCCGGCGATGACCAGGAGCCCGGGGGCGAGCAGGACGTAGGGGACGAGCCAGGCGGGCATCCCGCTCGCCTTCGCCTGCCGCCGGGAGCGCGGAGGACGCCGCGCCGGGGCGGAGGAGTCGCCTCCGCCCCGGGCGATCGTTGACGTGTTCGCCATGGTTACTGCTGGTTCAGGATCTCTTCGAGTTCCGTGTTGGCCTTGGCCAGGGCCTCGTCGGCGCCGGCCTTGCCCTCGATGACCGAGACCGCGGCGTTCTGCAGCACGGCCTTGGTCTCACCGGCCTCGGTCCAGTTGGAGTCGGCCGGCAGGGCGCGGGCGTTGGCGAAGGCCTCGGCGAACGGGGCCTGCGCCGGGTCCTCCTTCAGCTTCTCGAGGTGCTCGGGGTAGATCGGGAGCAGGCCGCCCTCGGAGGCGTACCGGCCCGCCCACTCCTTGGTGGTGGCGAACTTCACGAACTCGGTCGCCAGCTCCTTGTTCTCGGCGTCGTTCCAGACGGCGATGTCGTTGCCGCCGAAGAAGGCCGGGGCCGCCCCGCCGCTCTTGGTCGGGAGCGGGAAGAAGGCCATCTTCGCCTCGTCGACCTTGCCGGAGCTCTCCTCCTTGATCGTGGCGATGTCCCAGCCGGCGGTCAGGTACATGCCGACCTTGCCGTTGGCGAAGCGGGTGCGGATGTCGGCGGAGTTCTGGGTGAGGCGGGACTTGCCGGACAGGCCCTCGGTGACGAGGCTGGTGTAGGTGGCGAAACCGGCCTTGAAGCCCGGCTCGGTCAGCTTGCCGACCCACTTGTCGCCTTCCTTGACGGCGTAGTCGCCGCCCTCGGCCCAGGCGAGCGAGCCGAGGAGGTGGTTGGCGTCGGAGCCGCCGTTGAAGGCGAAGCCGTCGACGTCCTTGCCCTTGTCCTTCTGGATCTTCTTGGCCGCCGCGACGAGCTCGTCCCAGGTCTTCGGGACCTCGATCTTCAGCTCGTCGAACCAGTCCTTGCGGTAGAGCACGGCGCGGGTGCCCATGCCCCACGGCGAGGCGTAGATCTCGCCGGCGTCGGTCTCCAGGGAGAGCAGGTTCTTCGGGATCTCGGCCTGCTCGCCGCCGCTGAAGATCGAGGTGATCGGGTGGAGGGCGTCCTGGCTGCGCCAGAGCGGCACCTGGTCGTTGCCGATCTCGGTGACGTCCGGGCCGGCGCCGCCCGCGGCGGCCGCGGTGAACTTGTCGTTCACCTGGGGCCACGGGATCCACTCGACCTTGACCTCGGCGCCGCTCTGCTGCTTGAAGGCGGCGACCAGGTCGTCGGTGTACTTCTGGGCGGCCGGGTTGCTCTCACCGAGACGCCACAGGGTGAGCGTCTGGCCCGCGAACTTCGGCCCGCCTGCGGAGGCGTCGGCCTTCGTCCCGGTGTCGTTCTGCGCGGGCTCGCTGGAGCCGCACGCGGCGAGACCCAGGGCCAGGGCGGCCGTGGTGGCCGTCGCGACGGCGATCTTCGTGATCTTCACTGTGGGGTTCTCCCTTCCCGGCTTCGCGTCGGGGTCGCGCTTCGGGTCGCGGCCCGGTCCCCATGCCGCGCCGTACCTGCTCGAAGACGCCCTCCATACGGTCGGCGCTCTGGCATCCCGCGGCCTTTCCTGCGCTTGCCTGCGGGCTGACGAGCGCTAAACTAACAAGAAACTTTCTTAAAAGAAACGGTCGTTAGCGGATCGTGACGGGGGAGGAAGAACGTGGCTGGACGACCGGGGACGCCGCGGCTGTTACGCCAGCTCAACGACCGTGCGGCGCTCGAGCTGCTGCTCTCCGGCGGCCCCCTCACCCGGGCCGAGCTGGGCGAGCGCACCGGCCTGTCCAAGGTCACGGCGGGTCAGCTGCTGGCCCGGCTCCAGGAACGGGAGCTGGTCTCGGTGGTCGGGGAGCAGGCCGGGGGGCGCGGGCCCAACGCGGCGCTGTACGGCGTGGTGCCCTCGTGCGCGTACGTCGCCGGCCTCGACGTGCTGCCGGACCGGATCAGCGCGGGCATCGCCGACGTCACCGGCGAGCTCGTCGCGGAGGTCGCGGTGGACGTCCCCGCCGCCGGCGGCGAGGCGGACCCGGTACGGCTGGTGCGCGGCGCCGTCCGCCGGGCCTGCGCGGCGGCGGGCATCACCCGGTCCCGGCTCCGCGGCTTCGTGATCGGCACCAAGGGCGTCGTCGACCCCCGGACCGGTGACGTGAGCTTCTCCTTCGACCTGCCCTCCTGGCACGAGGGCGTGCTCACCGAGCTCCGGCGGAGTCTCGGCGTCCCGGTGACGATCGAGAACGACGTCAACCTCGCCGCCCTCGCCGAGCGCGAGTGCGGCGCCGCCTTCGGCGCGGACGACTTCGTGCTGCTGTGGGCCGGGGTCGGCCAGGGCCTCGGCGTCATGCTCGGCGGGCGCCTGCACCGCGGGTTCACCGGGGGCGCGGGCGAGATCGGCTGGCTCCCGGTCCCCGGCGAACCGCTCCCCACCGGCGTGGGCGAGCCCCAGTCCGGTTCCTTCCAGCGGCTGGTCGGCGGGGACGCAGTGACCGGCCTGGCGGGCGCGTACGGCCTCGGCGGCCGGTCCGTCGGCGAGCGCGTCCGTACGGCCGTCGCCGAGGGCGCGGAGGGCTTCCTGGACGAGCTGGCCGGGCGGCTCGCGGTCGGGGTGGCGGCGGTGGCCGTGGTCCTGGACCCCGGGCTGATCGTGCTCGGCGGTGACGTCGGCAGGGCCGGGGGCCCGGCGCTGGCAGCCCGGGTGGAGGAGGCCGTGGCCCGCGTCTGCCCGAGCCGGCCGCGGGTCGTGGTGACCGAGGTGGAGGGCAATCCGGTGCTCCGCGGCGCCCTGGTCTCCGCGCTCCAGCGGGCCCGCGAGGAGGTCTTCTCCGACACGGTCTGACCGGGGCCCGCGCCGTGGCCGCGGTCCGTATACCGGTCGGTCGCGGCTCGATCGGTCGTGACCCGGATCCCGGTCGGTCGTGGCCTGGATCCCGGTCGGTCGTGGCCTGCGGACCGCGACCGGCCGGGGACGGTGGCGCGGGTCAGCCGGGGACGGCGGCGCGCCAGCGGAGCGGGCCGCCGGGGGAGGCGGCGATCAGCCGGCCGGCGTGGGCGGCGAGCGTGGTCGCGCCGCCGGCGTCGCACAGGTCCGTCCACTCGGCCGGGGCGGCGAGCGGCAGGCGGGTGCGGACGCGGCCGTCCGCGCAGACGGCGTAGAGGCGGCCGTTCACGGCGGTGAGGGCGACCACGTCCGGGGCGGCGCCGACCCGCGTCCAGGAGCCGTCGCCCGCCGAGCACCAGAGGTGGCCGGCCCAGGTCGCGAACAGCTCACCGTTCACCATCGCCAGCCCAACCGGGCCGCCGGGGGCCGTCTCACCGTCCGCGACCGCGCCGCCGGGGACTGTTCCGCCGTCCGTCACCGGGCCACCGGGGGCCGCTCCATCGTCCGTCACCGGGCCGTCCGTCACCGGGCCGTCCGTCACCGGGCCGTCCGTCACCGGGCCGTCCGTCGCCCGGCCGTCCGTCGCCCGGCCGTCCGTCGCCCGGCCGTCCGCCGTGCCGCCGGGCGCGCGGCCGATCGCGGTCCACGAGCCGTCGGACTCGCGGCGGACGAGGCGGCCGTCGGCGGTCAGTCCGTAGAGGGTGATGGGGCGGCCGGGGGAGGCCTCGCGAGGCGAGGCCAGGGCGACCACGCCGGGGGCGGGCCCGGCGGGGCGCCAGCGGAGGTTCTGCCCGCAGATCTCCCGGGCGGACAGCGAGCCGTCCGGCCCGGTCCCGTACAGGGTCGAGCCGACGGCGGCCAGCGCGTGCAGGGGACCGCAAGGCCAACGCGGGCCGTGAGGGCCACCTGGGTTGTGAGGATCACCCGGGTCGCGGGGGCCGCCCGGGCCGATCACCTCCCACGCCTCCGCCGCCGGTCCCGACAGGCGGTCCAGCACGTTGCGGGTGATCCGGGCGACGAGCGGATCGTGCAGGGTGTTGCCCCAGTTCACCGTGGCCGCGGTGAACACCGTCCCGGCGCCCAGGCGCATCACGCCCATGGTGGCCATGCCGCCCTGGCCGTACCGGTCCCAGTGGCGCAGGTCCGCGGTGGCGAGGATGACGAAGGACGGCGGCGTGCCGTCGCGGCCGGTGGCCAGGGGCACCCCGTCCACCTCGGTGAAGTCGCAGGCGTCGGTCTCGTAGCCGATCGCGCCCCGGCCGAACGCGTCGCCCTCGCCGAGTCCGGTCCCCTCGAACGCCCAGTGCTCCGGGAACCGGACGGTGTAGGACTCGGCGTGCATCTTCTCCATGTACGGCCCCCAGGTTCCGGCGCCCCGCCGGAAGCTCACGCCGATCAGGCCGTTCTCCGGCCGGTCGACCGGCGCGCTGGACCACTCGACCGTGGTGAGGGCGGGCTCCGTCGCGGCCACGGGATCGGCGGCGGCGTCGCGGTGGCAGACCATGGTCCGCCCGCCGTCCTCCAGGCGGAACTGCCACCAGCAGGTGTTTCCGGAGAACACGGCGAGGTTGCCGCCGCGGCGGACGAAGTCCTCGACGCTGTCGCGCATGCCCGCCGACCAGTACTCGTCGTGGCCGTTGACCACCAGCAGGCGGTAGCCGGCCAGCAGGCCGGCGCCGTCGTGCAGGTCGAGCCCCGAGCAGTAGTCCACGGCGTACCCGGCGGGCCCCAGCCAGCGGATCATGCCCTCCTCCCAGCGCTCCGGCGGCGGGCCGCCGCCCGGCCGGTCGAAGGAGACGCGCGCGGCGCGGGTGGGCTGCTCGGTCCAGTACAGCGACTCGCCGGGGATCCCGGCCCGGTTGTAGGCCTGCCAGGTCGGGAACGGGACCGAGAGCAGGATGGGCGAGGCGGGCCGCGCGGCCCGGACCACGAAGTGCACCTCGGCGGTCTCCTCGCCGTCCTCGCCGGAGGTGAAGACGGCCCGGTAGAGCGAGCTCGTCCAGTCCCCGGGCACGTCGAGGTCCCAGTGCGGGCCCCGGAACGCGCCGCCGGGCAACCGCCGGCCTGCGGCGGTGTCCTCCACGGTCACCGTGCCGCGCAGCGGGGCCCGCGAGGTGCGGGTCAGGTGGAAGCGGAGCCGCCCGCCCTGGGCGACGGAGGTGGACTCGGCGTAGGCGCAGATCGTCATCCGGCGGGCTCCGGGACCTCGTCGCAGGCCGCCTCCACCAGCAGCGACTCCAGATCCAGCAGGTAGCGCTCCATGGCCGGCCGGGACAGGAAGCGGGTGTCGGCGGTCAGGGAGACGCCGAGGCCGCCGGGCTCGGCGGTCACGTGCAGGCAGAACCGGCAGTTGAGGTTCTCCTGCCGGAGCGGCCAGGACAGCGCCGTCTCGGCCGCCGCCCGCCGTACCTCCGCCCCGCCGGGGACGGGGCCCGCCCGGTCGGCGAAGCGCATGTCGTTGAAGCAGCAGTAGGGATGGACCGGTGTGCCCCGCTCCCGGCTCGCCTCCGCCGTCAGCCGATCTCGGTCGCGCGGGTCGTGGTAGGCCGAGCGGTAGGCGTTCAGCGCGGCGGGCCCGGCCGCGCGCAGCAGTTCCGTGAAGGAGCCCCGGCGCGGGCCGAGCACGAACAGGCCCTCCTGGGAGAGCGTGGTGACCGCGTTCGCGGTGCCGCCGCGGAAGCGGTTGGCCACGATGGGCAGCATGGCGCAGACGTCGCGCCCGGTCACCGTTCCGGTCAGCGCGGTGGCGGCGGCCAGCAGCACGGTCGAGGTGCTCGCGGCGTGCGTGGCGGCGAGCCGCCGTACGGCCAGCTCCGCCGCCCGGGAGACGAGCAGCGCCCGCCAGACCGGCGGGTCCGCCGCCTCCCCGGAGGGCCGGTCGAACATGGTCGGCGGGATGCGCCGGTACTCCCGCTCCCAGTGCCCGGCCGCGGCGCGGGCGGCCCGCCGTCCCGGCTCGGACTCCTGCCAGCGGGCCAGGTCCAGCGGCTGCGGCGGGACGGGGCCGGGCACGGAGCCGCGCAGCAGGAGCAGGCGCAGGTCGCGCAGGGCCGCCTCGGCGCCCAGCCCGTCGGCGGCCAGGTGGCAGAAGACGAGGACGATCTCGGTGACCTCGCCGCCGTCGACGACGAGGCCGGCCCGGAGCGGCCACTCGCAGGCGTAGTCGAACGCGGTGGCCGCCAGCTCGCCGAGGAGCCGCTCGGGGTCGCCGGTCGCGAGCGTGAGCGGGAGCGCGCCCGCGCTCTCCAGCACCTGGTACGGCCCGGCCTCCCGGTACGGGTCCGCTTCCCGGTACGGCCCGGCCTCCGGGTGGGGCCCCGCCTCCTGGTACGGCCCGGCCCCGCCGAGCCGGGTCCGCAGCGATTCGTGCCGCTCCACCAGCGCGCCGAGAGCCTCGGCGGCCCGCTCCGGGGTGAGCGGCCGGGCCCGTCCCGGCACCGTGAGCACCCGGCCGAAGTTGAAGTAGTGGTCGTCGGGCGCGGTGGCGCGGATGGTGTCCCAGATGGCCCGCTGTCCCCAGGTGAGCGGGGCCGTGCCCGCGCGGCCGCCCGCGAACCGGGCGTCCATCAGCGCGCCCCGGCCAGGTGGCGCTCCAGCGCGTCCAGGTCGTTCAGCGCCGCGGCCCCGGCGGCCGACAGATCGAACTCGATCCCGAACTCCGCCTCCACCGCGTCGATCAGCCGCATCTGGGCCAGGGAGGTGAACCCCAGCGCCGCGAGCGGCACCTGCGCGGCCAGCGCCTCCTCGGCGGTGACCGCGCCGTCCGAGGCCGCGGCCACCAGTTCGGCCAGCCGCCTGACGGTCGCGCTCCGCTCCCGCGGATCCGGGGCGGGCGGGGTCCGCTGCTCAGGCATCACCGTCTCCTCTCGCGCTGAGCGGGCGCAGGTCCGTCCAGACCCGCTCGATGTGGGCCAGGCACTCCTCCCGGCTGCCGGAGGCGCCCTCCGCGCGCCAGCCGTCCGGCAGCTCCCGGCCCGCCGGCCAGATCGAATACTGCTCCTCGTGGTTGACCACGACGAGATGGCTCATCCTCGGCTCCCCGCTTCCATGAGGCGTCGCGCCTCCTCCTCCGGCAGCGCGGCGAGCTCGGCGACCAGCAGCTCCTCCACCGCGGCGGCGAGCCCCGCCACGGTGCTCCGCGTGAACAGCGTGCGGATCGGCACGTCCACCTCGGCGAGCGCGCGGATCCTGGCGACGACCCGGGCGGCGGTCAGCGAGTGGCCGCCCAGGGCGAAGAAGTCGTCGTGGGCGCCGACCCCGGTGACGCCGAGGACCTCGGTGAAGACCTCGGCCACCAGCTCCTCGGCGTCGCCGCGCGGCGGGACGTGCTCGCGGGGCGCGGCGGCCGGCTCGGGCAGCGCGGAGCGGTCGATCTTCCCGTTGGGCGTCAGCGGCAGCGCGTCCACCACGGTGAGCACCGCGGGCACCATGTGGCCGGGCAACTCCCGGGCCAGGTGTCCGCGCACCCGGTCGAGCAGGGCGCGGTGCGCGTCCGCCGCGGCGTCCGGGGCGGCCAGGGTGTCCGGGGCGGGCGCGGCTCCCGCACCGTCCGTGCCGTCCGAGCCGTCCGCACCGTCCGTGCCGTCCGTGCCGTCCGTGCCGTCCGTGCCGTCCACGGCCTCGGCCTCGGCCTCGGCCTCGGCGCCGCCGGCGTACGGCTCCGGCACGAGATAGGCGACCAGGAGGTCGCCGCGGACCGCCGCGACGGACTGCCGGACCCCGGGACAGGCGTCCATCACCGCCTCGATCTCGCCCGGCTCGATCCGGTGGCCGCGCAGCTTGACCTGGTCGTCGAGGCGGCCGAGGAACTCCAGGGTCCCGGCGGGCCGCAGCCGGGCCCGGTCACCGGTCCGGTAGCGGCGGGAGCCGCCCGGCCCGGGGACGAAGCGCTCGGCGGTCAGCGCGGGGCGGCCCAGGTATCCGGTCGCGACCCCGGCGCCGCCGATGAGCAGCTCGCCCGGGACCCCGACCGGGACCTCCCGGCCGGTTCCGTCCACGACGTGGACCGTGGTGTTGGCGATCGGGCGGCCGATCGCGATCTCGCCGGGATCGGCGGGCACCTCCCAGGCGGTCGACCAGATCGTCGTCTCGGTCGGGCCGTACACGTTGACGAGGCGGTCCACGCGCGGGCGCAGCTCGCGGGCGAGCCGGAGCGGGAGCGGCTCGCCGCCGGCCAGCGCCGTCACCCGGGGCAGGTCGCCGGTGAGCAGCACCCGCCAGCCCGACGGCGTCGCCTGCACGTGGGTGACCCCGTGCCCGCGGACCAGCCGGGCGAGCTCGGCGCCGTCCACGGCGGCGGCGGCGTCCGCGACCACCACCCGGCCGCCGGTCACCAGCGGCAGGTACAGCTCCAGGGCGGAGATGTCGAACGACAACGACGTCAGCCCCAGCCACACGTCGCGCGGGGTGGAGCCCAGCAGCGACCGCATCGCCAGCAGGAAGTTCACCAGCGCCCGGTGCGGGACCACCACGCCCTTCGGGCGGCCGGTGGAGCCCGAGGTGTAGAGCACGTAGGCGGGGTCGCCGGGCCGGGCCGGGCCCGCCGCCGGAGCACGGCCGGACGGTGCGGGCGGCAGGTCTTCGAGCGAGGTCAGGACCAGGGCGGCGGCCGAGTCCTGGAGCACGTACGCGGTGCGGGCCTCCGGGTAGCCGGGGTCCACCGGGAGGTAGGCCGCGCCGCTGAGCGCCGTGCCCAGCAGGGCGACGAGCATGTCGGCGCCGCGTTCCATCCGGATCGCGACCAGCGAGCCGCGGCCCGCTCCCGCCGCGGTCAGCCGGGCCGCGGTCTCCGCGGCCCGGCGGGCCAGCTCCGCGTAGGTCAGCGTGTCCGGGCCGGCGACGACCGCCACCGCGTCCGGGGTGGCCGCGGCCTGCGCCAGGACCAGGTCGGCCAGCGTCGCCTCGGGCAGGTCCGCGCCGGTGGCGTTCCAGGCGTCCAGCAGGGCCGACTCCGCCTCGGGCGCCATCCGCAGCCCGCTCACCGGCGACTCGGGGCCGGCGACGGCCGAGGCGAGCAGTTCCTGGAAGCGCTCGGCGAACCGCGCCACGGTCGCGTGGTCGAACAGCTCGGTGCTGTAGATGATCCGCCCGCTGAGCGCGCCGTCCGGGTCGGCCGCCATGTCGACCGACAGGTCGTAGCGCGCGGGGTGCCAGCCGTTCGGGAACGGGACGGCGGACAGCCCGGGCAGCGGGTCGGGGTCCTCGCCGTGGGTGTGCAGGGCGAACATCGTCTGGAAGACCGGGGTGCGGCTGAGGTCGCGCCGCACGTCGAGCTCGGCCACCAGTCGTTCGAACGGCACGTCCTGGCGGGCGAGGGCGTCCAGCACCGCGCGGCGGGTGCGCCGGAGCAGCTCGGCGAAGGAAGGGTCGCCGGACAGGTCGCAGCGGACCGGCAGCGTGCTGGAGAAGAACCCGATCAGCGGCTCCAGCTCGACCCGGTTCCGGCCGGCCGTCGGGGTGCCCACGCAGAAGTCGTGCCGGCCGGTGTGCCGGGCCAGGAGCACCTGGTAGGCGGCGAACAGCACCATGTACGGCGTGCAGCGCGCCCGGCGGGCGAGCGCGGCGATCTCCGCGGCCGCCTCCGGGCCGATCCGGAAGTCGAGCGCGGCCCCGGCCGAGGAGCGCTGGGCCGGGCGCGGCCGGTCGGCGGGCAGGTCCAGCGGGGGGACCCCGGCCAGGTGCCCGGCCCACCAGCGCAGGTCGGCGTCCGTCCAGTGCCGCTCGCGGGCGTGGTCGCCGTACTGGAGGGGGAGATCGGGCAGCGGCGCCGTGCCGCGGCTGCCGTAGTGGGCGGCGACCTCGGCGCGGAGCACGTTGAGCGACCAGCCGTCGCTGATGATGTGGTGCACGACGACGCACAGGACGTGGTCGCCGGGTCCCAGCTCGACCAGTGCGACCAGGAAAGGCGCCGCGGCGGTCAGGTCGAAGGCGGTGTTGGTGAGCGCGGCGACCAGGCGCCGGGCCTCCTGTTCGCCGGCGGCGGTCAGCCGCCGGACCGGCACGGGCGCGGGCGGGTCGACGACCGCCACCGGCTCTCCGCCGGTCTCGCGGAACCGGGTGCGCAGGCTCTCGTGGCGGGCCGCGACCGCGGTGAACGCGGAGGTCAGCGCGTCCTTATCAAGCGACCCTTTCAGCCGGTAAACATAGGATGTGTTGTAGCTCGGATCCGTCGGGTCGAAGCGGTGGAGAAACCAGAGGCGCTGTTGGCCGGGGGAGAGCGGGTGCTCCCTCACCGGGCCGGCCGAGGAGGCGCGGGAAGGTCCGGTCTCTGGTCGGGGCACGGGGGCTCCTTCGGCGGACGCGGGTTCGTGGTCACGCGGGCGGAGGAGAGGCCACATGTGCGGCCATCCGTCCTGCGGGCATCAGCCCAGCTTTTTCGGTGTTCCAGCGTGCATCTTTTTGGAAAGAAACTTTCCGGTTAGATGTGGCTCGCTAGTTTCGCACCCGCTCTTCCGGTCACGCAAGACCCTGTGGCGCGGGGGTTCCCGGCTCCGCCGAGGGTCGGCCGGAGACTCTTGCGCGGCCCCGCCGGGCGTGCAAGACTGACGCCCGCATCGGAATAGTAAAGATTCTTTCCTGTAATGGTCGTGGTGTTCCTCTGTCCGCGATCGCAATACATCCGATCTTTATCGGGAGGTTCACATGGTGAACCCGACCCTCCCCCACCTCCTCGCGGACCGGGCGCTCGCCGACCCCGACGGAGTCGCACTGATCGTCCAGGGATCGGCGCCGCTGACCTACGGCCGGTGGCACGAGCGGTCCACCGCGGTCGCGCACGGCCTGGTGGAGCGCGGCGTCGCCCGCGGCGACCGGGTGGGGCTGGTCTTCGGGAACGCGGACTGGGCGGACTACGCCGTGGCCTTCATCGGGGTGCTCAAGGCGGGAGCCGCCGCGGTGCCGCTCTCCGACCGCCTCACCGCCGCCGACCTGCGCTCCATGCTCGGGCACTGCGGCGCGGCCGGGGCCGTGCACGCGCGGGGAGCGGGCGGGGGTCCGGACGTCCCCGGCGGCGGCTGGACCGCGACGCTCGACGGCCTGAGCGCGCAGACATCCCACGACCTCCCCGATCCCGCGCCCGGAGACCTCGCGCAGATCCTCTACACCTCGGGCACCACCGGCCGTCCCAAGGGCGTCGCGGCCGCCCACGCCAACCTGGCCCACGGGTGCGGCGCGCGGCGGCGCCCGTTCGCGCACTCCCGGCACCTGGTCCACGCCTTCCCTGTCGGCACCAACGCCGGCCAGATGATGCTGGTCAACGCGGTGGACGCCTGCCCCGCCGTGGTCACCCTGCCCCGGTTCACCCCCGGCCGCTTCGCCGCGCTGATCGAGGAGTACCGGGCCGGGACGGTCTTCCTCGTCCCGGCGATGGCGATCGAGCTGCTCGGCTCGGGAGCGGCCGGGCGGCACGACCTGTCCAGAGTGCGGCTGCTCGGCTCCGCCGCCGCCCCGCTGCCCGCGGCGGTCGCCGAGGCGCTGCCCGGGGCCTTCCCGAACGCGACGATCGTCAACTACTACACCTCTACCGAGGCGGCCCCCGCCCAGACGGTCATGATGGTCGACCCGGAACGGCCCGGCAGCGTGGGCCGGGCGGTGGCCGGAGGGCGGGTCAGGATCGCCGGACCGGACGGGGAGCCGCTCCCGCCGGGCGAGACCGGCGAGGTCTGGATGCGCTCGGCGGCCGCGCCGCGCTCGTACTACGCGGAGCCGGGCTCCGGCACCTTCCGCGACGGCTGGGTCCGCATGGGCGACCTCGGCTACCTGGACCGGGACGGCTACCTCTACCTCGTCGACCGCGAGAGCGACGTGGTCAAGTCCGGCGCCCACAAGGTCTCCACCCTCCGCGTGGAGGAGGCGGTCTTCCGGCACCCGGCGGTGGCCGAGGCGGCCGCGTTCGGTGTGCCGCACCCGGTGCTCGGGACCGTCGTCGCCGTCGCCATGGCCGTCCGCGCGCCGCTGACCGCCGAGGAACTGCGGCTCTTCCTCGCCGACCGGCTCGCGCCGTACGAGATGCCCGCCCACGTGGTCACGGTCGCCGCGCTGCCCCGCAACGCGGGAGGCAAGGCCGACAAGCGGGCGCTGCGCGCGGATCTGGCGGCGCGGGAGGCGTCCGGGCCGGCGGAACGGGCCCCCGCGTGAGCGCCGGAACCGCCTCCCCCCGGGAGGAGGTGGAGGCCACCGTCCTCCAGCAGGGCATCTGGGTGACCGAGCAGACCACCGGGGCGGGGACCGCCTACCACATGCCCCTCCTGGTCCACCTGCGCGGCGGTCCGGACCCGGACGCGCTGGCGGCGGCCTGCGCCGCGGTCGTGGACCGCCACCCGGTCCTGGGCTCCGTCGCGGCCGAGACCGCGGGCGGGCTGCGGCTCGTCCCCGGAGCCCCGGTGCCGGTACGGCGCCGGCGGACACCCGGGTGGGGAGACCCGGCGGGGAATCCGGAGGACTGGCCGGAGGCGGTGCGGGAGGAGGTCCTCGCCCCCTTCGACGTGGACACCGGGCCGCTGGCCCGCTTCGCCGTCCACGAGACCGGCCCCGGACGGCTCACCCTGGCCTTCACCGCCCACCACCTGGTCTTCGACGGGCACTCCAAGGACATCCTGGTGGCCGACCTCGCCGCGCTGTACAACGGTGAGGACCCGCACCCGCCGCCCCCGCTCGACCCCGGCCGGGCCGAGCGCGAGCGGATCGCCGAGGCGCTGCCGGCCGCCCGGGAGTTCTGGTCGTCCCGGTGGCGCGAGCCCGGCGAGACGGTGGTGCGCGGCCGGGCGCTGCGCTCCCGCCGGGCGGCCGAGGGCCGCACGCTCCGCCTCCGCGCAGGACTCCCGGCCGTCGCCGGGCTGACCCGGTTCGAGACGCTGCTCGCCGCGCTGCACGCCCTGCTCGCCGGGTACGGCAACGCCGCCGTCACGACGGCCGTGGACCTGTCCACCCGCCCGGCGGAGGCGGCCGGGCACATCGGCGTGTTCGTCAACGAACTGCCCGTCACCTCGCACCCGGAGCCGGGGGAGACCTTCGGCGCCTTCGCCACCGGGCTGCGGGCCCGGCTGCGGGAGGTCTACCGCTTCCGCGGCGTCCCGCTGAGCAGGGCGCTGCCCCGGCTGCGCCCGCACGCCGCGCTGGCGCCCGTCTCGGTCAGCTACCGCGCCCGCGCCCTGCAGGACCCGGTCTTCAGCGGCCTGGAGTGCGCGGTCGACCGGACCGTCCCCAACGGCTCCGTCCGCGGCGCGCTCCACCTGCAGTGCGTGGACGGGCCGGACGGCCTCGACATCGCCCTGCGCCACGACCCCGGGGCGCTGCCGGACGCCGGCGCCTTCGCGGCCGACCTGCTCCTGCTGCTGGAACGGGCCGGGCGCGATCCCGGCCTGCGCCTGCGCGACCTGCCGGCCCCCCACCGGACCACCCCGTGACCCGCCGCGACCGGCGGCGGGCCGCCGCACCACCCCTGGAGAACGCACATGGGTTCCGTCACCACCCTCACCGACCAGGTTCGGGAGATCTGGGAGGAGGTCCTGGGCGTCTCGCCGATCGACGACCACGACGACGTCTTCGACCTCGGCGGCCACTCGCTGACCATCACGCAGATCATCGTCCGGATGCGCAAGCGCCTCGGCGTCGAGGTCGAGCTGGACGACTTCTTCGACAACCCCACCGTCGCCGGGATCGTCAAGCTCCTCGGCGGTGACCGGGGCGACGACCGAGACGGTGACCGGGGCGACGACCGAGACGGTGACTGAGACGGTGACTGAGACGGTGATCGGGGCGGTGACCGAGACGGCGGCCGGGGCGGTGACCGTGACCCCCGCCCGGGAGAACCCCGGCCCCTCCGGCGCCCCGGGGACGGGGCTCTCCCGGCTGGCCGACGACGACCTCGAACTGCTGCTGCTGATCCGGCACTTCGAGCTGACGCTGCTGCGGCTGTACGGCAGGGGCGAGCTGAACGGCACCACCCACACCTGCCTGGGCCAGGAGTACGTGCCGGTGGCGCTGCGCCCCCTGCTGGGACCGGCCGACTTCGTCTTCAGCAACCACCGCGGCCACGGCCACTACCTGGCCCGGTTCGGCGACGCGCACGGGCTGCTGGCGGAGATCATGGGCAGGGAGGGCGCGGTCTGCGGCGGGGTGGGCGGCAGCCAGCACATCCACCGGGACCGCTACCTGTCCACCGGGGTGCAGGGGGAGAGCCTCCCGGTCGCCGCGGGCGTCGCCCTGCACCTGCGGCGCGGCGGGGCGGGCGCGCTGGCGTGCGTCTACATCGGCGACGGCACCTGGGGCGAGGGCGCCGTCTACGAGGCGCTGAACCTGGCCGCCCTCTGGGGCCTGCCGCTGCTGGTGGTCGTGGAGAACAACGGCATCGCCCAGTCCACGCCCACGGGCGCGCACCTCGCGGGGAGCATCGCCGGGCGGGCGGCGGCGTTCGGGATCGACCACCACCTGGTCGTCTCGGCCGACGTCAACGAGATCCGTCCCGCGCTGGCGCCGCTGGTCGCCCGGGTGCGGGAGGGCCGGCCACTGGTGGCGGAGTTCCGCACCCACCGGCTCGGCCCGCACAGCAAGGGGGACGACACCCGCCCGCCCGCGCAGGTCCGCGCGGCCCGCGCGCACGACTGGTACGCACGCTACGCCCACGACCACCCGGGCCACTTCCACCCGTCCGACGAGCGGGTCCGGGCCCGGGTCGAGGAGATCGCGGCCGAGGTCGCCGCCCGCCCGCCGTCGAGGTGGTCGCCGTGCGCGTAGCCGAGAACCTCAACGCCGCCCTGCACGGGCTGCTCGACGACGACCCGGCGGCGTACGTGCTGGGCGAGGACGTCCTCGACCCGTACGGCGGCGCCTTCAAGATCACCAAAGGGCTCTCCACCCGCTTCCCCGGCCGGGTGATCACCACCCCGATCAGCGAGGGCGCCCTCACCGGGGTCGCCGCCGGGCTCGCGCTGGCCGGCAACACCGCGGTGGCCGAGATCATGTTCGGCGACTTCGCCACGCTCGCCTTCGACCAGCTGTGCAACTTCGCCGCGAAGTCGGTGTCGATGTACGGCTCGCGCCTGCCGCTGCGGATGGTCGTCCGCTGCCCCACCGGCGGCGGCCGCGGCTACGGCCCCACGCACAGCCAGAGCCTGCAGAAGCACTTCGTCGGGGTGCCCGGCCTGGCCCTGTACGAGATGTCGCCCTTCCACGACAACCGCGAGGTGCTCGCGGCCATGGTGGAGCGGGGCGAGCCGTGCCTGTTCTTCGAGGACAAGGTCCTCTACACCCGGCAGACGGGGGAGACCGGCCCGCTGCTGCGGGCGCGCCGCGACGGCGACCTCGCCGTGGTGGAGCCGGTCGTGCCGGAGCTCGCCGCCCGCCCCGACTGCGTGATCATCGCCCCGGGCGGGACGGCGCACCGGGCGATGGAGGCGATGCGGTCGCTGCTGCTGGAGGAGGAGATCGCCTGCCGGCTGCTGGTGCCGTCCCGGCTGTACCCGCTGGACGCCGAGGCGCTGCTGCCGCACCTCGGGCAGGTCGTGCTGGTCGCCGAGGAGAGCGCCCCGGGCGGCGCCTGGGGCGCGGAGGTCGCCCACCAGGTCCACCGGCGGGCCTGGGACCGGCTGCGCGGGCCGGTCCGCCTGGTCTGCTCGCGGGCGTCGGTGATCCCCACCGCCGCCCACCTGGAACGGGAGGTCCTCCTCGGTGCCGCCGATGTCCACCGCGCCGTACGCGAGGCCGTACGGCGGGTAGCGCAGGAGGCGCCGCGTGGCTGACGTCCTCGTCCCCAAGCTGAACAACCAGGACACCGAGTACCTGGTCGTGGAGTGGCTCGTCGGCGACGGCGAGCCGGTGCACGCCGGTGAGGCGGTGGCGGTCCTGGAGACCTCCAAGGCCGCCGACGAGATCGAGGCGGACGCCTCCGGCCGGCTGGTCCACGTCGCGGCCAAGGACGCCTGGGTCGCCCCGGGCGCCGTACTGGCCCGCGTCGTCACCGGCGACCCGGCCGGACCCGATCCGGCCCGCACCGCCGGATCCGCCGCGGATCGCACCGGGTCCCCGTCCAGGCCGTCCACCGGGGAACACGCAGGGAAGCCCGCCGCGGCGTCCGCCGCGGAGGCGGTCTCCGGCGCGGACGCCGCCTCGGCGATCACCGTCCCGGCCCGGATCGCGATGGCGGAGCTGGGCGTCTCCGAGGAGCAGGTGCTGGCCCTGGGCCTGCCGCTGGTCCGCCGGGCCGACGTCGAGCGCCTGGCCGCCGGCCGTACCTCCCAGGGCGCGGATCCGCAACGGGCCGGGACCGCTCCCGGCCCCGCCGGGGCAGGCGAGGGTCCACGACCGGACGGGACCGCTCCCGGCCCGGCCGGGGCGGGGGACGCCGCCGTCTCCACCGGCCCCGCCGATCCGGAGGCGGGCGGCGGGTCCGGGACGCACGGGCTGCCGCGGGTCCAGCGGGCCGTGGCGCGCGCGGTCGCCCTCTCCCACCGGACGGTCCCGGCCGCGTACACCGTGATGCGCTTCGACGTCGGCCCGGCGCTGGCGCGGGCCCGCGAGCTGACCCGCGAGGTGCGCAGGCCCGTCGGGTTGCCCGAGCTGTTCGTGCAGGCGGTGGCCCGGTTGCACGGGCGGTTCCCGCTGCTGTTCGCCTCCGCCGAGGACGCGCCGGGTTCCGCCGGCCCGGTCGTCAGGTTCTCCGCGGCCCCGTGCGTGGGGGTCACCTTCGACCTGGGCGAGGGCCTGTACGTGCCGGTCGTCCGCGACACCGGCACCCTGCGCGCCGTCGCGGACACGCTGATGCGCCACCGGCTGGCCGCCGCGACCGGGGACTTCCGGGAGCGGGACCTGACCGGGGCGAACATCACCGTCACCCTGCACACCGACGCCGACGTGGTCCTCGCCGTCCCCATCGTCCTGCCCGGCACGGCCGCCGCCCTCGCGGTGACCTCTCCGCGGCCGGAGACCGTCCTGGCCGCCGACGGCTCGGTGACGGTGCGGACCGTCGCCGACATCGGCCTCGCCTACGACCACCGACTCGTCAACGGCCGGGACGCCGCACTGTTCCTGGCCGCACTCCGTCAGGAGATCCATTGACCGGGACCGCACCGACCCCGCCCCCCGCACCGGCCCCGCCGGACGCCGTGCCCGCCGCTTCCGCCGTGCCCGCGCCGGGCACGTTACCTGCCGTGCCCGTCCCGTCCACCC